>NZ_FOIH01000004.1:0-558008 GCF_900111535.1 Pseudomonas sp. NFR09
GACACCCCGCCCGCCGAGCGCGAAGGCCCCACCGCTTATCAGCGGTTCTTCAGCCAGTTCGTCAACTACGCCGACCGCGCGGACTATTTCAGCCAGTTCACCGAGAACGCCCCAGAGACCACCTTCGTCCAGGAGCTGGCCCCCTTTGCGCCTCTGCTGGATCAGCTACGCCAAGCAACCGACCCCTTTTACATCTTCAATAAAGTCAACACTCTACCTCCACCCCCCGCGCCCAGGCAGGTGCCCAACCAAGACCCCTTCCTGAACCCGATCGTCACGCCGCCGGTGCACACCGGCCTTTTCTGGCCGGACGACTTCGACCTGTGGAACTACCTCTACGAGCAACACCGCGCCAAGCTGTATGCCGACGCCCGCGCCCACGCCGTGCCCACCGCAGACGTGGATGCAAGCGTACGCTCACGCAAACTGGCCCAGCTGCTCAATATCGGCATGCTGCTGTTGACCGGCGTGTCGATGTTCGTACCCGGGCTGGGCGAGGTCATGATGGGGGTGATGGCCAGCCAACTGCTGTATGAAGCCTTCGAAGGCGTGGTGGAGTGGGAGGAAGGCGATCGCAAGGCAGCCAAGGCCCACTGGTTGGATGTGGTACAGAACGTGGTGCTGCTGGCCGCCATGGTGGGCGCAGGCAAAGGCCTGGCCAAACTGACGGCGGTACCGGCCGAACCGGTGGTCGAGGGGTTGCAACCCGTTACCCTGCCCAATGGAAAAACCCGCTTGTGGAAAGCCGACCTGAAACCCTATGAAACGCCGGTCAAGCTGCCACCCGATGCCAGCCCCGATTCCCAGGGACGCTATGCGGTCAACGGCAAAACCTATATCCGCCAGGACGGTAAACACTACGAAATCAGCCAAGGTACAACACCTGGCGAATGGCGCCTCCAGCACCCCAGCGATCCCGATGCGTATCAGCCTCTGCTACGGCACAACGGGCAAGGGGCCTGGCGCCATACCCTGGAACGTCCACTGGCCTGGGACCGGCTGACCCTGCTGCGCCGGCTGGGCCACGCGACCGAGCAATACTCCGACGAGCAACTGTTGAAGATCGCCGAAGTCAGCGGCGTCAACGATAACACCCTGCGCAAGGCCCACCTGGACAACCAGCCGCCGCCGCCCGAGTTGACGGATGCCATGCGCCTGTTTGAAGCCGACAGGGGCGTCGAAGACGTGATCAGCCAAGTGCAGACCGGCACGGCAGTGGATGAACGTTATCTGTATATCCTGCCGCTGATCACTGAGTTGCCCCGCTGGCCGACGGGTCGTGTGCTGGAGGTTTTTGACGGTCAGGGTCTGACGGGAAAGTCCGTGCAGTACGGTGCCGAGCGCTTGTACACCGGTGTCCGTGCCAGGACGCCCATCCGCATGAGCCGCGCCGAGGTGCTGAGCAGCGAGTTGCCGGCACGTATCCTGGCGGCCCTGGACGAGGACGAGATCACCAGCCTGCTCGGCGGTGAGGCGGCACGGGTGCGGGAGGCCAGGCCGGTGGAGCTCAGAAAACAGATCGCCGACTTTGCGCAGACCCGTCGATCAGCGATTTTCGACAGTCTCTATGAAGGCCCCAAACCCGTTGACCTGCGCATCACGCAATTGCGAAAAGCCTGTCCGGGGTTGAGCAAGCCTGCAGCGCAAGACATTCTTGCCCACGCCAGTGCCGAAGCCCTCGAGCGCCTGGAGAGCACCGGCAAAGTGCCGCTGGCCTTGCTCGAAGAAGGCCGCTGGTATGCACGACAAGGGCGCCAGGCCCGCGCCTATGCCGGACTGTACACGGATCACATAGCGACCACCGACAGCAAGCGCCTGGCCCTGCACGCATTGCAGAAACTGACTGGCTGGTCGGACGCGGTGCGCCTGGAAATCCGCGATGAACACGTGGGTGGCCGACTGATCGACGCCATCGGCAACCAGGACGCGATGCAACGCAAATTCCTGGTCAAGAAAGGTCCGGTCTACCAGGCGTTCGACGAGCATGGCGAAGCCCTCAACAGCCTGCCCAGGTATGGCGACAACTTCTACGCGTCGGTGCTGCATGCCCTGCCCGACGAAGCGCGCCAGGCGTTGGGCGTTCCCCATGTGGGCCAGCAGGCCGAGTTGCAGCACAGCATCATTCGCAGTGCGGTCGAGCACAGCCACCTGGCACCACAGTGGCTGGGCCAGGCCCGTGGCGAGGCGACGCGGTTCAAGCCACCGGTACGTATTCGCGTCAATCAGGCCGGCTACTACGCCAGCGGTCGTGGTGCCGGCATGGACCCGTCCCTGGTGACGCGTGTGCAGGATCTGTACCCCGACTTGAGCGACGAGCAGGCCAACGGCTTTATCCTCCAGCAACGCCGCGCCGGGCAAACCGACGCACAGATCTACGGGCTGCTGCAGGCGCGTGGGCGTGAATGGGAAATCCTGGAGGCAACATTGGCGCAGTGGGTGGCAACGCCGCCGCCCACTTCACCGGAAGCCATGCTGCGCAGTACCACCGCCGAAAACCTCAGGACCAGTTGGCGAAGTGCGCCACTGGCCAATGACGTGCAGACAGCCGCGCGACTTGAACTCACCAGCGACGCCCCATTGCCGCCGTTGACGGCGGATTTTTCCCATGTGCGCGTGTTGGTCACCCACGGCCAACCGCTGGAGCAATTGCCTGGCTTGTTCCCCAGCGTGGAACGCCTGCATATCTTCGTCGCCGGCCCGCGGAGCATCAATCAACTCGAGACATTGACACACTGGTCAAGACTGACGAGGTTGCGGCTCTTTTCACCGCTCTCGGCCGAAAACACCAACACCCTGGGCGAGCTCAGCCAGTTGGAGGAGCTGAGCATTGCCAGCAACAGCGTGTTTCCCCGGCTGGATGTCAGCCGCCTGACGCGGCTACGCCAGTTGGAAATATCCGGCTTCCTGGTGACCGACTGGCCGATTGGCGTGCAGGACCTGCCCCAGCTTGAGCGCCTGAACCTGCGCGGCACGAGCATCGACAGTTTTCCGGCCGAACTGCTGGAAGGCCACGACCGCTTGCTGGCTGGCCTCTCGCTGAACTGGTCGGGACTGTCGCGCGACGGTTTCAGGGCGCTCTATACCCGGCTGAGCAACCGAGCGGATCACCTGATCGACCTTGAGGAAATGGTGCGCAGTTATTGTGTCGGAGAACTGACGCGCCTGACGGCACCGGCAGGGGACTCGCAGGTGTTGATCAACGGTTTTACCGAGCGCTGGGCAGGTCATCGCGCCCGATTCGAAGCAATTGAGGCGTTGAGCGAACAGTACAGTCAAATCGACCGCCGACTGAACGAGTGGTTGCGTTCTCCGCACGAGGTTGAACACGTGAACCAACGGCGGATGGACGGTTACCTGAGGGTGCAATGGAGTCGCGGGGTGCTCAACCTCTACGCGGCGGCTGACCCGCTGCGCGTGCGGCCGAACTCATTTCTGGAGGTAGACCTACGCGGTTTAAGACCCTCGAGCTTGCCCGATCTGCCGGCCAACAGCTTCCCCCAGACCACCGCTTTGCGCCTGATGAACCTGCGTGCACCCATGGAGCAGATCAGTCATTTCATACAGGCGTTCACTCAGGTACGCACTCTCGAACTGAATTATTGCGACCTGGCCGCCGCTCCCTCCGAGCTCCAGGACTTCCCCGCGCTGGAACACCTCTCGCTGCAAGGCAACCCCCTGACAAGGCTAGAAGTCGATCACTTGCCCCGGCTCCGCACCCTGAACCTGCGAGAAACGAACCTGCAGCAGGTGCCGACCGGTATCGAGGACTTGGCGCAACTGACCTCGCTGAACCTGCGCAACACCCGCATTACGGTGTTGCCAGAGGCTATCCTGGCCAGGGACGAGTTGCTGCTCAATACCAACGTGGCCGGAACACCGTTGAGTCAGGCCTCCGAACGCGCGCTGGCCACGGCCCGACAGCGGGTCGAAACCGCCCGGGGCCTGCCCGCCGGAGCCCTGGAACGTTTTGCCTATGAAGAACCGTCCGCCAACGTTTTCCCCGAGGCCGAAAGCGGCGGCTCATTGGCCCGCCACCTGCTCGACCTGCCCGCAGTCGGACCCGACCTGCCGCTGCCGCAACGCCTGCAGCGCTTGCAACCCGCGATGAACGAACAGGCATTGCAGCAATGGCTGGCACGCCTGCGCGCAGGCGGCGCCAGTGACGCGCACTTGCACGCTCTGATCGACGTTTGGAATGAGGCCCTGCACACCCTGACACGCCAGCTCAATGGCTGGCTGTACACGCGGGGCTCCCCTGCCAGCGACGGGACCTTGGCTAGCCGCCGCAACCAGGCCGCGCAACGTATCGTCACGTGCTGGCGCCAGGGCCTGGCGGCAGACGCGGCAGGCCAGACCCTGAGTTTCAACGGCTTGCAACTGGACAACCTGCCGACGGTAATGGCGGACTTTACCCATGTGCAACATTTGGACCTGAGCGGCCTCCTGTTCGCCCAACAAGGCTCCAACGGTTTCCTCGCAGGCTTTTCCAACCTGCGCACATTGCGCCTGACCGGCAATGAGTTGCAGGGCTTGCCCAGGGCACTCGCAGAAATGCCTGAGTTGCGGGAGTTGGATCTGTCATACAACCGAATCGACGATGAGTTGGCGGTCGACCTGGATGACTGGCCACATCTGCAACGGCTGGACTTGAGCGACAACCTGATGGAGTTTTTCAGTCTCGAGCCTGGCTCGCCCCTCGAGGTGTTGAACCTGAACGGTAACCGCCTCACGGATTGGCCGGCCGGTACATTGGAAGCCGGTAATCTGCGCGCACTCGACCTGAGTTCCAATGACATCCGTTCAATCCCGACCGAAGCACTGGATGGCAGCCACGACACCTTGATGCAGGGCACCGATATCTCAGACAACCCCCTGTCCCACGACAGCCTGACGGCGCTTATCGAGTATATGGACCGCACAGGGCACAACTCGGCGCTGGGCCTGTCACGGCGGGACATCCAGACAATGTTGGACGATGGGCTCCCGTCATCACCAGAGCCCGATGAAATCTTCCCTGAACAACCCGACGAAGAGCTCCCAGCGCAACCCGCCCTACCTGAACAACCGGTGCCCTGGATAGACGACCTGCCCCTTCCTGAACAAGGCAGGCTGCGGGAGATCTGGACACAACTGCAGGCTGAACCGGATCACCAGGCGTTTTTTCACTTGCTCGAACGGTTGCAGGACACCACGGAATTCGGCGCGGCTCGCGCCGACCTGTCGCAGCGGGTGCGCAACGTGCTGGAAGCAGCCGCCGATAACACCGAACTGCGCCAGGCGTTGTTCGCCATGTCCCATACCCACGGCACCTGCGTCGATGGCCGCATCCTGACTTTCAGCGGGCTGGAAGTCAGGGTCTACGAGCACAACGCGTTGCTCAACGTCGATGCGGCGCGGCTGGATCTAAGAGGTGCAGCGCTGTTGAACCTGTCCCGGCAGTTGTTCCGGCTGGGCAGAGCCGAAGTCGAGGCCGACAGGGCGCTGGTTCCACACTCGGACGTGGCGGAAGTGCGCTTGTCGTACCGCATCGGCCTGGCCAGGGGGTGGCCGGACCAGTTGGAGCTGCCTGGGCAACCCCGCTACATGCGGTTCAGCCGGCCAATCACTGGCACTGAACTGGCCAACGCGCGCCACAATATTCTCGACGCGGAACGCAGTGAGGTGTTTTACGAGGACTTGATCAGCCGGGACTACTGGGTGGACTACCTCAAGCAGCGGTATGCCGATGAGTTCGCCACCCTCAAACGCAATGCCGACGCACGGCAGAACGCCTTGGAAGATGCACACGAAGACTTTGATGACGCCTACCTCGAGGCCTTGAACCGGCTGGAAATCGAGCAGGCCACCGAACGTAACCTCAAGCTGCTGGAGCTGTCACGCCGGGAGGTGGCCGAGCTGACACCGCACGGCGGCGATCACCAGCAACCCGGCCCCTCACGGGGTGTGACGGGGCGCCGCCCGCAATAACGGCCGCCCTGGCGTTCAGCCCCTCAGAAGTGCTCGCGGGGGTTGAACGCCGCTTTTTGCGCCAGCTCCTGCCACAAGGCCTTGACCGCCTCATCGTCCGACTTGGGCATCACGGCCTTGAGCTGCACGAACAGGTAGCCACGTTGCCCGGCCTTGTTCAGCAGGCCGTGGCCCTTGGCACGCATGCGCTGGCCGTTCTGGCTGTTGGCGGGGACCTTGAGGTTGATCTTGCCGGTCAGCGTCGGCACCGCCACTTCCGTACCCAGCGCCAATTCCCACGGCGCCAGCGGCAGGTTGATGATCAGGTTTTCGCCATCCACTTCAAACCTGGGGTGTGGCGCGAACTTGATGATCAGGTACAGGTCGCCATTGGCCCCGCCGCCAATGCCCGGCGCGCCCTGGCCCTTGAGCCGGATGCGCTCGCCGTCGGTCACGCCGGCGGGAATCTTCACGTTCAGGCTCTTGGTGGTGTTGCTGACATGCCGGCCCGAGGCGTCGTACTGCGGCACCTGGAAGCTGATCTGCTTGGATTCGGTGGACAGCGTCTCCTCGAGGAACACCGACAGCTGCATCTCCACGTCCTGGCCTTTACGCCCGGCAGGACGGCGTTGGCCGCCACCAAAGGCGTCGCCACGGGAGCCGAAGATCGAGCTGAAGAAGTCCGAGAAATCCTCGCCGCCACCACCGCCGCGGCTCTGCCAACCCGGTGGTCCCTGGAACGGTTGGCCATGCTGGCCGTATTTGCGCAGCTCGTCGTATTCGGCGCGCTTGTCGGCACTCTTGAGCGCCTCATAGGCTTCGGACGCGTCCTTGAACTTGGCTTCGGCGTCTTTTTCCTTGCTCACGTCGGGGTGATATTTGCGTGCGAGCTTGCGATAGGCCGCCTTGATTTCCTTATCGTCGGCCGTCGGCTCTACGCCCAATATCTTGTAATAGTCTTTGAAATCCATCGGCGGTTCACCATCCTTAATCGAGATCGCACAGCCCGGGGCACAACGTGCGCTGCATTGCACTTGTTGAGTGATGTGGCCTGGGGATGCGTCAAAGTGTTATCGGCACTTGCCGTATGCATCAGATGTGGGGGCGAATACCCAACTTTCAAGCACGATTTAGCGGATAGTCGGCCTACGCATCCGCCTTCGACTGGCATACACTGCGCGGCCGTTTTTCAACCGGAACCCGATAGACATGAAAAACCCATCCCCAGCCCGTGCCTGCGGCATCGACTTTGGCACGTCCAACTCCACCGTCGGCTGGATCCGCCCCGGCGAGGAGACGCTCATCGCGCTGGAGGACGACAAGATCACGTTGCCGTCGGTGGTGTTCTTCAACTTCGAGGAGCGCCGCCCGGTGTACGGTCGCCTGGCCCTGCACGAATACCTGGAAAACTACGAAGGCCGGCTGATGCGCTCGCTCAAGAGCCTGCTGGGTTCCAAGCTGATCAAGCACGATACCAGCGTGCTCGGCACCGCAATGCCGTTCACCGACCTGCTGGCGCTGTTTATCGGCCAACTCAAGGGCCGCGCCGAAGCCAACGCCGGGCGCGAGTTCGAAGAAGTGGTGCTGGGTCGCCCGGTGTTTTTCGTCGATGACGACCCGATGGCCGACCAGGAAGCCGAGAACACCCTGGTCGACGTGGCACGCAAGATCGGCTTCAAGGACATCTCGTTCCAGTACGAGCCGATTGCGGCGGCGTTTGACTACGAGTCCACCATCGAGAAAGAAGAATTGGTGCTGATCGTCGACATCGGCGGCGGTACGTCCGACTTCTCCCTGGTGCGCCTGTCGCCGGACCGTCGCCACAACGACAACCGCCAGAGCGACATCCTCGCCACCGGCGGCGTGCACATCGGCGGTACCGACTTCGACAAACAGCTCTCGCTGAACGGCATGATGCCGCTGTTCGGCTACGGCAGCCGCATGAAAAGCGGCGCCTACATGCCCACCAGCCACCACATGAACCTGGCCACCTGGCACACCATCAACTCGGTGTACTCGCAAAAATCCCAGCTGGCCCTGGGCAGCATGCGCTACGACATCGAAGACACCGGTGGCATCGACCGCCTGTTCAAGCTGATCGAACAGCGCGCCGGGCACTGGCTGGCCATGGAAGTGGAAGAAACCAAGATCCAGCTGACCCACGACGACAGCCGCCACGTGCTGCTGGACCGGGTTGAGCCAGGGTTGAGCGTGGAGCTGAGCCGGACGCTATTTGAATCGGCCATCGACGGTTTGCTGGAGCGCGTGCGCAACAGCGTCACGCAGTTGCTCAACGATGCGTCGGTGAGCGTGGCACAGGTAGACACAGTGTTCTTTACCGGCGGTTCCAGCGGGATTCCGGCACTGCGCCACAGCATTTCGGCGATGCTGCCGAATGCGCGGCATGTGGAAGGCAATATCTTCGGCAGTATTGGCAGCGGCTTGGCGATTGAGGCCAGCAAGCGCTACGGCAGCTGAGTTTTATCTGAAACGCTGCGTCGCGCCCATCGGGGGCAAGCCCCCTCCCACCTTTGAATGTGTTCACAGATCAAAATGTGGGAGGGGGCTTGCCCCCGATGGGCCAGACCGGCCAATACAAGGCCTAAACCATCCCACCGAGCTTCAGCTCACTCTTCAAATACGCGTAGTAAATCGGCCCTGCGACCACCCCCGGCAAGCCAAACGCGGCCTCAAACACCAGCATCGCCAACAGCAACTCCCACGACTTGGCACTGATCTGCCCGCCCACGATCCGCGCGTTGAGGAAGTACTCGACCTTGTGGATCACGATCAGGTAACCCAACGCCGCCACCGCCACCCAGATCGACAGCGACAGCGCGACGATGGTGATCAGGGTGTTGGACATCAGGTTGCCGATCACCGGCAGCAGGCCGAGCAGGAAGGTCAGCACGATCAGGGTCTTGGTCAGCGGTAGGTGGATGCCACACAGCGGCAGTACCACGGCGAGGAACACGGCGGTGAAGGCGGTGTTGAGCGCGGCGATCTTGATCTGGGCGAAGACAATGTTGCGAAACGCCTGGACCAGCAGGTGCAGGCGGTCGAACAGCGCGGCGGCCAGGGGTTTGCGTTTGGTCAGGTCGGGCACGCGCTGCAGGGCGATGATCGCGCCGAGCACCATGCCGATCAGCAAGGTGACGAACATGTGGGCGGCGTCTTTGCCCACCAGTTGCAGTTCGCTGAGGTGCTTGCTCAGCCAGTCACCGATGGCCACACGGAACTCGGCAGCGCTGGCGGGCAGGTAGGCGTCGAGGAACGGCGGCAACTGGCCGCGCGCGCGGTCGACCACACCCATGAATTTATCGAGGGACGCCCCGGGGTTTTCCGCTTCGTGGAGCAGGAAGCTGATGGCGCCGGCAAAGATCAGCGCCAGCACGCTGACGATCAGGGTGCCCAGCAACGCTACTGCCAGCCAGCGCGCGCGCCGACCTTCGATCAGCCGTTGCAGTTGAGGGGTGAGCATGTTGACCAGTTCATAGACCAACAGGCCGGCCAGCAGGCTGGGCAGCAATTTGAGCGGCAGCACCAGCAGCAACCCGCCAAAAATGATGATGTAGCTGGCCAGCAATAGCACGTGACGCTGAGAAAACGTTGGCATACAGCCTCAAAACGAACGGCGTTAAAGGATGGGCAGTCTGCCAGCCTTGAGGGAATCAAGCGAGTGGGTCGGTTGTGAAGGCGATCAAGTGTGGGAGCCGGGCTTGCCCGCGATGGCCTCGCCGCGGTGTACCAGACAGACCCAGGCGCCTGTATGGCGGGCAAGCCCGGCTCCCACCGTTGATCTGCGGCGTTCGCGAAAGAGCGATCAGCCTTTGAGACAGGTGCTCATAAAGGTTTTACGCGCATCCCCGGCCAGCGCCTTGGTCTTCGCCGACGCATTGCAATCCTTCATCTTCTGCTGCTGCGGTGTCAGGGTCTTGGCATCATTGGCCGCCGGAGCGGACAGGCAGGTCTTCATGAACGCCTTGCGCTCGTCGCCCTTGAGCGTCTTGGTGGTGGCTTCGGCGTTGCAGGTGGTCATTTTGTTTTGCTGGGCGGTGGCGGCAAAGCCTTGGGAACACAACAGCAAGCCCATCATCAACAGCGGAATACGCAGCATCTTCATGGAGTTTTCTCCCTGTTACCGCGCCGACGGGCACGGCCTACCGAGCAGTGTAGTCAAAGCCTGTTACATCTTCACCGACTACGAATATGGGCACGCCGGTACTGCTCGGGGGTACATCCCGCCTGGCGCTGGAACATGGCGATAAACGCCGAGGCGGTGCTGTAGCCCAGGTCAAACGCCACATGTTGCACGCTGCGCTCGCTGTCGAGGGCCTCGATGGCGGCCAGGTAGCGCAGGCGCTGGCGCCATTCGCCGAAGCTCATGCCCAGCTCCCGTATGAACTGACGTGCCAGGGTGCGCTCGCTCACGTGCACCTGTTCGGCCCAGTGCGCCAGCGGCCGGTTGTCGCCGGGATCGGCCTGCATGCCTTCCAGTACGCCGAGCAGCCCTGGGTGACGGGCGTAGGGCAGGAAGCACTCGTGGATCGGCGCCTGCTTGAGTTGGTCCACCAGCACCTGGGCCAGGCGGACGTCGGACTCGGTCTGCGGCATGTTCACGTCGCGCTGGGCGAAGTCACTGAGAATGGCCTTGAGGATATCGCTGATGGCCAGGGTGCACGGCTGCCGGGGCAATTGCTCGCAGAGTTCCGGGGCCAGCCCCACCGAGTGGTAGACAATTGCTTCGGCGTTATAGGAACTGTGCTCGGTATGCGGCGGCACCCACACGGCGTACTGCGGCGGTGACATGAAGCGGCTGCCGGCCACTTCCATGCGCATCACGCCACTGGCAGAGTAATCCAGCGAACCCCAGAAATGCTGGTGCGGCGTGCACTCGGTGTCGGGGGCGAAATCCGAGTAGCGGAAATACACCGGGCTCGGCAGTTGTGGGAAAGTCTGGAGGCGTACGTTGTGCTTGGCCATGTTGTCTGGATACAACGGTGGGTTGTCTGGATCGCAGTATAGGCTTCGATCCAGACAATGGATAATCCTGCCTCATCTATACACCGGGCTCCTTTCGATGCAATACGCTTATCCCTTGCTGGCCATTTTTATCTGGGCCGGCAACACCGTCGTCAACAAACTGGCCGTGGGTTCGATCTTCCCGGCGGAGATTGGCTTCTATCGCTGGCTGCTGGCGGCACTGCTGTTTACGCCATTCATGCTCAAGCCGGTGATTGCCCACTGGGCGCAGATCCGCCCGAACCTGGGCAAAGTGTTCATCCTTGGTGTGCTGGGCATGGCGGTGTACCAGAGCCTGGCCTACTACGCCGCGTCGCTCACCACGGCGACCAACATGGGCATCATCCTCTCCCTGATGCCGTTGATGGCGCTGGCGGCGGCGATCATCAGCCTCGGCCAACGCCTGACCTACGGTGCGCTGACCGGTGCGGTGCTGTCATTCGCCGGCGTGGTCGTGGTGGTGTCCGCCGGCAGCCTCGGCGCACTGCTGCAACATGGGGTCAACCTGGGTGACGGCATGATGCTGGTCGCCACCCTGGCCTATGCGGTCTACAGCACCCTGCTGAAAAAATGGCAACTGCGCCTGCCCCCGCTGGTGCTGCTGTATCTGCAGGTGCTGGTGGCGGTGGTGGTGCTGTTTCCGCTGTTCCTGTTCTCGGCCAAGGCCGGCCTGGGCTGGGCCAACATTCCGCTGGTGTTGTATGCATGCCTGTTGGCTTCGATGCTGGCACCGCTGGCGTGGATGCACTCGGTGAAGACCCTGGGCCCGAGCCGCACCACGTTGTTTTTCAACCTGCTGCCGTTGATCACCGCGCTGATCGCCGCCGTGGTGTTGAAAGAAGAACTGGCGCCGTACCACCTGGTGGGCGGCCTGCTGACCTTGGGCGGGGTGATCTTGTCGGAGCGCTGGACCACGCCGGTGCGTTAAACCCCGGCCGCCTTCAAGCGCCGGGCATGCTCGACAAACAGCCGGATCGGCTCCGCGCCCTTGCCCACCAGGCCCAGGGACTGGTTGACGATATCGAAGTGGTCCAGCGCGTAGTCATCACCGATCACCAACCCCAGGTGTGAGCTATAGCGCCCGACCATGCCGTCGCACTGGCCCTTTTCCCGCACGAAGCTGCGGGCGAACAAACGGCAACTGCGGTTCGTGCCGTCGAACAGGTTGCGGCCACGGTCAGTGATGCCCGGCTGCAAGGTGCCGGACCACGAGTAATAGCGCACGCCGTTGACCTCTTCAGCACCCTGCCCGCCCCAGGTCTGCGGCAACCCCTGCGGGTATTGCTGGTTGAACAACGCCACGCCGGCACTGGTCAGGGAGTGATGGGACGCCTGCAGGTCCGCTTTGAAGCGTGGCCCGCGATAGCCGGTTTCCAGCACGCCCATCACCCAGGCGGCCAGGTGAAACAGCGCGCTCATGATTCGGCCCTTCACGCCGTCAGCGGGGTAATGCAGGTGGATATGGTCCGCCAGCTCCGAGCCATGATTGGGGCCTGCCACGGAGGTCACCGAGGCGACCCACTCAGGGCGCTTGGCCGCCGCATACCGCGCAGTGAGCGAGCCCTGGCTGTGGCCGATCAGGTTGACCTTGTCGGCACCGGTTTCGCGGCGAATGCGTTCGATCTGCAGCAACAGTTGCTCGCCACGCACCTCGCTGGAATCCAGCGGCGCCACCTGCACGGGAAACACCTGCGCCCCGCCCGCCCGCAATGCCGGGACGATGCCGTACCAGTACGGGAACCAGCCCAGGCGCACGAAACCGAGCATACCGGGTACCAACACCAGGGGGTAACGCGTGGCCAACGACTGCGGCATGAACCGGGCATCCTCTCAATCCGATGCATCCAGCCTAGCGCAGCCTCAAGTCGGGCTTGTGACGTTGCCGGTAAATCCAATAAAACTTTTTGCTTCCCCCAGGACTCACAACTTGGAGCGATCACGCCGGCAGAGCGTGGCGCAAAACCGGATTAGCCCCAGGAGATAGAGATGACCGAAGCAAACTTGACTGACGTTGCGACCCTGCGCAGCCGCGCCCGCCAGAACGTCGAAAACGGTGCCGTGACCGAGGGCTATGACGCCGACCGCGAAGAAATCATCCGCCTGCTCAACGCGTCGCTGGCCACCGAGTTGGTCTGCGTGTTGCGCTACAAGCGTCATTACTTCATGGCCAGCGGCATCAAGGCCGCCGTCGCTGCACAAGAGTTTCTCGAACACGCCACCCAGGAAGCCGAACACGCCGACAAACTCGCCGAACGCATCGTGCAGTTGGGCGGCGAGCCGGAGTTCAACCCGGACCTGCTGTCGAAGAACTCCCATGCGCAATATGTAGCGGGCAATAACCTCAAGGAAATGGTCTACGAAGACCTGGTCGCCGAACGGATTGCCGTGGACAGCTACCGCGAAATCATCCAGTACATCGGTGATAAGGACCCAACCACCCGCCGCCTGTTCGAAGAGATCCTCGCGCAGGAAGAAGAGCATGCCGACGACATGGCGGATATTCTCGAAAGCCTGTAACCCAGCAGAACGCAATACCCATGTGGGAGGGGGCTTGCCCCCGATAGCGGTGGATCAGTCAATTGAGATATCGACTGATATGCCGCCATCGGGGGCAAGCCCCCTCCCACATTTGCAATTAGCCTTTCACGGTTTTTGGCGCCTTGCCTTCTTTCATCTGTTGCAGCAGCGGCGCGCACTCGTTCGGTTCCCCGCCACTGGGGGCAACCAGCGCCAGCAACCCGGCAGCCGGTCCGGCGATGACCCCAAGCGCCACCATGCCTGCGCCACGCAGTGCCAACGGAATGGCCTTCACACCCGCATTCGGCTTGATGAACGGCCCGTTCACATACAGCGGTGAACGCAGGGAGAACAGGCGGAAGCCTTTCGATTCCGGCGTAATGGTGAGATCCAATTGCTCCGTAGCCATGTTCGCGGTGCCATCGATGTAGACGATAGCGTTCTCGGTATCGAACACGAACAGACGTGTGGTCGCCAGGCCGGTCTTGATGCCGAAGTCCGCCGCGGCGCAGTTGATCTTCACTTCTTTGTCGCCGAACAGGCGGCCGACCACGTAGTTACCCACGTTGAGCCCGGCGATTTCCATCAGGCCACGGCTGATCGCGCCGTCGTTGATGAGCATCTTCAGGTCACCGTTGGAGGTGCCCAGCAGTGCCGCCACCGAGTTGCCGCGCCCGGAAATATCGGCATCGCCATTGAGTTCACCGAAGCTGGTCTTCATCGGTTCGAAGGTCGGGAACAGTTGTTTGAGCTTGAAGTTGCGCGCGGTGAGTTTGGCGCGACCCTCCATCGGCGTGGTGCGGCCATTCAGGCGAATCTGCGCATCCAGCTTGCCGCCGGCCACGCCAAAACGCAGGGGTTCCAGGCTCAGTTCGCCATCAGTGAGTACCAGGTGGGTATAGAGGTCGGTGAACGGCAGATCGGCACTGTGCACGATGCGTTTGCCGGTGAATTCCACATCGGCATCCATCACGCGCCAGCGCTCGGTGCGGAATTCTTCCACCGGCAGCACTTTGGTCGCCGGTTGTTTGCTGTCGCCGCCACGGGCTTTTTGCTTGGCATTGGAGTCGGCGCCGATCAGGGGCGCGAGGTCGGTCATCAGCAGTTGGTTGGACACCAGCGTGCCACTGAGCTTGGGCCGTGGCTCGCTGGCGATGTAGGCGAGGCTGCCGTGGATGTCGCTGTTGCCGATCTTGCCGTTGAAGTTTTCATAGCTAAACGAGGCACCGGTGGGCTCGTGCAGCTTGGCGATCAGGTGGCCATCGGTGGAATAGGCCGGTGAATCCGGCAGGGTCACGCCGGTCAGCGGATACAGGTTGCCCAGGCTGGAACCGGCGAGTTTCAGGCGCAGGTCGAGGGCGCCCAGATTCAGTGGGTCGGTAAGGGTGCCGGCCAGGGCGATGCTGGTGTCGGCAATCTTGACCTGGGCTTGCAGAGGGAACGGCTTGGCCGCGTCCTGCAAGGCCAGCAGGCCGCCGATCTTGCCGCTGCCGTCGAGTTTCTGGCCGTGGTACTGGCCTTTGACCTTGAGGCCGAACGCGTAATCCTGTGGCGCGGAGCCTTTTTCCAGTGCCTTCCTGGCATCCGCGTCGCCGACGATTTCACCGAAGGGAATGGGCTTGCCCAACGGATCGATGATCACATCCAGTTGAGTCTTGAGGGTCTGGTCGTCAAGGGTCACGTGGCCTTTGTCGAAGCCGATGGCGCCGATATCCACCACCCAGTTGGAGGGCTCGGCGTTGGGGTCCTTGGGGTCGAACGTGAAGGTCCAGTTGGCGCGACCGTCGGCCAGGCGCTGCAATTGCGCGCTGGGCTCAGTGAGGTCGATGCGCGGGATCACTACACGCTGCACCAGCAACGCCAGGGGCGAAATGCGCAGTTCCACCTTCTTGAGGGTGACCATCTGCGGGTTTTTCGACCAGTCGGGGTTGCCCAGGGTCAGGTCTTCGGCAATCACATGGGGCCACGGCACCCAGGCGCGCCAGCCGCCTTCATCGGGTTCGCGCGCCCACACCACCGCCAGGTTGCCATTGATAGCAAACGGTCGATGCAATTCTTCGGAGACCTTGGCATTGAGGGGGGGCTTGATGCGGTTCCAATCAAAGAACACCAGGACCAATACCACTATGGCGATTAACAGAACGAAGCTGGCGCAGCTCCAAGCGGCGATTCTACGCGTGCGCGTCATTGCACAGGACTCCTGAATACGACTGGCCGATAACAGCCTTTAAGGACAGCTTATAGGACTACGACTGGCAAACCGCACCGGGGTTTAACCCAATCGCCGATTTGCCAGGAAAAAGCTCATTTCCTGACCGACTCGACAGATTCCACCTGCGCCACCGCACCATTGTTACCCATGCGCGTGTCGAAAATACCCACACCGGTGCAAAACCGCGTGCTTGAGAGGCCCGTCCTAGAGCCTCTGACCAGAACAATCAATTCTGTTGATTATTACCATTGTGTTTATGAACTTTTATATCGACTTATCGAGAGTAGCATTAGCCCTGTACCCACTTTATCGCCCTCCCAAGGAGCAACCCATCATGAAACGCCAAGTACTCGCTACCGTCCTGTTATCCATCCTGGCTTCCAGTGCCTTTGCCCTGCCAGCCGCCGAACAGGCCACCCCACAAGTCAAAGCCGACGCCGCTCATTTCAGCCAGACCGTCGCTCGCAGCGGTTCGCAAGAAGAAGAGAACCGTGACTACGCCAAAGGCGCCGTTGCTGAGAATGGCTCTGAACAAGCCAACAAACGCGCCTACACCGAAGGCCTGACCGAAAACGGTCGCAACCGCCTGGAACAGAAAGGTCTGGTTGAAGGTGGCGCCGATCGCCTGCTGGAACGCAATGCTGTTGCCGAAGGTGGCCGTGATCGCCTTGAACAGAAAGGCCTGGTTGAAGGTGGTGCTGAACAAGCCAATGAACGTGCCTACACCCAGGGTATTGCCGAAGGCGGTGCTGACCGTCTGCAAGAACTGCATCAAGCACAGAGCTAACCCCGTGGTGGCCGAAAAAAAAGCCCGATCTGTCGATCGGGCTTTTGCTTTCCTGTAGATCGCGTCACGCCCTTCCCCTGCCAAGTTCGACGCCAACAGAACTGTTTTGCTAGAGTGCGTCGCTGTACTTGCCGACAAAGCCCGCTCGCCAATGCTGCCCCGCGCCGAACAGAAGCAACAGACACGCCTCGCCCTGATGGACGCAGCCCGCCATCTGATGGAGTGTGGCCGTGGGTTTGGCAGCCTGAGCCTGCGCGAAGTGGCGAAGACGGCCGGCATCGTGCCCACCGGTTTCTACCGCCATTTTGCCGATATGGACCAGCTTGGGCTCGTCCTGGTCAGCGAAGTGGGCCAGACCTTCCGCGCCACGATCCGCCTGGTGCGCCACAACGAGTTCGTGATGGGCGGCATTATCGATGCCTCCGTGCGGATCTTCCTGGATGTGGTCTCGGCCAACCGTTCGCAATTCCTGTTCCTGGCCCGTGAACAATACGGTGGCTGCCTGGCGGTGCGCCAAGCGATCGGCGCCTTGCGCGAAGACATCACCCGTGACCTGGCAGCCGACCTGACGCTGATGCCCAAGCTGCAGCATCTGGATGCCGAAGGTTTGCACGTGATGGCCGACCTGATCGTTAAAAGTGTATTCGCTACCCTGCCCGATATCATCGACCCGCCGGCCCAGGCCCTGCCTGACCACCTCACGCCCCAGGCAAAAATCACCCAGCAATTGCGCTTTATCTTTATCGGTTTGAAACACTGGCAAGGCCTGGGCAGCACCGAGTAACGCCATCATCCCGCTGAGTGGAAGCGCTTGGCCGTGGTGTAGTTCCTGTTCCAGTAGTTGTTGCTCAACGAATCGATGCGGATGCTCTTGCCGGTACGCGGCGAATGAATAAATTTGCCCTCGCCGATGTAAAGGCCCACATGGCTGACCTGGCCGCGCCCGTTACCCTTGAAAAACACCGCATCGCCGGGCTTGAGGGCATTGCGCTTGATGGTCGGGGCCGTGGAGCGGTGCATCGCGACCGTCGTACGGGGTAGCTGGATATTGGCTCGGGTCTTGAACAGATAGACCAGGAAACTGCTGCAATCGAAGCCCTGGTCCGCCGAGGTGCCGCCCCATTTGTACGGCGTGCCCAGCAGTTCGTGGGCGCGGTCGATCACGTCATCGATGGATGCTTCTTTCAGTGAAGTGGAGAAAGAGGCATTAGGCTGCAGATTGGCGGAGGCCGAAGACAGGATGAAAGTCAGGCTGACTATAAACAGGTAACAAAGTGATTTGAACATGATGAACGTCGCAGTGGATTAAACACGGCGCACAGACTAAAGATCTCGCAGGTAACCTGATGAACGCCATTTCCTTTGACCCTGTAGGGAAAATCTGAAAACACCCATCACAGTGCAACAGGCAATACTTCGCACCATTTTGGCGCAATCCAGCCGAGTTTTTTTCGCCCTATTTAGTGGCGCCACCCACACACCTACAGGCATTTCCTACACCCCAGTGAGGTTGGCAAGCCCCTTGCTCTAGCTGTTGCATCGCTCATAGCTGGAAGCTTCCTGATGCTGGTGATCCACCGCCGAATCGCCCCCCAAGCCCTCTGGGCCGCCGAGTTGCTGCTGAACTTCGAAGCTCGCAGCAAAAGCCGCCTGCGCTGTTTCAGTGCCGACGGTGAAGACGTAGGCCTTTTTCTGGAGCGCGGCCAGCCTCCGTTGCACGATGGCGAATTCCTGCAGGCTGAAGACGGACGCGTCGTACGTGTGCGCGCGCGGCCTGAACAACTCTTACACGTGACCTGCAGCAGTGCATTCGAACTGACCCGTGCGGCCTATCACCTGGGCAATCGCCACGTCGCGTTACAAGTAGGTGACGGCTGGTTGCGCCTGCTCGACGACTACGTGCTCAAGGCCATGCTCGAACAGTTGGGTGCGCAAACGCAAACCATCGAAGCGCCGTTTCAACCGGAGCATGGTGCCTATGGCGGCGGCCATCATCATTCGCGCCATGGCGATGAAGACTTCAATTACCCGCCCAAGCTGCATCAGTTCGGCGTGCGTCTATGAACCCAGCCTGGGCGCTGCTGCGTCTGGCCAGTCCGCAATTGCCGATTGGCGGATACAGCTATTCACAAGGCCTGGAAATGGCCGTCGAGAACGGTCGCGTCAACGATGCGGCCAGTGCACGCTGCTGGATCAGCGACCAGTTGCTGCTCAACCTCGCGCGTTTCGAGGCACCGTTGCTGCTCGCCCATTGCCAGGCCGCCCAGGCGGCGGATTGGTCGCGCCTGGCACAGTTGTGTGAGGAACACCGCGCCAGCCGTGAGACACGCGAGCTGTATCAGGAAAGCCGGCAGATGGGCTACTCCCTGCAACAACTGCTCAATGGCCTGCCCGAGTTGGACGACGCGGCCCGCACCTTTCTTCAACAGTGCACCGAACCTCACCTCGCCCTGGGCTGGGCCCTGGCCGCCCGCGCCTGGCACATCACCCCCGCCGATGCCCTCGCCGCATGGCTGTGGAGCTGGCTGGAAAACCAATTGGCGGTGCTGATGAAAACCCTGCCGCTGGGCCAGCAAGCCGCCCAACGCCTGACCAGCGAACTGCTGCCGCTGTTGCAACAAGCCCAGCAGGACGCCAGCCACATCGACCCTGATCATCTCGGCAGCGCCGCGTTTGGCCTGTCCCTGGCGTGCATGGCCCACGAGCGCCAGTACAGCCGCCTGTTCCGTTCCTAGGAGACAACACACATGAACGCACAACCTCTACGCGTCGGCATCGGCGGCCCGGTGGGCTCCGGCAAGACCGCCCTGACCCTGGCCCTGTGCCTGGCGCTGCGCGATCGCTACAACTTGGCGGTGGTCACCAACGACATCTACACCCGCGAAGACGCCGACTTCCTGGTGCGCAACCAGGCCCTGGCGCCGGAACGCATCATCGGCGTGGAAACCGGCGGCTGCCCGCATACGGCGATCCGCGAAGACGCCTCAATCAACCTGGAAGCCGTGGACCAGCTCAATCGCCGCTTCCCCGGCCTTGACCTGATCCTGGTGGAATCCGGCGGCGACAACCTGTCGGCTACGTTCAGCCCGGAACTGTCGGACCTGACCATCTACGTGATCGACGTGTCCGCCGGCGACAAGCTGCCACGCAAGGGTGGGCCGGGCATCTGCAAGTCCGACCTGCTGGTGATCAACAAGATCGACCTGGCCCCGCTGGTCGGTGCCTCGCTGGAGCTGATGAACAGCGACACCACCCGCATGCGCAACGGTAAACCCTTTGTGTTCAGCAACCAGAAAACCGGCGTCGGCCTGGATGACATCGTCGCCTTCATCGAACGCCAAGGCCTGCTGACCGCCGCCTGATCAACCCATAAGGAACCTGTCCATGAACCTCAAGAAACTGCTGACCGCCGCCGCCCTGCTGCTGGCCCCTGCCCTGGCCTTCGCCCACCCGGGCCACGGCGACAACGGCCTGGTGGCCGGCATCAGCCATCCCCTGAGCGGAATCGATCACTTATTGGCCATGGTCGCCGTCGGCTTGTGGGCCGCCCAACAAAAAGGCGCCGCGCGCTGGGCACTGCCGTGCACTTTCGTGGGCACCATGCTGATTGGCGGCGTGCTGGGTTTTGAAGGCCTGGAGTTGCCGGCGCTGGAAAGCGGGATTGCCGCGTCGGTGCTGGCCCTGGGTCTGGCGGTCGCGCTGGCGGTGCGTCCGCCGCTGTTCGTGGCGGTCGGGGCGACAGCCTTGTTCGCGCTGTTCCATGGCGTGGCCCATGGCTTGGAGCTGCCGGACATGTCCAGCCCCTGGGCGTATGCGGCTGGTTTTGTCGGTGCAACGGCGGTGCTGCATGCTGCCGGTTACGCTGTGGTGCGCTTGCTGCCGGCTGCGGCGGCGCCGCTGGTACGGGTTGCCGGGGCGGCTTCGGCGGCGATCGGGGTCTGGTTGTTGGCAGGCTGATTTGCGGCGTATTTGACGGCCTCATCGGGGGCAAGCCCCCTCCCACCTTTGGGGAGGGGGCCTGCCCCGATAGCGCTAGACCAGACACCACGGAACCCAAGCCTGCTACCATGCGCGCCTACACCCCTGCCGTGACGACGCCAGCCAATGCCCAGCGCTTCCCAACCCTCCTTGAACACCGTGCTCACGCACTTCCACAGCCTGATCGTGCCGCTCTGGCAAGGCCCGGGCTGGAATGCCGAACTGGCATTGCCGTATGAGGCACTGGACGCCGACCACCGGCCATTACCCCCGCAACGCTACCGCGCCATGGCCTGCGCCCGGCAGTTGTACCTGTTCGCCAGCCTGATCGGCGAGCCCGGCGCGGCCTTTGCCGAAGAACGTGCGGCGGCGTTGTTCCGCTCGCTGCAACGGCACTTCCACGACGCCGAACACGGCGGCTGGTTCTACAGCATCGACCCCGCCGGCCGACCGCTGGACAAGCGCAAAGACCTGTACACCCACGCCTTCATCATCTTCGCCTGCGCCCATTACTGGGCCAAGGTGCGCGAGCCGCTGGTGGAATCGGTGCTCAATGCCGCCCTGGCCGTGGCCGCCGAACGGTTTTCCACAGGCGACGGCCTGTACGAAGCGGTGCTGGAGCGCAATTGGGCGTCCCTCAAGTCCGGCCCCCTGCAAAACCCGTTGATGCACCTCGCCGAAGGCTTCCTCGCCACGCTGGCCGTGCGCGAAGATGCCATCACCCAAGACGCGCTGCTGGACCTGGCCAACGCCCTGCAGCAACGCTTCATCGACCGCCACCACGGCGTGATGATGGAAAAACCGCTGGGTGCTGTGGATAACTGGTTTGAGCCGGGGCACCAGTTCGAATGGTTTTTCTTGCTGGAGTCGTCTGAGTTACTGCGCGGTACGCCGTTGCACGCCTCCCTGACACGGGCGTTTGCCTACGCCGAAGAAAAGGGTGTGGATAACGCGAGCGGCGCCGTCAGCGGCATGTTGGCGTTGGATGGCACGGTGCGCGACGGCACCCAACGCATCTGGGCCCAGGCCGAGTACCTGCGGGCACTGACCTTGCGACCGGACAGCGAAGCGCGGTTGCAGCGCCAGTTGCTGGCGCTGCAACAACACTTCCTGCATGCAAAAGGCTGGCATGAATGCCTGGATGCCCAGGGCGCGGTGAGCCGACGGGATATGCCGTCGACCACGCCGTACCACCTGGCGACCTGTTACCAGGGCCTTATGCAATCCACTTGCGATCTCCGGTAAAGCTGATCGTCAGCCAGCGCGCCGCATCCGGCGTGCCAAGCCCTGTGGATATCTCTTCGCGCAGCCCGTCCAGGGTCGCGACGTTATCCACCGGGTAATCCGCCGGCAACACCACATGAATCTCTATAAACCGTGCGCGCCCATGCTTTTGCACGTAGGACACGTAGTCATCGAAACCATGTTTGGCCCGGGCCGCGTCCATGACCTCGCGCACCTTGTCGTCCAGGTGGTCCGGCGCAATCCCCAGCACCTCGCGCAACGCCGGGCGCAAAATCTTGAACGCCGGCGCCAGCATGCTCAGGGCCAGCAGGATCAGGATCAACGGGTCGACATACACCGCCCACTCGCCATAGCCCTGGGACTTGAGCAACAGGGCCGCCAGAAAGCTGATCAGCAGGCCCACCGAGAGCATCGCGTCCACCAGCCAACTGATGTTGTCGAACTGGATCAGCGATGATTTCAGCGTTCGATTGCGGTAGCGCACGTAGAAAAAATAGGCGAACTCGACGACGGTAAACACCGCCGCATA
Organism: Pseudomonas sp. NFR09; assembly: GCF_900111535.1. Taxonomy (NCBI): domain Bacteria; kingdom Pseudomonadati; phylum Pseudomonadota; class Gammaproteobacteria; order Pseudomonadales; family Pseudomonadaceae; genus Pseudomonas; species Pseudomonas sp. NFR09. The sequence goes on from NZ_FOIH01000004.1 coordinate 22,237, forward strand.
GATGATCACCAGCCCCAGCTCGATCTCACGCCCGCCATTGATAATGCCGAACACACCGTTGAGGAACGCGTAGATGGCGATCAGCAACAGGAAGCTGCCTTCGATCAGCAGCACCATGGGCTCCAGGTGCCAGTAGCCGAACTGGAAACGCTCGTTGCTTTTCTTGGCGATCAGCTTGGCCGTGATCAGCATCAACACCTTGATGGCGGTGGCGATCAGCGAGAAAAAGCCGTCGAACAGAATGGACTGGGCGCCGGATACCACACCCGTGACAATCCCGGCGATCGCTACGGCGAACATCAGGATGGTCGATTGTTTGAGCAGTGCCTGCTCACCTCGGTTACTCACATTGCCTCCCGTCAAAACCTTGAATCCGCAGAGTGCGGAGGGGTTTTCAGGAGGTGAGTGTACCTTATGGCCTGTTTTGGCCGATCTGACGCTATCGGGGGCAAGTCGAATCGTCGCACCGCCCCTCCCACCTTCGACCGCATTCACATGCTGAAACTCGGTCAAGTGTGGGAGGGGGCTTGCCCCCGATGGCAGCGACTCGTTTTTAAGCCTTACTTGGCCCCACGCTCAATCGCAAACCCCGCCCAGGTCTGGCTCACCGGCATCAGCTCCAGGCGGTTGATGTTCACATGCGCCGGTGTGTTCATCACCCAGAAAATCGTGTCAGCAATGTCCTGCGGCTGGATCGGCTCGGCGCCCGCGTAGGTCGCGTCATACCGCGCCTGGTCGCCGCCAAAGCGCACCAGCGAGAACTCGCTCTCGCACAAGCCCGGCTCGATGTTGGTCACGCGCACGCCGGTACCTTGCAGGTCGCAACGCAGGTTCAGCGAGAACTGCTTCACGAACGCCTTGGAGCCGCCGTACACATGGCTGCCCGGGTACGGGTAGCTGCCGGCGATGGAGCCGAGGTTGATGATGCCCGCACCACGGCCATGGGCGATCAGGCGCGGCAGCAGCAGGCTGGTGGTGGTGAGCAGGCCCTTGATGTTGGTGTCGACCATGGTTTCCCAATCGTCGAGATTGCACTTGGGCGCTGGGTCGGTGCCCACGGCCAGGCCAGCGTTGTTGATCAGCCCGCGCAGCGTGGCAAACGACGGCGGCAGGTTGGCGATGGCGTCTTCCATGCCCTTGCGGTCACGCACGTCCACGACCAGGCCATGCACTTCGGTCTGCTTGGAAAGCTCTTCGACCAACGCATTCAGGCGGTCGGCGCGACGGCCGGTGAGCACCAGTTTCCAGCCGGCTTCGGCAAAACGACGAGCACAGGCTTCGCCGAAACCTGAGGTTGCGCCAGTAATAAACAGCGTGTCGGACATGGTGTTCTCCTTGCGGGCATCGGGAAAAAAACAGCCAGCAGAATGCCCGTACGCCGCGATGGCGGCAACTACTGGGCACACAAGTTGACACATGCCTGATCACTTTTTAACCACTGAACGCAAAGCCTTACAGGCCGTGGCTTACAGCCATATGCGCGCAGGTTATCCACAACTGCGCCCACAGTCTTTGGGGGCAAGTGCAAAATGCCTCAGGCCTCTATACACAAGGGTTCCAGGCGCTTTTAGAAAGTTTTTTGCTTGACCTTGGCCGGTGCGTATGTAGGCCCTTTCACGAACGGCAAACCAGAACGATGGCTCCAGGCCAGTCATTCCGGCCTCTGCGGCGGTCTTTCCAGAGTTTAGTCACAGACTTATCCACAGGCTGCCGGGACATATTCCAGTCATATACCTGTGTCTTTAAACAGGTTGACAACGGGCTCGGGCGGCCCTCAAAAACCCGCTGATCAAAAAACAATCACCGCGCTACAGGCCGCGTGTTTGTTGGCTTTCAGCCAGCTACTCCCACGTTACCCACAGCCGGTTCCACAGCGAATGGGGACAAGTCAAAACTGTGACAAAACAGGGATTTGCGGCGGCTATATGTCGCGCTTTGGAGGGGGGCTGGATTTGTTTTCCACAATTTGGTGGCAACCCTCTTCACACCACAAAAAAACATGTGGATCTGCTTAATGTGGGAGGGGGCTTGCCCCCGATGGCGGTATGTCAGTCGACAGATGTACTGCTGATCCACCGCTATCGGGGGCAAGCCCCCTCCCACAGGGGGACCGCGTCGTTATTTAGATCAGTGACCGCCGAGGTAGGCGTTGCGCACTTCCTCGTTCACCAGCAATTCCTTGCCAGTGCCGGTCAGGCGGATCTCGCCATTGACCATCACATACGCCCGGTCCGACAAGCGCAGTGCATGGTTGGCGTTCTGCTCCACCAGGAAGATGGTCATCCCGGTGGCCGCCAGCTCGCGCAGGGTCGAGAAGATCTGCTTCACCACGATCGGCGCCAGGCCCAGGCTCGGCTCGTCCAGCAGCAACAACTTCGGACGGCTCATCAGTGCCCGGGCAATGGCGAGCATCTGCTGCTCGCCACCGGACATGGTCATGGCACGCTGGGTACGCCGTTCCTTGAGCCGTGGGAACAGCTCGAACATGCGCTGCATGTCATCAAAGGCATACTTGTCGCCAATCGGGATGGTGCCCATCAGCAGGTTTTCCTCGACGGTCATGTCGGGGAACACCCGCCGCCCTTCCGGCGACTGCGCAATGCCGTTGGAGGCGATGTAGTGGGACGACTTGTGGGTAATGTCGACGCCGTTGTAGAGGATCTGTCCCGACTCGGCCCGTGGCTGGCCGAAGATCGACATCAGCAGCGTGGACTTGCCCGCGCCGTTGGAGCCGATCAGGCTGACGGTTTCGCCTTCGTTGATGTGCAGCGAGACTTTCTTCAGGGCCTGGATCGGGCCGTAATACACGTCCAGGTCCTTCATTTCGAGGATAGGTGCACTCATACCAGCTCCTCTTCGTCAGCACCCAGGTAGGCGGCAATCACTTTCGGGTCGTTGCGGATCGCGTCCGGCCCGCCCTCGGCGATCACGTTGCCGTGGTCCAGCACCACGATGTGGTCGGAAATACTCATCACCATGCCCATGTCGTGTTCGATCAGCACCACCGTGAGGTCGTGTTCGTCGCGCAACAGGCGAATCATCGCGCTGAGGGCTTCGGTTTCCTGGGGGTTGAGGCCCGCAGCGGGTTCGTCCAGGCAGATGATCTGCGGCCGGGTGCACATGGCGCGGGCGATTTCCAGGCGGCGCTGCTGGCCGTAGGAGAGTTCACCGGCCAGGCGGTTGGCGCAGTCCACCAGGTCCACCACTTCCAGCCAGTAGAAGGCGTGGTCGAGGGCGTCGCTTTCAGCCTTGCGGTAGCCCTTGGTGTTGAGGATACCTGCCAGCATATTGCGGTTGACCCACATGTGCTGGGCCACCAGCAGGTTTTCCAGTACCGACATTTCCTTGAACAGGCGGATGTTCTGGAACGTCCGCGCCAGACCCGCACGGTTCACCAGATGCGTTCCGCCGAACATCTTGTAGTACAGGCGACTGAGGAAGCTTTTCGGTGACACGAAGTCGGTCGGCTGGAACCGTTCGCCGAGCAACTGGATCACATTGGTCTGCTTGCCACGTATGTTCAGTTCGATCTTGCCGCCGCTGGCCTTGTAGAAACCGGTGAGGCAGTTGAACACCGTGGTCTTGCCGGCGCCGTTGGGCCCGATCAGGGCGAAGATCGAATTGCGTTCGACCTTGAGGCTCACATCGCTCAAGGCCTTGATGCCACCGAAGTGCATCATCAAATGCTCCACGCAGAGCACGACTTCCTTGCTCATGGCGCTACCCCCTTGCGTGGTGTCACACCGGTACGGCTGATGCGGATCAGGCCTCGCGGTCGCCAGATCATCATCACCACCATCAACACGCCAAACAGCAGCACGCGGTATTCGGAGAAGCTGCGCAGCAACTCAGGTGCAACGGTCAATACAAAGGCCGCGATCACCACGCCCACCGTCGACCCCATGCCTCCCAACACCACGATGGCCAGGATCAGCGCCGACTCGAAGAAGGTGAACGACGACGGGTTGACGAAGCCTTGGTAGCTGGCAAAGAACACCCCGGCCAAACCGGCCGTCGATGCACCGATAGTGAACGCCGAGAGCTTGACCAGCACATGGTTCAGGCCCATGGAACGGCAGGCGATTTCATCTTCGCGCAGGGCTTCCCAGGCGCGGCCGACCGGCATGCGGGTCAGGCGGTGCTTGATGTACAGCACGGCCAGCACCACCAGGAACAGCACGATGTAGATGAACAGGAATTTGATGTTGGGGTTGTAGTCGATGCCGAAGAACTCATGGAAGGGAACCCCGCCATCCTTCGCGCGCTTGCCGAACTCGAGGCCGAGGAAGGTCGGCGACGGCACCGGCATGCCATTCGGGCCGCCGGTAAACGACAGCCAGTTATTGAGCACCAACCGGATGATTTCACCGAAGCCCAGGGTCACGATGGCCAAATAGTCACCGTGCATTCGCAACACCGGGAACCCGAGTATGCACCCCGCCAACGCCGCGGCGATGGCCGCCAGTGGCAGCACGGTCCAGAAGCCCAGGCCGAGGTATTGATAACCCAATGCCAGGCCATAGGCGCCGATGGCGTAGAACGCCACGTAACCCAGGTCGAGCAGGCCGGCCAGGCCCACCACGATATTGAGGCCGAGGCCCAGCAACACGTAGATCAGCCCGAGGATCACCACGGTCAACAGGTACTTGTTGGCGAAGATCGGGAACACGATGGCGATCACGATCAGCGCCGGGATGATCCAGCGCAGCCGCGATTTGTAGTCCGGTGGCAGCACGTGCACCCCGGAACCACTGCTCTCGAAGCCCTGCAGGATCTTCAGGCCCTTGGGGGTTTGCAGGAACAGGCTCATGGCAAAGCGGCCGACCATCACGATGGCCACCAGCAGGCCCACGCGGGCCGGTTCCAGGTTGAAGCTGTAGCCGTCGAGTACCACGCCGACGATCGGACCGAACACGATCAGCGAAATCAGCCCGGCAAGGATCGTATCGACCACACTTTTCTTGATATCGATTGATTTGGCAGCAGACATGTTTACACCTTCGCCACGAGTGGGCGACCAAGCAGGCCCTGGGGACGGAAAATCAGAATCACCACCAGCAGGGAGAAACTGAACACGTCTTTGTAGTCAGAGTTGATCAACCCCGAGAACAGCGACTCGGAGATGCCGAGGATGATCCCGCCCAGCATCGCCCCAGGCAGGGAGCCGATGCCGCCGAGTACCGCCGCGGTGAACGCCTTGATGCCGATGATGAAGCCGGCATAGAAGTCGAAGGTGCCGTAGTTGAGGGTGATGAGCACGCCGGCCAATGCCGCCATGGCGGCGCCGATGACGAACACGTAGGAGATCACCCGGTCGGTGTTGATGCCGAGGATCGACGCCATCTTGCGGTCTTGCTGGGTGGCGCGGCACATGCGGCCGAGCTTGGTGTACTTGATCACATAGGTGAGCAACGCCATGCCGGCGAACGCCGCCACGAGGATGAAGACCTTGGTGTAGGTGAGCTGGACGAACCCTGTGCCGAAATCGACGCGCCAGGCGCCTGCCAGCAGGGTGGGAATGCCTTGTTGCTTGGCGCCCTGAGCGATCTGCGCATAGTTCTGCAGGATCAGGGAGATGCCGATGGCGCTGATCAGCGGTGCCAGTCGGGTGGAGTTGCGCAGCGGTTTGTAGGCGACACGCTCGATGACCCAACCGTACACGCCAGTGACGACCACGGTGAAGATCAAGGTGCCGAGAATGAGCAGCGGGAAGGATTCGATGCCGAAGTAAGCCAGCAGTGCCAGACTGATCGCCGCGAGGTAAGCGGAAATCATATAAACCTCGCCGTGGGCGAAGTTGATCATGCCAATGATGCCATAGACCATTGTGTAGCCGATGGCGATCAGGCCATAGACCGACCCGAGGGTCAGGCCGTTGACCAGTTGCTGCAGGAAAATACCATCCATAACGCAATCTCACGCGGTGAGCACCTGCACACCGGGAGGTGCGCGGCGCTTCTGGAGGAAAAGACAGATATTGATAACAACACGATCTCCTGTGGGAGGGGGCAAGCCCCCCCCACATTGGAGCTGTGGTGTTCTGGATTACTTCTGTTTTTCCAGCTGGTGGTATTTGCCGTCTTTATCCCACTGGTAAACCACGTAGTCGGAGATTTTCAGGTCGCCCTTGGAGTCCCAGGCTTTTTCGCCCATGACGGTTTTCACCGGGTGAGCCTTGAGCCACTTGGCGGCGTCTTCGCCCTTGTTGGACTTGGCGCCGTTGAAGCCGGCGGCCAGGGCCTGGACCGACGCGTAGGCGTACAGGGTGTAGCCTTCGGGCTCGGTGCCGTTTTTGCGGAACTCTTCCACTACGGCCTTGCTGTCCGGCAGCAGGCGCGGGTCGGCGCCGAAGGTCATGTACACGCCGTCGACATATTGCTTACCGCCCGCGGTAGCAACCAGTTCGTCGGTGACCACGCCGTCATCGGACATGAACTTCACGTCTTTCAGACCCGCTTCACGGATCTGGCGAACCAATGGGCCGGCTTCCGGGTGCAGGCCGCCGAAGTACACGACGTCGGCACCGGTGGAGCGGATCTTGGTGACCAGGGCGCTGAAGTCTTTCTCGCCACGGGTCAGGCCTTCTTCCAGCACCGGCTTGACGCCGCGCTTGGTCAACTGGGCAGCGGTGGCGTCGGCCAGGCCTTTGCCGTAGGTGTCCTTGTCGTTGATGACCGCGACCTTCTTGCCCTTGAGCACATCGACGATGTAGTCGCCGGCCACGATGCCTTGCTGGTCGTCACGCCCGCACATACGGAACATGGCGCCCAGGCCGCGTTCAGTCACCTGTGGGTTGGTGGAGCCAGGGGTGATTGCGATGATGCCCGCTTCGTCGTACACCTCGGACGCCGGGATGGTGTTGGAGGAACAGAAGTGGCCGACCACGCCGATCACCTTGTCCTGGTCCGCCAGGCGGTTGGCCACGGCCACGGCTTGCTTGGGTTCGCAAGCGTCGTCGCCAGCCACCAGCACGATTTTCTCGCCGTTGATGCCACCGGCCTTGTTGATCACATCGGCTGCCGCCTGGGCACCCTTCATGTACTGCTCACCAAAAGCCGCGTTGGCACCCGTCATCGGGCCCGCCACGCCAATCTTCACATCAGCTTGAACAAACGTAGAAACACCCAGCGCCGCTGCAACGGCGAGGGCCAGAAAACCTTTCTTGTAAAACGTCTGGGACATGAGTGGTGCTCCGATATTTTTGATTTTTGGCACGACAACTTGCGTTCAAACTTTTCACTGAAAGCCCAGAGCAAAGCGCGTGCCATTAGGTTTTTATTCTTCAAAAAGACACGGTGTCATTGTTATTGCAGGCGTTTCGGCTCCGTTCGCCAGGACGTGCAACCCTCTAGCGCCCAGAGGTGCAACCGATGGACCGAAAAAGTACAACCTCGACGGGTCGCACCTGCAACCAGAGCTATAAACGACAGTTCCTACAGCTGTAACAACCTGCGTAACGGAACTGCACATTTACAGTGCGTGATTGCTACGACTTGCACCAATACAGATTAGTAGCCTGCTAAGAAAATGCAGGCTTTTGAGCGGTATTTCGCTGATCAGATCACGATCCTGAGGCATTGGCCGGCGTGATACAGCGAAAATCCTGCTTCATACAGACAGCTACGCAGCCCTACCCCGGACAGCGGTTGCATGGGCGCGAAGGGAATCGGTAAAGCCTGGGGATTCTGGTGACACAAGTAGTCGGCAAACGCCTTGCCGACCACGCTGCCGGTGGTCACGCCACGACCGTTATAGCCCGTTACTGCCACAAGGCCCGGAGCGGGCTCGAACAGGCGCATCAAGTGGTCCGGGGTGAAGGCGATGCAGCCGGTCCAGGTGTACTCCCACTGCACCGATTTGAGGTACGGGAAGTAATGCTGCTGCACCCGATCAGCCCACGCCTTGAGGAACCAGGTAGGTTTCTGGTTGCCGTTGCCCAGGCTGCCGAGTAGCAAGCGACCGTCAGCGTCGCGGCGGATGCTGCTCAGCACCTGGCGCGTATCCCAGGAGCCTTGGCCGCCGGGCAAAATCTGTTGGGCGGCTTCGTCTGTCAGCGGGGCTGATGCGACCTGGTAGTAGTAACCGGGGAAAAAGTTGCGCCGCAGCTCGGTCCATTCGCCTTCTGTGTAGGCGTTGGAGGCGATGACCACCTGTGCAGCCTGCACTGAGCCCTGGGCGGTCTGCACCGACCAGTGCGCACCTTGGCGCTCAAGTTGAGTAACCGGTGAATGATCGAACAACTGCCCGCCCAGCCCGACGGCAGCATTGGCAAGGCCGCTGGTGTAAGCCATCGGGTTCAGGGTGCCGGCACGCCGGTCCAGCAAGGCGGCGGCAATCTTTTTGGTACCGGTAGCCTGCTCGCAGGCCTGGCCGGTGAGCAGTTCCACTGGTGCGCCACGACGCTTCCATTGTTCTTCACGACTGCGCAGGTCCGCCTCGCCACGGGCGTTGTGCGCCATGTGCAAGGTGCCTTCACGGCGCAATTGGCAATCGATGTTGTATTTGTCGATCAGGCTGAACACCAGCGAGGGTGCCGCGCCCAGCATGCGGTTGAGCTGGCTGCCCACCGCCTCGCCGAAACCGGCTTCGATCTCGTCCGGCGGGATCCACAACCCGGCGTTGACCAGCCCCACGTTGCGCCCCGAACCGCCATGGCCAGTGCGATGCGCCTCCAGCACGGCCACGCTTTTACCCTGTTCCAGCAAATGAATGGCCGCCGACAGACCGGTAATACCGGCGCCGATCACGCACACATCCACCTTGACCTCGCCGTTGAGCCCAGCGCGATCCGGCCGGCTGGGGGTGAGGTGTTCCCACAAACATGTTTCGCGTAATGGCATTGCCAGACTCCGTGATGAAACCTAACAAACAGCTCGGTCAATGTAGGAGTGGGCTTGCCCCCTCCCACATGTTGATCCCATTCCGGCCAGCAGGATCAGTCAAACGTGATGCCCTGTGCCAGCGGCAACTCCAGCGAGTAGTTCACGGTATTGGTCTGGCGACGCATGTACCCGCGCCACGCGTCCGACCCGGATTCGCGCCCGCCGCCGGTCTCTTTCTCGCCACCGAACGCGCCGCCGATTTCCGCGCCGCTCGGGCCGATGTTGACGTTGGCGATGCCGCAGTCGCTGCCCACCGCCGACATGAACTGCTCGGCTTCACGCACGTCAGTGGTGAAGATGCACGACGACAAGCCTTGCGGCACGGCGTTATTCAGGCGCAGGGCCTCGGCGAAGTCGGTGTAGCCGACCACGTAGAGAATCGGCGCGAAGGTCTCGGTGCACACCACATCGCTTTGCTCGGGCATTTCCACTATCGCCGGTGACACGTAGTAGGCATTCGGGAACTTGTCTTCCAACTGGCGCTTGCCGCCAAACACCTTGCCGCCTTCGCTCAGGGCCTGCTCCAGCGCGTCCTGCATAGCGTCGAAGCCGTGCTTGTCGATCAGCGGGCCGATCAGGTTGCCTTCCAGCGGGTGGCCGATGCGCACCTTGGAATAAGCCGCCTTGAGGCGAGTGACGATTTCTTCCTTGACCGATTCATGGGCGATCAGGCGGCGCAGTGTGGTGCAACGCTGACCGGCGGTACCAACAGCGCTGAACAGGATGGCGCGCACGGCCATGTCCAGGTCGGCGCTCGGGCCGAGGATCATCGCGTTGTTGCCGCCAAGTTCCAGGATGCTGCGGGCGAAGCGCGCGGCGACTTTCGGTGCCACTTCGCGGCCCATGCGCGTGCTGCCGGTGGCGCTGATCAGGGCGACACGCGGGTCGTCCACCAGCGCGGCACCGGCGTCACGGCCACCGATGATTACTTGGCTCAGGTACTGCGGGGCACCATCGAATTTTTTCAGCACGCGCTCGAACAGTGCCTGGCAGGCCAGGGCGGTGAGCGGGGTCTTTTCCGAGGGTTTCCAGATCACCGCGTTGCCGCACACCAGCGCCAGGGCGGTGTTCCACGCCCACACCGCCACCGGGAAGTTGAAGGCACTGATCACGCCGACCACACCCAGCGGGTGCCAGGTTTCACGCATGTGGTGGCCCGGACGCTCGGAGGCGATGGTCAAGCCGTACAACTGGCGCGACAGGCCGACGGCGAAGTCGCAAATGTCGATCATTTCCTGCACTTCGCCCAGGCCTTCCTGGGTGATCTTGCCAGCTTCCCAGGACACCAGCTCGCCCAGGTCGGCCTTGTATTCGCGCAACACATCGCCAAATTGGCGCACCAGTTCGCCACGGCGCGGCGCCGGTACTTTGCGCCAGGCCTCGAATGCATGCTCGGCGCGACTGACCTGCTGCTCCACCTCGGCGGCGCCCTCCCAGTGCACACTGCCGATACGGCTGCCATCGATCGGCGAATGCACAGGTTGTTTACCCGACTGGTACAACGCCGGGTTTACCCCGAGACGATCAAGCAATGCGGCTACCATGGGTCACTCCTTAAATTTCAAACAGAAAATTCGCACCGTCACACACACGGCGATCCAGGCCTTATTTGTAGCTGGCCCAAGACTTGCCAACAAACGACGATTAGGCGAGATATCATTCCGTTTATTCATGCAAAGAATAAAAAGAGGCGTGCCGTGCTGAATAAAAGACATTTGCCCTCGATCACTGCCCTGCAGTGCTTCGAAGCCGCCACCCGCCACCTGAGCTTTACCCGCGCCGCCGAGGAGCTGAACCTCACCCAGAGCGCCGTGAGCAAACAAGTGGCGCAGTTGGAAGAACTGTTGCAACACCTGCTGTTTCGCCGGGTGCGCCGCCGTTTGCAGATGACTCCGGCAGGCGACCTGTACCTGGTGGAAGTGCGCAAGATCCTCACCCAGGTGGAGATGTCCACCCACTACCTGCGCTCCTACGGCGGCGAGACCGAAGTATTGCGCGTGTCCACGCCCTACACCTTCGGCGCGCGCTGGCTGGTGCCGCGCCTCAAGGGTTGGCGCCTGCGTCACCCGCAGATCCACCTGGACCTGTGCAACGAGCAGGAGCCGGACGAACTGCTGCAAGGCAAGGCCGACATGGCCTTCTACTTCGGCCAGGGCTCACGCCCCGGTACCGAGAGCCTGAAATTGTTCAGCGAAGAGCTGGTACCGGTGTGTGCGCCGGAAAGCCTGCCGGCGCAGCCTTTGAGCGACCCCACGCAACTGAGCGGCCTGGTCCTGCTGCAAAACGCCTCGCGGCCCCAGGGCTGGCATGACTGGTTCGCCAGCCAGGGTTACCAGACCGAACACAGCTACCATGGGCCGCGCTTTGACACCTTCTATATGTGCATTCGGGCGGCGCAGGTGGGCTGCGGCGTGGCCTTGCTGCCGCGCTTCCTGGTGGAAGAGGAACTGGCCGACGGCAAGCTGGTGATCCCCTGGCAGCATGCGATGCCGAGCCAGGACGCGTATTACCTGGCCTACCCGGAGCATTCAGCAGAGGTGCCCAAGGTGCGTGATTTTGTGAAGTGGATGATGGAGCAGGTCATTTAGTGCCTGGAATACCGCCATCGAGGGCAAGTCGAATCGTCGCGCCGCCCCTCCCACATCTGAAACGCATTCCAAGTGTGGGAGGGGGCTTGCCCCCGATGAGGCCAGTGGTCCCACTGAAAAAAACACTGGCAAAACCCCACAGGTCTATGCGCCACTAGCCCCCTTCCTTAATTGTGCGTAAAGGTCGGCGCCCATCGCCGTCCCGTCTGGAGATTCCCGTTATGAGCGAGAGTGTGTTTGCCGATCGCATCGTGCAGAACTTGCTCGACACCGACTTCTACAAGCTGACCATGATGCAGGCGGTGCTGCACAACTACCCCAACGTGGAAGTTGAATGGGAGTTCCGTTGCCGTAACAGCGAAGACCTGCGCCCGTACCTGGCCGAGATCCGCTACCAGATCGAACGTCTTGCCGAGCTGAGCCTGAGCCCCGACCAACTGGGTTTCCTGGAGCGCATCAGCTTCATGAAGCCGGATTTTTTGCGCTTTCTCGGGCTGTTCCGCTTCAACCTGCGCTACGTGCAGACCGGCATCGAGAACGGTGAGCTGTTCATCCGCCTGCGCGGGCCGTGGCTGCATGTGATTCTGTTTGAAGTGCCGATGCTGGCTATCGTCAGCGAAGTGCGTAACCGCTACCGCTACCAGACGGTGATCCTAGAACAGGCCCGCGAGCAGTTGTACCGCAAGTTCGACTGGCTGACCGCCAACGCCAGCAGCGACGAGCTGTCCGAGCTGCAAGTGGCCGACTTCGGCACGCGCCGGCGCTTCTCGTACCGGGTGCAGGAAGAAGTGGTCAGTGTGCTCAAGCATGACTTCCCCGGGCGCTTTGTCGGCACCAGCAACGTGCACCTGGCCCGCGAATTCGATATGAAGCCGCTAGGCACCATGGCCCACGAATGGATCATGGCCCACCAGCAACTCGGCCCACGCCTGATCGACAGCCAGATCGCCGCGCTGGACTGCTGGGTCCGCGAATACCGTGGCCTGCTGGGCATCGCCCTGACCGACTGCATCACCACCGACGCGTTCCTCGGCGACTTCGACTTGTACTTCGCCAAGCTGTTCGACGGCCTGCGCCACGACTCCGGCGACCCGGTGCAGTGGGCGGAAAAAGCCATCGCCCACTACCACAAGCTCGGCATCGAGCCGATGAGCAAGACCCTGGTGTTCTCCGACAGTCTGTCACTGCCCAAGGCCCTGGAAATATTCCGCGCACTGCGTGGTCGGATCAATGTGAGCTTTGGCATCGGCACCAACCTGACCTGCGACATCCCGGGTGTCGAGCCGATGAGCATCGTGCTTAAAATGACCGCCTGCAATGGCCAGCCCGTCGCGAAGATCTCCGATGAAGCGGGCAAGACCCACTGCACCGACCCGAATTTCGTCGCCTATTTGCGTCACGTTTTCAAAGTACCTGCCCTATCCAGCAAGGAGTGAATCATGCAAGCCGTACAGCGTGAGATTGCGCAGCAGCTCAAGGTCCAAGCGCCGTTCAACGACCAGGCCGCACTTGAAGCCGAGGTTGCCCGTCGCGTGGGGTTTATCCAGGATTGCCTGCGCAATGCCGGGCTCAAGGCGCTGGTGCTGGGCATCAGCGGTGGTGTCGACTCCCTGACCGCCGGCCTGTTGGCCCAACGCGCGGTGAAAGAGCTGCGTGAAAATACCGGTGATGAGGCCTACCGCTTTATCGCGGTGCGCCTGCCCTACGAAACCCAGTTCGATGAAATCGACGCCACGGCCTCGGTGGACTTTATCGAGCCTGACGAGCGCCACACTGTGAACATCGGCCCGGCGGTCAAAGCCCTGGCCAATGAAGTGGCGGCGTTCGAAGGCAAGGCGGCGGTGTCCCGCGATTTCGTGCTGGGCAACACCAAGGCGCGCATGCGCATGGTGGCGCAGTACACCATCGCGGGCGCGACCGGTGGCCTGGTGATCGGCACCGACCATGCGGCGGAAGCGGTGATGGGCTTTTTCACCAAGTTCGGTGATGGGGCCTGCGATTTGGCACCGCTGAGCGGGCTGGTGAAGAACCAGGTGCGTGCGATTGCGCGGTACTTCGGGGCGCCGGAGTCGTTGGTGGAAAAAGTACCGACTGCGGACCTGGAAGACCTGTCGCCGGGCAAGCCGGACGAAGCGTCACATGGCGTGACCTACGCGGAGATCGATGCGTTCCTGCACGGCGAGCCGGTGCGTGAGGAAGCGTTCAGGATTATCTGCGAGACGTATCGCAAGACGGAGCACAAGCGGGTCATGCCGTTTGCGCCGTGAGGTAGGACGCCATCGGGGGCAAGCCCCCTCCCACACTTTGATTTGTGAACACATCCAAATGTGGGAGGGGGCTTGCCCCCGATGAACGGTGATGCGGTGTTACTTGACGGTCACAGTGCCTTTCATCATCGAGATGTGGCCTGGGAACGAGCAGAAGAACGCGTAGTCAGTCCCGGCGGCCAGCTTCGACACATCGAAGGTCACCGAGTCTTTCTCGCCGGCACCGATGATCTTGGTGTGGGCGATGATGCGGTCATCACCTGGTTTCAGGTAGTCCTTGTCGATACCGGCGGCCATGCCGTCAGTGGCAACCGGCTGCATGTTGGCGGCGCTGGTCAGCACCCAGTTATGGCCCATGACGTTTTTCGGCAGGTTGCCCGAATGAGTCAGCTCGACGGTGAATGTCTTGCAGCTCTTGTCGATTTCGATGGCTTTGGTGTTGAAGGACATTTGGTCGGTGGAGTCGACAGTGACCTTGCACTCTGCAGCAAGCAACTGGCCACTTGCCAGAGTCAGCAGGGAAACAGCAACGAGTTTGGCAAACATGTGAATCTCCAAGGCAGGGTTTAAAAAACGCGTAATGCGACAAGGGTGCCTGAAGCAGGCAGAAATTCTTATGACCTGAATCAACAGATTGTATACAACTTTAGGCTATCAGACTTATCGACACAATCAACCAGCCAAAGTGCCGCGCGCTGATTATGATCGGCCCATCACCCCCTGGAGTCCGAGCCATGCACCTCAATCAACTGTTCAACGGCCTGCTGGCCGCCTACGCCTGCGGTAAGTGAAGGCCAAGCGCACCTTGAAGCTGCTACCATGTCGTCCCAAGGCAGCTGCGCGCCGCCACCCTCACCTTCGACCTTAGAGGATCGCCCATGGCCAAACCTAATTACTCCTTCGCCAAACGTCAGAGAGACTTGGCCAAGGAACAGAAGAAAGAGGAAAAACTGCAACGCAAGAAAGCCGCTGCAGACGAAGAAGCTGGCGCACTGAACCCGGACGCTGATGCTGAAGTAACGAGCGACGAGAGCGAAACACCAAAAGATCCGGCTGAATAATTTCCTTTGTGCTGAGCCGGCTGCTCCGGCTCGGCACAATCAACCATCATTCCAGCGGCATCACCGTCACCCGCACCTCCGGGTCATGGCTCCCTCCCCCCAGAATCACCCCCCGCAACGGCGACACATCGGAAAAGTCCCGGCCCCAGGCCAGGGTGATGTGCTCCAGTGCCGGCTGCACATTGTTCGTCGGATCAAAGTCCACCCAGCCTGAAACCGGGCAATACACCGAGACCCACGCATGGGACGCATCGGCGCCGATCAGCCGTGGCTGGCCGGGCGGTGGCTGGGTGAGCAGATAGCCACTGATGTAACGCGCCGCCAGGCCTCGGGAGCGCAGGCAGGCGAGCATCAGGTGGGCGAAGTCCTGGCACACGCCGCGACGGCGCTCCAGCACTTCCACCAGCGGCGTGGCGACCTGGGTGGCTTCGGCATCGAAGGTGAATTCGCTGAAGATTTTTTCCATCAACGCCTGCGCGCCCAGCAGCAAAGGCGCGCCTGGCGGGAAACAGCTTTCGGAGAACTCGACGAAGGTTTTCTTCAGGTGCACGTAGGGCGATTCGAAACGATAGCGGCAGGCTTCGATCAACTCACCGGACATCGGCTGGCTGCTGTAGGTCAGGCGGTCGCGGGTCTGGTCCCAGGCCGGCGATTGCTGGAAATCCAGCACCGGCCGCGCCAGCACTTCCACGGTCAGCCCGGCATTCACCAGCAGTTCGTCATGGGGGCGCTCGAACGCCAGGCGGGTGATAGGGTTGCCGAACACGTCCAGCTCATCGCGGCGCGACGACGGCTGCGGGCTGATATCCAGTTGCTGCGAGCTGCAACGCTGCCAGGCGCACGGCCGTGGCCACAGGTGCGCCAGCTGCTGGGCCAGGGACACCGGGCTGTCGTAGTGGTAATGGGTATCGTGGAAAATCTGGTAGCGCGCACTCATCACACCGACACCGTTTGCTGGCTGACATCATCCACATGGGCAAAATGGCGCAAGGCCAGGCGATCCGACACTTGCCCGCTCTCATCGGCCACTGCTTGCAGCAGGTCGGCCAGGCCGTCCAGTGCGGCACGCACGCTGGACTCGCCGAACAATGGGTTCTCCAGGCAGCCCAGGTCGAAGCGCGCCAGGCGCTCCACCAACGGGCCGAGGCCGGTTTCACGCGGCACGCCAAAGTCGTCGTTGAGACGGCGCAGGGTGCGGCTCACCAGTTTGAGCTGGAACAGCACCGCATGGGGGTTCTGTTCATCCAGCAGCAACAGATCGAGCACCGGGATCAACTGCGGCACCGCCAGGTAGCGCGAGCGATAGGTGATGCTGCTGTTGCCCAACTCCAACAACCACTCCAAGCCAGCCTGGTCAAACACTGCCACACCGCGCAGGAATGCCGCCAGGCTGCTGCTCAGGAATTGCAGGCGCTCGATGCGCCGGCCCATCATCAAAAAGCGCCAGCCTTCGTCGCGGGTCATGTCGTCCAGGGCGAACCCGGACAGCGCCGCCAGGGACATCACCAGGCGGTTGAGAAAGTCCAGCAATTCGCCAAAATCCGGGGTCTCGCTTTCCAGCTCCTGGGCTTCGCGTTGCAGCTCCACCAGGGCCTGCCAGTTCTCCCGGGACAGCTTGCCGCGCACCTGGGACGCCGCCCATTGCAAGCGTTGCAGGTTGGCGCGCAGGCTCGATGGCCAGTCATCGCCCAAGAGTGCGGCCTGCAAGCGCTCCGGTAACTCGCCCTCTTCCGGCAACAGGCGCAGGTTTTCGCCCAGCTCGACGGCGGCCTGCAAGGCCAGTGGATCGTCGCCGTCCACATAACGTGCCAGCACGATGCGCAGCCAACGCGCACTGTCGTCACAGCGTTCGCAGTAACGGCCGAACCAGAACAGGTTTTCCACTACGCGGGACGGCAGATAAGGGTCGCGTCGTACCAGATCATGGGCGCCGATTGCGCGTTGTGCGCGCCAATGTTCACCACCGGATGCGCGTTCACCGAGCACCCAGGTGTCCTTGCTGGCGCCGCCGCGTTGCATCGACACCACTTCGGCATCGGCTTCAGCGGCGACCCGTGTCAGGCCGCCGGGCAACACGCGATAACCGTCATCGCTGGCCACGGCGTACACGCGCATGCCGATGGCGCGGTGTTGCAAATGATCATCCTCGGTGTGCCACACCGGCGCCTGGGACAGCTGCGCCAACTCCTGGGCGACGTACGCGTAGGGCCGCGCGCGCATGCGCTCGGCCAGGGCTTGGCGCTGTTCTTCATTCAGGTCACGGCCAAATACCGGGGTGAAACTCTGCGACGGAAACGCAGGCTTGATCAGCAGCTCCGGCAGTTTTTCCAGGGCCTCGGCCAGTACCGGCGCTTCACCGCACCACCAGGTGGCGATGGACGGCAGGATCAGTTCTTCGCCAAACAGGAATTCGTTGATTTTCGGCAGGAAACCCAGCAAACCGGGGGACTCCAGCACACCGCTGCCCAAGGCATTGGCCACCAGCACGTTGCCTTGGCGCACCGCATCAAGCAGGCCGGGTACCCCGAGGGCGGAGTCGGTGCGCAGTTCCAGCGGGTCGCAGAAGTCATCATCCAGGCGACGCATGATTGCGTGCACCCGGCGCAGGCCGCTGAGGGTTTTCAGGAACACCGTGCTGTCACGCACGGTGAGGTCGCCGCCTTCCACCAGCGGGTAGCCGAGCTGGCGGGCGAGGTAGAGGTGCTCGAAGTAGCTTTCGTTGAACCGGCCAGGGGTGAGCAGCACGATCAACGGCGGCTGGTCATCGCCGGGCGCCTGGCGGGCCAGGGTTTCCTGCAAGGTGCGGAAGAAACCGGTGAGGTGCTGCACCTGCAAGTCGCGGTAAAGATCCGGAAAGGCGCGGGACACGATAGTGCGGTTTTCCAATGCATAACCGGCGCCCGACGGCGCCTGGGTACGGTCGGCGGTGACCCACCAGCGGCCATCCGGCGTGCGCGCAAGGTCCACGGCGTACAGGTGCAAAAAGGCACCGTCCGGCGGTTGGATACCCTGGCACGGCCACAGGAAGTTGTTATGCCCGAACACCAGCTCGGCCGGCAGCAAGCCTTCCTTGATCAGGCGTTGCGGGCCATACAGGTCGGCAAGCACGGCATTGAGCAGGCGTGCACGCTGGGCGATACCGGCGCACAGGTGCTGCCATTCATCGGCGGCCAGCACATGGGGCAGCAGGTCCAATTCCCAGGGGCGGTCGGCGCCCTTGGGGTCGGCGTAGACATTGTAGGTCACGCCGTTTTCCTGGATCTGCCGGGTCAGCAGCGCCTGGCGCTGGGCCAATTGTGCAGGCGTGCTGCGTTGCAGGTGGTCGAGCAGGCGCTGCCAATGGGCACGCACTGCGCCACTGTCGTCCAGCAGTTCGTGATAAGTGCCCGCGGTCAGCGGGTAACGGTCGAGCAAGTCGGACATGGAACGCTCGGCAGGGACAAGGGGGCTCAGATTAACTCAAATTCACTGCAATCCACTGTGGGAGGGGGCTTGCCCTCTCCCACACTTAAACAGTGTTCAGTCATTTTTATTGGGGAAACGCCGCATATCCAGGGTCAGCGGTAATTCATCGTTGATGGTTACCGTCGGTACGGGGAGCTTGCCGGGGCTATGCCCAAGCCGGAAAAACCGCGCCATCCGCCGGCTCTCCGCCTCATTGGCATTTACCGGCAAGCTGTCGTAATTGCGTCCACCCGGATGGGCGACGTGGTACTGGCAGCCGCCCAACGAGCGCTGCATCCAGGTATCCAGCAGATCGAACACCAAGGGCGCATGCACCGGGATGGTCGGTTGCAGGCAGTTGGCCGGTTGCCAGGCGCGATAACGCACGCCGGCGACAAACTCACCGACACGCCCGGTGGCCTGCAGCGGCACCGGGATGCCGTTGCAGGTCAGCAGGTAGCGTTGCGGTGGCAGCCCGGTCAACTTGACTTGCAGGCGCTCCAGCGACGAATCCACATAGCGAACCGTACCGCCCACCGCGCCCTCCTCGCCCAGTACATGCCAGGGCTCCAGGGCCTGGCGCAGTTCCAGTTCGATACCGCTGACGGCGTAGTCGCCAACCTTGGGAAAACGGAACTCCAGGTGCGCGGCAAACCACTCGGCGCGCAGCGGGTAGCCGGCTGCGTTGAGCTCGACGATCACATCGGCAAAATCCTGCTCGATAAAGTGCGGCAACAGGAAGCGGTCGTGCAACTCGGTGCCCCAGCGCGCCAGCTTCGGCGGTGCATAGGGCTCGCGCCAGAAGCGCGCGACCAAGGCACGCAGCAGCAGTTGTTGGGTCAGGCTCATGCGTGCATGGGGCGGCATCTCGAATGCACGCAGTTCCAGCAGGCCCAGGCGGCCGGTAGCGCCATCCGGTGAGTAGAGTTTGTCGATGCAGAATTCGGCGCGGTGAGTGTTGCCGGTCACGTCGATCAGCAGGTTGCGCAGCAGGCGGTCGACCAGCCAGGGCGGGCATTCTTCGCCGGGAGCAGGCATTTGCGCGAAGGCGATTTCCAGCTCATACAGCGCATCGTTGCGCGCCTCGTCCACCCGAGGCGCCTGGGAGGTCGGGCCGATGAACAGGCCGGAAAACAGGTAGGACAACGAAGGATGGTTGTGCCAGTAGCTGATCAAGCTGCGCAGCAGATCGGGGCGACGCAGGAACGGCGAATCCTTGGGCGTGGCGCCACCGAGCACGAAATGGTTACCGCCACCGGTGCCGGTATGGCGCCCGTCGATCATGAATTTCTCGGTGGTCAGGCGGGTTTGCCGCGCCTCTTCGTAGAGGAACTCGGTGCGCTCCACCAACTCGTCCCAGGAGGCGGACGGCTGCACGTTGACCTCGATCACACCCGGGTCCGGCGTGACGCGAAAGTTGCTCAGGCGCGAATCGGCCGGTGGCTCGTAGCCTTCGAGCAAGACCGGGCAGTGCAGTTCTTCAGCGGTGGCTTCGATGGCCGCCACCAGTTCCAGATAGTCCTCGACGCGCTCCAGCGGCGGCATGAACAGATAGAGCCGCCCTTCCCGCGCTTCGGCGCACAGTGCGGTGCGGGTCAGCCAGTCGGCGGACTCGTCCACCTTGGGTACACGTTCATCACTCGGCGCAGGTTCGCCATGGCTTTGCAGTTGGGCGGTGGACGGCAGCTCGGGCTGATCCTGGTTAGGGTCCGTCGGGTGCACAAACGGATACTCGGCCGCCGTCACCCACGGCTGCGAAGCCAACGGCAGGCGATAGCCCAGGGGAGAATCTCCCGGCACCAAACGGCAGTGGTTATCGCGCAGGTACCAGCGGCCACTCTGCCAACGATCATTGGCAGGCGTACGCGCCAGCGGCAGTACTTGCCCGATGATTTTATCCAGGCCCTGGGCGAACACCTTGCGCAGGCGTTCGCGCTCCAGTTCATCGCCCAGGCGCGGGTCCTGGGCGGTGACGTTCTGCGGCAGCGCACCTTCGCGCCACAGGTAGTAGAAATTGTCTTCGAAGGCCGGGAACACAAAGCGTGCCGGCAGCTTAAGGCGCTCGGCGACGCTGGCCAGGAAACGCCCGGCCATCACGCCGTCCGCACCGTAATCCTCTTGCTCATCGGCGATCAACGCGCTGTTGTGCCAGATCGGCACGCCGTCACGGCGCCAGTAGCAGTTGAGCGACCAGCGCGGCAGTTGCTCGCCGGGGTACCACTTGCCCTGGCCGAAGTGCACCAGCCCTTTGGGCGCGTAGTGCTTGCGCATGCGCTGGAACAGCTCGGCGGACAGGCGGCGTTTGTCCGGGCCGAGGGCGGCGGTGTTCCATTCGGCGCCGTCGGGATCGTCGATGGAGACAAAGGTCGGCTCGCCGCCCATGGTCAGGCGGACATCGTCCTTGAGCAGGTCGCCATCGATCTGCCGTCCCAGTGCCTGAATCGCCAGCCACTGTTCCTCGGTGTAGGGCTTGGTGACCCGTGGGGCCTCCCAAATCCTCTCTACAGACATTTCGTGGGTGAATTCACACTCGCAGGGTTCCACCAGCCCACTGATCGGCGCGGCAGATGAGGGATCGGGACTGCAGGCCAACGGGATATGCCCTTCACCGGCGAACAGCCCGGAGGTGGCATCCAGGCCGATCCAACCGGCGCCGGGCAAATACACTTCGCACCAGGCGTGCAGGTCGGTGAAGTCCACTTCGGTGCCGGACGGGCCGTCGAGGGCTTTGACGTCGGCGGTCAACTGGATCAGATAGCCAGACACAAACCGCGCCGCCAAGCCCAGGTTGCGCAGCAATTGCACCAGCAGCCAGGCCGAATCACGGCAGGAGCCGGAGGCGTTTTCCAGGGTGAATTCCGGCGTCTGCACGCCCGGTTCCATGCGGATCAGGTAGCCGATGTCGGCCGCCAGGCGCTGATTGAGGCCCACCAGGAAATCCACGGCCGGCAACGGCGTACGGTCGATGCCCGCAAGGTACGCGGCGAACTTCGGCGTCAGCGGCAGGGTTTCCAGGTACGGCGCCAGCTCGCGTTGTTCATCGGCGGCATAGCTAAAGGGGATTTTTTCGGCGTAGGGTTCAAGGAAAAAGTCGAACGGGTTGAACACCGCCATCTCGGCAACCAGGTCGACCTCGATGCGCAGCTCATCGGTCTTTTCCGGGAACACCAACCGCGCCAGGTAATTGCCCTGGGGGTCTTGCTGCCAATTGATGAAATGCTGCTCGGGCAGCACTTTCAGCGCGTAGGACAGAATCCGCGTGCGGCTATGGGCGGCCGGACGCAACCGTACAATCTGCGGGCCGAGTTCGACAGCACGGTCGTAGCGGTAATGCGTAACGTGGTGCAACGCGACATGAATCGACACGGCGGCCTCCTGCGAGCCAGGGCATGGACACAAAGCGCGCAAGACTTATGCCAGAGCGGAGGTCATTGCGCTTTATCGTGGGACCCGGTGCAGTACAGCACCAAAACGGCGCCAACGGCGATGCTCTGGTGCAAGTGACGCACATATTTGTGGCGCGGGTGTGAAGGTGGGTGGGGAATCTACCCAATCAGCCGGTTTTGCGCTTGGCGATCACGGCTTGGCGCAGGTGGCGTATTTCAAGCAGCTTCTGGCGCATCTCTCGTTGAACCTTGCTGTTAAGTGTCAATAATCCGAGCAATGGGAATAACAGCGCCAACCCATAAAGAATTTTGTGAGGCTGGAATTGAATCATCGGAACTACAAACAGTAGACAGGCGACGTAGATGCCGACCATCACCCACACCCAGGAGGGGCGGCCCCGCAAAATCATAAAGTTGCTATGGACCGTCAACAGAATGAGCAGCGCCCCGGCAGACATGATCTTGAGCCCCACTTGAGCAATGGGCGCATCACGAAAATAGGTGATGAACGCCAGCGCCACAGCCAACGCCAAAGAAAAACACGCAGCAAATACGCCGCCCATAAACGTCAGAAAATATTGCCTGAAAAAGTCGCGTAGCGTCATTAACTCGTTCATTCGTTTATTTCCTCGTACAACCCAATCGCGATGGTATTGACGTTTCCGGAGTACGCACTCCCGCCAAATCCTACGGTTGCGCCGAGGACGTCTTTGATCTGGGTCGTGGTGCTGTGCTTGAGCTGCGTAGGGGTGAAACGCTTGGTGAGTTCGCCCGACGCCTGCCGCAATTTGAGCATCTTGGCGGTCAAGCTGGGATGGTTGATGCTCAGCAGCTCTTTCGTCAGCTTGGCTCTTTCCTGGCGATTCAAACCGCGAAGCACATCACGCAGGCTCTTGCCCGTCGATGCTTTGGCAGCCCTGACCAGCTTGACCGTCGTCAGGGCCGAACCGCCTACGCCAGCCAGTGAAACGGCGTCCAGCACAACGGATGCATTCTGGTACCAGCCCTCACTGTCGAGCCAATCGTTTACCTCCGGTTTGGCGACCTCAAGCGCTGTTCGAGCAATGCCGTTAAAGCACTGAAGCGTACTCGCGCCGGCGGCCGCATATCCCACCACAACGATGACGGAGCTGGCGCCGGCACTGAAAGGCACCAGAATGGTTCCACTGGCGATCGCAGCCCAACTGATGACCGCCCCCAAGCAGGAGATTCCGGTATTCACGGCTTCGCCAATCAGTCGCGACTCTCGAGGATTGCTCACGACATGTTGAGCAAACTGTGTTGGCGCAATGTACTTCTGCGCTTCACGCAAAATGATGCGCTTGGGCTTGATGCTGCAGATGGGCTTGAATTCGCGCAGGGTAATGACGTTGAAGTCGGCGTCGATGTATACGACGCCTGCGCCAACGATACCTGGATCGGCGTCGATGGCCGCAAACAGGCGCGGAAGGTTGATCTGGCTTTCGATGCGCTGGCGCGCCATGAACTGCGAGCGGTTGGAGTCCATGCCGATGGAGGCCAGGGGGTTAGCCATAAGTGTTCCTCCTTGAGAATGATGGTGACCAGGCGGGCCCCATCGCGGGCAAGCCCACTCCCACATTTGGAATGCATTCGCCTGTGGGAGCCGGGCTTGCCCGCGATGGCTTTCTAATGGGCGCCACCTTAGCAAACAGGTTACCCAACAGCTAGAAAGCAAAACGCCAGCACGAGGCTGGCGTCTGGCATGTTCAGGCTGCGATCAACGCGGCACGACCGGCTTGCGCGCAGGCTTGCCGCCCTTGCCCTTGGCCGCATCGGCACGCTCCTTGGCGGCCTGCTTGTTGCGCGCCTGGGCCGCGGCCTTGGCTTGTTCACGCTTGTCCCACGGGTTGCTGCCGTCACTGCCGCGCGGCGGCAGGCCGGTGTGCTGGGTGAGGATCCTGGTGGTGGTTTCCTTGGCGACCTTGTGGCTACCGGCCGGCGTCGAGTTCTTGCGACGGGCGCTCTGGTAGCTGTCGGTGCTCGGCTGGTGCAACGGGATCAGTTGGTCCTTGCCCGGCCCGATCAGGTCGGCGCGGCCCATGCGGGTCAGTGCCTCACGCAGCATCGGCCAGCCTTTCGGGTCGTGGTAGCGCAGGAACGCCTTGTGCAGGCGGCGCTGCTCTTCGCTCTTGACGATCGTTACCGCGTCGCTCTTGTAGGTGACCTTGCGCAGCGGGTTCTTGCCCGAGTGATACATGGCCGTGGCGGTGGCCATCGGCGACGGGTAGAACGCCTGTACCTGGTCGGCGCGGAAGCCGTTGCCCTTGAGCCACAGGGCCAGGTTCATCATGTCTTCATCGGTGGTACCCGGGTGGGCGGCGATGAAGTACGGAATCAGGTACTGCTCCTTGCCCGCTTCCTTGGTGTACTTCTCGAACATGCGCTTGAACTTGTCATAGCTGCCAATGCCCGGCTTCATCATCTGGTTGAGCGGACCTTCCTCGGTGTGTTCCGGGGCGATCTTGAGGTAGCCGCCGACGTGGTGGGTGACCAGCTCTTTCACGTATTCCGGCGACTCGACGGCCAGGTCGTAGCGCAGGCCGGAGGCGATCAGGATCTTCTTCACACCCGGCAACGCACGGGCGCTGCGGTACAGTTGGATCAACGACGAGTGGTCAGTGTTCAGGTTCGGGCAGATACCGGGGAACACGCACGACGGCTTGCGGCACGCGGATTCGATTTCCGGGCTCTTGCAGGCGATGCGGTACATGTTCGCGGTCGGACCGCCGAGGTCGGAGATCACGCCGGTAAAGCCGGGGACCTTGTCGCGGATCTCTTCGATCTCGCGAATGATCGACTCTTCGGAACGGTTCTGGATGATGCGGCCTTCGTGCTCGGTGATGGAGCAGAAAGTGCAGCCGCCGAAGCAGCCACGCATGATGTTCACCGAGAAGCGGATCATGTCGTAGGCCGGGATTTTTTCCTTGCCGTACGCGGGGTGCGGGACGCGGGCGTACGGCATGCCGAACACGTAGTCCATTTCTTCGGTGGTCATCGGAATGGGTGGCGGGTTGAACCACACGTCCACTTCGCCGTGCTTCTGCACCAGGGCGCGGGCGTTGCCTGGGTTGGTTTCCAGGTGCAGCACGCGGTTGGCGTGGGCGTAGAGCACCGCATCGCCACGGACTTTCTCCACCGATGGCAGGCGGATCACGGTCTTGTCGCGGGTCATCTTCGGGCTGGCCAGGATCTGCACGACCTTGGCTTCTTCCGGATCATCCTGCGGCCCTTTTTCCTGCTCGATGGCGCAGGCCTGGGTGTCCTGGGTGTTGACGTACGGGTTGATGATCTTGTCGATCTTGCCCGGACGGTCGATACGCGTGGAGTCCACTTCATACCAGCCGGCCGGCGTGTCGCGACGGATGAACGCGGTACCGCGCACATCGGTGATGTCTTCGATCTTGTGGCCCCACGACAGGCGCTGGGCGACTTCGACGATGGCGCGCTCGGCGTTGCCGTACAGCAGGATATCGGCGGTGGCGTCGATCAGGATCGAATTGCGCACCCGGTCCTGCCAGTAGTCGTAGTGGGCGATGCGACGCAGGGAGGCTTCGATGCCGCCGAGTACGATCGGCACGTTCTTGTAGGCTTCCTTGCACCGCTGGCTGTACACCAGGCTGGCGCGATCCGGGCGTTTGCCCGCCATGCCGCCTGGGGTGTAGGCGTCGTCGGAGCGGATTTTCTTATCGGCGGTGTAGCGGTTGATCATGGAGTCCATGTTGCCGGCCGCGACGCCGAAGAACAGGTTCGGCTCGCCGAGCTTCATGAAGTCGTCTTTGGACTGCCAGTTCGGCTGGGCAATGATCCCGACGCGGAAGCCCTGGGACTCCAGCAGCCGGCCGATGATCGCCATGCCGAACGACGGATGGTCAACGTAGGCATCACCGGTGACGATGATGATGTCGCAGGAATCCCAGCCAAGCTGATCCATCTCCTCCCTGCTCATCGGCAGGAATGGCGCTGGACCGAAACATTCGGCCCAGTACTTGGGATAGTCAAATAACGGCTTGGCTGTTTGCATGACGGTGACCGGTGTTGAGATGGAAAATCGCGGGCGCGGAATATAGCACAAATTTTGACCAATTCCGACGGTAATGGTCGGCTTTTACCCTGGCATCACTTTTCCCCGGTACTCATAGCCGGATTTGCAGGGGGCAAGGGCCTAATCCGCTAGCCCCATCCCCGGAAACACCCTGGATAGGCTGTCAGGATTCAACTAGCCTTTTCATGGAAACCCAGATGAGCAGTAATCCCGCGCCTCCACTGGTAACACCCGACGCCCACGCCACCTTCATCCAGACCCAACTCCCCACTTGGCTCACCGACTCCCCCGCAGACACCCGCGCAGCCCTGCGCGCCAACCTGCTCAAGAGCAATCAATCCAGGCACAAGATCCAAGAACTCCTCAGGCAACTGCAAAGCCCCGAGGCGTTCGCTTTTCCGCTGTTTGAGCAGGCGCTGCGCCGCGAATACCTGACGCTGCTGAATGCGAAGACTTCGGTCCTGGTGCGCGAATGGAAAAACCATCACCTGTTCGGGCTGCTACGCACCCACGCACGCACCACTGAACAATCCCTTTTGGAGGCGGCCCTGCAGAACTTCGAGGCTTCGGAAGCAGAGGACGGCGGCATGGAGACCGGGACCGAGCTTTTCAACATCACCCAGGACTCACGATTTCCTTCGTTGATTTCCGCGACGCTCTTCGCCGGTTTTTGCCGCAAACTGGACCTGGGCGGGCAATACCTCAAGCATATTCGCACGGTCATCAGCACCAATCTGTCGGTACGCCGGTTCTTTCGCGAGCACGAACAGCAGCGTTTCAACGTTGCCTTGCACCTGGCCTACCTCAAGAAGAAGATGCCGAAAACCCTTTACGAAGAATTGGTCGAGCTCTCCGAGCGCGGACACCACGTGTCCTTCGACTGCTTTCACCTGACGCTTGGTGGAGTGGTGTTGCCTGACGTCCTGGTCATCGTTGACGTCCGGGCAGAAACCGGACCGCTTCTCTACACACCTGAAGACCCGATCGAGGCACTTCGCCAGCACCCCTCGATGGACGACCTGGAAACTCAACTCGTTAAACGCCTGATGCGACCGGACTACCTGGCCTTCTTCAAGCGGCTGGCCCCAGTGCATCAGCGAGAATCGCTGCTGCATGTAAAGCCCATGTGGATTGATTGGCTGCCCATCGGCTCACCCGGGAAAATCAAGCCAGCGCAGCTGGACAAACCGCTGACCCTGACCAAAATCACCGGCAATCTGTTCCACGCCATCATCCTGCGACGGTTTTCCCAGATAGAAAGCGACGCTTGCGAAGTCGCGGTCCCGACGGCACAGGTTGATGCCATCAGCCGACAAAAACGCCTGCAGTTCTATGCCGACCTGGGTAAATCCCTGCTGTTCTTTGCCGCATCCTTCGTGCCAATCGTCGGGGAGGTTCTGCTGGTCGTTACTGCCGCCCAATTGATCGGCACGGTCTATAACGGCTTTGCCGCCTGGAGCCGGGGCGATAGCCAACAGGCGCTCGACGACCTGCTGGACGTGGTGGATAACGTTGCCATGGCCGTAGCGACCGCCGGCGTGATCAAGGCAGGACGCTTTACGGCGGGCCTCGTGAAAGTTCAGGTACGCAATCAGGGCTGGCGCCTCTGGCACTCTGACTTGGAACCCTACCAACACCCCGCGACATTGCCTGAACACGTGGTTGCCGATAAACAAGGTATCTATCAATACCAACAGCAGTCGTATCTAAAACTGGATGATCACCCCCATGCCATTCAGCGCTCACCCGATGGCACACGATGGGAGTTGTCACACCCCAGCGATCCGCACGCTTATTCACCTCCCCTGTTGAACAACGAAGCCGGCGGCTGGCGCCATGTGCACGAAACGCCAGAGGATTGGGACACGCTCAAACTGATCAAGCGCCTGGGCCCAGATGCGGCCAACATAACCCAACCGTCCGTAGAGCCCATCCTGCTGATCAGCGGGCTGGACAGCACCACATTGCGCCAAGCCCATCAAGAGATGGTGCGCCCTGCGCCCTTGCTGTGCGATACGGTTACACACTTCAACCTGGACCAGGAAATCAATGATTTCAACCTGAGCCGTGCCGAGGGCACCTCCGTGACGGCTCACTCGCCGCTGATTCAAGCCCACCTGCTCACCTCGCTGCCCGAATGGCCCGCCACTTACGGGCTGAAGGTGGTCGACCAGCAGCAACAGACCGTGATGCAGTTCGGTCAGGGCAACGTCGAAATCAAGGTCAGCGAAGACCGTTTCAGAAAGGGCGAGTTATTGCATGCCATAGAGGCGCAAATGCCTCAGACCGCGTTCAATAATCTGCTGCCCTCCTCGCCTATCGACTACTTCAGTAAAACCGAAAACCTTGCCCTGAGATTGAGCAAGCAGGCCGCACAGAAAAAACAATGGCTGTTTTCTCAACTCAACGCGGCCAATGAAGCCGCGGTCACACCCACCGAAAAAAGTCTGCGCACACTGATGCCGCAACTGTCCAAACGACATCTTGAAGAGATAGAGCGCACACTCCCAGCAAGCAAACGCCAACGCTTGCAAGCGGGAGACAGCCTGGACCCCGTATCGCTCGAAGAAGCAGACCACTACACAAAGATGGCAAAGGTCGCCCAGCTGCAAGAGAGCATTTTCCTCAATACCTTGCGCAACCGGGAAAGCGTGCAATTGATGCTTTACACACTGGAGCAGATACCCGGTTGGCCTGGGTCGCGCCGGATTGATGTGTATGACGACAGTACCGAGGGGCCGCTTCTGGGGAGTATCGGTAACGCGGATGCCCCTTCGAGCCATACGCTGATCCGCAAAGGCGAGCTATACGCGCTTCACGCCTCACCAGATACCCTCCCCCCCCCACTGACCGATCTGCCTCACGCAATCGAGCAAACACTTTCCCCCTTGGAGCACCGTGCACTGCTGCGCCAATCGGGTGCGGATTCGTTTGAGCAGGCCCTGCACAAATCCGGCAAGTCACTGATGGCCAGCAGCCTTCCGCGTCTGCGCGGCAAGCCCCTTACCCTCGAAACCCGGCCCTCGGCAGGGTTGCCACTCGACCCCTTGTTCGCCGAACCAACCCCTCCGGCCGGACTGACAAGGCTGGCTGACCAGACCTTTCAAGCGCCGCCACTGCCTGACGGAAGTTTTCGCTATTACGTCCAGGACGAGCAGAACTACTACCAGATCAAAAAAGACCCGCAGGGATGGCGACTGGTCGATGCGCGTAGCCGTTTCCGGGCCTATTCGCCCTATCTGCGCAAAAACGCCAACGGGGGTTGGGAAATCGACCCCGCCAAAGGTGGGTTGCCGGGCGGAGGGGGCTCGCCTGCGCCATCACTCGAAAGCGTCGACTCCATTGACGGGTATGGGTCGGCACACTCGTCCAATTCTTACGGATCAGCCGAGGAAGGCACTGTAGACGCGCTCTACACTCCTCAGGAATTGGCCTACATGCGCACCGAGCGCAGCTACCAGCACAGCCAGAACTATCGGCGTATTTATGACCGCGCCAACTGTGGCCGCTACCCACTGCGCGATGAAAATGGTCAGCCCATGCGGATCCGACTCATGCAAGCCCAAGGGAAGTCGTTAACGTCCGGCACGGTATTCAGCAAAGACCAACTGCTGCCCTACATCCGCTGGGAAGGTTATGAAAACGTCGCGCGCCTGTATGAAGACAAGCTTGAGGTTTTACCCTTCACCGCCGCTCATCAAAAATTCCCCCAGGAGGCCGCAATGATCGGCGAAGCCACGGTCATCACGCGGCGCCCGCTGAGCAAGGGCGAAGCGCTGGGCGTGTATGGAGGGGACATCCTGCCGTTTTTCGTGGCGAAGGCGCGCCGAGATCCTTATCTGATGGCCGTCAAGGATGTGAGGCCTGTGTCGCCCCACGCGCTCAACACTCAGCCGGTACTGTCCGGCGACAACGCGTTGTCGAGGATCAATACCATTTTTGAATATGAGGCCGATGTTCCGGTGCGACAGGCCGCCTCGGGCTACAACGTTGAGGCGGCAAAATTCAGGGTCCAGGCCCAGGTCGGCAACCGACAGGATCAAATGATACTCACCGGATTATTTGCCAGCGAATCTATTCCCGCCGGCACTGAGTTGCGCTGGAACTACCAATACGACGAAGCCACCATCCGTGCGCTGTTTGCCCGGCCGTAAGGCGCGTTATTCGTCGTCGTCGAAGTTATAACTGCCCGGCGCGAGGTTTTCGAAGCGTGTGTACTTGCCGATGAACGCCAGGCGGATAAACCCGATCGGGCCGTTCCGCTGCTTGCCGATGATGATCTCGGCAATGCCCTTGTGCTCGGTCTCGGGGTGGTACACCTCGTCGCGGTACACGAACATGATTACGTCGGCGTCCTGCTCGATCGCGCCGGATTCGCGCAAGTCGGAGTTCACCGGGCGCTTGTTGGGGCGTTGCTCCAGGGAACGGTTGAGCTGGGACAGCGCCACCACCGGGCAGTTGAATTCCTTGGCCAGGGCCTTGAGGGACCGGGAGATTTCGGAAATCTCGTTGGTCCGGCTGTCGCCGCTGGAACCGGGGATCTGCATCAACTGCAGGTAGTCGATCATGATCAGGGCGATATCGCCGTGCTCGCGCGCCAGGCGGCGGGTACGCGCACGCATTTCCGAGGGGCTGATACCGGCGGTGTCATCGATGAACAGCTTGCGGTCGTTAAGCAGGTTGACCGCCGAGGTCAGGCGCGGCCAATCGTCGTCTTCCAGTTGGCCGGAACGCACCTTGGTCTGGTCGATACGCCCGAGCGACGAGAGCATCCGCATGATCAGCGATTCGCCTGGCATCTCCAGGGAGTACACCAGCACGGTCTTGTCGCTGCGCAACACCGCGTTTTCCACCAGGTTCATCGCGAAGGTGGTCTTACCCATGGAAGGACGGCCGGCGACGATGATCAAGTCGGAGGGCTGCAGGCCGCTGGTTTTCTCGTCGAGGTCGGTGTAGCCGGTGGAAATACCAGTGATGGCGGCGTCGGTGTTGAACAGGGTGTCGATGCGGTCGATGGCCTTGGTCAACAGCTCGTTGACGCCCACCGGGCCGCCGGTTTTCGGGCGGGCCTCGGCGATCTGGAAGATCTGGCGCTCGGCTTCGTCGAGGATCTCTTCGGCGGTGCGCCCTTCGGGGTTGAAGGCGCTGTCGGCGATCTCGGTGCTGATGCCGATCAGTTGGCGCAACGTGGCGCGCTGGCGAACGATCTGGGCATAGGCCTTGATGTTGGCGACGGACGGCGTGTTTTTCGCCAGTTCGCCCAGGTAGCCCAGGCCGCCGACCTGGGAGGTCTGGCCTTCCTTGTCCAGTTGTTCGGCCAGGGTCACCACGTCGATCGGCGAGTTCTGGTCGGCCAGCTTGGCGATGGCGCGGAAGATCAGGCGGTGGTCATGGCGATAGAAATCACCGTCCGAGACTTGATCCAGCACGCGTTCCCAGGCGTTGTTGTCCAGCATCAGACCACCGAGCACAGCCTGTTCGGCCTCGATGGAATGCGGCGGCACCTTCAGGGCAGCGGTTTGCAGATCGTATTGCTCAGGAGCTGAAATATCGTTCATGGCCACTTGGAATTTGGGGTGTGTAGAAAAACAAAAGGCACGACCTGTAAACAGGATCGTGCCCGATGTTAACCGCCTGGCACGCGAGGTGCCAGCCAGTTAGGTGCGGCTTAAGCTGCTACCACGACAACGCGTACGGTGGCTTCAACTTCGGCGTGCAGGTGCACGGCTACGTCGAATTCGCCTACGTTGCGGATGGTGCCGTTCGGCAGACGAACTTCGCTCTTCTGCACTTCAACGCCGGAGGCGGTCAGTGCATCAGCGATGTCGTGGGTGCCGATCGAACCGAACAGCTTGCCTTCGTCACCGGCGGTGGCAGTGATAGTCACTTCCAGCTCAGCCAGTTGGGCAGCGCGAGTTTCGGCCGAAGCTTTTTTGTCTGCTGCGGCTTTTTCCAGCTCGGCACGACGCTCTTCAAACGCAGCCAGGTTGGCAGCGGTTGCAGCGGTGGCTTTGCCGTATGGCAGCAGGTAGTTACGACCGTAGCCGGCCTTAACGTTCACTTTGTCGCCCAGGTTGCCCAGGTTGGCGACTTTTTCCAGAAGGATCAGTTGCATGTGAAAATCCTCTAACTTTTAACCTTCACCGTTCGCGTTATCGGCGTCTTTCGGCGCCAGACGACCGCGAAAATCAATCAGGCCGTCGACAATGGCCAGAACCACGAGTAACGGATAGATCAGCTGCATGAACAGCACCATTGTTACGTACATCCCCACCAGCCAGAACTTGGCCAGGCGCTTCTGCGCGACCAGCCCGTGAATCAGGGCCAGTCCGGCGAACACCAGCGGTACGCTGCAAAACAGCACCAGCAAGGTGGCTTGTGAACCGAAGTACGGTCCGACCACCATGAGTGCCAGCAGCAACATCGCCGGGCCCACGGGGATTCTGATACTGCGAAATTCGCGACCAAAACCACCCGGGTTGTACAACAACGCCTGCCAATATCGCCCAAGCATCAGGCTCAGCACGCTGACAATCTGCATCATTACCGCCATCAGGCCGATCAGGGCCGGTGCAATCAGTGTCGCAAGACGCGCTCGCTCATCTACCGAAAGCTGCTGGTAGAGTTCCCCGAGGGCCATCGGCAGGACCTTGACGATCTCTTGCGACAGCACCTCGATCTGCGGGCGGAAAGCCGCGTCGATCAACACCGAAAACACCAACCCCACTGCCACGCTGACCAGCAGCGTGCGGGCCCAGGACTCACTTGCGCGCAAAACCAACGCAAGGCTCGACGATCCCAGCAGTACCAGAAGTACCTTGGGTTCGCCCAGTTGCAGCCACCAGATCAAGGCGGCCAGCACTCCCAGGGCCAGGACGCCAAGGGCATCCTGCAAACCGCGCCGCAGCAGCACAAGGCAACCTGCGGCAGCACCCAACCAATACAACAACGGCAATGCTGCACATCCAGCCACTACGAGAGTGGCCTGCACGCGACCGCGCATGATGAACTCAGCTAAGGCGCGCATGCATTCAATCCCTTACTACTTGTCGACTGCCCGGTCTCAGCGGCCGTGGCTGTCGGTGTAGGCCAGCAGGGCCAGGAAGCGGGCGCGCTTGATAGCGGTGGCCAGCTGACGCTGATAACGTGCTTTGGTACCGGTGATACGGCTTGGAACGATTTTGCCGGTCTCGGATACGTAGGCTTTCAGAGTGTTGAGATCTTTGTAATCGATCTCTTTCACGTCTTCAGCGGTGAAGCGGCAGAATTTACGACGACGGAAGAAACGTGCCATTTGATAGGCTCCTTAAAAGGTCCGTGGATTACTCGTCAGCGTTATCGCTGTTGTCGCTGTCATCACTATCAGCGCTATCAGCGCCTTCGTGCTCAGGACGGTCGCGACGCTCACGGCGCTCACTGCGGTTTTCTTCAGCCTTGAGCATCTCGGATTGGCCGGTAACGGCTTCTTCGCGACGGATGACCAGGTTACGGATCACAGCATCGTTGTAGCGGAAGTTGTCTTCCAGCTCGGCCAGGGCCTTGCCAGTGCACTCAACGTTCAGCATCACGTAGTGAGCCTTGTGAACATTGTTGATTGCGTAGGCCAGTTGACGACGGCCCCAATCTTCCAGACGGTGGATTTTGCCGCCGTCTTCTTCGATCAGCTTGGTGTAACGCTCAACCATGCCGCCGACTTGCTCGCTTTGATCCGGGTGGACCAAAAAGATGATTTCGTAATGACGCATGAATGCTCCTTACGGGTTGTAGCCTGCCGCTCAAAAACGGTCAGACAAGGAGTGAATGACACTTATGGATCTTGCCGCAGGGAGGCACCTCGGTGCCCGCCAGGAAGGCAAGGGGCGCAATTGTAGAGAAGGGGGAGGATGCGTGCAAGGTGATTGGTGATTATTTGAACAATCTTCCAGACACCCCAAAAACACTGTGGGAGGGGGCTTGCCCCCGATTACGGAGGATCAGCCACATCATCTGCAACCGACACACCGCTATCGGGAGTAAGCCCCCTCCCACATTTTGATCACTTCTTCGTTTTGGCCTTGGCCTTTGCGCCACGCTGGCGCTGGGCTTCGAACAGGCAGACGCCGGTGGCGACCGACACGTTGAGGCTGCTGACACTACCGGCCATCGGCAGGTGCACCAGGTAATCACAATGCTCGCGGGTCAGGCGGCGCATACCTTTGCCTTCGGCGCCCATGATCAGGATGGTCGGGCCGGTGAGGTCCTGGTCATAAATGCTGACCTCGGCCTCTCCCGCCGTACCCACCACCCACAGGCCGCGCTGCTGGAGCTTCTCCAGGGTGCGCGCCAGGTTGGTCACGGCCACCAGCGGAATCACTTCGGCTGCGCCACACGCGACTTTACGCACCACCGGCGTCAGCGTCGCCGATTTGTCTTTAGGCACGATTACCGCCAGCGCACCGGCAGCGTCCGCCGAGCGCAGGCAGGCGCCGAGGTTGTGCGGGTCGGTCACGCCGTCCAACACCAGCAGCAACGGTGCACCTTCGGTGCGGTCGAGCAGCTCGTCGAGCATCGCCTCGCCCCAGACCTGGCTCGGGCTGACATCCGCCACCACGCCCTGGTGAACACCCTCTACCCACACGTCCATTTCACGACGCTCGGCCTGGCCGATGGCAACCTTGTTTTGCGTGGCCAATTCAACCAGCGCTTGTACGCGCGGCTCGCTGCGCCCTTCCGCCAGCCAGACTTGCTTGACGCGCTTGGGATGGTGACGCAGCAGTGCTTCTACGGCGTGGACGCCGTAGATTTTTTCCAGACTCATGACTTGGCCTTAGGTTTGCGCGACCCGCCGCTCTTCGCGGGAGCCGAACCCGCTTTTGGCGGGCCTTTACGGTGTTTACTGGGCTTGCTCGACGGCTTTTCCGCCCCGTGGGACTTTCCCCCAGACGCCGCTTTACCACCGCTTTTGGCTTCATTGAGCAACTGCTGCTTCAACTCACGGCTCTTGCGCAGTTCGGCGTTTTTCGCCGCTGCATCGCTTGGGCGGTAGGCTTCGGGGGCCTTTTCCTTGGTCGATGAACGACGACCGGCCTTGGCTGGCGCAGGCTCGACGGTCGCTGCTTTGGCAGGCGCGGCCTTACCTTTGCTGGTCGGTTCGCTACCACGCTTTTTACGACTGCCCGGCGATTCGGCTGGCTTATCGGACATGCCGAAGTCGATCTTGCGCTCGTCGAGATCGACACGCATGACCTGCACTTCAACGGTATCGCCAAGGCGGAAGCTGCGACCGGTGCGCTCGCCCGCCAGGCGGTGATGCACAGGGTCGAAGTGGTAGTAGTCGCCCGGCAAGGCGGTGACGTGCACCAGGCCTTCGACGTAGATATCGGTCAGTTCCACAAACAGACCGAAGCCGGTCACGGCGGTGATCACACCCGGGAACGATTCGCCTACGCGATCCTTCATGAACTCGCACTTGAGCCAGTTCACCACGTCGCGGGTGGCTTCGTCGGCGCGGCGTTCGCTCATGGAGCACTGCTCGCCCAGCTGTTCCAGGGCCGCTTCGTCGTACGGATAGATCCGCGCCTTCGGAATGGTCATGGCACCGGCGCGCTTGACGTGCGGGGTGTTCATCTTGGAATGGATCACGCTGCGGATCGCACGGTGCGTGAGCAGGTCCGGGTAACGGCGGATCGGCGAAGTGAAGTGGGTGTACGCCTCGTAGTTCAGGCCGAAGTGGCCCTGGTTATCCGCGCTGTACACCGCCTGGCTCAGGGAGCGCAGCATGACGGTCTGGATCACGTGGTAATCCGGGCGGTCCTTGATGCTGGCCAGCAGAGCCTGGTAATCCTTCGGCGTCGGGCCGTCCTTGCCTTTGTGCAGGGACAGGCCGAGTTCGCCGAGGAACGCGCGCAGCTTTTCCAGACGCTCCGGCGGCGGGCCGTCGTGCACCCGGTACAACGCAGGGATCTCGTGCTTTTTCAGGAACTCAGCGGTGGCCACGTTGGCCGCCAGCATGCATTCCTCGATCAGCTTGTGCGCATCGTTACGGGTGGTCGGGGTGATCGCGGCGATCTTGCGCTCGGAACCGAAGACAATCCGGGTTTCCTGGGTTTCAAAATCGATCGCGCCTCGGGTGTGCCGTGCGCCCAGCAACACCTTGTACAGCGCATAGAGCTGCTTGAGATGCGGCACGACATGGCCGTACTCACCACGCAATGCTTTGGCTTCGCTGGTTTTCGGCTGTTCCAGGATGGTGCTGACCTTGTTGTAGGTCAGGCGCGCCTGGGAGTGGATCACCGCTTCATAGAACTGGTAATCGGTCATTTCGCCGGTTTTCGAGATAGTCATCTCGCACACCATGGCCAAACGGTCGACTTTCGGGTTCAGCGAGCACAGCCCGTTGGACAACTCTTCCGGCAGCATCGGAATCACGCGCTCGGGGAAGTACACCGAGTTGCCACGCACTTGGGCTTCGTTGTCCAGGGCCGAACCGATCTTCACGTAGCTGGAGACGTCGGCAATCGCCACGTACAACTTCCAGCCGCCGGAGAACAGACGCAGCTTGCCCGGCTTGGCTTCGCAGTAGACCGCATCGTCGAAGTCGCGGGCGTCTTCGCCGTCGATGGTGACGAACGGCAGATGGCGCAGGTCGATGCGCTTCTCTTTGTCCTTCTCTTCGACTTCCGGCTTGAGCTTGCGCGCCTCCTTCACGACGGCTTCAGGCCAGACGTGAGGAATATCGTAGGTACGCAGCGCGACATCGATTTCCATGCCCGGCGCCATGTAGTTGCCGACCACTTCAATCACATCACCCTGCGGCTGGAAGCGAGGGGTCGGCCAGTGGGTGATCTTCACCTCGACAAACTGACCAACCTTGGCATTCGCATTGCGGCCCGGGGTGATCAGCACTTCCTGCTGCACCTTGGGGTTATCGGGCACCACAAAACCAATGCCGCCTTCTTCGAAGTAGCGACCGACGATGGTCTCGTGACCACGGGACACCACTTCGACGATCACGCCTTCACGGCGACCGCGACGGTCCAGGCCGGAAACACGCGCCAGGGCACGGTCGCCATCGAACACCAGGCGCATTTGCGCCGGGCTCATGAACAGGTCATCGCTGCCGTCGTCCGGGATCAGGAAGCCGAAGCCGTCACGATGGCCGGCGATGCGGCCGAGGATCAGGTCGAGCTTGTCCACTGGCGCGTAAGTGCCACGGCGGGTGTAGATCAATTGTGCGTCGCGCTCCATGGCGCGCAGGCGGCGGCGCAGGGCTTCGAGCTGGTCTTCGGTGGTCAGACCGAATTCTTCAACCAACTGCTCGCGGCTAGCAGGCGAGCCCCGATCGGCGAGGTGCGCCAGGATCAGTTCGCGGCTAGGAATAGGGTTTTCATATTTTTCCGCTTCACGAGCGGCCTCGGGATCGAGGGACTGCCAATCGGCCATTAGAGAGTTTTCACCTTGTCTATATGCGGGTTAGTTTGGCATACGCGTATTGAAACGGGAAATTTCAGACGTCAACAAGCCTTTTAAAGCCCTTTGCAGCCCGCAACAGGCACCTTGCACGACCACTGGCGAAATTTTCCAGGCTTTTTTCGTGGCGGGGGTTTACAGCTTAAAATCCCCTCCGTATAGTGCGCGCCATCGACGACGGCAACGTTGTTTGATAATGCCCAGGTGGTGAAATTGGTAGACACGCCAGCTTCAGGTGCTGGTGACCTTACGGTCGTGGAAGTTCGAGTCTTCTCCTGGGCACCAAATTCAGATCAAACCCGCGAAAGCGGGTTTTTTCGTTTCAAGGCTCTGATTTTTAACGGAAAACTTGATTTATTTTTTTGAATCAGGGGTTTACAGATCAAAAAGCCCTCCGTATAGTTCGCTCCATCAACAGCGCAAGCGTTGTTGATAATGCCCAGGTGGTGAAATTGGTAGACACGCCAGCTTCAGGTGCTGGTGATCGCAAGGTCGTGGAAGTTCGAGTCTTCTCCTGGGCACCAAATTCAGATCAAACCCGCGAAAGCGGGTTTTTTCGTTTCCGGGGTTTGAAAACTTCCCAGCCGATTTCCGCCTGCGTCCGCACCTGAGAAACTTTATCGTTTATCCTTGCAATGATTTGTTGCACACAAGCGAGGAAAACTTCGGATGACCATCCGCGATACCCGTCTCAAGACATCCCTTCTGCGTGGCCTGACCCTCACCCTGCTCGGCCTGACCTTGCTCTCGCCCACCGCCTATTCCGCCGACAAGGTCTCCCTGACCCTGTACAACGGCCAGCACAAAGAAGTCGGCGATGAACTCGCCAAGGCCTTCGAAGCCAAGACCGGCATCCACGTCAACGTGCGCAAAGGAAGCAGCAACCAGTTGGCCAGCCAAGTCGTCGAAGAAGGCGACCGCTCGCCCGCCGATGTGATCTACACCGAAGAATCGCCTCCGCTGAACAAACTCGGCGAGCAAGGCCTGCTGGCCAGGATCGACGCCAGCACCCTCGACGTATTGCCCAAGGATTATGTTGGCGCCAATGGCGACTGGATGGGCGTGACCGCGCGCACCCGCGTTGTGGCTTTCAACCCGAAGCTGATTGCTGAAAAAGACCTTCCCGAATCGGTACTCGACTTTGCCGGCCCCGAGTGGCAAGGCAAAGTCGGCTTCGTGCCAACCAGCGGCGCGTTCCAGGAACAAGCCGTGGCGATCATCAAGCTGCACGGTCGCGAAGCGGCTGAAGAATGGCTGACCGGCCTGCGCGCCTTCGGCAAGGTGTACAGCAACAACATGGTTGCGCTGAAAGCCGTCGAAAACGGCGAAGTGGCCACTGTTCTGGTGAACAACTACTACTGGTTCGCCCTGAAGAAAGAAAAGACCAATCTGGATTCCCAACTGCACTACTTCACCAATGGCGACGCCGGCGGCTTGATCACCGTGTCTTCCGCCGCCGCGCTGAAATCCAGCAAGCACCCCAAGGAAGCCCAGCAACTGTTGGCGTTCATGGCCAGTGAAGAAGGCCAGCGCGTGATCACCAACACCTCGGCCGAATACCCGCTGCGCAAGGGTATGGAATCCAATCGCGGCCTCAAGCCTTTCAGCGAACTGCAACCGCCGAAAGTCACCCCGGCCGACCTGGGCAACGCCGAAGAAGCCCTGGACCTGGAACGTGACGTTGGCTTGAACTGATGAACCCATCGCTACCCGCCCTGCGCACAGGGCTCAGCCCAAGGCGCAAACGTCCGTCGATCTGGCTGTTGCTGCCGGTGCTGTTTCTGGTTGGCTTGAGCCTGTTGCCGCTGGCGTACGTCGGCACCAAGGCCTGGCAAGCGGGCTGGGCGGAAGCGGTGCATCTGCTGTGGCGACCTTATGTGTTTGGGTTGCTGCGCAACACCCTGGCGCTGATGGTGGGCGTGACGGCGGGCTGCGCAGTGATCGGCCTGTCCCTCGCCTGGCTGCTGGAGCGCAGCAACCTGCCGGGGCGACGTATCTGGGGCGTGATCCTGTGCCTGCCGTTTGCGGTACCGGCGTTTGTCAGCAGCTTTACCTGGGTGTCGCTGAGCGCCAGTTTCGAAGGGCTCGGTGGCGCCATCCTGGTGATGAGCCTGTCCAAATATCCGCTGGTGTTCTTGCCGGTGGCGGCGACGCTGCGCAATCTTGATCCCGCACTGGAAGAGTCGGCCCGCACCCTGGGACTGAATCGCTGGAGCATCTTTTTTCGCGTCACCTTGCCGCTGCTGTGGCCCTCGCTGCTGGCGGGGGCATTGTTGATCGCGCTGCATATGCTGGTGGAGTTCGGTGCGCTGTCGATCATTGGGTTGCAGACCTTCACCACCGCGATCTACCAGCAGTTCGAGCTGGAATTCAGCAATGCGAATGCTGCGATGCTGTCCGCCGTGCTGCTGGTGATGTGCCTGACGCTGCTGTGGCTGGAGCTGCGCGTGCGTGGCAAGGGCCGGCACGTGCGCATTGGCCAGGGCGCAGCGCGACATGCGGAGCTGGTGCGATTGGGTAAGTGGGCGCCATTGGGCCAGGTGTATTGCCTGGCGTTGGCGATCATCGGTAGCGGCATTCCCCTGGGAATGCTCGGTTATTGGCTGGCGGTGGGTTCGTCGGCTGCATTTCCGCTGGCCGAGATCAGTGAGGCGTTGCTGTCCTCCCTGGCACTGTCTCTCGGCGGCGCCGCGCTTTGCTTGGTACTGGCGGTGCCGGTGGGACTTCTGGTAGTGCGCTACAAAGGTCAGCTGGCGATCTGGGCCGAGCGCCTGCCCTACCTGCTGCACGCCTTGCCCGGCCTGGTGATCGCACTGAGCCTGGTGTATTTCGCCCTGCATTACGTGCCGGCGCTGTACCAGACCTCGGCACTGTTGCTGATTGCCTATGCGCTACTGTTTCTGCCACTGGCCCAGGCACCGATTCGCACGGCACTGAACAAGGCGGCGCCACAGCTTGAAGAAGCTGCACGCACGCTGGGCGCTTCGTCGTTCAGTGCATTTTGTCGGGTGACGCTGCCGATTATCTTCCCGGCCCTTGGCGCAGCATTTGCGCTGGTGTTCCTGGATGCGATGAAGGAATTGACGGCGACGCTGCTGCTCAGCCCGACCGGCTTGAATACTTTGGCGACGGCGGTGTGGGCGCACACTTCGAATGTGGAATTTGCGGCGGCGGCGCCTTATGCGGCGTTGTTGATAGTGGTGTCGGGGTTGCCGGTTTATCTGCTCACGACGCGGATGTATCTGAGCCGTTGAGACCGCCATCGGGGGCAAGCCCCCTCTCACAGTTGACCGAGTTCCAGCTATGGAATGCTGACAAATGTGGGAGGGGGCTTGCCCCCGATGAGGCAGGTACAGGCAACACTACGCCCTGAACTGCCCCAGGCTCGCCTTCAACTGCGCCGCCAACCCATCCAGCACCTTGCCACTGGCGGTGGTCTCCACCACCGCCTGCGCGGCACGCTCGGCCTGGGCATGGATTACCTCCACCCGACCACGCACCGCATGGGCGCCCTGGGCCTGATGCTCGGCTGCACGTGTTGCCAAACCAATCGCGGCATGTACCTGCTCCACCGAGGCCTGCACCGTCTGCTGCAAACGCACGCTGTCACGCAGCACCAACAAGCCTTCGTTGGCCTGGCGCCCAGCCTTGCCGATGGTTTCCACCGCCTCCCGCGCGCCCTGCTGCAACGCCACGATATGCGCCTGGATATCGCCGGTGGAGCTTTGGGTCTTGCTCGCCAGTGCGCGCACCTCATCCGCCACCACCGCGAAGCCGCGCCCGGTTTCACCGGCACGTGCCGCCTCAATCGCCGCGTTGAGTGCCAGCAGGTTGGTTTGCTCGGCAATACCGTGAATCACGGTCAGCACCACCTCGATCTGCTCGCTTTGCTGGGCCAGGCGCTCGATAACCGTGGAACCTGCCTGCACCTGCCCCGCCAGTGCCTCGATCAAACTGCCGACTTCAGCCGAGGTGCGCGAGTTCTCGTCCGTGGCCTGACGAATATCCACCACCTGTTGCAACGCCGCCTGCATGGCGTGGCTTTCAGCCTGAGCTTCATCTGCCATCTGCGACAGCGCACGCAGACTTTCAGCCACTTCATCACGCTGCAAGCCCGCGGCCGCATCGGCACCGGCGTTGCGCAAGGTCATGGCGCCGATTTCCACACCCGTTCGCTGGGCTACATCCCCCGCCTCACGCACGATGGGCTGCAACTTATCCACAAAGCGATTGACCGCCGAGGCCATGTCGCCGATTTCGTCCTTGCTGCTGATTTGTACGCGCTTGGTGAGGTCGCCCTCGCCCGCCGCCAGATCATCCATGGCCGCGATCAACAGCTTCAAGCGGTTGACCACGCGACGACCCAGCACAACAGCGATCAACAGCAATACGCCAAGACCGACCAGCGCGAGCCCCATGCCAATGCGCCAGCGCAGGGTGCCGGCAGCGTCCTGGACGGCGCTGGTGGTGTTGGCCGTCATTTGGGTGGCTGTGGCTTGCGCAGATTGCAGACGGGCGCCCATGGCCGCAGCACTGTCGGCCGCTGCGCCCTTGAGGCTGTCGCCGACCAGTTGATCACCACTGGCGATCAGCGCCGCGAAACGCTTGTCGAGCGCTTGCAAGTCAGCTTCAACCGCAGCTGTCGAAACCCCCATGCGCACCTTGCCGATCTCTACACCATTCGGGCTGATGGACGCTTCCACGTAGAACACAGAAGGATCATCCTTGGCCGCATCCAGCACTTTATCCAGGGCACGATCACCCTTGCCCTTTTCCAACAACGCCTGGTTGATCGGGTTTTCACGGTTCAGGTAGCGAGTCA
The DNA here is from genome assembly GCF_900111535.1 of Pseudomonas sp. NFR09. Lineage (NCBI taxonomy): Bacteria > Pseudomonadati > Pseudomonadota > Gammaproteobacteria > Pseudomonadales > Pseudomonadaceae > Pseudomonas > Pseudomonas sp. NFR09. The sequence goes on from NZ_FOIH01000004.1 coordinate 64,198, forward strand.
GGTGCTCACCTGCCGCGTCGTCATACACCACAAACAGCACGTTGGGATTGCGCTGGGCGCGTCGGGCGAACTCCGACAACGTCGGCACGTCACTGTCCCACATGGCGCGGGGCGCCACTGAGGCGAGCAGCTGTGCCATGTCATTGGCGGAGTCTTTCAGGTCTTTTTCCAGGGTTGCACGCAGTTGCTTCTGCTCTTCCTGCAGGCGAGCCGAGAGCCCAGCGGTCAGACGTTGGCGAGTGCTTGTCGACAAGCTATCGAGACTGGACGTGACTTCCTTGCCAGCCTGGGCCAATTCGCCGGACAGCTTCTGGCTGTCGACACCCAGGCGATTGCCCAGATCAGCCTCCAGTGCAGTGACCGTGCTTCGCGTCAGGGCGACCGCCACCAGTACTTGCACCAAAAGAGCGATACCTAGGGTAACGAACACCGGCCGCAACAGACGGCTTTGTAACAATGAGAGAACGGCAGACATCGGGAATCCCTCCATCACGGGTGCCATTAATTTGATAGCACCGCGAAAGAAAGAACCAAAGCAAGGGTCGTGCCGCTCGGGCGACAGAAACGACAAAGGGCTCCCGAAGGAACCCTTTGCTTTTTACATCAACAGCTTATTAAGCGAACGGATGACGCAGAACGATGGTTTCGTTGCGGTCCGGCCCCGTCGAAATAATGTCGATCGGCGCGCCAATCAGCGCTTCAACACGCTTGATGTACGCACGGGCATTCGCCGGCAGCTCTTCCAGGGTCTTGGCGCCCACGGTCGATTCGGTCCAGCCCGGCACTTCTTCGTACACAGGCTGCAGGCCTACGTAGCTGTCAGCGTCAGTCGGGGCGACATCTTTACCTTCCGCATCTTTATAACCAGTGCAGATATTGATGGTTTCCAGACCGTCGAGCACATCCAGCTTGGTCAGGCAGATGCCCGAAATGCTGTTCACGTCGATAGCGCGACGCAGGATAACGGCGTCAAACCAGCCGCAACGACGGGCACGGCCGGTGGTCGCACCAAACTCGTGACCTTGCTTGGCCAAGTGAGCGCCGACTTCGTCGAACAGCTCAGTCGGGAACGGACCCGAACCGACACGGGTGGTGTAGGCCTTGGTGATGCCCAGGATGTAGTCCAGGAACATCGGGCCCACGCCCGAACCGGTCGCCACGCCACCTGCGGTGGTATTGGAGCTGGTCACGTACGGGTAGGTGCCGTGGTCGATGTCCAGCAGGGAGCCTTGGGCGCCTTCGAACATGATGTCCTTGCCGGCGCGACGCAGGTCGTGCAGCTCGGCGGTCACGTCGAGCATCAGCGGCTTGAGCAGCTCAGCGTATTCCTTGCACTCGGCCAGGGTCTTTTCGAACTCGATGGCCGGCTCTTTGTAGTAACCGACCAGCATGAAGTTGTGGTAATCCACCAGTTCACGCAACTTGTCTTCGAAGCGTGGCATGTTGAGCAGGTCGCCCACACGCAGGCCACGACGTGCGACCTTGTCTTCGTAGGCCGGGCCGATGCCGCGACCGGTGGTGCCGATCTTCAGCTCGCCACGGGCTTTTTCACGGGCCTGGTCCAGCGCAACGTGGAAGGACAGGATCAGCGGGCAGGACGGGCTGATACGCAGGCGCTCGCGCACCGGTACGCCTTTTTCTTCCAGCTTGGTGATCTCACGCAGCAGGGCATCCGGTGCAACTACTACACCGTTGCCGATCAGGCACTGCACGCCTTCGCGCAATACGCCCGACGGGATCAGGTGCAAGACAGTTTTTTCGCCATCGATGACCAGGGTGTGGCCAGCGTTGTGGCCACCTTGGTAGCGCACTACGGCGGCAGCATGTTCGGTCAGCAGATCAACGATCTTGCCTTTGCCCTCATCACCCCATTGGGTGCCCAGGACTACGACATTCTTACCCATAACACTTGTCCTCATTCGCGCAAACTTGGTGCCGGCGATGGCCGGCAGGAAAACTCAAGAAGCCAGTGGCGATACTTGCCAAAGCCCGTTCTGCAGAATCAATTGCCGGTCGCAGTCCGCTTCACGGGCGGCGGCCAATGGCTGACCAGGCAAGGCCTGGACAACACGCTGACCCTCACTGCGCAACTGGCAAACCTGCTGCCAGAGTGCTGCGTCCGTACTGTCGGGCATCCAGATGCCACCAGACGGCAGCTCGACCTCAGCACGCCCCAGGGTCACCAGGGTTTTCAAATCGGTGGAAAAACCAGTGGCCGGACGCGCACGACCGAAGTCAGCGCCGATATCGTCATAACGACCGCCTTGGGCGATGGCCTGGCCAACGCCCGGTACAAATACGGCGAACACCACACCGGTGTGGTAGTGGTAACCGCGCAACTCACCCAGATCAAAGTACAGCGGCAGCTCCGGGAAACGCGCCGATAGCTGCTCGGCAATTGCCAGCACGTCATCCAGTGCCGCCAGTACCGGCGCCGGCGCATTGGCCAGGCGCTCACGGGCTGCCACCAGCACTTCACGGCCGCCACACAGGTTGACCAGTGCGCGCAGCATGTCGGCCAGATCGGCAGGCACGCCAGCGGTCAAGGCGATGACTTCATCGATAGCCTTGCGTTGCAGGGCATCGAACAGCTGTTGTTCAACTTCACCAGACAAACCGGCCGCACGGGCCAGGCCACGGTAGATACCTACGTGACCCAGGTCCATGTGGACATCCGGTACGTCGGCCAATTGCAGCATGGCCAGCATCAAGCTGATTACTTCAACGTCGCTGCTTGGGCTGGCATCGCCGTACAACTCGGCGCCCAACTGGATCGGGCTGCGGGACGACGACAACGCACGTGGCTGAGCATGCAGCACGCTACCGGCGTAACACAGGCGGCTCGGGCCTTCTCGGCGCAGGGTGTGCGCATCGATGCGCGCCACTTGCGGCGTGATATCGGCACGGAAGCCCATCTGACGGCCCGACTGCGGGTCGATGACCTTGAAGGTGCGCAGATCCAGGTCCTGGCCCGCGCCGGTCAGCAGGGATTCCAGGTACTCGATATGGGGGGTCACGACAAACTCGTAACCCCAGCTCTGGAACAGATCCAACACCTGGCGGCGCGCTACTTCAATGCGCGCAGCTTCTGGTGGCAGTACTTCTTCGATGCCATCTGGCAGCAGCCAGCGGTCTACCGTTGCCATTACGCCATTCCCCTTTGATCCGGGCGGCCAGCCCTCGGCCGAGCCTTGAGTGAAGCAGAAAACACCCGCCCCCTGCATAAACCACGCGCAAGAGCGACGTGACGAACGGCCTGCAATCGGCCTCGTCGGGCACTTTCCTCGAAAAACCTGTCACGCCTGCCGAATCAAACATGCAGACGCAAAAAAGCCGGGAATTTCCCGGCTGCCGCATCATACACCCGTTTTCTGAAAGGATCACCCCGCCTGGCGTTTTAGCCGCCCGACGGAGTGCTTCCTACACAGTGACGAGCTGATTACTTGGCTTTTTCCAGGTAGCGGAAGAAATCGCTACTTGGGTCCAGCACCATGACGTCGGTTTTGTTCGCGAAGCTTTCACGGTAGGCACGCAGGCTACGGTAGAACGCGTAGAACTCCTGGTCCTGACCGTAGGCCTTGGCGTAGATCGCCGCGGCTTGAGCGTCGCCATCACCACGGGCCTCTTCAGACTCGCGATAGGCTTCAGCCAGCAGTACACGACGCTGACGGTCGGCATCCGCACGGATACCCTCGGCCAACTCGTTACCCTTGGCACGGTGCTCACGGGCTTCACGTTCACGCTCGGTGCTCATGCGCTCGAACACGCTGCGGTTCACTTCCTTCGGCAGGTCGATAGCCTTGACCCGGACATCGACCACTTCGATGCCCAGCTCTTTTTCCGCCATGGTGTTCAGCGAACGAGTGATGTCAGCCATCAGCGCGTCACGCTCACCGGATACCACCTCGTGCAGGGTGCGCTTACCAAACTGGTCACGCAGGCCCGATTCCAGACGACGCGACAAGCGCTCGTCGGCAATCTGCTTGAGGCCGGAGGTCGCGGTGTAGAAGCGCTCGGCATCCTTGACGCGCCACTTGGCGTAGGCGTCAACCATCACGGCTTTCTTTTCCAGGGTCAGGAAGCGCTGTGTCGGTGCATCCAGGGTCATCAGGCGGGCGTCGAACTTGCGCACCTGGTTGACGTAGGGGACTTTCACATGCAGGCCCGGCTGGACATCCGCCTGGACCACGCGACCGAATTGCAGCAGCACCGCACGCTCGGTCTGAGCCACGATGTAGAAGCAGTTCCAGGCAGCGATGACCACGACGACACCCACAATCAGGGCGGTCAGCGATTTATTGCTCATCAACGACTCTCCCTGGTACGTGTTTGCTGTTGCAGCAAGTCGGCGGCCGCACGGGCGCTCGCTTCGTTGGCAGCGGCATTGGAACCGGTGGACGGTGCGCTGGTGCTGCTACGACCACCTTCGATCATCTTGTCCAGCGGCAGGTACAGCAGGTTGTTCTGCCCACCCTTGCTGCCGGTCACGAGAACCTTGCTGGTGTTGCTGAAGACTTCCTGCATGGTGTCCAGGTACAGACGCTCACGCGTGACTTCCGGCGCCTTGCGGTACTCGGCAACCAGCTTGGTAAAGCGATCCGCCTCACCCTTGGCGCGGGAGACCACTTCGTCGCGGTAACCGTTGGCATCCTCGAGGATGCTCTGGGCCTGACCACGGGCTTCCGGCACGACGCCGTTGGCGTAGGTTTCAGCCTGGTTGCGCGAACGCTGCTCGTCTTCACGGGCGCGGATCACGTCGTCGAAGGCTTCCTGTACTTCACGCGGTGCGGCTGCGCTCTGTACGTTCACCTGGGTGACGGTGATACCGGTGCGGTAGGTGTCGAGGAACCGTTGCAGGCGCTCCTTGATCTCGCTGGCCATCAATTCACGCCCTTCGGTCAGCACCTGGTCCATCGCGGTCGAACCGACGACGTGGCGCAGGGCACTTTCGGTGGCGTGTTGCAGGCTGATTTCCGGCTGGTCAACGTTCAGCACGAAGTCCTGCAGGTTGCTGATCTTGTACTGCACGGTCAGCGGCACTTCGACGATGTTCTCGTCTTCGGTCAGCATCTGGCCCTGCTTGGTGTAGGCACGCTCACGCGTGACGTTCTCCATGTACTTCTTGTCGATCGGCGGGAAATAGATGTTCAGGCCCGGTCCGACGGTTTCGTAGTACTTGCCGAAGCGCAGCACCACGGCCTGCTCCTGCTCGTCCACCACGTAAACGGCGCTGTACAGCCAAACGGCCGCCAGCACGACAAGACCCAGGCCCAGCAGGCCATAGCCACCGCCCTTGCTTGTGCGACCGCCGTCGTCACCACCACGTTTTTTCCCACCACCGAACAACCCATTCAGGCTTTCCTGCAGCTTTCGGAAGGCCTCGTCGAGATCTGGTGGCCCCTTGCGGTCGCCATTATTGCGGCGTTTACCACCCCAGGGATCCTGATTATTCGAGTTGCCACCCGGCTCATTCCAAGCCATAGCGCTCTCCATCTGATAAAGCAAAGACGCACCCACGGCGCGCCGACCAATGCTACAGAATGCCTGCCACTGCGGCACAACCGCTTTAGGAGGCTTTTATTGCAAAGTGTGTTGTTCGATGAACTCTGTCGGTACCACGCCTTCACGGCTGACCAGCCGATTCAGCTCCGAGCGCGGCAATCGAACGGCCAGCAAGCTGACACCCTCTTCGTCGTGTTCTTCTTTCTGTACCGCGCCCAACTCGAAAAACTGTGCACGCAGTCGAGCAAAACGCTGGGGCAAGCGCAAGGTGCCAACGAACAAATCGCTGCCGAGCAACTCGGCAATGGCTTGTTCAAGCAACTCGAGACCGCTGCCATCACGCGCCGACAGCCAGACCCGCTGGGGCTTGCCGTTCTCATCGCGCTGGATTTGTGGCTCAACGCCCTCAAGCAAATCGAGTTTGTTATAGACCTCGAGGATCGGCAAGTCCTGGGCGCCAATCTCGCCCAGCACCAGCATCACCTGTTCAATCTGCAACATGCGATCCGGTTCCGCCGCATCGATCACGTGCAACAGTAAGTCGGAATTGCTCGACTCTTCGAGCGTAGACCGAAATGCCTCGACCAGCTTGTGCGGCAAGTGACGAATGAAACCCACGGTATCGGCCAGGACAATCGGCCCCAGGTCGTCAAGATCCAGACGGCGCAGGGTCGGGTCGAGGGTGGCGAACAGTTGGTCGGCCGCGTACACGTCCGACTTCGTCACGTTGTTGAACAGTGTGGATTTGCCGGCGTTGGTATAACCCACCAGGGACACGGTCGGGATATCCGCACGGGAACGGCCACGCCGCGATTGCTCGCGCTGGCTGCGCACCTTCTCGAGGCGACCCTTGATCTGGCGCAGGCGAACCCGCAGCAGGCGTCGGTCGGTTTCGAGCTGGGTTTCACCCGGGCCGCGCATACCGATACCGCCACCCTGGCGCTCAAGGTGAGTCCAGCCGCGGACCAGCCGGGTGCTCATGTGGTCAAGCTGGGCCAGTTCGACCTGGAGCTTGCCTTCATGGGTACGGGCGCGCTGGGCGAAAATATCGAGAATCAGACCGGTACGGTCGATCACGCGACACTCGAAGACACGTTCGAGGTTACGTTCCTGACTGGGCGTGAGGATGTGGTTGAAGATCACCAGATCGGCTTCTTCGGCGTGGACCAGGTCGCGCAGTTCCTCGACCTTGCCGCTGCCAATCAGGAATTTGGCGGTTGGCCGATGACGCGGCACGTTAAAAAACGCAACGGTCTCGGCGCCGGCCGAATTTGCCAACTCCTGAAACTCCTGCGGATCTTCGCGCGCCTCAGGGTCCTGTCCATCCAAGTGAACGAGGATCACTCGCTCACCACCACCGTGGCGCTCAAAGAACAAAGGAGACTCCTATCAGGCGTTACCTGCCTCAACGTCACCCTGTTCATCACCCGCTGCGCTAGGCAGACGGATTGGACGAACTGGAACGACTGTCGAGATAGCGTGCTTGTAGACCATCTGGCTGACGGTGTTTTTCAGCAGGATCACGAACTGGTCGAACGACTCGATCGTACCTTGCAGCTTGATACCGTTGACCAGATAGATGGAAACCCCCACTTTCTCTTTACGTAAAGTATTCAAGTAAGGGTCTTGTAGCGAATGCCCTTTTGACATGTGCCGCACTCCTTTAAGGATCAATAATAAAAAATCGGAAAATAGATAGCTTATGGCCGTCACACCCCCAAGGATAGACGGCAATTGCAAGGACTCAGCTCAATATGGAGACCGTTCCCAAGTATTTCAAGGCGCGTGACAGATTGTCGCTGTCCAGGCTGTCCAGCCAGTGCAAATCGCTCCAGCTGCGCAACCAGGTGAACTGGCGTTTCGCCAATTGGCGCGTGGCAATGATGCCGCGTTCCTGCATTTCGGCTGACGTCAGCTTGCCATCCAGATGATCCCAGACTTGGCGGTAGCCTACGGCACGTATCGAAGGCAACCCTGGATGCAGGTCACCTCTGGAACGCAGAGCTACGACCTCGTCCACAAACCCCTGTTCCAACATAATTGTGAATCTTTGTGCAATTCGTTCATGCAGCACCTGGCGATTTGCCGGAGCGATGGCCAGATTCGCCACAGTATAGGGCAATTGTGACTGTCCCGAAGCGCCTGCGTCAGCACTTTGCGCACTTTGTTTGCGCCGGTGTTCAGTCATGGTCTGCCCGCTCGCACGCCAGACTTCCAGGGCGCGGGTGAGGCGCTGGGGGTCATTGGGGTGAATGCGTGCGGCGGAGACCGGGTCGACTGCCGCCAACTGGTCGTGCAGGGCTTGCCAGCCAAGGCGTGCCGCTTCTTCTTCGAGCTCGGCGCGCACCTGGGCGTCGGCCGGGGGCATATCCGCCAGGCCTTCCTGCAAAGCCTTGTAGTAGAGCATCGTCCCCCCCACCAGCAGCGGGATATTGCCCCGTGCGGTGATGTCGGCCATGGCGGCGAGTGCATCGGTACGAAAATCTGCAGCCGAATAGCTCTCGGACGGGTCGATGATGTCGATCAACCGGTGCGGATACTGGGCCAGAAGCTCTTTCGAAGGCTTGGCGGTGCCGATGTCCATGTCCCGGTAAACCAGGGCAGAGTCGACACTGATCAGCTCGCACGGCAACACCTTGGTCAGCTCGATGGCCAGGTCGGTCTTGCCGGCGGCCGTGGGACCCATCAGGAAGATCGCGGGGGGCAAGGCACTCATCAACGGCCGCGCAGGAATAGTTTGTCCAGATCGTCCAGGCCCATCTGGGTCCAGGTCGGTCGGCCATGGTTGCATTGCCCGCTGCGCTCGGTGTTTTCCATGTCGCGCAGCAAGCCGTTCATTTCCGGCAGGGCCAGGCGGCGGTTGGCGCGGATGGCGCCGTGGCAGGCCATGGTGCCGAGCAGCTCGTTGATGTGCGCCTGGATGCGGTCACTGGTGCCGTACTCCATCAGGTCAGCCAGCACGTCAGCCACCAGCCGGTTAGCCTCGGCCTGCTTGAGCAGCGCGGGAATCTGGCGGATGGCCAGGGTTTCCGGGCCAAGGCGTTGCAATTCAAAGCCCAGTTTCTGGAACACGCTGTGGTGCTCTTCGGCGCAGTCGGCCTCACGCTGGCTGACTGCCAGGGATTCCGGCACCAGCAGCGGCTGCCCACTGAGGCCTTCGCTGGCCATGGCAATCTTGAGGCGTTCGTACATGATCCGCTCGTGGGCGGCGTGCATGTCCACCAGCACCAGGCCGTGGGCGTTCTCCGCCAGGATGTAGATGCCCTTGAGCTGCGCCAACGCGTAACCCAGCGGCGGAATATCACCACCGCCCTCCGGCAAGGCGACCGGCGCCCCCGGCTCAGCCCCCGGCAGCGGTGCAAAAAACTCGCGATACGCAGCCTGGGCTTCGGCCACCGGCACCGCCGATTGCGGGCGCGGGGTGTATTGGTACTGATAACCCGAGCCGGAGCCGGCATTCGGCGCGGTATACGAAGGTTGCTGCTGTGGCGATTGCAGCAGGTTTGCCGCCAGGCTCATTTCGCCTTGAGGGCCGAACTCACCGGCTTGCGGGCCACTCGGCCGGACCACTGCCGTCACAATCGGTGCGGACAACTGATCATCCGGACGCACATCCCCCAGGGTGCGGTGCAAGGTGCCATAGAGGAAGTCATGCACCATGCGTCCATCACGGAAGCGCACTTCGTGCTTGGTGGGGTGCACGTTGACGTCCACCACCGACGGGTCGACCTCAAAGAACAGCACAAACGTCGGGTGACGCCCGTTGAACAGCACGTCGCGATACGCCTGGCGCACCGCATGGGCCACCAGCTTGTCGCGCACCGTTCGGCCGTTCACGAAGAAATACTGCAAGTCCGCCTGGCTGCGGGAGAACGTCGGCAACCCGACCCAGCCCCACAACCGCAAGCCATTGCGCTCGATTTCAATCGGCAGCGCCTGCTCCAGGAAACCCGCGCCGCAAATCGCCGACACCCGGCGCGCACGCGCAGCGTCATCGTTGGCTTCATGCAGGCTGAGGATGGTCTTGCCGTTATGGCGCAGGTGGAAAGCCACGTCGAAGCGGGCCAGGGCCAAGCGCTTGATGACTTCCTGCAGGTGATCGAATTCGGTTTTCTCGGCCTTGAGGAATTTGCGTCGCGCCGGGGTGTTGAAGAACAGGTCGCGCACTTCCACCGAGGTGCCGACCGGATGCGCCGCCGGCTGCACCCGAGGTGCCATGTCGCGGCCTTCGGTTTCCACTTGCCAGGCTTGTTCGGCGCCGCGGGTGCGGGAGGTCAGGGTCAGGCGCGCCACGGAACTGATGGACGCCAGGGCCTCGCCGCGAAAGCCCAGGCTCATCACCCGCTCAAGGTCTTCCAGGTCGCGAATCTTGCTGGTGGCGTGACGCGCCAGAGCCAGCGGCAGGTCATCGGCGGAAATGCCGCTGCCATCGTCACGCACGCGCAACAGCTTGACGCCGCCCTGCTCCACATCGACGTCGATGCGCCTGGCGCCAGAGTCGATGCTGTTTTCCAGCAGCTCCTTGATCACCGATGCGGGGCGCTCGACCACCTCGCCTGCCGCAATCTGGTTGGCAAGGCGCGGGCTCAGCAGCTCAATGCGCGATCCGCTGTTCAGGAGTGATTCGCTCATTACTGTGCCGCCAATTCAGTGCCGGGGATAGTCAACACCTGGCCGACTTTCAATTCATCGGTTTTCAGGTTGTTGGCGCTGCGCAAGGTCGCGGCCGATACCTGGAAACGCACCGCCAGCATGGCCAGGGTGTCACCCGGCTGCACGCGATGGTCACGCGGGCCCTGGGCGATTTTCCCCGAGTCACGCAGCCAGGCGATGTAGGTGCCCGGCGGCGGGTTCTGCTGGAAGAACTGGCGGATACCGGCACTGATCGAACGCGCCAGCGCCTGCTGGTGACTGGCGCTTGCCAGCTTCGAGGCTTCGTTGGAGTTGGAGATAAACCCGGTTTCCACCAGGATCGAGGGGATATCCGGCGATTTCAGCACCATGAACCCGGCCTGTTCCACACGCTGCTTGTGCAGCGAAGTGACCCGGCCGATGTTGCTCAGGACCTTCTGGCCCACGTTCAAGCTGGACGTCAGCGAAGCGGTCATCGACAGGTCCAGCAGTACGCCGGCGAGCATTTTGTCTTTGTCATCGAGGGACACGTTGCCGGCGCCGCCGATCAGGTCGGAACGGTTTTCACTGTCGGCCAGCCAACGGGCGGTCTCGGACGTAGCACCTCGATCCGACAGGGCAAACACCGAGGCGCCAAACGCGGCGGCCGAAGGCGCGGCGTCGGCGTGGATCGACACAAACAGGTCGGCGCCTTTCTTGCGGGCGATTTCGGTACGGCCGCGCAGCGGAATGAAGTAGTCGCCGGTACGCGTCAGCTCGGCGCGGTAGCCCTTCATGCCATTGACCTGGCGCTGCAGTTCGCGGGCGATGGCGAGTACCACGTCTTTCTCATGCTGGCCGCGTGAGCCGGAAGCACCCGGGTCTTCCCCCCCGTGACCGGCGTCAATCACCACGATAATGTCACGCTTGCCGGCCGGGGCCGGTGGCGGCGGTGGCAGCTTGACCTGCGGTTGCGACGGGTTCACCGGCACCGCCGGCACCGTTGCCACGCTCGGGGTCGGCGCAGGCGGCGGCGCGGCATCGGCGGCGTTGTCGAACAGATCGACCACCAGCCGGTTGCCGTACTGGGCGTTGGGCGCCAGAGAGAAGCTTTTGGGGGTCACGACCTTTTTCAGGTCGATGACCACGCGCAAATCGGTCGGCGTACGCTGGGCCGAGCGCATGGCGGTAATCGGGGTGTTGGCGGTGGAGACTTTCAACGGCGCGGCCAGGGTCGCCCCGTTGATGTCGATCACCAGACGATCAGGCGCCGTCAGAGTAAAGACGCTGTGCTGGACCGGGCCAGACAGGTCGAACACCAGTCGCGTGTTATCCGGCGCTCGCCACAGGCGAACACTCTTCACCTGTGAAGCAGCCAGAGCATTGACAGTCATTGCCGCAAGCAACACCCCCACGACAGCAACCAACGCGCGAAAGCGCATACCTAACCCCACCAATTATTTGAATTCCAATGCCAAAGCCGCGCACCACGACTGGCCGCGCACGCTCTGGGGCAACAACTTCAACTGACGTCCATGCTCATGCGGCGTAATGGTAATGGTCAGGTCGGGCTTTGGCAAAAAGCCTGTGCCTTTATCTGGCCACTCGATCAGGCACAGCGCATCTTCGTCGAAGTAATCCCGGATACCCATGTATTCCAGTTCTTCGGGATCGACCAGGCGATAGAGGTCGAAATGGAACGCTCGCACGTCGCCGATTTCGTAGGGCTCTACCAGGGTGAACGTCGGGCTTTTTACCGCCCCCGTGTGGCCCAACCCGCGAATGATCCCCCGGGACAGCGTGGTCTTGCCCGCCCCCAGGTCGCCTTCTAGAAAGATCAGCCCCGCTCCCGCCGTGACCTGGGCGATGCGCTGGCCGAAGGCAACCATGGCCTCTTCATCGACCAGGAAAAGAATTACTTCAGACACGGTGACTGCTCCTCCAGCAATTGACGAATGGCAGGGATCAGGTCACTGGCGGCCAACCCGCGACCGAACGTGCCCTGGCGATCTCCCGCCGTTGCGTGCAACCACACGGCCAGGCAGCTTGCCTCATAGGCTGGCATGCCCTGGGCCAGCAGTGCACCCACCAGACCGGCCAACACGTCGCCCAGCCCTGCCGTGGCCATCGCCGGGTGGCCTTGGTCACAGCGTGAAACACGCCCGTCCGGGCTGGCAATCAAACTGCCTGCGCCCTTGAGAATAGCCACTGCGTTGAATTTCTGGCTCAACGCGCGCGCCACCTTAAGGCGATCGGCCTGAACCTCGGCTGTCGACAGACCCAACAACCGCGCCGCCTCCCCGGGATGCGGTGTGATCACGCAGTTGGCCGGCAAGCTGACGCTGCCGGTGGCGAGTTGATTCAAGGCGTCGGCGTCCCACACCTGCGGCTGGCTGGCGTTGGCGGCGACCGAAAGCAGGCTTCTGCCCCAAGACGCGTCACCGAGCCCAGGCCCGATCACAATGACCGAGATCTTTTCCAGCAGGCCCATCAGTTGGTTGGCCGAGGCGACGCCGACGGTCATGACTTCCGGCAGTCGCGCCAGGGCCGCGGGCACATGCTCCAGGCGAGTAGCCAGGGACACCATGCCCGCGCCGCTGCGCAAGGCGCTTTCGACACTCAGCAGCGCTGCGCCGCCAAAGCCGTGGTCACCACCGATGACCAGCAGGTGGCCGAACCGGCCTTTATGGGCGTCCGGGGAACGCGCAGCGAGTTGCGGCAAATGGCCGTGCAGCAGCGGTTGTACGTCGGTTATTGCGTGTTTTGTCTGCGGCATGCGTCTTCAAGCTCCGATGTCTGGCAGAATTATACCTATCTAACCTGCGGTTTCCCTTGTCTCATGCCTGCCATCACCACCGATCTGCCTGCCCTCGCCCAATCGATCAAAGACTGGGGCCGCGAGCTGGGCTTTCAGCAAGTCGGCATCAGCGGCCTGGACCTGGCCGAGCATGAACAGCACCTGCAACGCTGGCTCGACGCGGGTTACCACGGCGAGATGGACTACATGGGCGCCCATGGCAGCAAACGCTCCCATCCGGATGAGCTGGTGCCCGGCACCTTGCGCGTGGTGTCGCTGCGCATGGATTACCTGCCCGGCGACACACAGATGGCGCAACTGCTGGCCAAGCCGGAAAAAGCCTATATCTCGCGCTACGCCCTGGGCCGCGACTACCACAAGCTGATCCGCAAGCGCGTGCAGCAACTGGCCGACCGTATCCAGGCGCAAATCGGCCCCTTCGGCTTCCGTGCCTTCGTCGACAGCGCACCCGTGCTTGAGAAAGCCATCGCCGAAAAAGCCGGGCTGGGCTGGATCGGCAAGAACACCCTGGTGCTCAATCGCAAGGCCGGCAGCTACTTCTTCCTCAGCGAGCTGTTTGTCGACCTGCCACTGCCGATCGACGCACCTCATAGCACTGAACATTGCGGGCGCTGCACCGCCTGCCTGGACATCTGCCCCACCAATGCCTTTGTCGGCCCCTACGTGCTGGACGCCCGGCGCTGCATTTCCTACCTGACCATCGAGCTCAAGAACGCAATCCCCGAAGACCTGCGCCCGTTGATCGGCAACCGCGTGTTCGGTTGTGATGACTGTCAGATCGTTTGCCCGTGGAATCGTTTCGCCCGCGCCACGGCCGAAGGCGACTTCAAGCCACGCCACAACCTGGATAACGCCGAACTGGCCGAGTTGTTTATGTGGGATGAGGATAAATTCCTCAGCAGCACCGAAGGTTCACCCCTGCGCCGCGCCGGCTATGAGCGTTGGTTGCGCAACCTGGCGGTAGGCCTGGGCAACGCACCGTCGAGCATTCCGGTGCTGGAAGCCTTGAAGGCGCGGCGCGAATATCCCTCCGAACTGGTGCGCGAACATGTGGAATGGGCGCTGAACCAGCACGCCAACCGCTAGTGCACGTCGTCGTTGTAGACGAACTTGGGCATTTCCCAGTGGAAACGGATCGCCAGCAAGCGCAGTAGAAAGCCGCTGAACAGCGTCAGCAGGATCGATTGCTCACTGGGCAGTTCCAGATACAGGCACAGCATGTAGAACCAGGCGGCCAGGAACGACACGCTGGCGTACAGCTCACGGCGGAAGATCAGCGGGATATCGTTGCAGAAGATATCCCGCAGGATGCCACCGAAAACCCCGGTGATCACGCCGCTGACCGAGGCCACCAGCATGCCATGGCCCATTTCCAGGGCGGTCATGCAACCGATCAGGGTGAAGGCCACCAGGCCCAGGGCGTCCAATGCCAGGAACAACGAACGCAGGCGGCGCATCAGCGGGGCGATAAAGATCGTCACCAGCGCGGCGACGGAGGTCAGCACCAGGTATTCCGGGTGCTTGACCCAAGTCAGCGGGTAATGCCCCAGCAACACATCGCGCACCGAACCACCACCCAGTGCCGTCACGCAGGCGATCAGCACGACGCCAAACCAGTCCATGCCCCGCCGCCCAGCCGACAGCGCACCGGTCATGGCTTCGGCAGTGATGGCGATGAGGTAGAGCATCAGCAGCATGAGGGCGATCCTTGCAAAACTGTGGCGAGCGGGCTAGCCCCGCGTTGGGCTGCGCAGCAGCCCCAAAGCCGGCAATGATATCTGTTTGGAGAGGTGTGTTGGCAGTATTAGGGCTGCTTCGCAGCCCAACGCGGGGCTAGCCCGCTCGCCACAAAAAACCGGCTCACCCTTGAAGGAATTCAAGCCTTGATGAAATGCTTGCGGTAGTGCTGCAACTCGGCAATCGACTCGCGAATATCATCCAGCGCCAGGTGCGTGCTGCCTTTATGGAAGCTGTCCTTCACTTCCGGCGCCCAGCGCGCCGCCAGCTCTTTAAGCGTGGACACATCCAGGTTGCGGTAGTGGAAGTAGCTTTCCAGCGCTTTCATATGCGTATAAAGGAAGCGGCGATCCTGGCAGATGCTGTTGCCGCAGATCGGCGACTTGCCCTTGGGCACCCATTTTTCCAGGAAGGCGATGGTTTCGGCTTCGGCTTCGGCCATGCTGATGCGGCTGTCACGCACGCGCTGGGTCAGGCCGGAGTTACCGTGGGTGCGGGTGTTCCACTCGTCCATGGTGGCGAGTACGGCATCGCTGTGGTGGATGGCGATCACCGGACCTTCGGCCAAGGTGTTGAGGTTGCTGTCGGTGACAATGGTCGCCATCTCGATGATGACGTCGGTGTCGGGGTTCAGACCGGTCATTTCCAGATCGATCCAAATCAGGTTCTGTGGGTTTTGCATGGGTTGATTCTCTTGGCACCTTGGCGTAGCTGCGCAGTTTAGCAGGCGGGGCCGTGCTAGACTCGCGACCGTTTTACCCAACCTTTGCATTATCGACACGGAACACCAATGGCCAAACGCCAGCTCAACCGTCGCCAAAACTGGCGCATCGAAAAGATTCAGGGCGAACGCGCCGCGCGCGCCGCCAAACGTGAATCCTCCGCCGTGGAAGCGCTCGAGGGCGGCGACCTCGGCCCTGAACAAACAGGCCTGGTGATCGCGCACTTCGGCGTGCAGGTCGAAGTCGAGGCGCTCGAAGGCGAACTCGCCGGCCAGGTGTTCCGCTGCCACTTGCGCGCCAACCTGCCGGCGCTGGTCACTGGTGACCGGGTTGTGTGGCGTGCTGGCAACCAGGGTATCGGCGTAATCGTCGCCCAACTGCCGCGCACCACCGAACTGCGCCGCCCCGATAGCCGCGGCCAGCTCAAGCCGGTGGCGGCCAACGTCGACATGATCGTGATCGTGTTCGCGCCGCTGCCCGAGCCCCATGCCAACCTGATCGACCGCTACCTGGTGGCGGCCGAACACGCCGGCATCCGCCCGCTGTTGCTGCTGAACAAATTCGACCTGATCGACGAGCAGAATGCCCCGGCACTCAACGCCCTGCTGGCGGTCTATCGCACCCTGGGTTACCCGGTGCTGGAGGTTTCGGCGCATCACGGTAATGGCATGGAACAGCTGCAACAGCAGCTGGACGGGCGCATCAGCGTGTTTGTGGGCCAGTCCGGCGTGGGTAAGTCCTCGCTGGTCAACAGCCTGCTGCCGGAAGTCGACACCCGCGTAGGCCCGCTGTCGGAACTGTCCGGCCAGGGCACCCACACCACCACCACCGCGCGGTTATTCCACTTCCCCGGCGGTGGCGAACTGATCGACTCCCCCGGCATCCGCGAATTCGGCCTCGGCCACGTCAGCCGCAGTGATGTGGAAGCGGGCTTCATCGAGTTCAACGACCTGATCGGCACCTGCCGCTTCCGCGACTGCAAACACGACCGCGAACCGGGCTGTGCGTTGCTCAAGGCGCTGGAGGATGGGCGCGTGCAGCAGCAGCGGATGAACAGCTATCGGTCGATTATTGCGAGCTTGCCGGAGAGCAGTTACTAAAACCGCCATGCCTTGATACACATAAAGCACGGCACAGCATGGCCTCGTCCATTGATTTAACGGGGTCTGACATCAAGAATTCAGGACAACTGGACGGCCCACCGACACGAGCCAGCCTGAATTCGGAATTCCTGATGCGCATAATTGCTCCGTCACCAGCGCAAGCTGGCAGGAGTCTGGATCCTCTTCGGGGTTGATCCAGCGGCGCAGAAGGGGCGAAGCAAGCTCCATAGAAAGACGCGAGCCACAGGGCGGGAGTACTTCGTACCGCGCCTGTGCACCGATGACATGCGAGGCGTGATCAAAGGCGTCAAAGCCTACCTCCCGCTATGACTGCAAAAGAAAACGCCCCGATCAGTATCGGGGCGTTTTCATGAGTGAAGCAGCTTCGGCAGCTTAAGAACCCGTCTTGGGCACCGTAGGATCCTTCACCCCACCGTCATCAAACAGGTTCAGCTTCTGGCGCAACTCATGCGCCGGCAACGGCTCCTGCCCTGGCGGAATGGCGTTCGGGTCGGCCGGTACTTCACCCGGTGCGCCGGCCCCCGGAGTAGGTTGCGGCGCTGGCGGCTGGTCACCTTCAATCGCACGCTGGGCCTTTTTGGTCAGCACCACGATGTCGATCCGGCGGTTGACCGGGTTGAACGGGTCTTGATGATCAAACAGCTGCGACGAAGCAAAACCCACCACCCGCGCCACCTGCGCATCCGGATAGCTGCCGGCCACCAGCGCACGGCGTGCGGCGTTGGCGCGGTTGGCCGAGAGTTCCCAGTTGCCGAAATCCCCCTGGCCCGCGTAAGGCTTGGCGTCGGTGTGGCCGCTGATGCTGATCTTGTTGGGTACCGCTTTGATGGTATCGGCCATGGCCAGCAGGATGTCTTCGAAGTACGGCTTCAAACGCGCGCTGCCGGAGTCGAACATCGGCCGGTTGGCGGCGTCGGTGATCTGGATGCGCAGGCCTTCAGGCGTGATTTCGAAGGAGATCTGGTCCTTGAACTTCAGCAGTTGCGGGTTTTCCTCGACCTTGTTCTGCAGCTCCTGCAGCAACAGCTCAAGGCGCTCCTGCTCGACCTGTTCGGCCATCGACTCGACAGTATCGCGCTCGATCGGGATTTTTTCCTGAGGCGCTTCAGTCTTGACTTCGGGGTTGATGGTGCGCTCAGGCGCCAACTGCGGCGAACCGCCCAGGTCGATCACAAAGGGCGTGCCGCTTTCCGAAAAGCCAATCGGGTCCTTGAAGTAACCGGCAATGGCGATCTTCTGTTCGGGCGTGGCGGTGGACATCAGCCACAGCACCAGGAAGAACGCCATCATCGCCGTCGCAAAGTCGGCGAAGGCGATTTTCCAGGCGCCACCATGGTGCCCCGCAGCGAAGCGCTTGACGCGCTTGATGATTATCGGCTGGTTGTTCTCCATGGCTTAGCGACCGCGAACCGCTTGTTCCAGCTCGGCGAAGCTTGGGCGATGCTTGGGGTACAGCACTTTACGACCGAACTCCACCGCCAGCGACGGCGGCATGCCGGAAGCGGAAGCAACCAGGCTGGCCTTGATCGATTCGTACAGGTTCACTTCTTCCTTGGCGTCATGGGCCAGGGAAGTCGCCAGCGGGCCGAAGAAGCCATAGGCCGCCAGAATACCGAAGAAGGTACCGACCAGCGCTGCACCCACGTGCATGCCGATAGCGGCCTGGTCGCCCTCACCCAGGGACGCCATGGTCACCACGATACCGAGTACCGCCGCGACGATACCGAAACCCGGCATACCATCGGCGATGCCGGTCACAGCGTGGGAGGGGTGCTCCAGCTCTTCTTTAAGGCTGAACAACTCCATGTCGAACAGGCCTTCCAGCTCATGGGGGGCCATGTTGCCGGAGGACATGATGCGCAGGTAGTCACAGATGTAGGCGGTCATGCGCTCGTCCTTGAGCACGGCCGGGTACTTGGCGAAAATCGGGCTGGCGGCAGCGTCTTCGATATCGGCCTCGATGGCCATCATGCCTTCGCGACGGCTCTTGTTGAGGATCTCGTAGACCAGGCCCAACACCTCCAGGTAGAAGGTATGGGTAAAGCGTGAACCGAACATGCCCAGCGACTTCTTGATCACGTGCATGGTCATGTAGCCGGGGTTGGCCTGCAGGAATGCACCCAGCGCCGCACCGCCGATGATCATCACCTCGAAAGGCTGGATCAGCGCAGCGATTTTACCGTGGGACAGGACGTACCCGCCGAGCACGCTTGCGAAGACGACGATGATGCCGATAATTTTAGCCATAGGAGATGAGTACTTGCGCCGTCGGGTTCATGGACATATTGGGTGTAGCAGAAAACTCTTGTTCTACTTATCGGCAAAACTGCGCCAGACTATAGCCCGTTAAGGCGAAAAGCCAGTTCGGCCCGCTCCGGGCGTGTAGACCGCAAGTGATGATCGCGCCCCAATCATGGCTAATGAAACGACAGTCCCAACTGCAAAACCCAACTCTCTCGCCGCTTGGATCAAGCGCCTGGACGAAGTGCTGCTGCCCGTTCCCCAGGCCAGTCACGACCGTGTGTGCAAAGGCATCCGCGATAACCGCAGTTCATTGCGGGATATTGCCGAACTGATGCAAAGCAGCCCGGCCCTGGTGCTCAGCGTGATGCGCGAGGCCAACAGCCACACCCATGGCAGCCTGGCGGAACCGGCGGAAAACCTGGAAGTGGCGCTCAACCGCCTGGGCCTCAAGCGCGCCGAAGAACTGCTGGCACGCCTGCCCTCGGTGCCGGCCAACGAGATCCCCGTGGCGTTGCGCCAACTGTTGCTGGTCAGCCAGCACGCCTCGCAGCAGGCCAACGGTTTGTTCGGCAGTCGCCTGGCGCGGCTGTGGCAAGACATCCACTGGGGCAGCCTGTTGTTCCTGTCGCCACTGTGGCCGATGGCGGTGGCCTACCCCAAGCTTCTGGAGGAGTGGGAGCTGCGGGTTATCCACAAGGGCCAATCAGCCCGCACGGTCGAGCAGGAATTGTTCGGCGTACGCCTGCTGGACCTTTGCGTCGGCATGACCGAAGCCTGGCACCTGCCGATCTGGGTGTCCCAGGGCTATAAGTTGCTGATGAGCGAGCAGCGCCTGCTGGTCAAGGCCCTGCATATCGCTCGTGAAGACGACCCGCTGCGCCACCAGCAATTGCTCGACGCTGAACCCAATCTGCGGCGCTGGCTGAACCAGCCGGCCAATACCGTGTTGCTGGCCAACGGCCTGGCGATGTCGGCCCAGGAATCCTGGACCTGCCCGCACACCGAACGCTGGCAGTTGCTCACAGCGCTGTACCTGCAACAACCGTTGGGTGAGGTGCAGCAACTGGTCCACCAACAAGCCGTCACCAGTGCCCGTACCACCCTGATGCCCGACCTCTGGCACCCGGCGCTATCGCTGATCTGGCCGTGGCACGTGGCGAAGATCCATCGCGGCCTGCTGCCGGCGCCACCGCCCACCGCCGAGGCCCTGGCCGTGTGGCGCAAGCGCTGCACTGAACTGTTGGTGGAACCGAGCCGCTTTGCCAACGCGATGCACCTGACCACCTGCGCCAAGGAGGCCTTGGTCGCCAGCGGCATGCAACGGGTCATGCTGTTGATGGCCGATCGCGCCATGAGCACCTTGCGCGTGCACCAGGTCGATGGCCTGCCCAAGGACGCCGCCAACCTGAGCCTGGACGTGGTCAACAGCACCTTGCTGCAACGCCTGCTGGAAAAGTCCGCCCAGGTGCGCCTCAACCCCGAAAACCATGCCCAGTTCTCAGCCTTGCTGCCGCCGATCCTGCGCCGTCTGTTCACCGGCGAACACCTGCTGCTGCGTTCCCTGAGCTGCAATGGCAAGGTGGTGATGCTGATGGTGGCCGACCAGGGTGGGGGGCCGTTCTCGGAAACCACCGTGCAGGCCTTCGGCAAAACCGCCCAATGCATCGAAAAAGCCCTGCACTGCTTTACCAACCGCAGCGCCTGATGCTTGCGCTACAATCGCCCTCTTTTATCGCCAACATTTGTGCCCAGGAGACCTCACATGCCTGACTTCTCTGGCTTGCCGCTGGTGATCGAATCCAGCGACCTGATTGGTCGCCTCGGTGCCGAACACCTGATTCTGGTGGACCTCACCAGCGCTGCCCGCTACGCCGAAGGGCATATCCCCGGCGCGCATTTCGTTGACCCCAAGCGCACCCAACTGGGCCAGCCGCCGGCGCCCGGCCTGCTGCCCAGCAAGGCGGACCTGGAAAAACTGTTCGGCGAACTGGGCCACACCCCGGATGCAACCTACGTGGTCTATGACGACGAAGGCGGCGGCTGGGCCGGGCGTTTTATCTGGATGCTCGACGTGATCGGGCACCAGAAATACCACTACCTGGATGGCGGCCTGCTGGCCTGGCTGGAAGAACACCACCCGGTCTCCACCGACGTGCCCGCGCCTGTCGGTGGCCCGGTCAGCCTCACGCTGCACGAAGGCCCCACCGCCACGCGTGAATACCTGCAAAGCCGGCTGGGTGCTGCCGACCTGGGCATCTGGGATGCTCGCGGGCCGCTGGAATACTCCGGCGAGAAGGTCCTCGCTGCCAAAGGCGGGCATATCCCCGGCGCGGTCAACTTCGAATGGACCGCGGGCATGGACAAGGCACGCAACCTGCGTATCCGCCGTGACATGCCGCAGATTCTCGAAGACCTCGGATTGACCAAAGATAAAGAAATCATCACTCACTGCCAGACTCACCACCGCTCTGGCTTCACCTACCTGGTGGCCAAGGCGCTCGGTTATCCGCGAGTCAAAGGTTATGCCGGTTCCTGGGGCGAATGGGGCAACCACCCCGACACCCCCGTCGAGATTTAAGGTTTAAGGACAGTTATGAAAAAGCAGTTGTTTATCCTCAGCCAATACTTGCTGCCGCACCACTTGCTGTCGCGCCTGGCAGGTTGTATCGCCGAGTGCCGCGTGCGCTGGTTCAAGAATGCCTTCACCGCCTGGTTTGCCAAGCGCTATCAAGTGGACATGTCCCAGGCCCTGGTTGAAGACCTGAGCGCCTATGAGCACTTCAACGCCTTCTTCACCCGCGCCCTGAAAGACGGCGCCCGCCCGCTGGATCAAACCCCAGGCGCGGTGCTGAGCCCTGCCGATGGCGCGGTCAGCCAACTGGGCCCGATCGAACATGGCCGCGTATTCCAGGCCAAGGGCCACAGCTTCAGCGTGCTGGAACTGCTGGGTGGCGATGCGGCCGTAGCTGCACCGTTCATGGGCGGCGACTTCGCCACCATCTACCTCTCGCCGAAGGACTACCACCGCGTGCACATGCCGTTGGCCGGCACGCTGCGCGAGATGGTCTACATTCCTGGACGCATCTTTTCGGTCAACCAGACCACCGCTGAAAACGTACCCGAGTTGTTCGCACGTAACGAGCGCGTTGCCTGCATCTTCGACACCGAACGCGGCCCGATGGCCGTGGTATTGGTGGGCGCGATGATTGTGGCGTCGATTGAAACCGTATGGGCCGGCTTGGTGACACCGCCAAAGCGCGAGCTGAAAACCTTCCGCTACGACGAAGCTGCACGTGCGCCGATCCACCTGGAAAAAGGTGCCGAGCTGGGGCGCTTCAAGCTGGGATCGACGGCGATTGTGCTGTTCGGGCCGGATCAGGTGAAGTGGGCTGAAGAATTGGCGGCGGGTACGCCAGTGCAGATGGGCCAGGGTATTGCACTGCCAAAAGCCTGATTTGAATTCAGTACAGAGCAAATGTGGGAGGGGGCTTGCCCCCTCCCACATTTGCTCTGTATTCCTACTGTGAGATCGAGTTACAGCTGACCGTCGCGATCGCGAAAGCCCAGCAGATACAACACACCGTCCAGCCCCAGCGTCGAAATCGCCTGCCTGGCCGATTGCTTTACCAACGGCTTGGCCCGGAACGCCACACCCAACCCGGCAATCGCCAGCATCGGCAAGTCATTCGCCCCGTCGCCGACTGCAATGGTCTGCTCCAGACGCAACCCTTCCTTGTGAGCCAATTCCTTGAGCAGATCCGCTTTGCGCTGTGCGTCGACAATCGGCTCCACCGCCACGCCGGTCACCTTGCCATCTACCACTTCCAGCTCGTTGGCGAACACATAGTCGATACCCAGCCTGGCCTGCAATTGCTTGGCGAAGTAGGTGAAGCCGCCGGACAGAATGGCGGTCTTGTAGCCCAGGCGCTTGAGTTCGGCGAACAGGGTTTCGGCGCCCTCGGTCAGGCGCAGGGAAGCGCCGATGGAGTCCAGCACGCTCACGTCCAGGCCCTTGAGCAGCGCCAGGCGCTCCTTGAAGCTGGCGCGGAAGTCGAGTTCACCGGCCATGGCGCGCTCGGTGATTTGCGACACCTGCTCGCCAACACCCGCGGCCTTGGCCAGCTCGTCGATGACCTCAGCCTCGATCAGCGTCGAGTCCATGTCGAACACCGCCAGACGGCGGTTGCGGCGGAACAGCGAGTCTTCCTGGAAGGCGATATCGACGTTCAGCTCCTGGGCCACACTGAGGAACTCGGCACGCAGGGCTTGCGGGTCGGCCGGTTCACCGCGCACGGAGAACTCGATGCAGCCCTTGCCCTTGTCGGCCGGCGTGTCCAATGGCATACGACCCGACAAACGGTCGATATGGTCGATATTCAGGCCATATTGCGCGGTGATGGAGCTGACGCGCTGCAGTTGCTCGGCGGTGACCTTGCGGGTCAGCAGCGTCACGATGTGGCGTTTCTTGCCCTGGCCGGCAACCCATTGCCGGTAATCCTCTTCGGACACCGGGGTGAAACGCACCTGTTGGTCCAGCTTGTAGGCCGTAAACAGGATGTCCTTGAGCACCGAAGACGCCTGCTCGGTGCTCGGGATCTCGACCAGGATGCCGAACGACAGGGTGTCGTGGATCACCGCCTGGCCGATGTCGAGAATGTTCACACCACCCTGGGCCAGAACGCCGGTTATGGCTGCGGTCAGACCCGGGCGGTCTTCCCCAGTGATATTAATCAGGACAATTTCGCGCAAGGCGCACCCCCAGGCTGGAAAAAAACCGCATTCTACCCACTTTCAGTGACCATCGGGCACAGCCAGCGCTTTGCCGGTCCTGGGGCTGTCGCTATACTGCGCGTCAACTTCACGGACCAAGAGCCGAGCGCAAGTGAACCGGCCCACGCCAGTAAAAACCGATAACTTCTTCCTGCTGATCTTCCGGGCACTGCGCCACCGCCGTGTACCGATCGCATTACGCATCGCCAGCCATAACGTGATCCTGGTCGCCCTGGCCCTGGTGATCTACGCCTGCGTGATGGGATTGCAGTTCAAGCAGGCCATGCACGAACAAGCCGACGCCCTGGGCGAGAGCCTGACGACCCAGACCGCCACCTCGGCGACTGAGTTGCTGGTGTCCAACGACATCCTCAGCCTCAACGTACTGCTCAACAACCTGACCAAGAACCCGCTGGTGGCCCACGCCGCCATCTACAGCGTGGACAACCGGATCATGGCCGAAGCCGGGCAACGCCCGAAAAACGGCCTGCTGGGTGAAGCCGAAGGCCTGTATTCGAGCAATATTACGTTTCAGGATGTGAAGGCCGGCCAACTGCGCATCAGCCTCGACATGCAGCAATTCCAGCAGCCGATGACCATCAGCCTGCAAAGCATGGGCATTCTCAGCGCGATCCTGCTGGCCCTGGCCCTGGCCCTGAGCCTGCGCCTGGGACGGCATATCTCTACGCCCTTGATGCAACTGCGCATCTGGCTGCGGGACATCGACGAACATACTCCGGCCACTGATCGCCAGGACGAAATAGGCGACCTCGCTCGCCAGCTGCACGCCAGCTTCGCCCCGGAACCGGTGGTGCGCGAGATTGAGCCCGAGCCTGAGTTCGACGATGAGCCTGAGTTTGAAGTGGAAGACGCCCCGGTCGCAGGCCTCAAACCTGCCACTCGCCAGGCGTTCAAAGCCGAAGAGGACGAGCTGGACGACGAAGACCCGTTCGCCGATCTGCGCGACACCTCGGCCAGCGCCCCGGCCGTCGCCGCCAAACCGGCTCCGGTAAAGAGTGCGGAACCCCAGTACAGCGCCGTTCTGGCGGTGCAACTGGGAGCACAGGATCAACTCCGTCGCCTGCCACGCGCACGCCTGACCGAGTTGCTGGAACGCTACCGTGACTGCCTCGACCAGGCCGCTTCGCTGTACCAGAGCGAATTGCACACCCTGAACGATGGCAGCACGCTGATGCTGTTCCACAGTGAAGACAGCGGTGAAGACTACCTGACCAACGCCATCTGCTGCGGCGAGTTGCTGCGTGCCCTGGGTCATGAATTGCAGATCGAAGTGGCGGACAGCGGCATTACCCTGCAACTGCAGCTTGGCCTGACAGTGGGCGACGATCTGTTCGGCATAAGCCAGATCGACCTGCTGCTCACCGAAATCGCCCAGGACGCCCTGGCCCTGTCCCAACACAGCCGCAACCTGCTGCTGGTGGAGCGCAAGATCAGTGAAGACAC
This sequence comes from Pseudomonas sp. NFR09, assembly GCF_900111535.1. Classification (NCBI taxonomy): domain Bacteria; kingdom Pseudomonadati; phylum Pseudomonadota; class Gammaproteobacteria; order Pseudomonadales; family Pseudomonadaceae; genus Pseudomonas; species Pseudomonas sp. NFR09. Next base: position 89,190 of record NZ_FOIH01000004.1, read on the forward strand.
GCTGATCCGCCAACGCGCGCGTATCCGCCCGATTGCCAGCCCCGAGGGGGCCAGTTGTGTGGAGCGATTGATGGAGCCGTATCCGTCGATGCTGGAGCGGCAGTTGGCGCGGATGCATGAGACCCGCGCCAAATAAAACGGTAGGACTTATGTGGGAGGGGGCTTGCCCCGATAGCCGAGTATCAGTTAACACATCATTAACTGAACTACCGCTATCGGGGGCAAGCCCCCTCCCACATTGGGTCCGCAGCCTGGCTCAAATTGCGCACAAACAAAAGGCCCGCTTAATCAGCGGGCCTTTTGTTTGTGCGCGATTCAGGTCAGAACCTGAACACTTCCATATCCGTACGGATCGGCGTAGCCATCGGCATCTTCGGCTTCTGCGGCTCTGCCGGCCTGGCCTGCGCCGGCGCGCTTTGCTTGCGCGGCGCTTCGGCAATCGGCGGTTGGTTGGCCAATGGCTTGAGCGCCACCGACAACTGCTGCGCCAAATGCTGCAACAACACGCCCTGGGCCTGGACCTGGGACGCAGTGGAACCGGTGTGCTGTTCCTGCAAGTGCACGATACGGTTATCACGCACCTGCCCACGACGGTCGATCAAGCGCCATTGCGCATCGAGGATGGCCGGTTGCGACGTGCCGGAGTCAAGCCGGGTAATGGTCAGCAACACCTGTACATCAGGCGTGAACCCGGAGGGCCCTGGTGCCAGGACCACCCGCTGGCTGTCCAACTGACCTGCCACCTGGCGCAACATCAACTGATTGATATCAGAGGACAAACTCCCCGCCCAACGGCCATCGGTGGAACCTTGCAGGCTTCCATCGTTCTGACGTTGCAGGAGGGTTTCGCGTTGCAGGTAGTCGGCTACGACCACCGGGCCGAGCAGGACGGCCATGCCGGCGGACTGTGCAGGTTGAGCCGGGCTTCCGCTGTCCAGCTGGTACAGCGACACCGGTTGGTGTGTGCTGCAGCCCGCCAGCCCCAAAAGGCCAGCGAGCATGAAAATAAAAGGAAGGCGTGGAGCAGTCATCATCCCATCCAGGTGGCTGCCACAAGGCGAACCACAATGTAATACTAAAAATAACCTAAACACGCTCGGCCACGCCGGCGCTGGAAAGGCCATATCATCCGTGAATATGCGCCATGACTCCAGCGCCAAAGCATCGATCTACGCGTTAAATCGTAGATCGAGAGCTCTAAAACGCGTTAAACCGGCGCTTCTACCAGCAAGGCATCCACTCGCTGGAAGCCTCGAGGCAGTTTGTTACCACGCCGACCACGTTCGCCCTTGTAATGTTCAAGGTCGTCAGGGCGTAGCGACAGCGTACGCTTGCCGGCCTGGAGCACCAGGGTCGCGCCTTCCGGGATCACCGCGATGTCGGTCACGTACTCTTCGCGACTGGCCACCCGCTCGCCGGGAATACCGATGATCTTGTTGCCTTTACCTTTGCCCAACTGCGGCAGGTCGCTGATCTTGAACACCAGCAAACGCCCTTCGGTGGTCACCGACGCCAGCCAGTTGCTCTCACGATCATCCACCGGCCGCGGCAGGATCACCTTGGCGTTGTTGGGCAAGCTCAGCAACGCCTTGCCCGCCTTGTTCTTGGCCTGCAGGTCTTCACCCTTGACCACGAAACCGTAACCCGCGTCGGACGCGATCACATACAGCGCATCGTCGTCCGGCAGCAGCACACATTCGAAATTCGCCCCTGGCGGCGGCGTCAGACGCCCGGTCAACGGCTCGCCCTGTCCCCGTGCGGATGGCAAGGTGTGGGCCGGTACCGAATAACTGCGCCCGGTGGAATCGATAAACACCGCAAACTGGTTGGAACGCCCGGCCGCAGCGGTCTTGAACCCGTCACCGGCCTTGTACGACAGACCAGTGGCGTCAATATCATGCCCCTTGGCGGATCGAACCCAACCCTTTTCCGACAGAACGACAGTAATTTTCTCGTTTGGCAGCAGCTCGGTTTCTGTCAGGGCTTTCGCCTCGGCACGCTGCACAATTGGCGAACGACGCTCGTCACCGTAGGTTTCGGCGTCTTTGATCAGCTCGCTGCGCACCAGTTTCTTCAGCTTGGCCTCACTGCCCAGCAGGGCTTGCAGCTTGGCTTGCTCCTTGAGCAGCGCGTCCTGTTCGTCGCGCAGCTTCATCTCTTCCAGTCGCGCCAATTGACGCAAGCGGGTATCGAGGATGTAGTCAGCCTGGATCTCGCTCAGCTCAAACCGCGCGATCAGCTCGGCTTTCGGGTGCTCGGCGGTACGGATGATATGGATCACTTCATCCAGGTTGAGGTAGGCAATCAGCAAGCCGTCCAACAGGTGCAGGCGGCGCTCGACCTTGTCGAGGCGGAATTGCAGGCGGCGACGCACGGTCTGCACCCGGAACTCCAGCCACTCCACCAGCAGGTTGCGCAGGTTCTTCAACTGCGGCTTGCCGTCCAGGCCGATGATGTTGACGTTGACCCGGTAGCTGGACTCCAGGTCCGTGCTGGCAAACAGATGCTGCATCAACACTTCGTGGTCGACCCGGCTGTTGGTCGGGATGATCACGATGCGGCATGGGTTCTCGTGGTCGGACTCGTCACGCAGGTCGGCCACCTGCGGCAGTTTCGACGGTTTGGCCTGCATCAGCGCGGCGATCTGCTCCAGCACCTTGGCGCCCGACACCTGGTGCGGCAGTGCGGTGACGATAATGTCGCCATCCTCGATGTGGTACACGGCGCGCATGCGCACCGAGCCCTTGCCGGTTTCGTACATTTTCAGCAGGTCGGCGCGCGGTGTGATGATTTCCGCTTCGGTCGGATAGTCCGGGCCCTGGATGTGCTCGCAGAGCTGTTCAACCGTGGCTTTGGGCTCATCCAGCAAACGCACGCAGGCCGTGGCGACCTCACGCAGGTTGTGCGGCGGTACGTCAGTGGCCATACCCACCGCAATACCGGTGGTGCCATTGAGCAGGATATTCGGCAAACGTGCCGGTAACACCAGTGGCTCGTCGAGCGTGCCGTCGAAGTTGGGCCCCCAGTCGGCGGTGCCCTGCCCCAGTTCGCTCAGCAAGACTTCCGAGTAACGCGACAGGCGCGCTTCGGTGTATCGCATGGCAGCGAAGGACTTGGGATCATCCGGCGCACCCCAGTTACCCTGGCCGTCCACCAGCGTGTAGCGATAGCTGAACGGTTGGGCCATCAGCACCATGGCTTCGTAGCACGCCGAGTCGCCGTGGGGATGGAACTTACCGAGTACGTCACCGACGGTACGTGCCGATTTCTTGTGCTTGGAATCAGCGTCCAGGCCCAACTCACTCATGGCGTAGATGATGCGCCGTTGTACGGGCTTCAGGCCGTCGCCGATATGCGGCAAGGCACGGTCCATGATCACGTACATGGAGTAGTTGAGGTAGGCATTTTCGGTGAAGTCAGCCAGCGACCGGCGCTCTACGCCGTCTAAGCTGTCTGCGAGGATGTCACTCATGCGGGCCTCATCATGCTTGGGTATGGCGCAGCGGAAATGCCACGGCACCGGGTCAATTCAAAAAAGTGTTGGCTCATGGCTTGGCGCTCCAGCCACCGACAGGGGCGGCAAAACGATAGACCATGGGGCGTTTTTCACCATCGGCACGTGGGCCGAAATTGTTGTCCAGACCGATCCAGGCGCCATCGGCGTCCACCACCAACGCTTCGGCCAGGCCGTAGGGCTGATCGTATCGGCGTTGCGGCGTGAGCATCTCGGAAGCAAATGACCAGCATTGCTCGACAGCCCCTGTGACGGCATCGCGGCGGCACAGCTGGTATTGGCTGCTTTCGAGCGTGAACAATTTGCCCTGAAACAGCGCCACATCCGAAAAATTCCTGGCGACCGCCTTGGCCTTGGGCACCTGGGCAGGCTGCATCTCGGTGCCCGCCTCACTCAATAACACGCACGGGCCATCGCAGTCCCACAGGCTTTGCGGACGCTTGATGGAAATCAGGCCACGCCGTTCACGCTCAGCCGCCAGCCAGATCTGATTACCTTCAGGATTGATCGCCAGGCCTTCAAACAATGCATTGAAGTGCAGCAACAGGCCGCTGGCCCGGGCCTCACGCACCATGCCCGGTGCGATCCTCAACCAGTCCGGCGCCCCCGTAACCGGCACTTGCAGCACCGCCGCATGGGCTTCGCTGACAATGTAGCGGTTACCGGCGGCATCGCAGGTGATACCTTCAAAATCCAGGTCGCCACCGCGAATGAGCGAGGCTGCCTTGGTGCGCGAACGCAACCCCCAGGGCAAGCCGGACTCGGGCACCGGCGGCACGTCGATCTTCACGGTTTCGGCCTTCCAAGTCGTCTCGCTTGTATCCAGGCGGTAGATCTGGTCGTCGTCACGATCGGAAACCGTCCACAACTCGTTACCGCACAACGCCAGGCCCGACAGGTTGCCGCCGCGCATGCCGTCCACCGGGTGTTCGGACACCAGCTTGAGCTCGGCCGCAGGCGCGGCAGCCACCTGGGCGGCCGCCAAACTGCTCAACATCAGGATCGCCAGGGCGAAACCTGTGCGCATCAGCCCAGAACCTCGGCCAGGTTGCCTTTGGATTCCAGCCAGGACTTGCGGTCCGGCGCGCGTTTCTTCGCCAGCAGCATGTCCATCATTTCCGAGGTGGCGGCGAAATCGTCGCCCAGCGTCAACTGCACCAGGCGCCGGGTGTTCGGGTCCATGGTGGTTTCGCGCAGTTGCGGCGGGTTCATTTCACCCAGGCCTTTGAATCGCGTGACCTGTGGCTTGCCGCGCTTCTTCTCGGCCACCAGGCGGTCGAGGATGCCATCGCGCTCGGCTTCATCCAGGGCGTAGTAAATCTCTTTGCCCAGGTCGATCCGGTACAGCGGCGGCATGGCGACGTAGACGTGGCCGGCATCCACCAGCGGGCGGAAGTGCTGGACGAACAGCGCGCACAACAGCGTGGCGATGTGCAGGCCGTCGGAGTCGGCGTCGGCGAGGATGCAGATCTTGCCGTAGCGCAACTGGCTCATGTCCGCCGCGCCCGGGTCTACCCCAATGGCCACGGCGATGTTGTGCACTTCCTGGCTGGCCAGGACTTCGCTGCCATCGACTTCCCAGGTGTTGAGGATCTTGCCGCGCAACGGCAGGATCGCCTGGAACTCCTTGTCCCGCGCTTGCTTGGCGGAACCGCCGGCGGAGTCACCTTCCACCAGGAACAGCTCGGAGCGCATCGGGTCCTGCCCGGCGCAATCGGCCAGTTTGCCGGGCAATGCCGGGCCCTGGGTGATGCGTTTGCGCTCGACCTTCTTGCTGGCCTTCAAGCGACGGCCGGCGTTGTTGATCGCCAGCTCAGCCAGGGCCAGGCCCAGTTCAGGGTGCTCATTGAGCCACAGGCTGAACGCATCCTTGACCACCCCAGAGACAAACGCCGCCGCTTCACGGGACGACAGGCGCTCTTTGGTCTGGCCGGAAAATTGCGGCTCCTGCATCTTCATCGACAGCACGAACGCAATGCGCTCCCACACGTCTTCCGGCGCCAGCTTCACCCCGCGTGGCAGCAGGCTGCGGTATTCGCAGAATTCGCGCATGGCATCGAGCAGGCCCTGGCGTAAGCCGTTGACGTGGGTGCCGCCCTGGGCCGTGGGGATCAGGTTGACGTAGCTTTCCTGCACGCTATCGCCGCCCTCGGGCAACCACAGCAGCGCCCAGTCCACGGCCTCTTTATTACCGGCCAGGCTGCCGCAGAACGGCTCGTTGGGCAGGCGCTCGAAGTCGCTGACGGAGTCTTCCAGGTACGAACGCAGGCCGTCTTCGTAATGCCACTCGACCTTCTCGCCGGTGCCTTTGTCTTCAAAGGTCACCAGCAGGCCCGGGCACAGCACGGCCTTGGCCTTGAGCACATGCTTGAGGCGGCTGATGGAGAATTTCGGCGAATCGAAGTATTTCGGGTCCGGCGCGAAGTACACGCTGGTGCCGGTGTTGCGCTTGCCAACGGTGCCGATCACTTCCAGGTCGGTGGCTTTGTAGCCATCGGCAAAGGTCATCTGGTACTCGTTGCCGTCGCGCTTGACCTTGACCCGCACCAGCGTGGACAGGGCGTTGACCACGGAAATACCCACACCGTGCAGGCCACCGGAGAACTGGTAGTTCTTGTTGGAGAACTTGCCACCCGCGTGGAGCTTGGTGAGGATCAGCTCGACGCCCGGCACCCCCTCTTCCGGGTGGATGTCCACCGGCATGCCGCGACCATCGTCGGACACTTCCAGGGAGTGGTCAGCGTGGAGAATGACATGCACCGACTTGGCGTGCCCGGCCAAGGCTTCGTCGACGCTGTTGTCGATGACTTCCTGGGCAAGGTGGTTCGGCCGACTGGTGTCGGTGTACATGCCGGGGCGTTTGCGCACCGGGTCGAGGCCCGAGAGGACTTCGATGGCGTCGGCGTTATAAGAGCTAGCGCTGGGAGTGGCCATGGGGTCTCGTCGTGAGTCGTTCGATTAAAAAATGACCTGCGACTTTACAGTGCAGCAAAGTCGAAGGATTGATACTGATCTGCGCCAATACCGGCAAAGCTCAAGATCGCCGGTAATTGCCGGGCGAAACCCTGGTAACCATGGTCGCCGCCGGCCTGGATGCGCAAGGCACAGGCCCGGTAATACTGCTGGGCGAGGCGATAATCCAGGGTTTCATCCCCGGTCTGCAACCACACCTGATACCGCGCGGCGTCCTGGGGCGCCGGCACTTCCAGTTCGGCCAGGGCCGTCACGTGGTCGTGGGTCAGCTCCCAGGTCTCTTCGGTGTAGAGGTTCTTCTGGGTGCCCAGGTAACCGTCGAACATCCGATGGGGGCTGACCGCCGGGTTCACCAGCAATGCCTTGAGGCCATGGCGTTCGGCAAGATGGGTTGCATAGTAGCCGCCGAGTGAGCTGCCGACCAGCAGTGGCCGACCCAGTTCGGCAATCGCGGCTTCCAGTTGAGGAATCGCCTGACGGGGATGGTGATGCAGGGCCGGTACACGCAGTTGCCCGGCGAGGCCAAGGTTGTCCATCACGGTGATCAGCTGGCTGGCCTTGTTGGACGCCGGCGCGCTGTTGAAACCGTGGATATACAGGATCGAAGCGGACATGCCGGGCTCTCCATGACTCAGCCAAAGAGGCGCAGTTTACAGGGATCGAAGCCGTGTGTGATGACCTCAGCCCTCAATACACCGAAGATCCAATGTGGGAGTGGGCTTGCCCCCGATAGCGGAGTGTCAGGCACTGTTAGATGTGACTGATCCACCGCCATCGGGGGCAAGCGCCCTCCCACAGTCAATAGCCGTTGCTGCCGTAGTCCACGGTAAATTCGAAGCCCTGGACACGCTCCACCCCGGTCTCCAACCGTCCGTCGGCGTGCAGGCGCAGCCAGCGGTAGCCCGGTGCCTGTTCACTGACCTTGAAATCCTCGCTGCCCGGCGCGAACTGGATGCAGGTGGACGGCGACGCCAGCAGGCGCACGCCGTTGCGCTCGTGGTCGATTTCCTGGTGCACATGCCCCCACAGTACCGCCCTCACCTGCGGGAAACGGTCGAGCACCGCAAACAGGGCCTCCGGGTTACGCAGGCCAATGGGTTCCATCCAGGCGCAACCGATGGACACCGGATGATGGTGGAAGCACACCAGATGGTGACGGTTCGGCGCTTCGCTCAGGGCCTGGGCGAGCAGTTGCAATTGGCTGTCCTGCAAGTAACCGGGCACAGAGCCGGGTACAGCGGAGTCCAGCAGGGTGACACGCCAATGGCCGATATCGACCACCGGTTCCAGCAAGTCGCTGTGCACGGCGGCGTGGGCCATGATCTGCGGCTCGTCGTGATTGCCAGGAATCCAGCGCGTCGGGGCGCCGATGGGCGCCGTCATATCGCGAAACTGCTGATACGACTCCAGTGTGCCGTCCTGGGAAAGATCCCCGGTGGCTAACACCAGATCAATGCGGGGCTGCTGCGCACGCACCAGCTCGATCACCCTTTGCAGGCTGTCACGGGTGTTCATGCCCAACAGCGTGCCATCGGCCTCGGCAAACAGGTGGCTGTCGGACAGTTGCACCAGCAAGGCCGGTGCATCGGGGCTCGCGGTGGATACGCTCGGCAAGGCGCTCTCCCAAGGCAATCGCAGGAATGGACGTTTGGCGTGATTATGCTGGGGCAGGACACAAAGAGGAAACCCAGGAAGCGGACGCAGTTCACATCTACCGCACGGCTTCGAACTCATGGCCCAGGGCCAGGCAGTGACTCAACCATTCACCGAGGAACACATTCAGTTGTGCTTTCTCGTCGGGCTGGTGCATGAACACGTTGGGGTAAGGATAGATGCTGCGAAAGCGCCGCGCATGTTCGGCGCTGATCACTTCGGCCATGCGTGCGTCGTGGTACACCTGTACTTCCAACTGCGGCACCGGCAGCCAAGGCAGGCTGTGCTCCTGGCGCACGCGCAGGGTGGTGGTGTACGGGCAGTTGACGATCACTTCCAAGGCCAGCACGCCGAGCATCTGGTCGCCATGGGTCACGCCGATACGCCGCGCCTCGGGGGCGTGACGCATGTCGGGGAGCAGGCGCATCAGCCGCGCATAGTTGGCCTCGCAGGCGGCTTGCAGCCCGATCAGGTCGACTCGATAACGTTCCCGTGCCTTTACTGCCATAACCCCCTCACTTCCGCGCGATTAAGCGCAAGCCACTGCAGGGCGATAATGCTGGCTGCGTTGGAAATTTTGCCGTCGCGCACCGCTTGCAGGGCATCTTCGAAGGCCCACACGGTGACGCGGATATCTTCAGCTTCTTCTTCCAATCCATGGACGCCCCCCGCACCCGAGCTGTCGCAACGGCCCAGGTACAAGTGGACAAATTCGGTACTGCCACCGGGCGACGGGAAATATTTGGTGATCGGCCACAGCGCGGAGAATGTCAGCCCAGCTTCCTCCTCGGCTTCGCGGTGTGCAACCTCCTCCGGCTCTTCATCCTTGTCGATCAGGCCGGCGACCATCTCTACCAGCCACGGGTTGTCGGTACGCCCCATGGCGCCGACGCGGAACTGCTCGATCAGCACCACTTCATCATGCTGCGGGTCGTAGGGCAGCACGCACACGGCATCATGACGAACAAAGACTTCACGGTTGATCACCCGGCTCATGCCGCCATCGAACTTCTCGTGGCGCAGTTGCACGCGATCAAGCTTGTAGAAGCCCTGGTAGGCATTGTCGCGCTGAACAATCTCGATTGTGCTCGGCGTCGATTTTGCAAAATCCGTCATATCCCTTCCTCGTTGAGCCTGCGCAATTGGCGCCATCCTAACGCGCTCATGCCTCTGGATGCAGCCCCTTTCCAGTTGCCGGGATAGACGGCGGGCGTCAAACACACTCTAATCAGCTTAGTGGCGAACTGACTGCCGTGCTGGCAGTCGAAGCTCCACAAATTTCGCTCTTATCGATAGACGAAGGACTTACATGTCGCTTTTAAAAATCGCCTCCGTGGCCTGCATCGCATTGACCCTCGGCGCGTGCCAGAGCCTTTTCCAGCCGAGTTACAAAACCCCGGTGGAAGCCACCCGCGACGCCACCGAGCAAAGCAAGCCGGGCTGCGCCAGCGCCGATTGCCCGCTGGTGAATATCGACACCGTGCACTTTGCCAAGGAACCCAAGCTGGACGCATTGATTGAACAGCGCCTGCTGGAAATGACCCAAAGCGATCCCCTGCCGACGAGCCTGGAGACCTATCGCGAGCAATTCCTGAAAACCGCCGCTCCACGCAACAGCATGTACTTGCAGGCCAAGGTACGTGAACAGCATGACGGCTTGGTGATCATCGAATTGTCCAGCTACCTGGACCAGGGCGCCACCCACGGCGAGCCCGGCCGTGCGTTCATCAACTATTCGCGCCAGCGGCAAAAGGCCCTGACCCTGACCGACATGCTGCTGCCCGGCAAGGAAGATGCGTTCTGGAAAGCCGCCCAGGTGGCCCACAACAGCTGGCTGATCAGCACCCGCCTGAGCCTGGAGCCGGAGTATGTGAAGACCTACCCCTTCCAGAAAACCCCGAACGTGGCGCTGACCTATGGGGGCGTGATCCTCAAGTACCCTACCAACACCATCGCGCCGTACGCCCTGGGCCACGTCGAATTGCAGATACCCTATTCACGCCTGGACGGCATCATCCAGCCTGAGCTGGTGCCTGCACGCCGCTGAAGGCTTTAGCCAGAATTAACTGCAACAGCCCTGCCAGCACCAGCGCCGGCAGGGTCGCGCCGATGTCCGGATACAGATTGGCCAACAGGTGATACGTCGCGACGCCGCCCAGCCAAGCCAGCAGCGCCGGCCAACGCAGGTTGGCGACAGCGCCCTGGCCACGACGACGCAGGATAAAGTGATCCACCAGCACCACGCCGAACAGCGGCGCGAACACCGAGCCGATCAGCAACAGGAAGTTCTGGTATTGCGCCAACGGTGCAAAGCAGGCGATAAGCGTGCAGATCACGCCGATGGCCAACGCCAGGTGCTCCACCTTCAAACGCAACAGCAGGCCGCTGGAAACCGCCGCCGAGTGAATATCGGCAAAGGCATTTTCCGACTCATCCAGCAGGATCAGCAGCAGCGGAATCCCCAGGCCAGCCCCGGCCAGCGCCAGCAACAGCGCATTCACCTCACCGCTCGGCGCAAACGCCAGGGTGTAGGCCACGCCCAGGCTCATCAGCCAGAAATTACCGATAAAGAAACCCAGCGCCGTGCCGCCAAACACGTTTTTGGCGCGCTTGCCGAAGCGTGAGTAATCGGCAATCAGCGGCAGCCATGACAGCGGCATGGCAATCGCGATATCAACGCCCACCGCGAACGGCATCGAACTGTCACCGGCGTTGGCCCAGAGTGCGGCGAGGTCGGCTTTGGCGAACAGGTTCCAGGTCAGCCACAGGCAGGCGGCGAGCAGCAGCCAGATACCCCATTTGCGCAGGACCTGACGCACAAACGTCAGTGGACCGCTGACCGCCAGCAAGGTCGCCAGACCGCCGAAGAACAGCGTCCACAGCAATGGGCTGGCCAACAGACTGCCGTCGCTGAATGCTCGCGCGCCCAACAGGCTCGCGGCGTCACGCATCACGATGATTTCGAACGAGCCCCAGCCGATCAGTTGCAGCAGGTTGAGCAACGCCGGCAGTCTGGCACCCTTGGCACCCAGGCTGAGCTTGAGCGCGGCCATGGCGGACAGGCCGGTATCGCTGCCGATGACGCCGACGGCGGCCAGCAGCAGGACGCCGACCAGGGTGCCAAGGGAAATCGCCAGCAACGAACCGGACAAGCCCAGGCCCGGCGCCAGCAAGGCGCCGGTCTGCAGGACCATCAGGCCGATGCCGAGGGAGAACCACAGGGAGAACAGGTCGCGGGCGCCGAAGACTCTTTTGTCGCTCGGCACTGCGATATCGGGGGAGTAAGTACTCGGTTGAATGCTCAAGGGGGTTATCTCTGAGGAACATTTGTTGTTTGTCGGATCGCTATCGGGGGCAAGCCCCCTCCCACAATTTGAGTAATGTGGGAGGGGGCTTGCCCCCGATAAGGCCGGTACAGGCGCCTACGATCTCGAATCAGACCTTTTTGTAGAGCTGACTGCCTTCCTGCTTGAACCGCTCCGCCTGCTCGGCCAGGCCCTTGGCCACATCCACGTCCACCGCTTCAATGCGCTGGTTGGCCGCGTACTCACGCACTTCCTGGGTGATCTTCATCGAGCAGAACTTCGGCCCGCACATCGAGCAGAAGTGCGCGACCTTGGCCGAGTCCTTCGGCAGGGTTTCGTCGTGATAGGAACGCGCGGTGTCGGGGTCAAGGCCAAGGTTGAACTGGTCTTCCCAGCGGAACTCGAAACGCGCCTTGCTCAAGGCGTTATCGCGGATCTGCGCGCCCGGATGACCTTTGGCGAGGTCCGCCGCGTGGGCGGCGATCTTGTAGGTGATGATCCCGGTCTTCACGTCATCCTTGTTCGGCAGGCCCAGGTGTTCCTTGGGCGTGACGTAGCAGAGCATGGCGCAACCGAACCAGCCGATCATCGCCGCGCCGATGCCGGAGGTGATGTGGTCGTAGCCTGGCGCGATGTCGGTGGTCAGCGGGCCGAGGGTGTAGAACGGCGCTTCGTCGCAGCACTCGAGCTGCTTGTCCATGTTCTCCTTGATCAACTGCATCGGCACGTGGCCAGGGCCTTCGATCATGGTTTGCACGTCGTGCTTCCAGGCGGTCTTGGTCAGTTCGCCCAAGGTTTCCAGCTCACCGAATTGCGCGGCGTCGTTGGCGTCGGCAATCGAACCCGGGCGCAGGCCATCGCCGAGGGAGAAGCTGACGTCGTAGGCCTTCATGATTTCGCAGATTTCGTCGAAATGCGTGTAGGTGAAGTTCTCTTTGTGGTGCGCCAGGCACCACTTGGCCATGATCGAGCCGCCACGAGACACGATGCCGGTGACGCGCTTGGCGGTAAGCGGCACGTAGCGCAGCAACACGCCGGCGTGGATGGTGAAGTAGTCGACGCCCTGCTCGGCCTGCTCGATCAGGGTGTCGCGGAACAGCTCCCAGGTCAGGTCCTCGGCGGCGCCGCCGACTTTTTCCAGGGCCTGGTAGATCGGCACGGTGCCGATCGGCACCGGCGAATTGCGGATGATCCATTCGCGGGTTTCATGAATATGTTTGCCGGTGGACAGGTCCATCACCGTGTCCGAGCCCCAGCGAATGCCCCAGGTCAGTTTGGCCACTTCTTCTTCGATGGACGAACCCAGGGCGCTGTTGCCGATGTTGCCGTTGATCTTCACCAGGAAGTTACGGCCGATGATCATCGGTTCCAGTTCGGTGTGGTTGATGTTGGCCGGGATGATCGCGCGGCCGCGGGCGATTTCTTCGCGCACGAATTCGGGGGTGATGATCTTCGGCACGCTGGCGCCAAAGCTGTGGCCGGCGTGCTGCTGGTCGAGCAGGCCACTGGCGCGGGCTTCTTCGAGCTTCATGTTTTCGCGGATGGCGACGTATTCCATCTCGGCGGTGATGATGCCTTTGCGCGCGTAGTGCATCTGGGTGACGTTGGCGCCGGCCTTGGCACGACGCGGGTTCTTCACATGGGCGAAGCGCAACGCGGTCAACTCGGCGTCGCTGAGGCGCTGTTGGCCGAAGTGCGAGCTGAGGCCCGGCAGGCGCTCGGTGTCGCCACGCGCTTCGATCCACGGCGAGCGCACATCGCCCAGGCCTTTGCGCACATCGATGATCACGTTGGGGTCGGTGTAGGGGCCGGAGGTGTCATACACGGTAACCGGCGCGTTGATCTCACCGCCGAAATCGGTGGGGGTGACGTCCAGGCTGATTTGTCGCATCGGTACACGGATGTCCGGGCGAGTGCCTTCTACGTAGATCTTCTGCGAGCGGGTAAAGGGCTGCACGGAGCCGGAGTCGACTTTGGCCGACTCACTCAAATGCACGGTATTTTTTAATTTTGTAGTCATCACGGGCTCCAATATCCAGGCGGTGGATTATTGTCGGAGCGAACCTGTGACGGACGGACGCACTGGAACCAGTGCTGTGCTTGGCGCACGAGGCTGTTCGATTGTCGAACAACATCCCGGACGAAGCACAAGAGGACTCGCCGGGTGACGAGAAATCTTGTTCCCTACGCAGGCGCTAACCTGATCAGGTTCAACGGGATCCGGTATTTACCGATCTCAGCCTTCCAACAAGGCACCCCGACAAGAACGCGGCCAGTCTAGACCATGCCGTGGGCAAATTGCCAATGGCGGTGCATTCAGCGTGATGAATGGCGTGATTGCGGGATTGTTGCGCCGAGTCAGCACCACTACACTCGGTTGCCGCCACAATGCTTGACGCCAGGAATGGCCGGCCTTAGCCTTGGGCGCTAAATTATCATCGTAATATTCAAACTAGGGATCGCCTCATGCTGCGCAAACTTTCACTGGCTTTTGCCGTGTCTTGTGCGACCAACGGAATGGTCTGGGCAGCTGAAGCGCCCTTGTCCGCCAAAACCGACCTGGTCAGCGTCTACCAGGAAGCGGTGGACAACAACGCCGACCTGGCCGCCGCCCGTGCCCAGTACGGCGCGCAAAAGGAAGTGGTGCCCCAGGCCCGCGCCGGCCTGCTGCCGAACCTGACCGGCGGTGCCGATATCAACAACGTGCGCACCCAGATCGACACCCCGGCCGCTACCGCCAACCGCGATGCGCACTCCTGGCGCGCCACCCTGAGCCAGCCGCTGTTCCGTGCCGACCGCTGGTTCCAGCTGCAAGCCGCCGAGGCCACCAATGAGCAGGCGGCATTGCAACTGTCGGCCACCGAACAGAACCTGATCCTGCAAAGCGCCGAAAGCTATTTTGCCGTGCTGCGCGCCCAGGACAACCTGGCCTCGACCAAGGCCGAAGAAAACGCGTTCAAACGCCAGCTGGACCAGTCCAACGAGCGCTTTGACGTGGGCCTGTCGGACAAGACCGACGTGCTGCAATCCCAGGCCAGCTACGACACCGCCCGCGCCAACCGCATCCTGGCCCAGCGCCAGGTCGAGGATGCGTTCGAAGCGCTGATCACCCTGACCAACCGCCAGTACAACTCGATCCAGGGCATCGTCCACACGCTGCCGGTGCTGCCGCCGCTGCCGAACGACGCCAAGGCCTGGGTCGAAACCGCCGGCCGCCAGAACCTGAACCTGCTGGCCAGCAACTACGCGGTCACTGCCGCCGAAGAAACCCTCAAGCAGCGCAAGGCCGGTCACGCGCCAACCCTGGACGCCGTGGCGCAATATGAGAAAGGCGACAATGACGCCCTCGGTTTCAGCAACCCGAACGCCTTCGGCACGCCGTACCGGGGAGATGTGGAACAGCGCACCATTGGCCTGCGCCTGAGCATCCCGATCTACAGCGGCGGGCTGACCAGCTCGCAGGTGCGTGAGTCCTACTCGCGTCTGGGCCAGACCGAGCAGCAGCGCGAAGGCCTGCGCCGCCAGGTGGTGGAAAACACCCGCAACCTGCACCGCGCGGTGAACACCGACGTGGAGCAGGTACAGGCGCGCCGCCAGTCGATCATCTCCAACCAGAGCGCGGTGGAAGCCACGGAAATCGGCTATCAGGTGGGGACGCGCAATATCGTCGACGTGCTCGACTCACAGCGCCAGCTCTACGCGTCGGTGCGCAACTACAACAACAGTCGCTACGACTACATCCTCGACAACCTGCGCCTGAAGCAGGCGGCCGGCACCTTGAACCCGGGAGACCTGCAGGACCTGGCGCGCTACCTCAAGGCTGACTACAACCCGGACCGCGACTTCCTGCCGCCGGACCTGGCCAAGGCTGCCGCCGAGCAGCTCAAGGCCCGCCCCGGCAACTGAATCCACTGCCCCCCTCCCACATTGAGTCAGGTGCTGATTCAGTCAGGCAGCAGTCGACCCAGGCCATCCAGTAAACGCTTCAACGCGCCCTGGTTGGCCTGCATCACCCTGAGCCCCGCCTGTGCCATCTTGCGTGCATCCTGCGGCAGTTCGAACAACTGGCGCACGGCTTCGGCCAACCCTTCTGCGTCGTCCACCGCGCGCAACGCCCCGGCTTCACGCATCATCGCGGTGATTTCGAGGAAGTTGAACACATGTGGCCCCATGATCACCGGCAAGGCCAGCGCCGCCGGTTCCAGTGGGTTGTGCCCACCGGTCGCCACCAGGCTGCCGCCTACGAACGCGCTATCGGCCAAGGCGTAGAGAAACAGCAACTCGCCCATGGTGTCGCCGAGCAGTACCGACGTGTTCGCGGTGACGGGTTCGCCACTGGAGCGACGCACCGTGGCAAAACCCTGCTGCTCGCACAATGCGAACATCGGGCCGAAGCGCTCCTGATGGCGCGGCACCAGAATCAGCAGAGCGTTGGGGTAGCTGTCGAGCAGTCGGCGATGGGCGGCCAGCACCACCTCATCTTCACCTTCATGGGTACTCGCTGCGATCCACACCGGACGCTCGCTGGCACCCCATTGCGCGCGCAACGCGGCGGCGCGCACCGGCAACTGGGGGTCGATGGTCAGGTCGAACTTGATCGAGCCGGTGACTTCGACGGTTTCCGGCCGAGCCCCCAAATCCAGGAAGCGCTGCGCTTCGGCTTGCGTCTGCACAGCGAACAGGCTCATTTCGGCCAACATCGGCGCCGTCAGCCTGGCAAAGCGCCCATAGCCCTTGGCCGAACGCGCCGACAACCGCGCATTGGCCAATGCCACCGGAATCCCGCGCCGGGCGCAGGCGTGGATATGATTGGGCCACAGCTCGGTTTCCATGATCACCGCGAGCTTGGGCTGTACACGATCAAGAAAACGCTTGGCCGCGCACGGCAAGTCATACGGCAAGTAGCAGTGCTGGATTCGCGGTTCATTGGCGAACAACGCCTGGATACGCTCGGAACCGGTCGGCGTCATGCAGGTGACGGTGATCGGCAGCGTCGGATAACGCTCCAGCAACCCGCGCACCATAGGCGCAGCGGCAATGCTTTCGCCCACCGACACGGCGTGCACCCAGATCCCACCCGGCCGCATCACCGGCAAGCCATAGGAGAAGCGCTCGCCGACGCGCTTGGCATAGGCCGGCGCCTTGCGCGCGCGCAGCCACAGACGTAAAGCCACCAAGGGCAGCGCCAGGTAAAACAGACAGCTGTAGAGAGTTCTATTCATGGCGGCGGAGTTTATCGGCTTTTTCAGTCGATCGCCTGCAAGCACTCGGCAAATCGTTTGGCCAGGAAGCGCGCTGCCGGCCCCAGATGTTCGTCGCGCCGCCAGACCAGCTCGACCACCAGGGCCGGCGGCGTCCATTCGCTGTCCAGTTCGACCATCTGTTGCTGGTAGGTCGGGTATTGCACGATATGCCGCGGCAACCAGGCCCAGCCCAGGCCACTCATCAGCCATTCGGCCAGCACGTAGAAACTGTCGGCGCGCCACACCAGCGGGCTGGCGGCTTCGCTGCCGGGGTAGACACTGGTCTGGGTCGACATCAGCAACTGGCGGAACTGCGCCAGGTGCTGGCACGTTACATAGGTTTGCTTGGCCAGCGGGTGATTCACACCGCACACCGTGACCATCTCCACGCTGCCGACCACGCGCCGCTCCAGGGCTTCAGGGATCTGGTCGTGATAGAACAGCAGGCCCAGGTCAGCCTTGCGCTCCACCAGCTTGCGCGCCACATCACCCTGGGCCGCGCTGGACAACTGTACCTCCAACAACGGGTACTGCCCGGCCAGTGCCTCAAGACTATCGAGCACTGGCTGGAACAGCATGGCTTCATCCTGGGCCAGGCGCAGGCAGGCCTCTTCACCACGGGTCAATGACAGTGCCCGGCCATTGAGTCGCTCGCACTGGCGCAGCACTTCGCGCGCTTCTTCCAGCAACACACTGCCGGCTTCGGTCAGCCGGGGCTGGCGGCCGCTGCTACGCTCGAACAGGCTGACGCCCAGGTCCGCCTCCAGCATGGCAATCCCATTGCTGACCGCCGATTGAGCCTTGCGCTGCTGGCGCGCCACCGCCGAAAACGAACGCTGCTCGGCGACGCTGACAAACAAACGCATCCGTTCCAGATCCCACTGTACGCTCATGGCGCAACCCATCTTTTATTCGGATAGGTAATGACTTTACCCCATCTGACATAACTCTAAAATACCAGCCTTAACTGACCGCTTTATCCGAGGACTGCCCCATGAACGCCGCCTACTGCTATCTGGCTATCGCCATCTGCTCGGAAGTGATCGCCACCGTTTCCATGAAAGCCATCAAGGGCTGGAGCACGCCTATCCCACTGCTGCTGGTGATCGTCGGCTACGGCGTGGCGTTCTGGATGCTGACGCTGGTGGTACGCACCGTGCCGGTGGGCGTGGCCTACGCGGTGTGGGCTGGAATGGGCATTGTGATGGTCAGCATCGCGGCGTTGTTCATCTACGGGCAGAAGCTGGATATCCCGGCGATGCTGGGGATGGGCCTGATTGTGCTGGGCGTGGTGGTGATCCAGCTGTTCTCGAAAACCGCCGGGCACTGACCACTCCTCAACAGCCTGTATACTGCACCTCTTGTCTTGAACACTGAGGTCGCCCATGCCATCCGTTATTTCCACCGACGTTCTGATTGTCGGCGCCGGGGTTGCCGGCCTCTGGCTGAATGCGCGCCTGCGCCGCCAGGGGTTTTCCACGGTAGTGGTGGAAAACGCCACCTTGGGTGGCGGGCAGAGCGTGAAGTCCCAGGGGATCATTCACGGTGGTGCGAAGTACGCCCTGCACGGCGCGATCACCGGCGCGTCCGAAGCCATTGCCGACATGCCGCGTCGCTGGCGCGAAGCACTGGCGGGTAGCGGTGAGCTGGACCTGCGCGGCGTACGCTTGTTGTCCGAGGCGCATTACCTGTGGTCCCCCGGCACGCTCGCCGGCAACCTCACCAGTTTTTTCGCCAGCAAGGCCGTGCGTGGCCGTGTTGATCAGGTCAAGGGCGACGATTTACCCCCAGCGCTGCAAGACCGCCGCTTCAAGGGCAAGGTCTACCGCCTTGCCGAGTTGGTCGTCGATGTACCGAGCCTGATCGAACGCCTGGCCCAACTGGCCGGCGATGGTTTGCTCGCCGGCCAACACATCGAACCTTTGTTGGAAGGCGACACGTTGGTGGGCTTGAAGGTGGACAGTCGCGAGATCCGCGCCCAGCGCATCGTGTTGAGTGCCGGCGCAGGTACGGCGGATCTGCTGACCGCGCTGGGCATCAGCCAGCCGGCCATGCAAAAACGCCCATTGCATATGATCATCGCCAAAGGGCCCGGCCTGAAGCCGCTGTATGCCCACTGCCTGGGCGGCGGCACCAAACCGCGCATTACCGTTACCACTCACCCGGCGGCCGATGGCAACTGGGTGTGGTACATGGGCGGCGATATTGCCGAAGCCGATGGTGTGGCGCGCACCCCGCAGGAACAGATTGCTACGGCGCAAAAAGAGCTGGCGCAGTTGCTGCCCTGGATCGACATGAGCCAGACCCAATGGACGACCCTGCGCGTCGACCGCGCGGAGCCCCTGCAATCGGGCCTGACCCGGCCCGACAACGCCTTCATCGCCGAGCAAGGCCGTCTGCTGGTGGGCTGGCCGACCAAATTGGCCCTGGCACCAGACTTCGCCGATCGGGTGATCAACAGCCTGGAGCGTGACGGCATCCGCCCAAGTGTCGGCGAGCCGCTGCCCGACCTGCCAAGACCCGCCATCGGCGTGCCTGCCTGGGAGCAACTGTTGCCATGAGCCTGCCCACCCTGCACGACCTGCACCGCCCCCTGGGCAGCACTGGCCTGCTGGTATCACCCCTGGGCCTGGGCACCGTCAAGCTGGGCCGCGACCAAGGGGTGAAATACCCCAGCGGCTTCCAGATCCCCGGCGACGACGAGGCCCGCATGCTGTTGCGCCAGGCCCGTGAACTGGGCATCAACCTGATCGACACCGCGCCGGCCTATGGCATGAGCGAAGAACGTCTGGGGCCGCTGCTGCGGGGCCAGCGCAAAGACTGGGTGATCGTCAGCAAAGTCGGCGAAGAATTCGAGAATGGCGCGTCCAGCCACGACTTCAGCGCGGCCCACACCCGGATGTCGATCGAGCGCAGCTTGAAACGACTTGAAACCGATTTTATCGACCTGGTGCTGGTGCACTCCGACGGTAACGACCTGCATATCCTCAATGACTGCGAGGTCTACCAGACCCTGGCGGCGCTGAAACAGGAAGGCAAGATCCGTGGTTTCGGCTTTTCCGGCAAGACCGTCGAGGGCGGCGTAAAGGCTCTGGAACAGGGCGATTGCGCGATGGTCACCTACAATCTGAACGAACAGGCCGAGAAAGCCGTCATTGAATATGCGGCGGCCCATGGCAAGGGCATCCTGGTGAAAAAGGCCTTGGCCAGCGGCCACGTGTGCCTGGAGCCGGGAATGGATCCAATTCGCGCCAGTTTCATGTTGTTGTTTGCGCAAACAGGCGTTGCCAGTGCTATTGTCGGGACCATTAATCCGCTGCACCTGGCCCATAACGTGGCGACCGCTGCCCAGGTCATTCGTCAACTCTGATGCCGCCGACGCGGCCGACCCCGTCGCAAGAAGGAGCCGACATGCCGCGAACGCTCATAAGAAAAAACCCCAGCAACTTCAAGACACTGCCGCTGCACGTCGAAGCCACCCCCGAAGGCCTGAGCTACCAGAGCGTCGGCATGCCGCTCAACTTTGCCCAGACCCTGCAACGGCGCAAGCCGGTGGAGGTGGCAGACCCCGAGCGTTTCGCCCTGGAACTGGCCAACCTCGGCGTGTCGGTGCGCCTGACCCTGCATTGGCAAAACAAGGATTACTGGGTGCTGGTGCGCCAGCGCCGCCAGGACCGTGGCGACGTGGTACTCAAGCTGATCTCAGGCTACGTGCCCGCCCATGAGCTGAACCTGCCGCTGCACACCGCCATCCAGGAAATTGCCGAAGAATGCCTGCTGGAGACGCCGGAAGGCTGGCTCGGCGGGCGCTTCAACGACACCTGGCTGCCGGCCCCCTACTCCGCCGCCCTGCATTACCGCGAAGCCCTGCCCTTTCGCCTCAGCCCGCTGTCCGGCGCGGCTCGCCCGGTGCGCTGCGCCACCACCCAGTTGATCGAACGCCCGCGCGCCTATGTGCACCTGCCCACGGCATCGCTGCAATTGATCTACGACCTGCGCCTGGAAGTGCCCAAGGAAGCCAAATCCCTGAGCCTGTTCCATGTGGACGAACGCCTCGAAGGCGACCAACTGGTCGCCCGCCTCGACCGTCAACGCCCGGACCTGTACCTGATGCCATTGAAAGACGGCCAGCCCCAGGCTGAGTTGTACACCGTCAAGAAAGACCAGTTGTACCCGGCGAGCACGCGAGGCTTGTACCTGGCGGAGAGCTTCGCCCAGCAGGAAGGCTGGCTGGTTCGTGAGGAGCGGATTCGCTGGAAGGATTGGCTGCGCCAGCAAGGTCTGGCAGAGCCTGAGAAAGAGTCGAAATTGAAACGCCTGGCCCAGCGGGTGCTGCGCAAGATCGTGCCGAAGAAAAAAACCAAGGCCTGACGCAAGCCAGCTCCCACAGTCGATGGCGTTCAGCCTTTGAGCAAGCGCTCCAGGCCCACCTTCAACGGCGTGGGCTCCGGCAGTGTGAAGCTCGCCAGCAACCGCTGGTTGTTCGCCCGCGAATGCCGGATATCGCCGGAGCGTGCCGGCCCGTAAGTCACCGCCGGCAGCTTGCCGACGATGTCTTCCAAGGCCCGCAGCACATCCTTGAGCGTGGTGGTGCGGTTCCAGCCGACATTGATTGCGCCCAGCGGAGCTTCAGGCGCTTCAACAGCCTGCACCAGCAAATCCACCAGGTCCCCCACGTACATGAAGTCGCGGGTTTGCTCGCCATCGCCAAACACGGCAATCGGCACGCCCTGTTGCACGCGCTCGCTGAAGATACTGATCACGCCGGAATACGGCGATGACGGGTCCTGCCGTGGCCCGAAGATATTGAAGAAACGGAAGATCACCGGCTCCAGGCCATGCTGGCGACGGTAGAAATCGAAGTAGTGCTCGCCGGCCAACTTGTCGGACGCATAGGGCGTGAGCGGCGCCTTGGTGATCTCTTCGTCGATCGAAGCCCCTTCGCCATTGTTGCCATATACCGCAGCGCTGGAGGCATACACCACACGCTTGACGCCGGCCTTGCGCATGGCTTCGCACACATTCAGGGTGCCGACGAAATTGCTCTGGTGCGTGCTGACCGGGTCATCCACCGAGGCCTGCACCGAGGCCACCGCTGCCAGATGCACCACCGCCGCTGCGCCGACAGCGGCACGGGCGACCCACTCGGCATCGGCCACATCACCTTCCAGCAGTTCGACGCGCGGATTGTCCAACGGCAAGTTACTGCGCTTGCCGGTGGAGAGGTTATCCAGTACCCGCACGCCGTAGCCTTTGGCGAGCAGCGCATCGACCAGGTGCGAGCCGATAAACCCCGCGCCGCCGGTGACAAGAACCTGCTTACTCATTGTTGCGGATCTTCTCGACAATGGCGGTGGTCGAGCTGTTCTCGACCAGGCCCAGCACCTTGACCTTGCCACCGTAGGCGCTGACGATGTCCGCTCCCACGACCTGGTCGACAGAGTAGTCGCCGCCCTTGACCAGCACGTCCGGCTTGACCTGGGCCAGCAGGTTTTCCGGGGTCGCTTCAGGGAAGCTGATCACCCAGTCCACCGCGCCCAGCCCCGCCAGCACCGCCATGCGCCGGTCGACACTGTTGATCGGACGGCCAGGGCCTTTCAGGCGGCTGACCGACGCATCGTCATTGACCGCGACAATCAGTCGATCCCCCTGGGCACGCGCCTGTTCCAGGTAGGTCACATGGCCGGCGTGCAGGATGTCGAAACAACCGTTGGTGAACACAATGCTTTCGTTGTGGGCGCGGGCATCGTCAATCGCCAGCAGCAATTGCTCGATGGTCAGCACGCCCCGCTCCGAGCCTTCGGAGCGCTGGATCGCACGGCGCAATTCAGGCGCGCTGATGGCCGCAGTACCCAACTTGCCCACCACGATGCCCGCCGCCAGGTTGGCCAGGGCCACGGCGTGGGGCAGTTCTTCACCGGCGGCAATCGAGGCCGCCAGGGTAGAAATCACGGTGTCGCCGGCGCCGGTGACGTCGAATACTTCACGGGCACGTGCCGGCAAGTGCATTGCCGGGTGGCCGGGGCGCAGCAGGGTCATGCCGTGCTCGCCGCGGGTCACCAGCAAGGCGCCGAGGTCGAGGTCGGCCATCAGCGTCGCGCCCTTGGTCACCAGATCGTGCTCATCGGCGCAACCGCCGACGATGGCTTCGAATTCGCTGAGATTCGGCGTAATCAGGCTGGCTCCGCGATAAATCGAAAAGTCCTTGCCCTTGGGATCGGCCAATACCGGAATGCCCCGGGCCTTGGCGGCCTGGATCAGTTCCTGGTGGTTCTTCAAGGCGCCTTTGCCGTAGTCGGACAACACCAGCACCTTGATGCCTTCCAGCAACTGATCGACCTGACCACTCAAGGCCAGGGCGTCGGTGGCGAAGGGTTCTTCAAAATCGATACGCAGCAATTGCTGGTGACGGCTCATCACCCGCAGCTTGACGATGGTCGGCTGGTGGGCGATGCGCTGGAACAACGCCCGCACGCCGGCACCGCGCAGGCTGTTGGCCAGGCTGTCGGCGGCTTCGTCGTCGCCGGTCACACCGACCAGCGAGGCCGGGGCGCCGAGCGCGGCAATATTGAGGGCAACGTTGGCAGCGCCACCTGGACGGTCTTCGATTTGCTCGACCTTGACGACCGGCACCGGCGCCTCAGGGGAAATCCGTGAGGTACCACCATGCCAGTAACGGTCGAGCATGACATCGCCGACCACCAAGACAGGGGCTTGATCGAATCGCGGCATGGACAACTTCATGGAGCAACCCACATACAAAATGAACAGGGGCGCGATATTAGCACAGGGTTGTGGGAGGTTTGCGGGAGGGTTTTGCAAGGAGCCGGCTTGCCGGCTCCTACAGGGAGGTTCAGGTGATGTCGGCGGAAATCGGCGCATCCAGGCCCATGGCATGCAGGCGGGCGTAATAGCCGTTCTGTGCCAGCAGCTCACTGTGCGTGCCACGCTCGACAATTCGACCGTCGTCCATCACCAGGATCAGGTCGGCCTTCTCGATGGTGGACAAACGGTGAGCAATCACCAAGGTGGTGCGACCTTGCATGACCTTGTCCAGCGCTGCCTGTATGTGGCGCTCGGACTCGGTGTCGAGGGCCGAGGTGGCCTCGTCGAGAATCAGCAGCGGTGCATTCTTCAGGAGGGCGCGGGCAATCGCCAGGCGCTGGCGCTGGCCGCCGGACAGCAACACACCGTTTTCGCCAACCTGGGTGTCGAAGCCCTTGGGCAACTGGTCGATGAAGTCCTTGGCATTGGCGTCCGCCGCGGCCGCTTCAACGTCCGCCCGAGGCGCACCCGCCAGGTCGCCGTAGGCGATGTTGTTGGTAACCGTGTCGCTGAACAAGGTCACATGCTGGGTCACCTGGGCAATGTGTTTGCGCAGGTTGAGCAGCTTGTAGTCTTCGATCTCGACACCATCCAGCAGGATTTCGCCACTTGCGTGGTGGTAGAAGCGCGGGATCAGGCTGGCCAGGGTCGACTTCCCGCTGCCCGAGCGCCCGACCAGGGCGATCATCTGCCCAGGCTCGGCGGTGAAGTTGATGTCCTTGAGCACATGGCGCTCGGTGCCCGGGTAGGTAAAGTTCAGGTTGCGTACGTCGAGACGACCGCTGACCTTGTCGCGCTCGATGGTGCCGTTGTCGACTTCGACCTCTTCGTCCAACTGTTCAAAAATGCTTTCGGCACCCGCTACGCCCTTCTGGATCGTGGAGCTGACTTCCGAGAGCTGGCGAATCGGCTTGGGCAGCAGGCCGGCCAGGGTGATGTAGGCCACCATGTCACCGGCCGATGCGTCACCGCGAAGATAAAGGACCAGGAACATCAGCACCGCCATCGCGGTGTAGATCACCAGTTGCAGTGCCGGTGTGTAGATCGCCCCGGTGCGCGTCATGCGCAGTTGCTTGTTGGTGTTGCTCTGGCTGGCCTTGAGGAAGCGTTTTTCTTCGTAGACCTCCCCCCCGAAGCTGCGCACCACGCGGTAGCCCTGGATGGTTTCGGAGGCCACGTGAGTCACGTCGCCCATCGCCACCTGGATCTTCTTGCTCTGCTTGCGGAATTTCTTGCTGGCCGTGCTCACCATCACGGCGATCAACGGCAGGATGGCAATCATCACCAGCGTCAGGCGCCAGTTCATGTACAGCAGCGAGGCGAACAGAAAGATCACTGTCATGCCTTCACGAATCACCACTTTGATCGCATCGGTCGCCGCCCCCGTGACCATGGTCACGTTGAAGGTGATGCGAGAAATCAGGTGCCCGGAGTTGTGGTTGTCGAAGTAGCGATTGGGCAGCGTCAGCAAGTTGTTGAACAACTGCACGCGCAGGTCATGGACCAGGCCCAGGGACACCTTGGCCAGCAGGTAGTTGCCCAGGAACGAACCCAGGCCCTGCCAGGCGGCGATCAGGATGATCAGCAGCGGCACGGCTTGCAGCAGTTGCAGGTCCCGAAGGTACGGCACGGTAGGGAATAGCACGGCTTCAGGGTTGGAAAGGCCGTCGACGAAGTACTTGAGGATGTACCCCAGCATCGGCTGGGTCGACGCGAAAATCAGAAATCCAACGATACTCAGCGCGAACAAGCCGGCGTAAGGCTTAACGTAACTGAGCAGGCGGAAGTATATTTTCAAGCTCGAAGGGCTTGCGCTCGGACTGGAGTCGGTCATATCACGCGGCGTTTTGAAAAAGGAGGCTGACTTTAGCACAGCTTCTCTGTTGTACTTGCACCCTGCATGACCCTCAAACCGGTTGGCTCCAACCGGCGACATTATATAGCCACTACTTTATGATGGTCGGCTTTCTCAAATGGAATGGCTTTACTGTATGCACTCCAAGCGCCTGATCTATGGCTCAAATCGCGTTTTTGACTTCCTGGTCCTGTGGATCTTGCCCATTGGCTTGTTGCTGTTGCTGAGTTCGCTGTTCTTCGTATCCAACCGCAACGTGCTGCATCGAATCGTCTACATCCTGTTCAGCGTCCCGACGCTCTTCATGTTGTGCATGCGCCCCCGGGAGCTGAAAGAGTTACTGCGCGAGCCCCTGGCGCTCGCCTTTCTGGTCTTCTCCGCATGGGCCTTGACCAGCCTGCTGTGGAGCCCGGAGCCCACCACCGACACCGACCTGTTCAAGCGCCCGCTCAATACCTTCATGTTGTTTGGTGGCTGCGGGCTGTTGCTGCATTACCGCAACGAACTGTTCAAGCCGATCTTCTTCAGTGCGGCGGTAATCGCACTGGTGGTGAGCCTGTGCAACCTGGTGGCGTTCGTCAAAGGCTTCGAACCGGGCATGCGCATGATCGGTGGGCGTGGCGCTCTCGACAATCCGCTGCTCAGTTCTCATCTATTCGGTTTCTTCTGCGTCTACTGGTTGTATGTCTGCATGACCACCCAGCGCCTGAAAGTCCTGTGGTTCAGCGCCCCGGCTCTGGCAGTCATGCTCGCGGCGGTTCTGGCTACAGGCTCGCGTACACCGCTGGTAGCCCTGACACTGACCGTCCTGTGGATGACCTTCGTCAGCCGCAACCGCCGCTCGGCCCTGCTGATAGCAAGCCTGGTCCTGGGGGCTGCTGCATTGCTGCTGCTATACCCGGAATCCATTACCGAACGAGGCAGCTCATTTCGCTTTGAACTGTGGGGCATGTCACTGCAACGCATTGCCGAACATCCATGGATCGGCCACAGCTACGACTCCGAGCTCTACCTGACCCTGTCCGACGGCTATCAGCTGCGCGAGCCGCACAGCTTTGCCCTGGGCGTGTTGTATTACGTCGGCATCATCGGCTTTATCCCGTGGATCTTCATGATCGGCTGGGGGCTGTACAAGGGCCTGAAAGAACGCGTCCAGCCACTCTTCATCCTGGCTTCGTCGCTGCTGACCTATGGCATCGGCGCCGGGCTGACCGAAGGGGGTGGCATCCTGTCACGTCCGAAAGAGCACTGGTTCGTGCTGTGGATCCCGCTGGCGATCATTGCCGGCCTGAGCATCGCCCAGCGCCGCCACAGCCTGTTGCGCATGCCGGTACAAGCGCTCAAGCCCGCAGCTTTCGACCAGTTGTGCAGCAATGCCCACGTGATCGAAGCCGACGGGCTGGGTCCGAAAGTCCTGCGCCTGGCCGACGGCCGCTTCCTGAAGATCTTCCGTGCGCGCCACTGGTACACCTCGGGCAGCTTCAACCCCTACTCCGAGCGGTTTGCCAGCAACGCCGAGCAATTGCGCACCCTGGGCATCCCCACGCCGCAGATTCTAGGCCTCTATAGCCTGCGCGATGCCAGCACTGCCGTCAGCTACGCGCCACTGCCCGGCCTGACTCTGCGCCAGGCCCTGCAAGGCCTGGACAACAGCCTGCGTGAGTCGCTGATCGAACGTTTCGGTCAGTTCATGGCCAAGCTGCATGAGCGCGGTGTGTACTTCCGCTCGCTGCACCTGGGTAACGTGCTGTTGATGGATGACGGTGAGTTCGCCCTGATCGATATCGCCGACCTGCGCATCTTCCCGTCGCCGCTGCGCAACGCGTTGCGCCAGCGCAACCTGCGCCATATGCAGCGCTACCCACAGGACCGCGCCTGGTTGTTCGAGACACACTTCGAACAGTTGGCCAAAGGTTATGCGTCCGTTGCCAGCCAAGGCGCCACGGCGAAGATCCGCGCGCAAGTGCAGGCATTGACCAGCCCCGCCACCTGATAAAAAAGGCGACTATCACTGCTGATAGTCGCCTTTTTCATACCCCCCGCCGCCTCATTTCCTGAGGGGCGCCAGGTACAACCGCACCAAGCCACGCAAAGTCTTGCGCCCCCAGAACTTCAGCGGGATCTGCTTGAGGATCTCCCGCGCCAGTGGCCGGTCACGATCAGCCGTCTTCAGGAACATCGAGTTCAGGAAGTTATAGCGCACCGCGTCATAGGCCGGATGCTCGCTGAAATGGGCATAGGTCTTGAGAATGTTCTGGATCATATAGCGATGGTTCTTGTAGGTGTTGCTTGCGTGCTGCCGATACTGCGCCATCACCACGCCGAGCGCGTCAATGGTGTAGCCCGCGGCGGTGATCTTCAATTGGATCAGCAGGTCTTCCAAAGGGATCAATGGGTCGAAGCCACCGACTTCTTCCAGCACTTCGCGGCGAATCAACATGGTCGGTGCCGGCGGGAAGGGCTTGCGGTCCATGAACATGTCGTCGAAATCCAGGCTGCGAAACGGTACGTCGCGGCGCTGCTTTTTCTCCGGGTGCAGGTTGCCGTCACCATCGATCAACTCGATATTGCCAGCGCACATGCCCACCTTCGGCTTCCCTTCCATGTAGGCCACCTGGGTGGCGATGCGGTCCGGCAACATGATGTCATCGGAGCCGAACGGGGCGATCAGGCTGCCCTTGGCGCGGGCGATGGCTCCGTTGAGCGTGGCGGTCAGGCCCTGGTTCTGCTGCACCTGGAAATCAAAGCCGTGTTCGACCTGCAGGCGCTGGATGCGCTCGACACTGTCATCCTTGGAACCGTCATCCACCACCAGCAGCTCGATGTTAGGGTACGTCTGGCCAAGCACGCTGAGGATGCTCTCCTCGATGTACCGGCCGTGGTTGTAGGACGCGATGATCACCGAGACCAGGGGTTGTTGTGCTGTCATGCTCTACCTACTTCTTTCAAACCGGTTTCGATGAGGTTCAGGTACTTTTGCTGGAACTCGGCAAGGGCGTGGTTTTCTTCCAGATAACGGAACACCTGTTCACCCTTGGCGCGCAATTGCTCGTCGCTCATGGCCAGATAAGTGTCCAGGGCCGCTGTCAGTTGCTCGACATTGCCAGGCTCGTGAGACAAGCCTCCCGCCCCTTCCACCAGCGGCAGCATGGCCGGCCCGTTGGAAGCAATCACCGGCAGGCGTCCACTCATGCCTTCGAGCAGGGCCAGGCCCAGGCCCTCAAGCAAGGAAGGCATGGTCCAAATATCGAAGGCGCGTACATATTTGAGGCCATCCTCGCGAAAGCCCAGCAAGTGCGCACGACCAGTGAGGCCAAGGCGCTCGATGTCCGCACGCAAGTCGGCTTCGGCACGGCCGGAACCAATGATGCCGACTTGAGCGTCAGGGTACTTATCCTTGAGGCGGGCAAACGCTTGCAGCAGGTGCGTATGGCCCTTGATCGGCACCAGTCGCCCCAGTGCGCCGATGATCCGCGCGTCGAGCGGCAGCCCGAGCGCTTGGCGCGCCTGCTCGCGTGGCAACTGCAAGGCTTCGGCCTGGGGAATATCGATGGCATTGGTGACGAAGGTGGTGTTCTCTTGGGTAAAGCCGCAGTTGAGGCCGATCAGGTAATCCCTGACTGCCGCCGATACCCCGACAAAGCGCCAGGCCGGGCTGACCAGGCGGCGCGTCTGGCGCCGGCGATACGCGCGTTCGTACTCGCCGAAACCGTGGGAGATGCCGATGCACAACGGGATCTTCAACCAACGGTTGAGCGACAGCATCATGTTCACCGACTTGAAGCGGTTACAGATGACCACATCGAATTTCTGCTCACGGCAGTACTTGTAGATTTCCCACATGGCGCCCAGGCGGATGCCTTTGAGGGCCTTCTCGGGAAACTCGAAATACTTGGAATGATCCGCCACGCTCAACGGCTGGCCCGGCTGCGGTCGACCGCTCAGGAAGGCGGACGTTACCTCGAATCGCTCCGTCGGCAACGCCTTGACGATCTGCTCGCCGAGATCAGCGAAATCATTGAGCTTGACGTTGTAGTCAGGCTGCAACTGCAAAACCTTGAAACGAGGCTTCATATCACTCCATGAGGCAATCGGGCTACTGCACGCGGGCAGCCCGACGAAAAAAGTCAATTTCAGTCCTGCTTCAGCACCCAAAGCAGCTCGTGGCGGCGCACGGCCTTGCGGAAAAATTCGTTCTCGCCGTAAGGCGATGGACCACGGCCGGCCAGCCATTGCTGCAACAGACGACGCACCCGGCGCTTGAACGGTGCACGGGGCTGCAGATCATGCATCATACCCAGCGCCATGGCCTTGTCCTGCTGCTGGCTCAAGCTGAGCACCCGGCAATAGGGCTCAAGTACCTGGGCGGCATCGAACTGCGGCGGCAAAGCGATGCCGGCGCCTGAATCACCCATGGGCCAACGGTCGTTATCATGCAGATGGTTGGCATAACCAAGCAACGTGGTCGGTTGCCACTCAAGCCCCTGCAGCGCCTGCACCACCGCGGTGTGCGCGCAGATATGGTCAGGGTGGGGGTCGAGCACTGGCGTCGGCAACACAATCACCTCGGGACGCGCCTTGAGCAACACCGCCCGCAGGTCGACTATCAGGTTGTTCCAGGTCGGCGCACCGTCCACATCCCCCGGCAACGCCAAGGCATTGAACTGGCGGAACAGCCGCGTATCGTCCAACTGCGCTTCGCGCGATGCCTGGGGTTGATCGGGGGCGTCACGCATGGCCGACAGTTGCAGGCAGAAATACCCCAACTGCACGCAGTGCGCCTCGGGCACACCGGCCCAGCGCGGCACGGCAATGCTGTCCCAGGCACGCAGGCGCCCTTTGATCCGCGCCGCTTCAGCCTTGGGCAAGCCCATTTGCTGATAGTGCTCGGCCTCGATCTCACCTGCGGTCAGGGTCACGATCCAGCTTTCATCCGCCTGACTGTACAGGCCGAAGGCAGCCAGTTCAGCATCATCGGCATGAGGGGCGATCACCATCACCCGCCGGCGGGCAAGATCGGGCTGGCGAAACACCCACAAGACAGGCTGGCCGATCACGCGACAAAAGTGCCCGCGCAGGTGCAGCTCACCAGCAGCCAAAGCCGCCGCAGAGCCCGTGAGGTTGAGGTAACGCTTGCCGGCCACACCGCGCTCGAATGCCTGGCGATCGTCCAGACACTCAACCACAGGATCGAAGAAACGCCCCCACACGTTGCTTTTGAGCTGCACTTCGACGATCAGCGTTTCATCGCCTGCCAGCTCGAGCGGTGTCTCTGCCAGCAGTCGGCTCCCTTCCAGACGCAGCCCGGCCTGGTGACCACTCGACGCAAAACTGTATTGGTAGTCTTCCTTGGGCGAATAAAACAGGTGGTCGGCAAACCAGGCTTCGTGGGCCACCCACAGCACGACCGCGAGGATCAGCGGCAACCACCAGGCCACCAGCACACCGGCCGCGATCAACAGCAGCAGCCCGATCAGCAGGACGATGCGTTTATTGCGCCGGTGGCGCTTGAGCAATTGCTGTTTGCGGCTCATACGCTGAACACCGGCACCGGGTTGCACCAGCGCTCCTTGTACTCGCGGTCGGCACGCCCGAAGGAAAAACGCAGCGGTTTATCCACGGCCCGCGCCTGTTCCCAGGCACTTTGGGTGTTGAGGAAGCTCAGCACACTGCCGGGGCTGAATGCCCGGGTTTCAGGGTCGACACCGCCATTGACGTACTCGATGCTGATCCACTCCGGCGCCTCGACGCGGTACACCAGTTGTACGGCAATCGGCGCATCGTTGAGAAACAGGACCGAGCCGATCAGGAACTCTTTGAGCAGCTCCAGCACCTCAGCCAGACGCTCGGCGCCTGTGGCGGCAAAGCCCCAGCGGCGCTGGAACAGATCGCAGTAGATCGCCGACAGCTCCACACTGGAAAACTCGCTCACCGCCCGCACCACGCCGCCCGCCTCTTCCAGCAGACGCAGTTCGCGGCGCTGGTTGTAGCGAAACTTCTTCGACAGGTCTTCGGGGGTACGCGCCATAGCCAACTGCTCGGCCTGGGACTTGAGGGTGCTGATGCGGCCCTCGTTCAGCGCTGACAGGTAGCGCCCGCGATGGCGCACCGGCAACTGGGCATCGGCAGTGATCGGCAGGATGATCTCAGCATTGCCCAGGTCAAACAGGCCTTTCTTGCCGCTGCGCTTGAGTACGTCCTTGGACAGGGCCAGGTCGCGCCCCCAGGTGGCAATCGCCCCCCGGAGTTCGCCGTCCTGTTCCCAGCCCAGGTAACGCACCGGAATCTGCGCCAGGCCCGCCAAGCGTTCGACAACCTGCGGATGGGTCGCAACGCTGCCGCCAAACCGCTGCCAGGCCTGGGCGTAAACCTCGGCCTCGACAGGCGCCCAGCCACGCTCACGCCACGCCTGGAAGCGGTTCAGCATTTAGACCACGGCGTCATAAGGGTCCACGCCGTCCTTGACGACCAGAATGTCTTCCATGATCAGGTATTGCAGGTCGGAGCCGAAGAACATGTTCAGCGCGTCGGTCGGCGAGCAGATCATCGCTTCGCCGCGACGGTTGAGCGAGGTGTTCAGGGACACGCCGTTGCCGGTCAGCACTTCGAGCTCTTTCATCATGTCGTAGTAGCGCGGGTTGTACTCGCGCTTGAGCACCTGAGCGCGGGAGGTGCCATCTTCATGGACCACTTCCGGCACGCGGGTCTTCCACTCTTCGGCCACTTCAAAGGTGAAGGTCATGAAGGGTGCCGGATGGTCGACCTTGATCATCTGCGGCGCGACGGTGTCGAGCATCGACGGGCAGAAAGGCCTCCAGCGCTCGCGGAACTTGATCTGGTGGTTGATGCGATCCGCCACCCCGGTGGCGCTCGGGCAACCGATGATCGAACGGCCGCCCAATGCACGCGGGCCAAACTCCATGCGGCCCTGGAACCAGGCCACCGGGTTGCCGTCGACCATGATCCTGGCGATGCGCTGGGGCATGTTCTCGATCTTGCGCCAGTTCGGCTTGCTCTCATGCCTGGCGCACGCGGCGATCACGTCTTCGTTGCTGTAGGACGGGCCGAGGTAGACGTGTTCCATCTTCTCCACCGGCACACCCCGGGCGTGGGACACGTAGGCCGCCGCGCCCACGGCAGTACCGGCATCGCCGGAGGCTGGCTGTACGAACAGCTCCTTGACGTCATCACGGGCGATGATTTTCTGGTTCAGCTTGACGTTCAGCGCGCAGCCGCCGGCGAAGGCCAGCTTGCCGGTGTCCTTGAGGATGTCGCCCAGGTAGTGGTCGATCATCTGCAAGGCCAGCTTCTCGAACAGCGCCTGCATGCTGGCGGCGTAGTGGATGTACGGCTCGTCGGCGATATCGCCTTCGCGCTTGGGACCCAGCCACTCGATCAGTTTTGGCGAGAAGTAGAAACCCTTGCCCTTCTCTTTATAACGGCGCAGGCCGATGACGTTGGCGTAGTCGGTATTGATCACCAGCTCGCCGTTCTCGAAGGAGGCCAGGCGCGAGAAATCGTACTTGCTGGCATCGCCATACGGCGCCATGCCCATGACCTTGAACTCACCGTCGAGCATCTCGAAACCGAGGAACTCGGTGATCGCGCCGTACAGGCCGCCCAGGGAGTCCGGGTCGTAGAATTCCTTGATCTTGTGGATCTTGCCGTTTTCGCCGTAGCCGAAGAACGTGGTGGCGTACTCACCTTTACCGTCGATCCCGAGGATCGCGGTTTTCTCCTGGAAACCGGAGCAGTGGTAGGCGCTGGAAGCGTGGGCCAGGTGGTGTTCAACCGGTTCGATCTTGATTTTCTTCGGATCGAAGCCCAGTTGCTCCAGGCACCAGACGATCTTGTTGCGATAGCGCTTGTAGCGACGGTTGCCCATCAGGATCGCATCAAGGGCGCGGTCCGGGGCGTACCAGTAACGCTTGGCGTAATGCCAGCGCGCCTCACCGAACAGGCTGATCGGGGCGAACGGGATCGCCACCACGTCAACGTCGGAAGGCTTGATACCGGCCTGTTCCAGGCAGAACTTCGCCGACTCGTAGGGCATGCGGTTCTTTGCATGTTTGTCGCGTACGAAGCGTTCTTCTTCGGCGGCAGCGATCAGCTTGCCGTCGATATACAAGGCTGCGGAAGGATCATGGCTAAGGGCGCCGGACAGGCCAAGAATCGTCAATGCCACAGGGGTCTAGCCTCTTTTAGTCTGCATGCAGGCGGGTTGCGCCTGAAAAAAGTGTGCTCCCCGCCTGGGCGGGAAACAGCTAAAGGGCGGGATTATAGCGTAAAAGCGAAAGGAAGCTGTTAGCGGCGAGCGTCAAGAGGGATCAGCGGAAGATCTCGATGCTGCCGTCCCGGCTTTGACGGTAAACGGTGTAGGGCAGCACCAGGGTGTCCAGCACGCCGGAGGCGACAAACTCGACCGCGACAAAGGGTAGCATGCTCCCGTCATGGTCGATCAGGCTCTTGTCCTTCAGGCTCTTGTCGGGCGCCGGCTCCCCATTGAGCGTGCAGAACCCGTAGATCACCCCGCTGTAGATGCGCGGCACGTTTTCGCAGTGACTGCGCGAGTCCTTGAGGTTCTGGCTGGTGACCGCGTCGGGCCGGAAGACCGTATTGATGGTTCCGCAGCCCGTCAACACAAGCGACAGCGCACTGCACAAGACTTTCGACCCCATTCTCATGACCCTCTCCTTATGGCCCGTCCGCCATTGTTATTGCCAAGGCTGACCACGCTACCATCGCCAAGGTGGGTGACCCAAAGCAGCAAAATTGATTTGCAGCGTAGGACGATTCCCAAATGATAAAAATCGCCTGAGCCACTAAACTCGCGCCCCTTTGCGCGTCTACCTCCTATGCGCGCCATGGATTCCGGCTGACTGATGAAAACCCTCGCCCGCTTCACCTTGTTGTTGCCTGGCCTGTTGGCCCTGAGCGATACCGCTCGGGCCGACGACGCTCCGCTGGTCCTCGCCCCCAGCGTGGTCACCGGCTCGCGCAGCGCCAGCCCGACCTTCGACCTGCCGTACTCGGTGGACGGCATCAGCCGCGAACAGATCAGCGACGGCCAATTGGGCATCAACGCCTCCGAGGCCCTGTCCCGCGTGCCTGGCCTGGTGGTGCAGAACCGCCAGAACTATGCCCAGGACCTGCAGATTTCCTCCCGAGGCTTCGGCGCCCGCTCGGCGTTCGGCGTGCGCGGCATCAAGCTGATTGCCGACGGCATCCCCGCCAGTACCCCGGACGGCCAGGGCCAGGCGGCCACCTTCAACCTCGATACCGCCGAACGCATCGAAGTGCTGCGCGGCCCTGCCGCCACCCTGTATGGCAGCAATGCCGGCGGCGTGATCCAGATGTTCTCCCGCGACGGCGAAGGCCCACCGCGCATCGGCGCCGAGACCCTGGTGGGCAGCGACGGCCTGAACAAGAACCACCTGAACGCCGAAGGCGCGACCAACGGCGCCGGTTTCGTGCTCGACGCTTCGCGCATGGACACCAACGGCTACCGCGACCACAGCAGCGCACGCCGCGACCAGACCTTCGCCAAGCTCAATGTCCAGCCGGATGACGACAGCAAGCTGGCGCTGATCTACAGCAGCCTGGAGCAGAACGGCACCCAGGACCCGCTGGGGCAGACCTGGGCAGCGTACAAGGCCGACCCACGCTCGGTGAGCGCCAACGCGCTGACGTACAACACGCGTAAAAGCATCGATCATCAGCAATTGGGAATGAATTACGAGCGGTACTTCGGCGATGCGACACTGCAGGTGAACGGATATACGGGGCGGCGGAGTGTGATTCAGTATTTGTCGATTCCAAAGGGCACACCCGCCAACGAGCGTGGCGGCGGGGTGGTGCAATTCGACCGCAAGTTCTATGGCGGCAGCGTGCGTTGGATACAGCCTATTGAAAGCGCACCGGGCGAGCTAATGATCATCTCCGGCCTGGATTTCGATCAAAGCGAAGACAGTCGCCACGGCTACCAGAACTACAGCGGCAACACCCTCGGCGTAAAAGGCCAACTGCGCCGCGATGAAATCGACACCGCCCGCAGTCTCGACCCCTATATCCAGGCCAACTGGGCCCTCGACCGCTGGACCCTGCAAGCCGGCGTCCGGCACAGCACCATGCAGTTGGACGTTGACGACCAGTTCCTCAGCAACGGCGATTCCAGCGGCAACAAGACCTATCAGAAAAATACGCCGTCAATGAGCGTGATGTATGCGTTCACGCCTGAACTGCATGGTTATGTGAGCGCGGGCAAAGGCTTCGAAACACCAACCCAGGCCGAATTGGCCTATGCGCCGGGCAATGTGGAGGGCTTCAACTTCGGCTTGAAACCGTCAGAGAGCACCCAGTACGAAGTGGGATTAAAGGCCCAAGTGAAAAACACCAGGATCAATGCGGCCGTATTCCAGATAACTACAGAAGATGAGTTAGTGGTCGCTCAATCCAAAGACGGCCGCACCAGTTACCAAAACGCCGGCCGCACCCTGCGCCGCGGCTTCGAACTGGGCATCGAAAGCCAGCTCAGCGAGCACTGGAGCGCCAACCTCGCCTACACCCGCCTGCAAGCCACCTACGACAGTGACTTCGTCAGCGGCAACACCGCCGTCGACAAGGGCAACTACCTGCCGGGAGTCCCTCAAACCACGCTGTTCGCAGAACTGAGCTGGAAACCAAGGGACTGGGTCAGCACCGCCCTCGAAGGGATGTACCGCAGCCAGGTCTACGTCGAAGACACCAACAGCCAACACGCCGCCCCGACCTACAGCGTATTCAACTGGCGCGCCCGCTTTGAGCAGAAAGTCGAACACTGGACCTTCCACCAGACCCTGCGCCTGGACAACCTGCTCGACCGCCAGTACGTCGGCTCGGTGATCGTCGGCGACGGCAATAACCGCTACTACGAAGCGGCGCCTGGACGTTCGTGGTATGCAGGCGCCGGGGCGGAGTATCGGTTCTGATCAGTTGATGTCTCGTGGCAACCGCTGATCAATCAATTGGTACAACGCACTGCTTTCGGGCCAGTTACGCATGAACCGCGCCCGGTCCTTGGCATACGCCGGGGCGAAGCTCGCCTCAGAGCCGTGCTGACACATGGCGTCCAGGTCGATCAGCGACCAGCGGCCCTGGTCCCAGAACAGGTTGTGGCCCTTGAAATCGCCATGGCTGATGCGTTCACGGATCAGCTCGGCGAACAGGTGATCCAGCGCCTGCAGTTCGTTTTCCGGCGCGTCACCATTTTCAACGTACGGCGCGAAGCGCTCGATGATATCTGGGCCGGGCAGGTATTCGGTGACCAAGTAAGCGCGACGGCGCAACCAGAAGAAGCGTTTTTCCAGCACCGCCAGCGGCTTGGGCGTGGCGATACCGAGGAACGCCAGGCGGTTGCCTTCGCGCCAGGAGTGCCAGGCACGGCTCGGACGCCAGAAGCGTTTGAGCCAGTGGGCGAAGCCCTTGATGTTATAGCGCTTGATTACCAGCGGCCGACCGGCCACCTCGACCTTGGCCACGCTGGCGGCGCCGCCGGTCTTGTACAAATGCCCCTGGTCCAGCAGTGCGTCAGCCTGTTCCAGCACCGGCAGCATGGCCGGTTCCTCTTCCCGCCGGATCGCGCGCAAGGCAAAGGCGCCGCGCACCACGCTGAACAGCGTGCATTCACGGCCGACCTTGCTCAGGAAGTCCTTGAGGCGCCAGGCACTGACCTTACGCACCTGTTTCTCCAGGGCTTCCAGCGGCAGGGCGTGCTCGCCGTTGCTCAGCAGGTAGTACACCAGCAGCTCTTCGGTAAACGGCTCGAGATTCTTCGGCAACTGGGCGAAAAACACCCCGAGGTTTTCCAGCACACGGTTGCGTGAGAGCGGTTTACCCGCTTCTTCGACGCGGATCCCGGCGCCATCGATCAGGTACAGCTTGCCGTCCTGGCGCAGCAGGTTGTCCAGGTGCAGGTCTTCCTGCCATAGGCCCCTGGTGTGCATCTGCGCAATGGCGCCCAGCGCTTCGGCCAGCACGGCGGTTTGTTCGTCAGCCAGCGGCGGCAGGTCTTCGACGGCCTGCCAGGCATCGGCCAGGCTTTCGGCGCCCTCGATGAACTCGAACAGCAGCCAGCCGCCCTCGCCTTCCTGCAAACCATCGGCCAGCAGCAACGGCGTGGTCAGGCCTTGCTCGGCGAGCAGGCGCACGCCGCTGAGTTCACGCTGAAAGTGCCGCGCCGCCTTACTGCCCACCAGTAACTTGGCCAAAACCGGACGACCGCGCCAGACCGCCGCCCCCACATAACGCTCGCCCGGCAGCACACGCAACAGGCTCAGCAGTTGCAACTGGCCCGGGCCGGCCGCATCGGCCAGTTCGAGGGTCAGTGGCAGCCCGGGGTTACGGCCGGCGGCTTTAAGCTCGGACAGACGCATCAACGGTTTTCCTTGTGACTACGGCGCGCGGTCAGTTTCTGCAGCCAGCTGGTGACCAGCGCGCTGTCCTTCGATTGATCAAGATAGGCGGCCAACAGTTGGCGCACCTGTTCATCCGACCACTGCGGTGCACGTCGCAACAACGGCTCCAGGTCCTTGACCCGATCGCGCCAGCCGAACAGCAGCGGGCGGGTTTTCTCAAGGTCGATCAACTGCGCGGCATAGCCGTCGCCGGTGGCCTGCATAAAAATATGCTTGGGATAAAAACAGCCATGCACCTGGCCGACGCTGTGCAACCGGCGCGCAAGCTGACCGCAGGCCAGCAGGATCGCGTGGTGCTGGGCGTCGCTCAATTGAGGCCACTGCCCCAGCAGCGAATCCAGGTCATTCCAGCCGTCCAGGGCACGGGTCAGCAGCATGGCGCGATGCTCGCCGCCCACCTTGCGCTCGCCGTAGAAAGCCGCCTGCAAGGCAGGGATGCCGAGCTTGCGGTAACGACTGATATTGCGGAACTCGCGGGAGAAACTCGGCTCGCCAAAGGGACGGTGCAGGCTGCGCGTCAGGTAGTTGCTCTGACGCTTGAGGTAATAACCGTGGCCGTCCAGCTCCAGACGAAACACGCTGCTCCAGCCGCCGCGACTGGTGTTGGGTTCATCCACTGCATCCAGTTGTTTGGCCCACAGGGCGTCGAACGTCGCCAAGCCGTTGCGCTCCAGCAGCGCCCGGTCTTCAGCCGCCAGGAAATCACTCATTCACGTCCCTCGAAAAACTTCACCACGTGGCGAATACGCTGTTTGTCCGCTGCACTCAGGTGTCGGCGCTGACGGTATTGCATGTAGAAACGCAGGCGCTGGGTGGCGGACAAGTGATACTTGGCCACCTTGTCCAGGCAGGCCAGGTCTTTGGTGATGCGGTACTTGAGCCAGAACCCGCGCCAGAAATCGCCGTTGGGGCAGTCGATCAGGTACAGGGTCTGCTGGTCATCGATCAACAGGTTGCGCCACTTCAAGTCGTTATGGGTAAAGCGATGATCGTGCATGGTGCGTGTGTATTCGGCGAGCTGACGGCTCACCGCGTCGACCCACTTGGGGTCGCGCAGGCGCGCATCGTTGCGCTCGGCCAATACCGAGAGGTCTTCGGTCTTCGGCAGCTCGCGGGTGATCATTGCCCCACGATCATAGGCCAGGCCCTTTCGCTCCAGCCCCCAGGCAACCACATCAGCGGTGGGAATACCCCATTTGGCGAAACGCTTGAGGTTCTGCCATTCGGACTTGACCCGCGGCTTGCCCAGGTAGCGCCGCAGCCCTTTGCCGGCACCAATGTAGCGCTTGACGTAATAGTTGACACCGCCACGCTCCACGCGGATCACTTCCGACAGCGGATCGCGGGTCAGGCGCTCGCCTTGCAGGGCGAAGACCGCTTCGAGGTTGCCGAAATCATCCGCCAGGCTGGCGTACGCAGGTTCCAGGTTCCAACCCGCCATCAGATCGCATCCCCATAACGCAGCTTGCGCGCATACAGCTTGTCGGCCTTGCGCTGCATCAGGCTCAGTGACGCCGATTGCTCAGCGAGGATCTGGCGCAGCGGCTGGCGGAAGTAGCCCTTGAGGAAACGCAGCTTGTCGCGACGGGTGAGGCCGATATCCAGCGCCGAGTAGTACAGCGCGGACAGGTCCTTGTCGCGCCAGCGCAGCGGCAGATGGGCACGCAGTTGAGCGCGGTGCAGGTCGATCACCGACAGCTTGATGTTGTTCGCATCGATGGGCCTGGCGGTGTCCAGCAGGAAGTGGCACAGGTAGCAGTCGCGGTGGTTTACGCCACCCCGGTGCATATCGCCAACCATGCGCGCCAGCTCGGCCGTGAGGGCATGACGCAACGCGGGCGCAGGCGGTTCGGCGACCCAATTGATCGTGACGTCTTCGAGGCTGAGGGTCGGCGCCAGCTCTTCGGTGATGATGAACGAATGCTGGTCCGCCGGGTTGCTGCCCTTCTCGCCGAAAGCCACGCCGGTCATGGTCGGCACGCCGAGTGCCTGGAGTCGATGAATCGCCGCCCATTCAAGGCCTGCGCCCAGCACCGGCAGCTTGGCGGTAATCAGGTTCTTGAAGATTTCGCCCCAGCCGATGCCACGGTGGATCTTCACGAAATACGGACGGCCATCCACCACGGTGCGCAGCGTGCGGCGCGCCGCAAGCTCACGGAATACCTGGCCTTGCAGTTTCTCGACTTCGGCAAAGGCATCAAGCCCGGCCCACAATGTCTTGAACGGTTCGGCAAGAATCAACTTCATCGTTTTGGCTCCGCCAGAATCACATCCGCAGCGCGCTGCGGCATGCTGTAAAGGTCGGCCGTCTCAGCGAAGGCCAGGCCATTGCGGCTCCAGGCCGCGCGCTGTGCAGTGTCGGTGAGCATGTGCGTCAGGTACTGGTTGAGCTGCGCTTGTTCAAACGGCTCATCCAGTACCAGGCCACTGTCGGCCTCGGTAATGTAGTGGGCATACCCACATACTGCCGAGACCAGCACCGGCAACCCGGCCACCAGGGCTTCGAGCAAGACGGTGCCGGTGTTTTCGTTGTACGCCGGGTGAATCAACAGGTCGGCGCCCAGCAGGAAACGCGGGATATCGCTGCGGCCCTTGAGGAACTGCACGTTATCGCCCAAGCCCAAGGTGGCGCTTTGCAGTTGGAATACCTTGGGGTCGTCCTGGCCGATCACAAACAGGCGCGTGCGTTTTTTCAATTCAGGCGGCAACGCGGCCACGGCCTTGAGGCTGCGGTCGACGCCCTTGGTCTTGAAGCCCGAGCCGATCTGCACCAGCAGCAACTCGTCGTCGCCGAGGTTGAATTCCTTGCGGAAACCCTCACGGATTTCGGCGGCATTCGGCGGTGCGCGGCGGTCCTGGGCAATGCCCGGTGGCAGCAGGTGGAAGCGCTCCACCGGGGTGTCGTAATGCTTGATGAACAGCGGCTGCTGCACTTCGGAAATCATCAGGACTTCGGTCTTGGCGTCCTTGGCGAACACTGCGCGCTCGTACTCGGCGAAGTGCTTGTAGCGGCCGAAATAGCGGTACAGCGAGTGGCGCAGGTTTTGCGCCTTGTCTTCAAAGCAACCGTCGGCGGCGTAGTACACGTCCAGGTTGGGCATTTTGTTGAAGCCGACCAGGCGGTCAACCGGGCGCTTGGCCAGGTCTGCGGCCATCCAGGCGCTGAGCTTTTCATTGCGCCGATGGTTGAAGAACGCCTTGACCGGCGCCACCAGCACTTCGAAGCCGGGCGGGATGTCGCCTTCCCAGATCAGCGTGTACACACGAATCTGATGACCGCGCTGCTGGCACTCCAGGGCGATGCGCATGAAGTCGCGCTGCAGGCCACCGAAGGGGAAATATTTGTACAGCACAAAAGCCAGTTGCATCAGTGCAGCTCCTCAGCCAATAACAACGTGCTCAGTCGGCTTGCCACACGCTCTGGGTTCAGGCGAGTGAAGCACAGGGGCGACTCGCGCTTGAGGTCGAACCGACGCAGGTCGTCGGCCGTCGGTTGATAGGTACATTGCTTTTGCAGGCACGGCGCGCAGGGGAAGTCGCTGGCCAGATGAATCTGGCGCTTGCCGTAGGCACCGGTGAGGCCGGGGTTGGTCGGGCCGAACAGGGAGATGGTCGGCACATCCAGCGCGGCGGCCAGGTGGCCGAGACCGGTGTCCACCGCCACACAGGCGCGAGCGCCGGCCAATACACGAGCCACACCGGCCAGGTTCAGCTTGGGTAGCACCTCGGCGTTTTGCAGGCCCTGGGCCAGGCGTTCGGCACGGGCTTTTTCGGCGGCGTTACCCCAGGGCAATTTCACGTCGACACCCAGGCGGCCCACGCGCTCGGCCAGCTCGCGCCAGTAGGCTTCGGGCCAGTGCTTGGTGTCCCAGGTGGTGCCGTGCAACAGCAGCACAAAAGGTTTTTTCGGCGGCAGGCCCAGGAGCTTTTCAGTGCTCAGGCCGTAGTCGCCCAGGCCTTTGGGCAGGTCATATCCGAGCGCCACGGCGAATAACTGGCGCAGACGCTCCACCGCGTGTTGCCCTCGCGCAACGGCGAGGCGTCGCGAATAGAAACGCGCGGCCATCGGCTCGCGGGCGGAGTTTCTGTCGAAACCCGCGACGGGCGCACGCACATAACGGGTCAGCCAGGCGCTTTTCAGCAGGCCCTGGGCGTCGATCACCAGATCGTATTTGGTCGACTGGACTTGCTGCTTGAAGCGCCGCCATTCGCCACTCTTGATGGTTTGCCAGATGTTTTTGCGCCAGCGGCGGATCGCCACCGGGATCACCTTGTCGACCGCCGGGTGCCAGGTAGGAATCTCGGCAAAGCCTTCTTCCACTACCCAGTCGAATTGAATGCCGGGGATCGCCCGCGCCGCGTCGGTCAGCGCCGGCAAGGCGTGGATCACGTCGCCCAGGGATGAGGTCTTGATTACCAGTACGCGCAAACTATCGGACCTCGACCGCAGAGCCCTGCAACCGCTGCAAGGCCTCGTTCACCGGCTGCGGCAACAACTGGCGCATGCAATTGTAGTGGCCGAAACGGCAGGTACGGTCAAAACATGGACTGCACTCCAGGCCCAGGCGCACCACTTCGACCTGATCGGCCAAGGGCGGCGTGAAGCCCGGCGAGGTGGAGCCATACACCGCCACCAGCGGGCGGTTCAGCGCAGCGGCCACGTGCATCAGGCCGGAGTCGTTGGACACCACCGAATCGGCGCAGGACAGCAGGTCGATGGCCTCGGCCAGGGACGTGTCGCCACTGAGGTTCACTGCCTCTTCACGCAGGCCGGGGATCAGGCGCTGGCGAATGTCTTCACCTACCGGATGGTCCTTCTTCGAACCGAACAGCCACACCTGCCAGCCTTCGCGGATCTTCGCCTCGGCCACCTTCGCGTAATGCTCCGACGGCCAGCGCTTGGACTCGCCAAACTCGGCGCCGGGGCACAAGGCCAACACCGGCCGGTCCAGGGTCAGGCCGAACTTGGCCAGGGCCGCGTCGCGGCTCAGCGGGTCGATCTGCAGGCTCGGGCGCGGATACGGCTTGGGCAACTCGGCACCCGGCTCATAGGCCAGGGCCATGAAGCGTTCGATCATCAGCGGGTAGCGGGCTTTGTCCAGCGTGCGCACGTCATTGAGCAGCACGTAGCGGAACTCGCCGCGCCAGCCGGTGCGCTTGGGGATACCGGCAAAATACGGCACCAGCGCCGACTTGAGCGAGTTGGGCAGCAGGATCGCCTGGTCGTACTCACCCGCCAGGGACTTGCCGATGCGACGGCGGGTTGCCAGCTCCAGGGCACCGTGGCCGAGCGGGAAGCTCAAGGCCTTGCGCACCTCGGGCATGCGCTCGAGGATCGGCCGGCTCCACTCGGGGGCGAGCACGTCGATCTGGCAGTCCGGGTAACGCACGCGCAGGCACTGGAAGAGTGTCTGCGCCATCACCATGTCACCGACCCAACTGGGCCCAACGATCAGAATATTCATGTAGTTTCCACAAACGATGCGGGGAGGCTTATGCCTCCCCGCCGTAATAGTGTTTCAGCTCAGCCCCAGCGCCTGCCAGATTCGCATTACCTGGCGCCGTTCGTCGGCAAACTGATCCCCGGCCACTGTACCGGCCTCGTTCTGCAAGGCCTGGCGGTGCGCGGCGGATCGGTAGGCCTTATACACCTCACGCAGCAGATGGGCATCGGCGGCGGGCATCAAGCCTACCTGCTCCAGGCCTTCCAGAATGCGGATATTGTCGGTGTAGCGCAGCAACGATGGATGTTGCGCAGACCACGCCAAAGCCGCGTATTGCACCATAAATTCAATATCGACGATACCTCCGGCGTCCTGCTTGAGGTCGAACAGCGCCGTGGCTTCGAAGGCATTGGCGCCGGTGCCGGCCGCCGTGCCCTTGGTGCCCAGGTTGTCACGCATCTTGGCGCGCATCTCGCTGACCTCCTGGCGCAGCTTCGCCAGGTCCCGCTCCTGCCCCAATACCT
Source organism: Pseudomonas sp. NFR09 (assembly GCF_900111535.1). Classification (NCBI taxonomy): domain Bacteria; kingdom Pseudomonadati; phylum Pseudomonadota; class Gammaproteobacteria; order Pseudomonadales; family Pseudomonadaceae; genus Pseudomonas; species Pseudomonas sp. NFR09. The sequence continues at coordinate 132,978 of NZ_FOIH01000004.1, forward strand.
TAGCCCGTACCCGCTCGAACGCCTGGCCCACATCCTGGCTGCCCACCAGCACCCGCGCACGAATCAGGGCCTGATGCTCCCAGGTCCAGGCTTCATTTTGCTGATAGCGCTCAAACGCCCCCAGCGAACTCACCAACAAACCGGATGCGCCGGAAGGTCGCAGGCGCATGTCCACTTCATACAACTGGCCCGAGTTGGTCTGGGTGGTCAGCAGGTGAATGATGCGCTGGCCCAGGCGCGTGAAGAACTGCGCACCGTCGATGGGCTTGGCGCCATCGGTTTCCGCCTGGGGATCACCGTCGTGGATAAACACCAGGTCCAGGTCCGAACCATGCCCCAGTTCTATACCGCCGACTTTCCCATAACCGACAATGATAAACCCAGGATCGCACAGGGTGCCGTCCAACCGCTGCGGCGAGCCATGGCGCGCCACGGTCTGGCGCCAGGCCAGGGCCAGCACTTGTTCGAGGATGGCCTCGGCGAGCCAGGTCAGGTAGTCGCTGACTTTCATCAGCGGCAGGCTGCCGGCGATCTCCGAGGCCGCCACGCGCAGGCGGTGGGCCAGCTTGAAGTGCCGCAGGGCTTCCATCTGTTGCTCAAGGTCATCTTCGGGGATGCGTGTAAGACGCTCGCGCAGTTCGGCGGCCAGTTCCGGCGCCAGCGGTGGCTTGAACAGGCGGCCTTCGTTGAGCAATTCGTCGAGCAACAGCGGGAAACGGGTGATCTGCTCGGCGATCCACGGGCTGGCGGCGCACAGGGTCAGCAGACGGCGCAGGGCATCGGGGTTTTCCGTGAGCAGCACCAGGTAAGCGGAACGCCGGGCGACGGCTTCCACCAGCGGCAACACGCGCTCCAGCACCAGGTCCGGGTTGGCGTGCTCGACCGCCTGGGCAAGCAGGCGCGGTATAAAAGCATCCAACCGTTCGCGCCCCAAACGCTGCATGGCCCGCAGTTGCGGGCTGTTGCGCAGGCCGGCCAACGCCTTGAGCGCCTTGGCCGCGTCGGTAAAACCACCTTCGGCCAACTGACGGCAGGCCGCCTCTTCATCCTGGGATTCCTCCCAAAGCGGCAACCACTCACCGCCCACCACCAACTCGCTTTCTTCGCCCTCTTCTTCATCCGGATCGGCGATCACCTGGCGGAAGTGCCAGTCCACCCGACCGCGCCAGTACATCAGGCACTCGTGGAAAGCGTCCCAATCGGCAAAGCCCAACATAAAGGCAATGCGCGCCTGGTCTTCGGGGCTGTCCGGAAGCATTTGTGTCTGGCGATCGGCAATCGCCTGGATCGCGTGCTCGGTGTAACGCAGGAATTCGTAGCCATTGCGCAATTCGGCAATCACCGCCGGCGGCAGGTAACCCTGGCCTTCCAGGGTGCCGAGCACCTTGAGCAGCGGGCGCTGTTGCAGGCTCAGGTCGCGGCCGCCGTGGATCAACTGGAACGCCTGGGCGATAAACTCCACTTCGCGGATGCCGCCCGAGCCCAGCTTGATGTTGTCGGCCATGCCTTTGCGCCGTACTTCCTGCTGAATCAACTGCTTCATCGTGCGCAGCGCTTCGATGGCGGAGAAGTCCAGGTAGCGGCGATAGACGAACGGCCGCAGCATGTCGAGCAGTTGTGCACCGGCCACCTGGTCGCCGGCCACGACCCGCGCCTTGATCATGGCGTAGCGTTCCCAGTCACGGCCCTGATCCTGGTAATACTGCTCCAGCGCGTTGAAGCTCAGTACCAGCGCACCGGCCGAGCCGTAGGGACGCAGGCGCATGTCGACGCGAAACACAAAGCCGTCAACGGTGATCGGGTCGAGGGCCTTGATCAGTTTCTGACCAAGGCGGATAAAAAACTCCTGGTTATCCAGGGCGCGTTTCACACCCACCGTCTCGCCACCTTCCGGGTAGGCGAAGATCAAGTCGATATCCGACGACAGGTTCAACTCCACCGCACCGAGCTTGCCCATGCCGAGGATCACCATGTGCTGCGGCTCGCCGCTGCGCCGCCCGGTGGGCGTGCCGAACTGTACGCAGTGACGTTGGTACAGCCACTGGTAGGCCTGGTCGATGCAGGCGTCGGCCATGTCGGAAAGGTCGCGGCAGGTTTGCACCAGGTCGGCCTGGCGGGTCAGGTCGCGCCAGATGATGCGCACTTGCTGGCGCGTGCGCTGGCGACGCAGCACACGGCCGAGTTCATCTTCTGTTTCGACTTGTTGCACGGCGCCAGCAATCTGCCCGCACAGCTCGCCGGGCGCAAAACCCCGGTCCAACTCGCCCCAGGCGGCCAGCTCGAGCAACATCAAAGGGTCACGAACACTCTGTTCAATGACGAAATCACTGGCGGCGCACACGCGGGCGAAGTCGGCCCACCGTTGCGGCGTCCACGCAGAAAGTCCATGATCGTCGTCCAGCGCGGCCACTGCGTCACGAAATGACTGCTCGGCCCGCTGGGCTTTTGGCAAGAGAATGGCCGGTAGTTGGGCCAGTGTTGGAAGGCTCATGGTCTATCCTTGATCGGCGTGTAATTGGCTACGTGTTGTGAACGCAAGGACCACGCTCTATGAAGGACTGTCGAACAAAGGTTAGAAATAGCTGAAATTAATTTCATTTTGGCAGCCAACATCAAGCTTTCACCTTTTCTTGTTCGCAAAAGATCAACAATAACGATTATGCTCACCAGCCAGACCGAGCCATACGCTCAGTCTTGTGTAGTTTTACTACTCGTATATACATTCGAAAGGCTGAAATGGCCGACGATTTGTAGTAAAACTACAGGACGCCGAAGCAACCTTCGGCCATCCAAGAATTTATGTCGTCTGCCCACAAGGCCAGTCGCAAACTTCAGGCAACCGATTCTGGTAGCCTTTCCGCCCTGGAGCAAGCCATGCAAGACCTCGATCCCGTCGAAACCCAGGAATGGCTGGACGCCCTGGAATCGGTTCTCGACAAAGAAGGCGAAGACCGTGCTCACTACCTGATGACCCGTATGGGCGAACTCGCGACCCGCAGCGGCTCGCAACTGCCTTACGCCATCACTACGCCATACCGCAACACCATCCCCGTTACCCACGAAGCACGCATGCCTGGCGACCTGTTCATGGAACGCCGCATTCGCTCGCTGGTACGCTGGAACGCCATGGCGATGGTAATGCGCACGAACTTGAAAGATTCGGACCTGGGCGGTCACATCTCCAGCTTCGCTTCCAGCGCAACCCTGTATGACATCGGCTTCAACTACTTCTTCCAGGCCCCGACCGACGAACACGGCGGCGACCTGATCTACTTCCAGGGCCACACCTCGCCAGGCGTCTACGCCCGTGCGTTCATGGAAGGCCGCATCAGCGAAGAACACATGAACAACTTCCGCCAGGAAGTGGACGGTAACGGCCTGTCGTCGTACCCGCACCCTTGGCTGATGCCTGATTTCTGGCAGTTCCCGACCGTATCCATGGGCCTGGGCCCGATCCAGGCGATCTACCAGGCACGCTTCATGAAGTACCTGGAAGCCCGTGGCTTCATCCCTGAAGGCAAACAGAAGGTCTGGTGCTTCCTGGGCGACGGCGAGTGCGACGAGCCGGAATCCCTGGGCGCCATCTCCCTGGCCGGCCGCGAGAAGCTGGACAACCTGATCTTTGTCATCAACTGCAACCTGCAGCGCCTCGACGGCCCGGTTCGCGGCAACGGCAAGATCATCCAGGAACTCGAAGGCGTGTTCCGCGGCGCCCAGTGGAACGTGACCAAAGTCATCTGGGGTCGTTTCTGGGACCCACTGCTGGCCAAGGACGTCGACGGTATCCTGCAGCGTCGCATGGACGAAGTCATCGACGGCGAGTACCAGAACTACAAGGCCAAGGACGGCGCGTTCGTCCGCGAACACTTCTTCAACACGCCTGAACTCAAGGCGATGGTTGCCGACCTGTCCGACGACGAAATCTGGAAACTCAACCGTGGCGGCCACGACCCGTACAAGGTCTACGCGGCGTACCACGAAGCGGTCAACCACAAAGAACAACCGACCGTCATCCTGGCCAAGACCATCAAGGGTTATGGCACCGGTGCCGGCGAAGCGAAGAACACTGCGCACAACACCAAGAAAGTCGATGTCGACAGCCTGAAGTTGTTCCGTGACCGCTTCGACATCCCGGTCAAGGATGAAGAGCTGGAAAACCTGCCGTTCTTCAAGCCGGAGCCGAACAGCGCCGAAGCCCGCTACCTGGCCGAGCGCCGCGCCGCACTGGGTGGTTTCGTGCCACAACGCCGCGCGCAGAGCTTCAGCGTACCGACGCCGGACCTGAGCACCCTCAAGGCTATCCTTGACGGCTCGGGCGACCGTGAAATCTCCACCACCATGGCCTTCGTGCGGATCCTCGCGCAGTTGGTCAAGGACAAGGACATCGGCCCGCGCATCGTCCCGATCATCCCGGACGAAGCCCGTACCTTCGGTATGGAAGGCATGTTCCGTCAGTTGGGCATCTACTCCTCCGTCGGCCAGCTCTACGAGCCAGTCGATAAAGACCAGGTGATGTTCTACAAGGAAGACAAGAAGGGCCAGATCCTCGAAGAAGGCATCAACGAAGCGGGCGCAATGAGCTCCTTCATCGCTGCCGGTACTTCGTACTCCAGCCACAACCAGCCGATGCTGCCGTTCTACATCTTCTATTCGATGTTCGGCTTCCAGCGTATCGGCGACCTGGCCTGGGCAGCAGGCGACAGCCGTACCCGTGGCTTCCTGATCGGCGGCACCGCCGGTCGTACCACGCTGAACGGCGAAGGCCTGCAACACGAAGACGGTCACAGCCACATCCTGGCTGCCACCATCCCGAACTGCCGCACCTTTGATCCAACCTACGGCTACGAGCTGGCGGTGATCATCCAGGATGGCATGAAGAAGATGACCGAAGAGCAGCAGGACGTTTTCTACTACATCACTGTGATGAACGAGTCCTACCAGCAGCCAGCCATGCCGGCCGGCGTGGAAGAAGGCATCATCAAGGGCATGTACCTGCTCGAAGAAGACACCAAGGAAGCAGCGCACCACGTACAGCTGATGGGCTCCGGCACCATCCTGCGCGAAGTGCGTGAAGCGGCCAAGATCCTGCGTGACGAGTTCAACGTCGGGGCCGACGTATGGAGCGTGACCAGCTTCAACGAACTGCGTCGCGATGGCCTGGCCGTAGAGCGTCACAACCGCCTGCACCCTGGCCAGAAGCCACAGCGCACCTTCGTTGAAGAGTGCCTGACCGGCCGTAAAGGCCCGGTGATCGCTTCGACCGACTACATGAAACTGTTTGCTGAACAAATTCGCCAGTGGGTCCCGTCCAAGGAATTCAAAGTCCTGGGCACCGACGGTTTCGGCCGCAGTGACAGCCGCAAGAAGCTGCGTCACTTCTTCGAAGTTGACCGTCACTTCGTGGTGTTGGCAGCCCTGGAAGCCTTGGCTGACCGTGGTGAGATCGAACCGAAGGTGGTGGCTGACGCTATCGTCAAGTTCGGGATCAACCCGGAAAAACGCAACCCACTGGACTGCTGAGGAGACTTTTTGTGAGCGAACTCATTCGCGTACCTGACATCGGCAGCGGTGAAGGTGAAGTAATCGAGCTGTTTGTGAAGGTCGGCGACACCGTCGAAGCCGACCAGAGCATCCTGACCCTGGAATCGGACAAGGCGAGCATGGAAATCCCTGCTCCCAAGGCCGGCGTGGTCAAGAGCCTGAAAGTGAAGCTGGGCGACCGCCTGAAAGAAGGCGACGAACTGCTGGAGCTGGAAATCGAAGGTGCCGCTGATGCGGCCCCTGCGCCGGCGGCCCCTGCTGCCGCCGCTGCACCTGCGCCTGCTGCTGAAAAACCTGCCGAAGCGCCTGCCGCTGCGGCTGCCGCACCTGCCGCCGCCACTGTCCAGGACATTCACGTCCCGGACATCGGTTCGTCGGGCAAGGCCAAGATCATCGAGCTGCTGGTCAAGGTCGGCGACACCGTCGAAGCCGACCAGTCGCTGATCACCCTGGAGTCCGACAAAGCCTCCATGGAAATCCCTTCGCCGGCTGCCGGCGTGGTGGAAAGCATTGCGGTCAAGCTGGAAGACGAAGTCGGCACCGGTGACTTCATCCTCAAGCTGAAAGTACAAGGCGCAGCGCCTGCCGCCGCCTCAGCCCCGGCCGCTGCTCCAGCCGCCAAGGCTGAAGCCGCACCGGCTGCCGCTGCACCTGCACATGCACCTGCTGCAAAAGTCGAGGCCGCTCCGGCCGCTGCTGCTGCCGCACCTGCGCCAAGCGGTGCCAAGGTTCACGCCGGCCCTGCCGTGCGTCAGTTGGCCCGTGAGTTCGGCGTGGAGCTGAGCGCTGTGTCGGCCACTGGCCCTCACGGTCGCGTGTTGAAGGAAGACGTGCAGGTTTACGTCAAGGCCATGATGCAGAAAGCCAAGGAAGCGCCAGCTGCTGGTGGCGCTACCGGTGGTTCGGGCATTCCGCCGATCCGCACCGTGGACTTCAGCCGCTTCGGCGAAGTCGAAGAAGTGCCGATGACCCGCCTGATGCAAATCGGCGCGGCCGGCCTGCACGCCAGTTGGCTGAACATCCCGCACGTGACGCAGTTCGACCAGGCCGACATCACCGACCTGGAAGCTTTCCGCATTGCGCAGAAAGCCGTGGCCGAAAAAGCCGGCGTGAAACTGACCGTGCTGCCGCTGCTGCTCAAGGCCTGTGCCTACCTGCTCAAGGAGCTGCCGGACTTCAACAGTTCGCTGGCGCCAAGCGGCAAGGCGATCATCCGCAAGAAGTACGTGCACATCGGTTTCGCGGTGGACACCCCGGATGGCCTGCTGGTACCGGTGATCAAGAACGTCGACCAGAAGAGCCTGCTGCAACTCGCAGCCGAAGCCGCCGCGCTGGCTGCCAAGGCCCGCGACAAGAAGCTCACCCCGGACGACATGCAGGGCGCATGCTTCACCATCTCCAGCCTCGGTCACATTGGCGGTACTGGCTTTACGCCAATCGTCAACGCGCCGGAAGTGGCGATCCTGGGTGTGTCCAAGGCGACTATCCAGCCGGTTTGGGACGGTAAAGCGTTCCAGCCGAAGCTGATGCTGCCGCTGTCGCTGTCCTACGATCACCGTGTGATCAACGGCGCCGCCGCTGCGCGCTTCACCCAGCGTCTGGGCCAAGTGCTGAACGATATCCGCACGATCTTGCTGTAAACCGTCACGGCCTCCTCTTCACTGAGGAGGCCTGGCTGTATCGATTTTCGAGCGCCACGCTCGTACCTCAACCCCGCCACTTGGCGGGGCTTTTTTTGCCGGCTTTCAGGCAGGAAACTGGACATACAAGACAGGTTTGTACACCTTCCATCACCTCGATTGCAGAAATCCCTTCCGCAGCCGATAACCCCGTTATAGCACTTAGCCTTCATCCTCTCTTGTCAGCCCGCGCCGCATGATGCAACCTTGCCGCAGGCAACAGAAAAGAGGGCGTGAGCCCGGCGCCGTGCGCGTTATTTCAAGTGAGTCTCCCCCATGAAAAGCCAGCCCGATGTCGCCCGAATGGCGGCCGAGGTAGTGACGCAGTTACCGGTGCCTTCGCGCCTCGGTATGCTGCGTTTCGAGCGGCTTAATGAGGCAAGCTGGGCCCTCCTTTACCTCGACCCCAATTGCGAGCGCCAATTCGGCCTGCCGGCGGTCGAGCTGTGCGCGCTGATCGGCACTCCTTACGCCAGCCTGATGGAGCCCCAGGCGCGCTATCAACTGCACGACATCATCCAGCAGCAACTGAACCAGAGCCCGCACTACCTGGTGCGCTACACCCTGCACACCAGCGACGGCCCGCTGAGCCTGCTGGAAATGGGCGAAGCCTACAAACAACACAATCGCCACCTGCTGCGCGGCTACCTGATGGTGGTCGATGGCCTGTTCAGTGAAATCCCCACTGCCGTGCCCACGGCAGACCTGGAGAACCAGAACAGCCGCCTGCAGATCGCCCTGGAACTCAACCAGCGGGCCCAGCAGGAACAGTTGCAGCACCTTGAGCGGGTGCGCGCCCAACAGGAGTTGATCCTGCTGCTGGCCCGTCAGCGCTACACCACTAACAATTCGCTGCAGGAAGCTGCCGAGCTGATCACCCGCAGCGCCTGCGATATCTACCAGATCGACTGCGCCAGCATCTGGAACCTTGAAGGCCAGCGCCTGGTGCCGATCTCCGCTTACCACCGCGCAGACGGGCAGCATCACTTGCCCGAGCCTATCGACGCCAGTTGCTTCCCGGACTACCTGGAAGCCTTGCACTCCAGCCGGGCCATCGACGCCACCAACGCACTGCGCGACCCGCGCACCCGAGAAATGGCCGACAGCCTGCGCGACAAAGACATCCACGCGATGCTTGACGCGAGCATTCGCGTCGATGGCCATGTGGTGGGCGTGCTGTGCCTGGAGCAAAGCGGCAGCACCCGCGCCTGGCAGGCCGATGAAATTGCCTTTGCCGGCGAGCTGGCCGACCAGTTCGCCCAGGTGATCAACAACCACAACCGCCGCACCGCCACCAGCGCCCTGCACCTGTTCCAGCGTGCCGTGGAACAAAGCGCCAACGCCTTTCTGCTGGTCAACTGCGATGGTGTAGTGGAGTACGTCAACCCAAGCTTTACTGCAATCACCCAGTACAGCGCCGAAGAGGTTCACGGCCACCGCCTGGCCCAATTGCCGGCGCTGGAGAACCTCAGCGAATTGCTGTTCGACGCTCCCTCGAGCCTGGCCAAAAGCAACAGCTGGCAGGGCGAATTCAAGAGCCGGCGCAAGAACCTGGAGCCCTACTGGGGCCAGCTGTCGATTTCCAAGGTGTATGGCGACAACCGTGAGCTGACGCACTACATCGGCATCTACGAAGACATTACCCAGACCAAGCTGGCCCAGCAGCGTATCGAGCGCCTGGCCTACACGGACAACCTGACCAACCTGGGCAATCGCCCGGCGTTCATCCGCAACCTCGATGAACGCTTCGCCCGTGACAGCGACAGCCCGATCAGCCTGCTGCTGGTGGACATCGACAACTTCAAGCGCATCAACGACAGCCTAGGCCACCAGACCGGTGACAAGCTGCTGATCAGCCTGGCCCGGCGCCTGCGCAACAGCCTGAGCACCGGTGGCAGCCTGGCGCGCTTTGCCAGCAACGAGTTTGCGGTGCTGCTCGACGACACCGACCTGGAAAGTGGCCAGTTGGTGGCCAGCCAATTGCTCGCGACCCTCGACAAGCCGATGTTCGTCGACAACCAGTTGATCAGCGTCACCGGCTCCGTGGGCCTGGCCTGCGCGCCACTGCATGGCCGCGACCCGCAGACCCTGATGCGTAACGCCGGCCTGGCCCTGCACAAGGCCAAGGCCAACGGCAAACATCAGGTGCAGATCTTTACCGAAGCGCTGAATGCCGAGGCCAGCTACAAGCTGTTCGTCGAGAACAACCTGCGCCGCGCCCTCACCCAGAACGAACTGGACGTGTTCTACCAGCCCAAGCTGTGCCTGCGCAGTGGCCGTCTGCTGGGCATGGAAGCGCTATTGCGCTGGAACCATCCGGAAAAAGGCATGATCCGCCCTGACCAATTCATCAGCGTGGCTGAAGAAACCGGCCTGATTATCCCCATCGGCAAATGGATCGCGCGCCAGGCCTGTCGCATGAGCCGTCAGTTGACCGCCGCTGGCATGGGCAACTTGCAGGTGGCGATCAACCTGTCACCCAAGCAGTTTTCCGACCCGGACCTGGTGGCCTCGATCGCCACGATCCTCAAGGAAGAAAAACTGCCGGCCAACCTGCTGGAGCTGGAACTGACCGAAGGCCTGCTACTGGAAGCCACCGAAGACACGCGCCTGCAGCTTGATCAATTGAAGAGCTTCGGCCTGACCCTGGCCATGGACGACTTCGGCACCGGTTACTCGTCGTTGAGTTACTTGAAAAAATTCCCCATCGACATCATCAAGATCGACCGCAGCTTCATCCACGAAATCCCGGACAACCAGGACGACATGGAAATCACCTCGGCGGTGATCGCCATGGCCCACAATCTCAAGCTCAAGGTAGTGGCCGAGGGCATCGAGACCGCCGAGCAACTGGCGTTCCTGCGCCGGCACCGTTGCGATGTGGGCCAGGGCTACCTGTTCGACCGACCGATCCCCGGCGCCGAGCTGCTGGCGATGCTGAAACGCTACCCGCGCGGCCCTATCGCCTGACAGCGCTGTAACACTCGGGCACACTGGCGGTCTCAATCTTTATTGCTAACTCAACCTGACGAGAGGACTGATCATGGTCTTGCGCTCGGAAATTCTGGTGAACAAAAACGTGCTGCCTACTCAAGAACAAGCTCTGCCTGGCCGTGAAACCCCGATGGCATTGCCGGAGACGCACTTCGTCAATGGCAACCCGCTGCTCGGACCGTTCCTCGATGACGTCGGCTTTGCAATCTTCGGCCTGGGCTGCTTCTGGGGTGCCGAGCGTCGGTTCTGGCAGCGCGATGGCGTGGTCAGCACTGTGGTCGGTTACGCCGGCGGCTACACGCCCAACCCGACCTATGAAGAAGTCTGCTCGGGCCTGACCGGCCACAGCGAAGTGGTGCTGGTGGTGTATGACCAGGCCAAAGTGAAATACGAAGACTTGTTGAAAATGTTCTGGGAACTGCACAACCCCACCCAGGGCATGCGCCAGGGCAATGACATCGGCAGCCAGTACCGCTCAGTGATTTATGCCACCACGCCGGAACAACTGGCGGCGGCGCAGGCCAGCGCCAAGGCGTATCAAGCCGAACTGACCAAGGCCGGCCTGGGTGCGATTACCACCGAAATCGAAGAGGCACCGACGGTGTACTTCGCCGAGGCGTATCACCAGCAGTACCTGGCGAAAAATCCGCAGGGCTATTGCGGGATTGGTGGCACCGGTGTGACCTGCCCGATCTAAAGTCGACACGGGTAAAATGTGGGAGGGGGCTTGCCCCCTCCCACATGAGGTATTCACAAGGCGTGGTTACTCAGCGATGAGCCAATCCATCTGCCACCCGCCCTGGGTCTGCCCAAGCTTCCTGGACAGCCACGGCAGCAGCTCACGCAGCTCCTCTTCCAGCCCCCACGGCGGGTTGGCGATGGCCAGGCCCGAGCCGGTCAGGGTGTTGGGGGTGTCCAGCGGATGCACCAGTAACTCCACTCGCAGCAACTTCGGCGCGCCGGTGCCGGCCAGGTCCTGGTAGAAACGACGCAACATGCGCTGGTCTTTCACCGGGTACCAGATGGCCGCGACGGTCTGGCGCATACGGCCCACGGCTTCCTTGAGGGAGGCGGCGCAGCGTTGCATCTCGTCGAGCTTTTCGAACGGCGGGTCGATCAGCATCAGCGCGCGCTTTTCCGGCACCGGCAACAGCGCACGCGGTACGTGCCAACCTTCGCCCAGGTGCACTTTGACGCGGCGGTCACCCTTCATGTTGTCCTTGAGCAACACGCCGTCTTCCGGGTGTTTCTCATTGAGCAGCACGCGGTCCTGAGGGCGCGTCAGGCGCCGCGCCAGCTCGGGCGAACCAGGGTAGTAGCGCAACTCGCCATCCGGGTTCATCTCATGCAGCACGCGCATGTAATCGGCGGTCAACGGCGGCAGGTCGCTTGCGCTCCACAGGCGGGCGATGCCTTCCAGGTATTCACCGGTGCGGTTGGCCTGGTCGCCCTGCAGGTCGTACAGACCGATCCCCGCATGGGTGTCGAGGTAGGCGAACGGCTGCTCCTTGCGCGACATCAGGGCGATGAGGCGGGTCAAGGTCAGGTGTTTGAAGACATCGGCGTGGTTGCCGGCGTGAAAGGCGTGACGATAATTCATGGTTGCTCCTGCGCAGGGGGCGAAGTTTACCTTTTACGCAAGCGTTGGTGCAGGGCAACGTGCCGGGCGGTACTTATATCGAAAAGACAGGCTTTCACCTGAAAAAAGTCTAAATATCAATGATGACTCGGACTTATTGTGGCGATCCACACTCCAGGGAGGTCCATCACAATCATGAAAGACGCCACCATCGCACTGCACCACGGCTTCCAGTCGGACCCGACCACCAAGGCTGTTGCTGTGCCGATCTACCAGAATGTTGCCTTCGAATTCGACAACGCCCAGCACGGCGCCGACCTGTTCAACCTGGACGTGCCCGGCAATATCTACACGCGGATCATGAACCCCACCAACGACGTGCTGGAGCAACGCATCGCCGCGCTCGAAGGCGGTATCGCAGGCCTGGCGGTGTCGGCCGGCAGCGCGGCGATCCACTACGCGATCCAGACGCTCACCCGCGCCGGGGACAATATCGTCACCACCCCGCAACTCTACGGCGGCACCTACACCTTGTTCGCGCACTTGCTGCCCAGCTTCGGCGTCGATGTTCGCTTTGCGCGGGATGACTGCGCCGAAGCCATCGCCGAGCTGATCGACGACAACACCAAGCTGGTGTACTGCGAAAGCATTGGCAACCCGGCGGGCAACATCGTCGACCTGGAAGCCCTGGCCAACGTCGCCCACGCGCACGGCGTGCCGCTGGTGGTGGATAACACCGTGGCCACGCCGATCCTGTGCAAACCCATCCGGTTCGGCGCCGATATCGTGGTGCACTCGGTGACCAAGTACATCGGCGGCCACGGCAACTCCCTGGGCGGCGTGATCGTCGACAGCGGCAACTTCCCCTGGACCGACTACCCGCAGAAATTCCCCGGGCTCAACAACCCCGAGCCCGCCTATCACGGCGTGGTCTACACCGAGAAATTCGGCCCGGCCGCCTTCATCGCTCGCGCCCGCACCGTTCCACTGCGCAACACCGGCGCAGCACTGGCCCCGATGAACGCCTTCCTGCTGCTGCAAGGCCTGGAAACCCTGGCCCTGCGCATGGAGCGCCATACTGAAAACGCCCTGAAGGTCGCACAGTTCCTGCAAGGCCATGTCGAGGTAGAGTGGGTCAGCTACGCAGGCCTGCCGGACCACCCGCACCACGAACTGGCGCAGAAGTACTTGCAAGGCAAACCGTCAGCAATCCTTTCATTTGGCTTGAAGGGCGGCTATGAGGCCGGCGTGCGCTTCTATGACGCACTGCGCATCTTCAAGCGCCTGGTGAACATCGGCGATGCCAAATCCCTGGCCTGCCACCCGGCCTCCACCACCCACCGGCAGATGAACGAGCAAGAACAGGCCAAGGCCGGCGTGAAGCCGGAGATGATTCGCCTGTCGGTGGGCATCGAAGCCATTGAAGACCTGATCGAGGATTTGCAGCAGGCGCTGGGCTCAACTCAGCTCTGAGGCCAGGTAATCAGCCAGCGCTTCATGGCTGATACCCGGTCGACGCGCAAAGTAGGCGACCTTGTGCTGCAGGGTCGCCGGCGCAAAAGCGGTGTAGAGGTCGGGTCGCTGCTCTTCGAGCCACTGCAACAGGTTACCGACCAGGGTTTGCGGCGATTGCTCCGCCAAGTGCTCCAGCAAAGGGACCGGCACTCGCCACCATGGGCTGGCTTTGGCGGCAGTGACCGGGCCAGTCGCAACAGTCAGTGATTGGCCATTAATGAGGTATCGCGGGAACACCGGCAACAGCTCTTCACCGCAGCGCTGAATGATCGGCAGAAACTGCGCGCCATCCCAAAAGCGCAAAAATACCTCTTGCCCATCGGCCAGGTACACCTTGGTCAGGCTTTGCAGGTGTGCGACCACCACGTCCAACGGGCAGGACGATACGGCCAGCCAGCCCCAATCCGTGGCGTCTGTGGCGGCGGCCCATTCCAGGAACGCGCTACCTGGATCGACGATGCCTACATAGGGCATCACCTCCTCCCAGCTCGCATAGGCCGTACTGGCCCAAACGGGATGCAAAGGCGCTCCGCCGGCCAGCGTTCGCCACGCATTCAAGGGCTGGGCGTCGCTGGCAGCGCCGAGTACTGCGAAGATCTTTTCACCAGCAAGCAAGGGTTGAAGCATCGACGTAGAGTCCTTCTGGGTGGAGGTCAGGTGAGATTGCACTGGCCGTTCCTGCATCGTTCGCACTCTTCGCAAAACGGTGCACTGCGTTTCAGGCTGGCGACCTGCACACGGGACAGCGGAGCCGGGATCACTGCCAACAGTTTTTCCTTCACCCCCGGCATCAACGGCGCCGCTACTGCAGCGGGCGCCCCGCCAGGCTGGATCGGCACGCTGCTGAAAATGCCACCGGCAGACAGGGTGATCGACTGCCCACCCGCCTGAATCGTGACGGTCGCGCCCGCGCCAATGACGATGCTTTGTCCTGCGCCTATCTGGATGGTCTGCCCGGCCCGGACCTGCTGCGAACCGCCCACCACCAGATGGTCGTCCTGCTTGAGGTCGGTCAGGCGGTTGCCATGATTTATCCGCTGTTCCTCGCCCTGCACTTCATGGTGCGATTCGCCATCCACCGTCACCCGATGGTCATGCAGCACATGCTGCGTCCAATCCCGCTGGGCGCGCAGATAGATTTCCTCGGCCCCCTTGCGATCCTCGATGCGTAGCTCGTTGTAGCCACCCCCCCCAGGGCTGCTCTGGCTGCGCAAGATGCTTCGGGTCTTGTCCGCCGGCAAATCGAGGGGCACCTGTGTTGCCGCATTAGGCAGGCAACCCATCACCAATGGCATATCCGGGTCGCCATTGACGAAGCCCACCAGGACCTCCATACCGACCCGCGGAATCAACACAGAACCGTAACGATCATGGGCCCAACCGCTGGCAACCCTCAGCCAGCAGCTGGACTGATCGTTGCGTTCACCGTTGCGGTCCCAGGCAAACTGCACCTTGACCCGGCCGTACTCGTCACAATGGATTTCACTGTCGGCGGGCCCCGTCACTACTGCGTTCTGGTAACCCGATATGGACGGCCGCGACATCATGAGCGGTGTTCGAAACAGCACGTCCCAGGGCGTTACGACAAATTCATTGCTGTAGCCTTGGGAGGATTCATCGCCATACCCTTCAGGGGCAGATTCCTCAAGCACCTGAGGCTGCCGCCCTGTATGGTGCAACTGAGTGACCAGCCACAAGGCATTCCACTCCTGGCGAGGGTGACCAGCCATCTTCAGGAACTGTCCGGTGACCAACGCCGGTTGATCGCTATGGCCACGGGCCTGGCGGTAATCGCTGCGATGACGCTCCAGCACGCGTTGCGCCAGGTACTTGCCACGCTCACGATCTTCGAAGTGCCCTGGGTAACGCTGGTCGTTCAGAGTCGGTTGCCGATTGCTGGAGACTGCGCTTTCCAACGTCAGGTTCGGCTTTTTGAAGTCGTAGTCCCGCAGATTCACACCGCTGGTGCGGGTCTTCAGCCGCAGAATAAAGCGCTTGATCGCAGGCCCATCGGCCACCATCCCGGAGCCGGGTGAATACGGCGTGACGTGATCCGGCTGCGCGAACACACTCTGGTCGTCGCCAAACACCAACAGGTGGCGCTCGGGGCTGTGCTGGAAGTGATAGTGAATGCCCCATTCGGCACACAAGCGTTGAATAAACTCCAGATCGGTTTCGCCGAACTGAACACAATACTCACACTCGGGGTACTTGCCGCTCAGATGAAACGCGAAGGCATCAGCCTTGATTGCCTGGGCTTCCAATACCTGCGCAATGATCTGGGGCACTGTTTGTTTCTGGAAGATCCGCTGATGCGTGCTGTGCTCCAGATAAGCCAGCTGCGGCATCAGGGTGATCTGATAGCGCGTAAGGCGCCTGCCCGAATCACCTTGTGCGACCCGATACACCAGGCCATGAATGCCATGGCCATTGGCATCAAACCCCAGGAACGCCTGGCTGTGCAGCAGGCTCTCAAGGTCCAGGTCGGGTTGCTCGCTGACCAACTCCAGGTCAAAGCGAAAAGGCAGGCTGATGAACTCAGTCCCCATGAACCCGTGGACCTTGAATTCACTGGGTTCCCCATTGAGGGACAGGGTAAAGGCACTCTGATTGGCAGGAGCTAACATCCGGTGTTTCTCTGCAAGGGGTAAGGGGCCGATTCTGCATCACGGTTGTCCTCTGCCGAGCACGCGCCAGACAAATCAGTAAAACCCTACAAAAACGCGTACGAATCCTCTCTGGGTCGGCGTAAAGCACACGCAAAAAAAGGCCCGCTATCCATAGGAAGCGGGCCTCTCTTTCAACTCATCAGGCGCTTAAGGCCCGGCGAATTACTTGTTGAGGTTGTAGTCTTTTTCCGCCGCATCAAAACGCTCGACCATACCCGCAGTCGGTGCGCCCATCTTGCTCACGACGTAGATCGCGAGGCTGGCGAAGATGAAACCTGGGATGATTTCGTACAGGCCCAGCAGCTCAAAGTGTTTCCACACGATCACGGTGATCGCGCCGACCAGGATACCGGCCAGTGCGCCGTTGCGGGTCATGCCTTTCCAGATCACCGAGATCAGCACCACAGGACCGAACGCGGCGCCGAAACCGGCCCAGGCGTAGCTCACCAGGCCCAGTACGCGGTTGTTCGGGTTGGCGGCCAGGCCGATAGCGACCAGGGCCACCAGCAGCACCATGGCACGACCGACCCACACCAGCTCAACCTGGGAGGCGGTCTTGCGCAGAAAGGTTTTGTAGAAGTCTTCGGTCAGGGCGCTGGAGCACACCAGCAATTGGCAGCTCAGGGTACTCATCACGGCAGCCAGGATGGCCGACAGCAACACACCGGCAATCCATGGGTTGAACAGCAGCTTGGCCAGCTCGATGAATACGCGTTCGTGGTTTTCAGTCACAGGACCGGCCACTTCCGGGTGTGCCGAGAAGTAGGCAATACCGAAGAAGCCCACCGCCACCGTGCCGCCCAGGCACAGGATCATCCAGGTCATGGAGATACGACGCGCCTTGGCAATCGACTTCACCGAATCCGCCGCCATGAAGCGCGCCAGGATATGCGGCTGGCCGAAGTAACCCAGGCCCCAGCCCATCAGCGAAATGATGCCGATGAAGGTGGTGTTTTTCAGCATGTTGAAGTTGTCAGGGTTCTTGGCTTCGATGGCCAGGAAAGTGGTGTCGACGCCACCAGTGGCCAGCAGCACGATGATCGGCGTGAGGATCAGCGCGAAAATCATCAGGGTGGCCTGTACGGTGTCAGTCCAGCTCACGGCCAGGAAACCACCGACGAAGGTGTAGGCAATGGTCGCTGCGG
The DNA here is from genome assembly GCF_900111535.1 of Pseudomonas sp. NFR09. NCBI lineage: Bacteria > Pseudomonadati > Pseudomonadota > Gammaproteobacteria > Pseudomonadales > Pseudomonadaceae > Pseudomonas > Pseudomonas sp. NFR09. The sequence continues at coordinate 150,100 of NZ_FOIH01000004.1, forward strand.
CACCGGCCCAAAGGGCGGTCTCGTAGGACATGCCGAAAGTGCTTTCGAACAAGCGGGCACCGGCCACGATGCCGGAAGCGCAGTAAATGGTGAAGAACACCAGGATCACCACGGCGGAGATGATCCGCAGCAGGCCGCTTTTATCTTCGAAACGGCTGGAGAAATAATCCGGCAGGGTCAGGGCGTCACCGTTGTGCTCGGTCTGGACCCGCAGGCGACCGGCGACGAACAGCCAGTTGAGGTAGGCACCAACGATCAGGCCGATGGCGATCCAGCTTTCCGACAGGCCGGACATGTAGATCGCGCCCGGCAGGCCCATCAACAACCAGCCGCTCATGTCGGAAGCACCGGCCGACAAGGCTGTCACCACGCTACCGAGGCTGCGACCGCCCAAGATGTAGTCGGAAAGGTTGTTGGTGGAGCGATAGGCCATGAAGCCGATCAGCACCATTGCTGCGATGTAGATCACGAACGTGATCAGGGTTGGATTACTAACGCTCATAAGAGTGACGCCCTGGCTTTGTTTTTATGTAGCGGCGGTCTGTCAGACGACCACCCACTGGAAGTAGGTAGACGTAGCTGCGTGCCGCGCATTTATGACTGACGTTTCCCCAGGAAAGCCGCCAGCCGATGAACCAAACCTCAGAGGTGGTTGCACCTTGGGCGCGAATGCTATTCAACAAAGCAAATAAGGTGCAACCAGTTTCGCGAGAATAAGTTGCACCTTGATGTTAAATGCGCAAAACACCTCGTTTTTGCTCCTTTTCGGAGCAAGAACAGCCGATCTCAGAAGCAAACGCACCAAGGCGAAGCGGATTCCGTCGAAGGCCGTTTTTTTCCCGATCACGATCGAAAAAATCATGAAGAAAATGGGTTGCACCCGGTTGCACCTCTGCATGCGCAAAGCTAATCTTGCCGCCAGCTGATGCCACTCGGTAGTGGCACCCATGAGGATAAGAAAATGGCTACGACCACCCTTGGGGTCAAACTTGACGACCCGACCCGCGAGCGCCTCAAGGCCGCCGCGACCTCCATCGATCGCACGCCGCACTGGCTGATCAAGCAGGCGATTTTCAATTACCTGGAGAAACTGGAGGGTGGTGCATCCCTGACCGAACTCAATGGTTTGAGCAGCAAGGACGCGGACGACGCGGGCGAGGTCCAGACCGACCACGCCCACCAGTGCTTCCTCGAATTCGCCGAAAGCATCCTGCCGCAATCCGTGCTGCGTGCGTCGATCACTGCCGCTTACCGTCGCCCCGAGCCGGAAGTGGTGCCGATGCTGATCGAACAGGCCCGCCTGCCGGCGCCGATGGCCGAAGCCACCAACAAGCTCGCCGCCTCGATTGCCGAAAAACTGCGTAACCAGAAGAGCGCCGGCGGCCGTGCCGGGATTGTCCAGGGCCTGCTGCAAGAGTTTTCCCTGTCGTCCCAGGAAGGTGTCGCCCTGATGTGCCTGGCCGAAGCGCTGCTGCGCATCCCGGACAAGGGCACCCGCGACGCGCTGATCCGCGACAAGATCAGCACCGGCAACTGGCAGCCGCATTTGGGCAACAGCCCGTCGCTGTTCGTCAACGCCGCCACCTGGGGCCTGCTGCTGACCGGCAAACTGGTCGCCACCCACAATGAAGCCGGCCTCACCTCGTCCCTGAGCCGCATCATCGGCAAGAGCGGCGAGCCGATGATCCGCAAGGGCGTCGACATGGCCATGCGCCTGATGGGCGAACAGTTCGTCACCGGCGAAACCATCGCCGAAGCCCTGGCCAATGCGAGCAAATTCGAAGCCAAGGGCTTCCGCTATTCCTACGACATGCTCGGTGAAGCCGCGCTCACCGAGCACGATGCCCAGAAGTACCTGGCCTCGTACGAACAAGCCATCCACTCCATCGGCAAAGCCTCCCACGGCCGTGGGATTTATGAAGGCCCGGGCATTTCCATCAAGCTGTCGGCGCTGCACCCGCGCTACAGCCGTGCGCAGTATGAGCGCGTGATGGATGAGCTGTACCCGCGCCTACTGTCCCTGACGCTCCTGGCCAAGCAATACGACATCGGTTTGAACATCGACGCCGAAGAAGCCGACCGCCTGGAGCTGTCCCTGGACCTGCTCGAGCGCCTGTGCTTCGAGCCTCAACTGACTGGCTGGAACGGCATCGGTTTCGTGATCCAGGCCTACCAGAAGCGTTGCCCGTATGTGATCGACTACGTCATCGACCTGGCGCGCCGCAGCCGCCACCGCCTGATGATCCGCCTGGTAAAAGGCGCGTACTGGGACAGCGAAATCAAGCGCGCCCAGGTCGAAGGCCTGGAAGGCTACCCGGTGTACACCCGCAAGGTGTACACCGACGTGTCCTACATCGCCTGCGCACGCAAACTGCTGTCGGTACCGGAAGTCATCTACCCGCAGTTCGCCACGCACAACGCCCACACGCTTTCGGCCATCTACCATATCGCCGGTCAGAACTATTACCCCGGCCAGTACGAGTTCCAGTGCCTGCACGGCATGGGTGAGCCACTGTACGAGCAGGTTGTAGGCAAGGTTGCCGATGGCAAGCTGAACCGTCCGTGCCGCGTGTATGCACCGGTCGGCACCCACGAAACGCTGCTGGCCTACCTGGTCCGTCGCCTGCTGGAAAACGGCGCGAACACTTCGTTCGTCAACCGTATTGCCGACCAATCCATCTCGATCCAGGAGCTGGTGGCCGATCCGGTGACCAGCATCGAGCAAATGGCCACGCTGGAAGGCGGCTTCGGCCTGCCGCACCCGCGCATTCCATTGCCACGTGACCTGTACGGTAGCGACCGCGCCAACTCGGCCGGTATCGACCTGGCCAACGAACATCGCCTGGCATCGCTTTCGTGTGCCCTTCTCGCCACCGCTCACAACAACTGGAAAGCCACGCCGATGCTCGGTTGTACCTCCAGCGAGCAAGCAGCGGCGCCGGTGCTCAACCCGTCCGACCTGCGCGATGTAGTCGGTCATGTACAAGAAGCCACCGTCGAAGACGTCGACAACGCCATCCTGTGCGCAATCAGTGCCGGTCCGATCTGGCAGGCCACCCCGCCCGCCGAACGCGCCGCTATCCTGGAGCGCGCCGCCGACCTGATGGAGGGCGAGATCCAGCCGCTGATGGGCCTGCTGGCCCGCGAAGCCGGCAAGACCTTCGCCAACGCCATCGCCGAAGTGCGTGAAGCCGTGGACTTCCTGCGCTACTACGCGGTGCAGGCACGCAACGACTTCACCAACGACGCCCACCGGCCACTGGGCCCGGTGGTCTGCATCAGCCCGTGGAACTTCCCACTGGCCATCTTCAGCGGCCAAGTCGCCGCCGCATTGGCCGCCGGCAACCCGGTACTGGCCAAGCCGGCCGAACAAACTCCGCTGGTCGCCGCGCAAGCCGTGCGCATCCTGTTGGAAGCCGGTATTCCGGAAGGCGTGCTGCAACTGCTGCCGGGCCAGGGCGAAACCGTGGGTGCCCGCCTGGTGGGGGATGATCGCGTCAAAGGCGTGATGTTCACTGGCTCTACCGAAGTGGCGCGTCTGCTGCAACGTAATGTCGCGGGCCGCCTGGACGCCCAGGGCCGTCCGATCCCGTTGATCGCCGAAACCGGCGGCCAGAACGCGATGATCGTCGACTCCTCGGCGCTGACCGAACAAGTCGTGATCGACGTGGTGTCTTCGGCCTTCGACAGCGCCGGCCAGCGTTGCTCGGCCCTGCGCGTACTGTGCCTGCAGGAAGATTCAGCAGACCGTGTGATCGAAATGCTCAAGGGCGCCATGGCTGAATGCCGCCTGGGCAACCCGGAGCGCCTGTCGGTGGATATCGGCCCGGTGATCGACGCCGAAGCCAAGGCCGGCATCGAGAAACACATCCAGGCCATGCGCGACAAAGGCCGCAACGTATACCAGGTGGCGATTGCCGATGGTGAAGAGATCAAGCGCGGCACCTTCGTGATGCCAACCCTGATCGAACTGGAAAGCTTCGACGAGTTGCAACGCGAGATCTTCGGTCCGGTACTGCACGTGGTGCGCTACAAGCGTAAAGAGATCGACCAGCTCATCGGCCAGATCAACGCTTCCGGCTACGGCCTGACCCTGGGCGTGCACACCCGCATCGACGAGACCATCGCCAAGGTGATCGACAACGTCAATGCCGGTAACGTCTATGTGAACCGCAACATCGTCGGTGCCGTGGTCGGCGTACAACCGTTCGGCGGCGAAGGCCTGTCGGGCACTGGTCCGAAAGCCGGCGGCCCGCTGTACCTGTACCGCCTGCTGTCGACCCGTCCTACGGATGCGATCGAGCAATCCTTCGTACGCGGCGACGCACTGGCCGCACCGGATGTTCGCTTGCGCGACGCCATGAGCCAACCGCTGACGGCCCTCAAAACCTGGGCCGACAGCAACCAGTTCAGCGAACTCAGCGCCCTGTGCAGCCAGTTCGCCGCGCAATCGCAAAGCGGTATCACCCGCCAACTGGCCGGCCCGACCGGCGAGCGCAACAGTTACGCCATCCTGCCCCGCGAGCACGTTCTGTGCCTGGCGGACGTGGAAGGTGATCTGTTGACGCAACTGGCGGCAGTGCTGGCCGTGGGCGGTTCGGCGGTATGGCCGGAATCTGACCTGACCAAGGCCTTGTTCCCACGCCTGCCGAAGGAGATTCAGGCGAAGATCAAGCGCGTGGCCGACTGGACCAAGGACGAAGTGGTGTTCGATGCGGTATTGCACCACGGTGATTCCGACCAGTTGCGCGCGGTGTGCCAGCAAGTGGCACAGCGTGGTGGCGCGATTGTCGGGGTGCATGGTTTATCCCAGGGCGAGACGGCGATTGCGCTGGAGCGTTTGGTGATTGAGCGGGCGTTGAGTGTCAACACCGCTGCGGCGGGTGGTAACGCCAGCCTGATGACCATCGGCTAACTGCCTGACGAAATGCGGTAAAAAATGTGGGAGGGGGCTTGCCCCCGATAGCGGTGGATCAGCCAATGCACTTGGTGACTGACACATCGCCATCGGGGGCAAGCCCCCTCCCACATTTGCCTGTGCATCACCCAAATCAATGTTGCTATCCAGCCTCTATTCGCGCACTTAGACTCAGGCCAATTCCTCCAAAGGTAATCCGCCATGTCCGAGACGCTGCTCAGTTCCCGCAATCTGGCTTTCGAGCTGTACGAAGTCCTCGATGCCGAGGGCCTGACCCAGCGCGAGCGGTTTGCCGAGCACAATCGCGAAACCTTCGACGCGGCCATCAGCACCGCACGCAGCATTGCGGAAAAATACTTTGCGCCCCACAACCGCAAGAACGACGAGAACGAACCGCGCTACGAAGACGGCAAGGCCATTCTGATTCCGGAGGTCAAACCGGCGGTGGATGCGTTCCTTGAAGCCGGTTTCCTCAACACAGCACGCAGTTTCGAAGCCGGTGGCATGCAACTGCCCACCCTGTTGTCACAAGCCTGTTTCGCGCACTTCCAGTCGGCGAACGCCGCGTCCACGTCCTACCCGTTCCTGACCATGGGCGCCGCCAACCTGATCGAAAGCTTCGGCACCGACGATCAGAAACAACGCTTCCTGCAACCGATGATCGACGGCCGTTTCTTCGGCACCATGGCACTGACTGAACCCCATGCAGGTTCGTCACTGTCGGATATTCGCACCCGCGCAGAACCAGCGGCTGACGGCACCTATCGCCTCAAGGGCAACAAGATCTTTATTTCCGGCGGCGATCACCCGCTGTCGGAAAACATCGTGCACATGGTGCTGGCCAAGCTGCCGGACGCGCCCGCCGGGGTGAAGGGCATTTCGCTGTTTATCGTGCCCAAGTTCCTGGTCAACGACGATGGCAGCCTGGGCGAGCGCAACGATGTGTTGCTGGCCGGTCTGTTCCACAAGATGGGCTGGCGCGGTACCACCTCCACGGCGTTGAATTTCGGCGATAACGGCAACTGTGTCGGCTATCTGGTGGGCAAGCCGCACCAAGGTTTAAGCTGCATGTTCCAGATGATGAACGAGGCGCGCATCGGTGTAGGTATGGGCGCGGTAATGCTTGGCTACGCCGGCTATCTCTATTCCCTGGAGTACGCCCGCGAGCGCCCTCAAGGTCGCCTGCCCGACAGCAAGGATCCTACAACCGCACCGGTCTCGATCATCCAGCACGCCGACATCAAGCGCATGCTGCTCACACAAAAATCCTATGTGGAAGGCGCCTTCGACCTGGGCCTCTACGCCGCACGCCTGTTCGACGACACCACCACCCTGGAAACCGAAGACGCGCGCAAACAGGCCCATGAACTGCTGGACCTGCTGACCCCCATCGTCAAATCCTGGCCGTCGGAGTTCTGCCTCAAGGCCAACGAACTGGCGATCCAGATTCTCGGCGGCCACGGCTACACCCGTGAATACCCGGTGGAGCAGTACTACCGTGATAACCGCCTGAACCCGATCCATGAAGGCACCCATGGCATTCAGTCCCTGGATTTGCTGGGGCGCAAGCTGGCGCAGAATGGCGGCGCGGGCTTGAAGCAACTCATCAGGTTGATCGCCGAAACCGGCGCCCGTGCGCAGCAATATCCAAGCCTCACTGCACTGAGGGAACCGCTGGAACAACTGGTGAACCGCCTGCAAGGCGTGACCATCGGCCTGCTGACGGATCTCGCCCAGGGCAAGGTCAACAGCAGCCTGGCGAACTCGGCGCTGTACTTGAAGGTGTTCGGGCATACGGTGATTGGCTGGCGCTGGCTGGAACAGGCAATTCGCGCCGAAGAAGGCTTGGCCAAGGGCAATGCGGCCGATGTGGCCTTCTACAAAGGCAAGCTCCGGGCTGCCCGGTACTTCCTGACCTGGGAAGTACCGGGCTGCCATCATGAACTGGCGATTCTGGAGGCACGCGATGACACGTGCCTCGGTATGCAGGATGAGTGGTTCTAAGGCGTTCCGATCGCCTTGGAAATCACATCGACCGTGGCGCTGACTTGCTCTTGGTAACGGTCGAGTTCCTGCTGGTGAGCCTGCTGCATTTCGATCTGCTCGGCGCACAGGTTCAGCGCCGCCAGCACCAGTAATTTGTCACCGATCAGGGTCGGGTACTTTTTCTTGGTGGTGGCCAGGGAGGCCTTGAGCAGGGTCACGGCGTGCATCAGGGTCTTATCTTCCCCAGGCGGGGCCTTGATCGAGTAATCCTCTCCGAGAATCGAAACGACCTTTATCCCTTCACTCATGCGCTGACAGGCCCTGCACTCACACGCTCAACCAGCGCCTGGATACGGGCGGCGGTGGCGCCGTGCTTCTCTTCCTGTTCCATCAGGCTCAGTTGCAGGCTGTCGTTCTCATCCTTGGCGCGGGCCAGTTCGGCCTTGAGGGATTCATTGCTGCCCAGCAGGTCCTGATTCTGTTGTACGAGGTCGCTGACGAGTTGTTCCAATTGGCTGAGGGATGCTTCTAACATTTTGATTTCTCTGGCTTTTCAAAGGGCGGTGACGATAAAGAAAATTCACCTCGGATGCCAGGGTTATCCCCGGCGCGCGGCCCGTTTTTTAAGGGCCGGGCCGCACTTTCGAGCCTTAGTGACTGCATTTACCGGATCTGGTTCCTGAATCAGTCAAACCCCTCGTCAGGTGCGACAAAACCGCACACGCCCCTTTAGACTTTAGTCGTACGACCGATAGAGAGGCACACCCCGTCTCACGGCCGCACGGATCGCGCTTCTCCCCCAGGATTCCCGCATGTCGCTTCGTAATATGAATATCGCTCCGAGGGCCTTCCTCGGCTTCGCGTTTATTGGTGCGTTGATGTTGTTTCTCGGTGTGTTCGCCCTGAATCAGATGAGCAAGATCCGCGCTGCCACCGAAGACATCACGCTGTCCAGCGTGCCGAGCATTCGCGCCTTGGATGAGTTCACCCAACTGACCCTGCGCCTGCGGGTGCTGTCGTACCGACTGCTGACCAACCGTGAACCGGATGTGCAACAGAAAACCCTGGAAGCCTTCGAGCTGCGCAACCAGCAGATCCGCACCGCCCAGGGCATCTACGAAAAACTGATCGAGAGCAGTGAGGAGCGCTCGACTTATGACGAGTACGTACGCCTGCTCGGCCAGTACCACCAGATTGAAGAGCGCATGAAGAGCCTGTCACGGGCCAATCAAGTGGAAGAACTGCGCAGCCTGCTCAACACCGAATTGCTCAGCAATTCCGAGCAAGTCAACGCCGTGCTCACGCGGCTGCTGGACCTCAACAACACGATGGCCCTGACCACCAATAAGGAAGCCGAGGACCAATACAACATGGCCTTCAACCTGGTGGTAAGCCTGTTGGTGGTCGCCACGCTGCTGACCCTGCTGTTTGCCTGGCTGTTGACCCGCAGCATCACACTGCCCATTTCCCAGGCATTGGAAGCTGCGGAAGAAGTGGCCGAAGGCAACCTGACCCGCCCGATCAAGGTCGACGGCAACGACGAAGCCGGGCGCCTGCTGGCAGCCATGGCCAAGATGCAGGACAAGCTGCGCGACACCCTGCAACGCATCGCCGGTTCCGCCACCCAGTTGGCATCGGCCGCCGAAGAGTTGAACGCGGTCACCGACGAAAGCGCCCGTGGCCTGACCCAGCAAAACAATGAAATCGAACAAGCCGCCACGGCGGTGAATGAAATGACCAGTGCCGTCGAAGAAGTTGCTCGCAATGCGGTGAGCACCTCCGAAGCGTCGCGCAACGCCACCACCTCCGCCGGTGATGGCCGTGATCTGGTGCAGGAAACGGTCAGCGCCATCGAGCGCATGAGCGCCGACGTGCAAGCCACCGCGACCCTGATTGGCGACCTGGCCAATGAGTCCCGCGATATCGGCAAGGTACTCGACGTGATCCGTGGCCTGGCCGACCAGACTAACCTGCTGGCCCTGAACGCGGCGATTGAAGCCGCGCGTGCCGGTGAAGCCGGTCGCGGCTTTGCGGTAGTGGCCGATGAGGTGCGGGCCCTGGCCCATCGCACACAGCAGTCGACCAGCGAAATCGAGCGGATGATCGGCAGTATCCAGGCCGGCACCGAGCACGCGGTGGATTCGATGCGCAACAGCACCGAACGCGCCGAATCGACGCTGAACATCGCCAAAGGTGCCGGGATGTCGCTGGATACCATCAACACCGCAATCGTCGAGATCAACGAGCGCAACCTAGTGATCGCCAGCGCGGCCGAAGAGCAGGCGCAGGTGGCGCGGGAAGTGGACCGCAACCTGGTGAACATCCGTGATTTGTCGGTGCAATCGGCCACTGGTGCCAGCCAGACGAGTGCGGCGAGCAGTGAGCTGTCGCGCCTGGCGGTGGACTTGAACGGGATGGTCAGCCGCTTCCGCCTCTAACTGACACAACTGGGTCGAAATTGTGGGAGGGGGCTTGCCCCCGATGACGGTGTATCAGCCAGCTTATCTGTAGCTGAACCATCGCAATCGGGGGCAAGCCCCCTCCCACATTTAGATCTGTGCCTGTCTTTAAAAGCTTTTTGACAGCGCAGCAATTCAACAGGTTAGAATCGCTGGCACGTAGACTGCATGGTCAGTTTGCGCCCTGTCTTGTTTGCCCGTGGAGTATTGCCTTTGAATGCGACGACCATCAACAGCCTGTTCCTGATCGGCGCGTTGCTGGTAAGTGCGAGCATTCTAGTGAGTTCTCTTTCGTCCCGCCTGGGCATCCCGATCCTGGTGATCATCCTGGCCGTGGGCATGGTCGCCGGCGTCGACGGCGGCGGCATCATCTTCGACAACTACCCGACCGCCTACCTGGTGGGCAACCTCGCCCTGGCCGTGATCCTGCTTGATGGCGGTTTGCGCACGCGGGTGGCGAGTTTCCGCGTGGCACTCTGGCCGGCGTTGTCGCTGGCCACGGTGGGGGTGTTGATTACCACCGGCCTCACCGGCATGGCCGCGGCCTGGCTGTTTGACCTCAATATCATCCAGGGCTTGCTGATTGGTGCGATTGTCGGCTCGACGGACGCCGCAGCCGTGTTCTCGCTGCTCGGCGGCAAAGGCCTGAACGAACGGGTCACCGCCAGCCTGGAGATCGAATCCGGCAGCAACGACCCGATGGCGGTGTTCCTCACGGTCACCCTGATCGACATGCTCGCCAGCGGCCAGACCGGCCTGCACTGGAGCCTGCTGACGCACCTGGTGCGCGAATTCGGCATCGGCGGCATCGTCGGCCTGGGTGGCGGCTGGTTGATGTTGCAGATGGTCAACCGCATCAACCTGGCCACCGGCCTGTACCCGATCCTGGTGATCGCCGGTGGCCTGTTCGTATTTGCCGTGACCAACGCCCTGCACGGCAGCGGCTTCCTCGCCGTGTACCTGTGCGGCCTGGTGATAGGCAACCGCCCGGTGCGCAGCCGTCATGGCATTCTGCATATGCTCGACGGCATGGCCTGGCTGGCGCAGATCGGCATGTTCCTGGTGCTGGGCCTGCTGGTCACGCCCCATGACTTGCTGCCGATTGCGTTGCCGGCCCTGGGCCTGGCGCTGTGGATGATCCTGTTTGCACGGCCGCTGTCGGTGATGGTTGGCCTGCTGCCCTTCAAGGCGTTCCATGGCCGCGAAAAAGCCTTTATCGCCTGGGTCGGGTTGCGCGGCGCGGTGCCGATCATCCTGGCGGTGTTCCCGCTGATGGCCGGCCTGCCCCATGCGCAGCTGTACTTCAACCTGGCGTTCTTTATCGTGCTGGTGTCACTGCTGGTGCAGGGCACGAGCCTGCCGTGGGTGGCCAAGCTGCTCAAGGTCACCGTCCCGCCGGACCCGGCGCCGATTTCCCGCGCGGCGCTGGAAGTGCACGTCACCAGCGAATGGGAGCTGTTCGTCTACCGCCTGGGCGCGGAAAAATGGTGCATCGGCGCCGCCCTGCGCGAGCTGAAAATGCCCGAAGGCACGCGGATTGCCGCGCTGTTCCGTGGCCAGCAACTGCTCCATCCGTCGGGTAGTACCGTGCTGGAAGTCGGCGACCTGCTCTGCGTGATCGGCCACGAACACAACCTGCCAGCCCTGGGCAAACTGTTCAGCCAGGCACCGCAACGCGGGCTGGATCTGCGCTTCTTCGGCGACTTCGTGCTGGAAGGCGACGCCCAGCTGGGCGCGGTGTCGGCCTTGTACGGCCTGAAGCTGGAGGGCATCGACCCGGACATGCCGCTGAGCAGCTTCATCACCCAGAAAGTCGGGGGCGCGCCCATCGTCGGCGACCAGGTGGAGTGGAACAACACCATCTGGACCGTTGCGGTCATGGACGGGAACAAGATCGGCAAAGTGGGCGTCAGATTCCCCGAAGGAAGTCGCCCGGGCCCCGGACTCTTCCTCTAAACTGCGGGGCGACGACGCCCCCGATTCTTCACCTTGCACGACCGGTCTCTATGCCAACCTTGCGCACTCTTCTCGCCACTGCCCTGCTGAGCCTGACCCTGTGTGTCGGCGTTGTCCACGCCGCCGACCCGCCCAGCGCCGAGGCTATCCAGCAAACCCTGGACAAGCTGCCCGACCGCAAACTGCCCGACGCCGACATGAAGGCGCTGCAGACCATTCTGCAGCAGACCCTGACGTACCTGGGCAACAAGCAGGATTACGAGCAGCGCCTGGCCGACCTCAAGCGCCAACTGGAAGACGCCCCGCGCCAGACCACCGAGAACCAGCGCGAACTGACGCGGCTCAAGGCAACCAAAGTCATCCCGGTCGCCCAGCGCTACGCCAGCCTGCCGGTGCCACAGCTTGAACAGTTGCTGGTGCAGCGCAGCACCCAGCAAGGCGACCTGCAAAAAGAACTGGCCGATGCCAACAGCCTGTCCATCGCCGCCCAGACCCGTCCTGAGCGCGCCCAGACCGAAATCAGCAACAGCCAGACACGCATTCTGCAGATCAACTCGACCCTCAAGGCCGGTAAAGACAACGGCAAGACCCTCAGCGCCGACCAGCGCAACCAGCTCAACGCCGAACTTGCGGCCCTCAACGCGCTGATCCCCCTGCGCCGCCAGGAACTGGCTGGCAACAGCCAGCTGCAAGACCTGGGCAACAGCCAGCATGACCTGGTGATGGAAAAGACCGCACGCCTGGAACAAGAGATCCAGGACCTGCAGACCCTGATCAACCAGAAGCGCCTGGCCCAGTCCCAGCAGACCGTGACCCAGCAGTCCATCGAAGCGCAAAAAGCCGGTGGCAGCAGCCTGCTGGCCACGGAAAGCGCGGCCAACCTGAAGCTGTCCGACTACCTGCTCAAAAGTACCGACCGCCTCAACGACCTGACGCAGAAGAACCTGCAGACCAAGCAGCAACTGGACACCGTGACCCAGAGCGACTCGGCCCTGGACGAACAGATCAACGTGCTCAAGGGCAGCCTGCTGCTGTCAAAGATCCTCTACAAGCAAAAGCAGGCCCTGCCGCGTCTCACCGTGGACCGCGACCTGGCGGACGACATCGCCAACATTCGCCTGTACCAGTTCGAGGTCAACCAGCAGCGCGAGCTGATCAGCTCGCCCAGCGCCTATGTGGATAACCTGCTGGCCAACCAGGCGCCGGAAGACGTCACCCCGCAACTGCGCCGCACCTTGCTCGAATTGGCGATCACCCGCAGCGACCTGCTGGAGCGCCTGAGCCGTGAACTGAGCGCGCTGCTCAACGAATCCATCACGTTGCAACTGAACCAGAAACAACTGCTTAGCACCGCCACCACCCTGCGCGCGACGCTGGATGAGCAGATGTTCTGGATTCCCAGCAACAAGCCGCTGGATACCGAATGGCTGGAAACCGTCCCCGCGCACCTGAGCAAGCAAGTCGCCACCCTGCCCTGGGCGTCCAGCGTCAGCGAACTGTATGACGGCCTGACCCAACGCCCGCTGCTGTTCCTGCCCCTGCTGCTGTTGATCGGCGCGTTGCTGTGGCGTCGGAAAAACCTGTACCAGCGCCTGAACAAGGTGCACCTGGACATCGGCCACTTCAAGCGCGACAGCCAGTGGCACACGCCCCAGGCCATCCTGATCAATATCCTGCTGGCAATGCCGGTGTCCCTGGGCTTGGCGTTGTGCGGCTACGCGCTGCAAATCGACGCCCGTGGGCAAAACGCCAACCTCGGTTCAGCCCTGTTGCAGATCGCTCAGGCCTGGCTGGTGTTCTACACCGCCTATCGCATCCTGGCGCCCGGTGGCGTGGCCGAACTGCACTTTCGCTGGGAAAAGCCCCAGGTCGAATTCCTGCAAGGCTGGGTGCGCAAACTCGGGCTGGTGGTATTGGCCCTGGTGGCCGTGGTCGCCATCGCTGAACACCAACCCGCGGCGCTGGCCGACGACGTGCTGGGCATCGGCGTGGTGCTGACCTGCTACGCGCTGATGGCCTGGCTGCTGGGCCGCCTGTTGCTCAACAGCCCTACGCACGAAAAGGCTTCGCTGTTTCGCAAGGCCGTGGGCCTGTTGTTTACCGCGCTGCCCATCGCGCTGTTTATCGCCGTGTGCTTCGGCTACTACTACACCGCACTCAAGCTCAGCGACCGGCTGATCAATACCCTGTACCTGCTGATGTTCTGGCTGGTGATCGAAGCCACTTTCGTCCGTGGCCTGGGCGTTGCCGCCCGGCGCCTGGCCTATGCGCGCGCCCTGGCCAAACGCCAGGCCGCCAAGGAAGCCGGCGACGGCGAAGCGGTGATCGAAGAACCGACCCTGGACATCGAGCAGGTCAACGAGCAGTCCATGCGCCTGATTCGCCTGGCATTGCTCGGCGGTTTTATCGCCGCGCTGTATTGGGTGTGGGCGGACCTGATCTCGGTATTTTCCTACCTGGATAACGTCACGCTGTACGAATACACCAGCGGCACCGGTGCGAATATCAGCATGGTGCCCATCAGCATCGGCGACTTGCTCGGCGCGCTGATCATCATCGGCATTACCTTCGCGCTCGCGCGCAACTTGCCGGGTTTGCTCGAAGTATTGGTGCTGTCCAAACTGGACCTGGCCCAGGGCAGCGCCTACGCGACCACCACGCTGTTGTCCTACGTGATTGCCGGCGTCGGTTTCGTCTCCACCCTGTCGACCCTCGGCGTGAGCTGGGACAAGTTGCAATGGCTGGTGGCGGCGCTGTCGGTGGGCCTGGGCTTTGGCATGCAGGAGATCTTCGCCAACTTCATCTCCGGCATCATGATCCTGTTCGAACGCCCGGTGCGCATCGGCGACACCATCACCATCGGCAACCTGTCGGGCACGGTGAGCAAGATCCGCATCCGCGCCACGACGATCACCGACTTTGACCGCAAGGACATCATTGTCCCGAACAAAACGTTCATTACCGGACAACTGATCAACTGGTCACTGACCGACACCATTACCCGCGTCACCCTCAAGCTCGGCGTGGACTACGGCTCCGACCTGGACCGCGTGAAGGAACTGCTGCTCAAGGCCGCCCGCGAGAACCCGCGGGTACTCAAGGAGCCGGAACCCCATGTGTACTTCCTCAACTTCGGCGAAAGCACCCTCGACCATGAACTGCGCATGCACGTGCGCGACCTGGGCGACCGCAACCCGGTGATCGATGAAGTGAACCGCTTTATCAATCGCGAGTTCAAGAAAGAGCACATCAACATCTCGTTCCGCCAGATGGAGGTCTATCTCAAGAACCTCCACGGCCAGGAATACAAACTGGTGGAAGTCGACACCCCGGCCAAGCCCGCCAATGACGGCGGCGTGCAGGAACCACCACCGAGCAAACTCGACTAACCGCGCTATCCCCAGCAGAATGCTCGGACATTCTGCTGGAGATGGCCGGTGAAAGCCCTCGACGAACTGACCTTCGACAACCGCTTCGCACGCCTGGGCGATGCGTTCTCAACCCATGTATTGCCCGAGCCCCTCGACGCACCGCGCCTGGTCGTGGCGAGCGAGGCCGCCATGGCCCTGCTCGACCTGGACCCCGCCGTTGCCGAAACACCGGTGTTCGCCGAACTGTTCGGCGGGCACAAACTGTGGGCCGAGGCAGAGCCGCGGGCGATGGTCTATTCCGGGCATCAGTTCGGCGGCTACACCCCGCAATTGGGTGACGGCCGTGGGTTGTTGCTGGGCGAGGTGTACAACCAGGCGGGAGAGCATTGGGACCTGCACCTCAAGGGCGCCGGCATGACGCCTTACTCACGCATGGGCGATGGGCGTGCCGTGCTGCGCTCGTCGATCCGCGAATTCCTGGCGTCCGAAGCGCTGCATGCGCTGGGCATCCCCAGCAGCCGCGCGCTGTGCGTGATCGGTTCCGACACCCCGGTGTGGCGCGAAAAACAGGAACGCGGCGCGATGGTATTGCGCATGGCGCACAGCCATATCCGCTTCGGGCATTTCGAATACTTCTACTACACCAAGAAACCCGAGCAGCAGGCGCAACTGGCCGAACACGTGCTCAACCTGCACTACCCCGAATGCCGCGAACAGCCCGAGCCGTACCTGGCGATGTTCCGCGAAATCGTCGAGCGCAATGCCGAGCTGATCGCCAAATGGCAGGCATATGGCTTCTGCCACGGGGTGATGAACACCGACAACATGTCGATCCTCGGTATCACCTTCGACTTCGGGCCGTTTGCATTCCTGGACGACTTTGACGCGCACTTCATCTGCAACCACTCGGATCACGAAGGGCGCTATTCCTTCAGTAATCAGGTGCCGATCGGGCAGTGGAACTTGAGTGCATTGGCGCAGGCGCTGACACCGTTTATCAGCGTCGATGCGTTGAAGGAAGCACTTGGGTTGTATCTGCCGCTTTATCAAGCGAACTACCTGGACCTGATGCGCCGCCGCTTGGGGCTGACCATCGCCGAAGACGATGACCAGCAACTGGTCGAGCGTTTACTGAAGCTGATGCAAAACAGCGGCGTGGATTACACCCTGTTCTTCCGGCGCCTGGGGGATGAATCGGCGGCGTTGGCCGTAGCGCGGCTGCGCGATGACTTTGTCGACCTGGCCGGGTTTGATGCCTGGGCCGAGCAGTACAAGGCGCGCGTTGAGCGGGATGGGGAATTCAGCCAAGAACAACGCCGTGCGCGGATGCATGCGGTGAACCCGCTGTATATCCTGCGCAACTACCTGGCGCAGAACGCCATCGTTGCCGCCGAATCCGGGGATTACAGCGAAGTGCGGCGGTTGCATGCGGTGCTTTCCAAGCCGTTTGAGGAGCAAGCGGGGATGGAGCAGTACGCACAGCGGCCGCCGGATTGGGGGAAGCATTTGGAGATTAGTTGTTCGTCGTAAAGCCTCTAGATGAAGGTTTCTACTGAAACCCCAAAACGCTCAGCCAGCCAACGTATTTGGCGTATGTTGAGCTGGCGTTTACCGCTTAACACCTCAGAGACCACCGACTGGGCCCCCACCCCCGGCAGGTCACTCTGAGTGAGATGGTGTTCACGCATCATGTATCGCAATACTTCAGCACCACTGGCGACCGGCATGGGACGGTGCTCATGATCGTAGGCTTCGATCCAGTCACTGAGGATATCTACCAGACTTATCAACGGGCTGTCTTCATTTTCACCGATCAGAGTCAGCAACTCGTCCAAACCACATACCAGCGCATCGTAGTCTGCTTCGTTCTCTGGTTTGCGCATCACTGGCGAAACGAATTGCCAATGTTCGGCCGCTACTCGCATAAGCGCGCTCATCTGTTTTTTTCCTTCCATTTGTCTTTCTCATAATCGCGATGATCAAGCAGATGCTTGATGTAAACGCGCTGCGCCCGATACTCCACGACCGCAATCAACCTCAGCTTGTTTCCTCCAATATCGAATACGTGAAATTCCCCAACCTTATCCGCGGCGGGAAACATTGCTTTCATCGCTGCGAAATCCTTGGGGAAATTTCGCTTCATTATTCGATACCACTGATCCAATGCCGTCGCTGACTGCGGCCACTTTTCCTTTGCTTCCCAGATCCTTTTCTCACTGATCACTCGCATGCAACATCCTTATCGCATCTTGCTATGAAGGTTAGAGCTGTCGCTTAAATATCGCAATTTGCTATAGCCATAAACAGACCAATGGAGCCAAAACAGAACAGACGCTAACAGCCTAGATAGGCGACCCCGCATCAGCACGAGCGAAACTGTGAGTGGATGAGTCCTCCCCTCTCCGCTTGATAAACCCTAGGCCCGACTCCAAATACAGTCCATTGGCCACATCCAAGGAGACCACCATGCCCGAACCTCTTGTCATCCCCTGCCCCCACTGCAACGGCCTCAACCGCATCCCCGGTGAACGCCTGGGTGATGCGCCCAAATGCGGGCGCTGCAAGCAGCCGGTTTTGTCGAACAAGCCGTTTGAGTTGAAGCAAGGCGACTACGCCAGTCAAATCAAGGGCGATTTGCCGTTGCTGGTGGATGTGTGGGCGGACTGGTGTGGGCCGTGTAAGTCGTTTGCGCCGGTGTTCGAGCAGGCGGCCGGGCAGTTGGCGGGCAAGTGCCGGTTGGCCAAGCTGGACAGCGAGGCCAATCAGCAGTTGTCGGCACAGTTGGGGATTCGCTCGATTCCCAGTTTGATTCTGTTCAAGAACGGCCGCGAAGCGGCGCGCCAGAGTGGGGCGCTTGCGTTGCCGCAATTGATGAGCTGGTTGCGTAGCCAAGGCGTGTAACTCGGCCTTGGAGACCACCCAGCCCCCACCCACAGGGGTTTTGTGTTGTCTTTTGGATCACGCGTTTTCCAGCAGGTTATGCAACTCTACAAACTGCTGCGTCAGCTTGTGCCGTGGGTCCAGATGGATCAGCGGCTTGCTCTCCTGGTGCGACTCACGCATGCGCACGGAGCTGGCCAGGTACACCGGCAGCACCGGCAACCCTTCTGCAATCAACTCATCCAGCATCTGCTGCGGCAGGCTCGCCCGGGCCTGGAACTGATTGACCACGATGCCTTCCACTTCGAGGTCCTCGTTGTGGTCTTCCTTCAACTCTTCGATCTCCGCCAGCAGACCATACAGAGCCTGGCGCGAGAAGCTGTCGCAATCGAAGGGGATCAGCACGCGATCAGCGGCAATCAGCGCTGAAACCGCATAAAAATTCAGTGCTGGAGGCGTATCCAGGTAAATCCGGTCGTAATCTTCGCTCAGCTCATCCAGCAGCTTTCGCAGCTTGTTGATCTTGTGCTTGGCCTCGAGCTTGGGCTGCAGGTCCGCCAGTTCTGCGGTTGCGGTGATCACGTGCAGGTTGTCGAAGGGGGTCTCGTAGATATCCACCCGGTTTTTCTTCGAAAACGGCCCGGAAGACAGGGTTTGCTTGAAGAATTCGGCAATACCCATGGGGATATCGTCGCCGGTCAGCCCAGTGAGGTATTGGGTTGAATTGGCTTGCGCATCGAGGTCCACCAACAGGGTTCGATAACCTTCGCTGGCGCTGACTGCCGCCAGGTTGCAGGCAATGCTGGACTTGCCAACGCCACCTTTTTGATTGAACACCACACGCCGCATGGAAAAACCTCCGTGTATCAATGAATGTCCGAGTGTAGAGGGCAAAAGCGCCTGTTAGCTACCTCGTTCATCCATGCACTGCTGCATCACGATGCCATTGGCACGATAGCTGTCATACACAGCCCACAGATTAAAAAGAACGGTCCGACAATCCATCCAGTCCTTGGGTAAAGGACAATCTGTCAATTCTTTCCACTATTTTGTAATCGACCGTGCACAAATCTTTACCAAAGTTTGCTAGAACCCCACGGCACCGGGATAATGCGCGCCATTCGGCTATTGTTCCCTGTCCCGGTATTCGGGGCCAAAAGTCGCACATGGAAGCCCGCAGGGGCGGGACAACTTCTCAGTGATCACTTTCAACATCGCCCAATGGCGCGCCTGGGCCCCCGGGCTCGATAGCGTGGATGACTGGCGCGCCTGGTGTCAGGCGCCGGCGTTGCTGCCCGCAAGTGATGCAGCCCCTGATGTCTCGTTCCTGCCGGCCATGCAGCGCCGCCGCCTGAGCAGGCTGGCGCGCATGGCGTTCAGCGTGGGTTGGCCACTGGCCGAAGGCCTGCAGGACCTGCCGCTGGTGTTTATCTCCCGGCATGGCGAAACCCCGCGCACCCTCGACATCCTCAGCGACCTGGCCAGCGAACAACCGCTGTCGCCAACCCAGTTCAGCCTGTCGGTGCACAATGCGGTGATTGGCCTTTGGTCGATCCTGCGCAATGAAACCAGCGAAATGACCGCCCTCGCCGCCGCCGGCGATGGCCTGGAACACGGCATGCTCGAAGCCGCCGCGCTGCTCAACGAAGGTGCGACGGCGGTTTTACTGGTGATAACCGAAGAGCAGGCGCCCGAAGCCTATGCCAGCTGGATCGTCGACGTGCCCTTCCCCTACGCCCTCGGTCTGCTGCTGACGCCGGGCGACGAGTGGCAACTGGAACTCGGTACCGGCACTGTCCAACCCACTCAAACCCAGTGGCCCCACGCCCTGAACCTGCTGCGCACCCTGCTCACCGAACAGGTCGCCTGCCAACATGCCTGGAAGAACCGCGTATGGAACTGGCAACGCAAGCTCTGAATGACAAACCACGAGACGCCTATTACTGGCGCCTGTTCGCCACCGCCGCCAGCTTTGCGCTGTTCGGTTTCGGCGGGTTGTGCCTGCGTTTGCTGGTGTTTCCGTTGCTCAGTTGCCTGCCAGGGGACGCGGCAAAGCACCGCAGCCGCGCCCGTCACACGATCAGTTGGCTGTTCTGGTTCTTTATCCGCCTGATGCAACGCGCCGGCGTGCTGACCTACAGCGTCGAAGGCGCCGAAAAGCTGGGTCGCCCGGGCCAGATGATCATCGCCAACCACCCATCGCTGATCGACGTGGTATTCCTGATCGGCCTGGTGCGCCAGGCCAATTGCGTGGTCAAGCAGAGCCTGTGGCAGAACCCGTTCACCCGCGGCCCGGTGCGCGACGCCGGTTATATCAGCAACGACGGCAGTGCCGAGATGCTCGATGCTGCCGCAGACGCCCTGCGCAGCGGCCAGACCCTGATCATCTTTCCCGAGGGCACCCGCACCACACCCGGCGCGGCGCCTGCCTTTCATCGCGGCGGTGCCGCCATTGCACTGCGGGGTGCGACAATCATCACCCCCGTGGTGATCAAGGTCAGCCCGACCACGCTGACCAAGGCCGAACCCTGGTATCGCATCCCTAAATGCCGCGTGCACTTCAGTTTGCGGGTGGGTGCCGATATAGAACCACAGGCGTTCGCAACACTGGGGCCCGCGCCCCAGGCCTCACGCAAGCTCAACGATTACCTGCATCACTATTTTATTAAGGAGCTCGCCGAAGATGAGCGACCAACACCGCCTTGAGCACGACATAAAGGCGCTGATCATCGAGGCCCTGGGCCTGGAAGATATCAGCGTCGACGATATCGGCAGCGATCAGACCCTGTTCGGCGAAGGCCTCGGCCTGGATTCGGTAGATGCCCTGGAACTGGGCCTGGCGATCCAGAAAAAGTACGGCATCAAGATCGATGCCGACGCCAAGGACACCCGCAATCACTTCACCAACGTGGCCAGCCTTGCGGCGTTCGTCACGGCCAGACAGGCAGCTTGAGACCGGACCATGCAAACTCGTGACGATATTTTCAACACCCTGCGCGATGCCTTGGTGGAACTGTTCGAACTGCCGCCGGAACGCGTTACCCTGGACGCCAACCTGTACCAGGACCTGGAAATCGACAGCATCGATGCCGTCGACTTGATCGACCATATCAAGCGCCAGACCGGCAAGAAGATCGCCGCCGAGGAATTCAAGGCTGTGCGCACCGTGAACGACGTGGTTGAGGCGGTGTACCGTCTGGTCACGCCTGCCGCATGAGCCGGTTGATCGGCCTTGGCCTGTTGCTGGCGGGGCTGCTGTACCCCTTTGCGGTGTATTACGGCACCGAACACTTCGCCCCGTGGCAATTCGGTCTGCTGCTCGGCAGTCTGTGGCTGCTGCGCGCGCTGACCGGTGCACGACGCCCGGGCAGCCGCGGGATGGCGCTGGCGGTGATCGTGTTCTGCCTGTTGCTCGCCTGGTTCGACAACCCCCGCCTGCTGCGCTGGTACCCGAGCCTGGTCAGCGCGTTCATGCTGGCGCTGTTCGGCCTGAGCCTCAAATATGGCCCGCCGATGGTCGAGCGCCTGGCGCGCATGACCGACCCGGTGCTGGCGCCGCATGCCATCGTGTACACCCGCCAGGTCACCGTGGTGTGGAGTGTGTTTTTTCTGTGTAATGGCCTGCTCGCCGCCGCCCTCACCCTGTGGGCACCGCTGAGCTGGTGGACGTTGTACAACGGCCTGATCGCCTACGGGCTGATGGGGCTGTTGTTTGCCGTGGAATGGCTGGTACGACAAAGGGTTCGAGGCCGCGTATGAATGGGTTGAAACTTGAGCACGTGCTGCTTGAGCCGCTGGAACAGCGTCCGGTTACCACCGAACCTGCCATGAATCACGCCCAACTGTGGGCATACTCCCTGAGCCTGGCGGCGGGCCTGCAAGCCCGCGGCATCCAGCGACTGGCCGTGTACCTGGAAGATGCCGGCCTGCTGGCGATTGCCCTGCTGGGTGCCTGGCGGGCCGGAGTCAGCGTACTGCTGCCCGCCGACCTGCAACCTCAGACCCGCCAACGCTGGGATGAGGCCGTCGATGCCTGGCTGACCGAAGCGGCTGACCTTGAGTCGCTGTATGCGGCGCCATTGAGCGCTGCCGCACTTGAACTGGACGCTTGCCAACTGAGCCTGTGCACCTCCGGCTCCAGCGGCGAACCCAAGCGCATCGACAAGACCCTGCGTCAACTGGCCAACGAGGTCGAGGCCCTGGAAACCCTGTGGGGCCAGGACCTCAAGGACGCCTGCATCATCGGCAGCGTCGCCACCCAACACATCTACGGTTTGCTGTTCCGCGTCCTGTGGCCGCTGTGCGCCGGCCGTACCTTTGTGCGCAAGCAACTGGCATTCCCTGAAGACATGCAGCGCGCCAGTCGCGAGCATGCGCACTTTGCCTGGGTTGCCAGCCCGGCACTGCTCAAGCGCATGGGCGATAACCTCGACTGGCCGGCACTGAGCAGCGTGTCGCGGGTGTTTTCGTCCGGCGGCGCGTTGCCGGTGGACGCCGCCGGCAGCCTGTATGACCGCTTGCAACAATGGCCGACCGAGATTCTCGGCAGCTCGGAAACCGGCGGCATCGCCTGGCGCCAAGGCGCACAGCCGTGGCAGCCGTTTACCGACGTGCAACTGAGCCAGGATGCCGACGGTGCCCTGCGCATTGCATCGCCTTACCTGCCTGAGGGGCATGTCGAACAGACCGCCGACGCCGCACGCATCCATGCCGATGGCCGTTTCGAGCTGCTCGGCCGCCTGGACCGCATCGTCAAGCTGGAAGAAAAACGCATCTCCCTGCCCATGCTGGAACACGCGTTGATGACCCACCCGTGGGTCGCCGACACCCGCCTGGGCGTAGTCCAGGAAAATCGCGCCTCGCTTGGTGCGCTGGTGGTGTTGAGCGCCGAAGGCCTGCATGCCTTGCGCAATCAAGGCCGCCGGACCGTCACCCAAACCCTGCGCCAACACCTGAGCCAGCACTGCGAAGCCCTGGCCCTGCCGCGTCGTTGGCGATTGCTGAGGCAGCTGCCGCTGAACAGCCAAGGCAAACTGCCTCAGGCCGACATCGAGGCACTGCTGCTGGCACCCCGGCCCAAGGCACCGGAAGTATTGGAGCGCGTCGAAGCCAACGGCGAATGGACCGTGCAACTGAGCGTCCCGCCAGACCTGGCCTATTTCAGCGGCCACTTCCCGGTCACGCCGGTGCTGCCGGGCGTGGTGCAAGTCGAGTGGGCGTTCAACCTGGGCCAACAACTGCTCGATTTGCCACCGAGTTTTGCGGGTATGGAAGTGCTCAAGTTTCAGCAATTAGTGCGCCCAGGCGATGGGATCGAACTGCACCTGCGCTTTGACCCGGAACGCGGCAAATTGTATTTCGCCTATCGCAACGGCGTAGCGGCCTGCTCCAGCGGACGCATTCAGTTGGTGGCATCCAATGCATAACCCCTGCGCCCTGATCCCGGTCTACAACCACGAAGCCGCCGTGCCGGCCGTGGTCCGCAGCCTGCTGGACAGCGGCCTGCCCTGCCTGTTGGTGGATGACGGCAGCAGCCCGGCGTGCGCAGCGGTATTGGCGCAACTGGCAACCCTGGACAACGTCACCCTGCTGACCTTGCCGAACAACCAGGGCAAAGGCGGCGCGGTGATGGCCGGCTTTCGCGAAGCCGCACGCCTGGGTTTCAGCCACGCCCTGCAAGTCGACGCCGACGGCCAGCATGACCTGCGCGAAGTCGAGACCTTTATCGACACCTCGCGCCGGCATCCCGATGCGATTATCTGCGGCTATCCCGAATATGACGACAGCGTGCCCAAAGGCCGCTTGTACGCGCGCTACCTGACCCACATGTGGGTGTGGATCAACACCTTGTCGTTGCAGATCCGCGACTCGATGTGCGGCTTTCGCGTGTACCCGCTGGCACCGGTGCTGGCGCTGATGGACTCGGCCTACATCGGCACGCGCATGGACTTCGACTCCGACATTCTGGTGCGCCTGGCCTGGCGCAACCAACCGATGCGCTGGCTGCCGACCCAGGTGCATTACCCGGCCGATGGCCTGTCGCACTTCCGCCTGTTCCGCGACAACGTACGCATCTCGGCCATGCACACCCGGCTGTTCTTCGGCATGCTGATCCGCGCGCCGATGATCCTGTGGCGGCGGTGGCAGGCATGAGTGACAGCAGCAAACACTGGGCCGACCGCGAGGAGCGCGGCAGCTATTGGCTGATGAAACTCACCGCCTTCGCCGCCAAGGTCCTTGGTCGTCGACTGCTGAGCCCGGTGTTGTACGGCATCGTCCTGTACTTCTTCCTGTTCGGCCGCACCGCCCGACAGAGCGCCTGGCAATACCAGCAGCGCCTGGCCGACTGGAGCGGGCGTGACGAACTGCGCCCTACCCACTGGAAAGTCTTCGGCCAGTTCATGGCCTTTGCCGACTCGTTGCTCGACAAGCTCGACGTGTGGAACGGCAAGTTGCGTCTGGAGCAGATTGAAATCAACGACCCTGCGCAATTGCGCGGGCAACTGCGGGGCGAGCGCGGGCAGATGCTGGTGGGCGCGCACCTGGGCAACCTCGAAGTGTGCCGGGCGCTGGCCGAGATCGGTGAACAGGTCACCATGAACGTGCTGGTGCACACCAAGCACGCCGAACAATTCAACCGTCTGTTGGGCGAGGCCGGGGCGACGCACTTGCGCCTGATCCAGGTCAGCGAGCTGGACCCGGCCACCATGCTGCTGCTCAGCCAGCGCCTGGATGACGGCGAGTGGCTGGCCATCGCCGGCGACCGCGTGCCGCTGCACGGTGGGCGCACGGTGCGTGTGGACTTCCTCGGCCACGACGCCGCCTTCCCCCAAGGCCCGTGGCTGCTGGCCGGCCTGCTCAAATGCCCGGTGAACCTGTTGATGTGCCTCAAGCACGGCAGCCGCTATCGCCTGAGCATCGAGCCGTTTACGCCGCTGATCGAATGGAAACGCACCACCCGCGAGCAGGTCATAGCCCTGTGGACCGCACGCTACGCCGCACGCCTGGGCGAGTTCTGCCTGGAAGCGCCCCGACAATGGTTCAACTTTTACCCTTTCTGGAAGACCGATGACCACGCATCTTGAGCCGGTAACCTTTGGCGAACGCCCTTTGCGCATCGAAGACGTGCTGGCCCTGGCCAACCGTCAGGCGCCTACGCAGTTGCAGGATGACCCCGCGTATCGCCAGCGCATCGCCAAGGGCGCGCAGTTCCTCGACTCGCTGCTGGACAAGGAAGGTGTGATCTACGGCGTGACCACCGGCTACGGCGACTCCTGCGTGGTGGCGGTGCCCTTGCAGCACGTCGAAGCGCTGCCGCGTCATCTGTACACCTTCCACGGTTGCGGCCTGGGCAAGTTGCTCGACGCCCAGGCCACCCGGGCGGTGCTGGCGGCTCGTTTGCAGTCGCTGTGCCACGGCGTATCCGGTGTGCGCGTGGAGCTGCTGGAGCGCCTGCATGCGTTCCTCGAACACGACGTGCTGCCGCTGATCCCGGAAGAAGGCTCGGTGGGCGCCAGCGGTGACCTGACGCCCCTGTCCTACGTGGCCGCAACCCTGTCCGGCGAACGTGAAGTGATGTTCCGTGGCGAACGCCGCCAGGCCGCCGACGTGCACCGCGAACTGGGCTGGGACCCGCTGGTGCTGCGCCCCAAGGAAGCCCTGGCACTGATGAACGGCACCGCCGTGATGACCGGCCTGGCGTGCCTGGCCTTCGCCCGCGCCGACTACCTGTTGCAACTGGCCACGCGCATCACCGCGCTGAACGTGGTGGCGCTGCAAGGCAACCCGGAACACTTCGACGAGCGGCTGTTCGCCGCCAAGCCGCACCCGGGGCAGATGCAAGTCGCCGCCTGGCTGCGCAAGGACCTGTCCATCGATGCGCCGACCGCGCCACTGCACCGCCTGCAGGACCGTTACTCGCTGCGCTGCGCGCCCCACGTCCTCGGCGTGTTGGCCGACAGCCTGAACTGGCTGCGTTCGTTCATCGAGATCGAGCTGAACAGCGCCAACGACAACCCGATCATCGACGCCGAAGAAGAACGCGTGCTGCACGGCGGGCACTTCTACGGCGGGCATATCGCCTTTGCCATGGACAGCCTCAAGACCCTGGTGGCCAACGTCGCCGACCTGCTCGACCGCCAGCTCGCACTGTTGGTGGACGTGCGCTACAACCACGGCCTGCCGAGCAACCTGTCCGGCGCGCCGGCTGACCGCGCCATGATCAACCACGGCTTCAAGGCGGTGCAGATCGGCACCAGCGCCTGGACCGCCGAAGCCCTGAAAAACACCATGCCCGCCAGCGTGTTCTCGCGCTCCACCGAGTGCCACAACCAGGACAAGGTGAGCATGGGCACCATCGCCGCCCGCGATGCGATCCGCGTGCTGGAGCTGACCGAACAGGTCGCCGCCGCAACTTTGCTCGCGGCCAACCAGGGCGTGTGGCTGCGGGCCCAGGCCGAGGATGCGCGGCCGCTGCCACCGGCCTTGGCCGCCATGCACGCGGAACTGGCCAAGGACTTCCCGCCGGTCATCGAAGACCGCGCCCTGGAAGGCGAACTGCGCCTGTGCCTGCAACGCATCGCCGAACAACACTGGAGGCTGCATGCGTAACCCTGGCGTGCTGCATTGCGACACTGAAATCCTCGTGCCGTTTTTTGACGTCGACACCATGAACGTCGTGTGGCACGGGCATTACGTGAAGTACCTGGAGGTGGCGCGTTGCGCGCTGCTGGACAAGCTCGGCCACAACTACGCGGCGATGCTCGAATCGGGCTACGCCTGGCCGGTGATCGACCTGCAACTGCGCTACGTGCGCGGCGCCGTGTTCGGCCAGACCATCAACGTACGCGCCAGCCTGGTGGAGTGGGAGAACCGCTTGAAGGTCAACTACCTGATCACCGACCTGGCCAGCGGCGAGCGTTTGACCCGCGCCAGCACCGTGCAAGTCGCGGTGGAAATCGCCACGCGCGAGATGCAACTGGCCTCCCCCAAAGTCTTCACCGACGCCGTCGAAAGGGCCCTGAAATGAAATCCCATGTGGGAGGGGGCTTACCCCCGATGGACTTCAACGATAACGCGATCCGCCGGACACTACGCAGCGCCCTCAGGCTCATCGCGGGCAAGCCCGCTGCCACATTTTTGATCGGGTTGTTCCTGAGCTTTAGTGCACATGCTTTTGACTTGCAACAACTCAGCGACCAACTGGCCAAACCCTCGGTGATCCACGGCAACTTCACCCAGGAAAAACACCTGCGTGCCCTGCCCCAGCCCTTGGTCAGCAAAGGCACCTTCGTGCTCGCCAAGGACCATGGCCTGCTGTGGCTGCTGAAAACGCCACTGCAACAGGACTACCGCATCAGCGCCCAGGGCATTGCCCGTCGCGACGCCAATGGTTGGCAACTGCTGCCGAACAAGAGCGCCGGTGCCGAACAAAATCGGCTGTTCCTCGCCGTACTGCAGGGCGACAGCAGCGGCCTGCAACGTGACTTCGAATTGAAGCTGCAAGGCGAGGCCAAGCGGTGGAAGTTGACCCTGATCCCGCGCTCGCTGTTGCTCAAGCAAGTCTTCACCCAGATCAACATCGACGGCGGCGACCTGGTGCAAACCATCGAACTGCTGGAAACCCAGGGCGACAGCACCGTGCTGCGCATGCAGGACAGCCATGCCGACCTGCCCCTGAGTGAAGCGGAGCAACACGACTTTGCCCAGTGAGCGCCTGCTGCCGCGCCTGTTCCTGATCCTGCTGGTGGCCGTGCTGGCCCTGGCCGGCTGGCAGTGGCGCCACGGTGCGCCGCTGTCGGCCAACCTGATGGAACTGGTGCCGGGCAACACCCCGGATGCGCTGGAACAGCAAGCCGAACAACGCATGCAGGAGCCGCTGAACCGCGAAATGCTGGTGCTGGTGGGACATGCCGACCGCCAGCAAGCCGTGGCCGTGGCGCAACAGTTGGGCGAGCGCTGGCAGGCCAGCGGGCTATTCGAAAAAGTGCAGTGGAACCTGCAAGCCGACTTGCCGGCGCTGCGCGAGCAATTGCTGCGTGGCCGCCTGGCGATGCTGTCAGCCAAGGACCGCGAGCAACTGATCGAGCATCCCGATGCGTTTATCCAGCAACGCGTACAGGCGCTGTTCGACCCCTTCACCGGATTCAGCCTGGTGCCGAGCCAGGATGACTGGCTGGGCCTGACCGGGCGTATCCAGAACAGCCAGCCGCAACACGGCTCGGTGCAACTGGATATCGGCAGCGGCGCATTGATCGCCGATGCCGACGGCAAAAGCTGGGTGCTGCTGCGGGCACGCACCACCGGCAATGCCTTCGATATGAAACTGCCGTTGCAGGTGGCGGATCTGCTCCAGGCGAGCCGCGAGCAAGCCGGTCGGCAAGGCGCGCAGTTGCTCGCCGCCAGCGGTTTGTTGTACGCCGCCAATGGTCAACAGCAGGCCACGCGGGAGATCACCTGGGTCGGCGGCGGCGCTACCGTTGGCATCCTGTTGTTGCTGTTGCTCGCCTTCCGCCGCTGGCGCGTGCTGCTGGCCTTTGTGCCGGTGCTGGTGGGCATGCTGTTTGGCGCGGTGGCGTGTGTGGCGCTGTTCGGCCATATGCATGTGATGACCTTGGTACTCGGTTCCAGCCTGATCGGCGTGGCGGTGGATTACCCGCTGCACTACCTGTCGAAGAGCTGGAGCCTGCAGCCGTGGCGCAGTTGGCCGGCGTTGCGCATCACCTTGCCCGGTTTGAGCCTGAGCCTGGCCACCAGTTGCATCGGCTACCTGGCGCTGGCCTGGACGCCGTTCCCGGCGCTGACCCAGATTGCGGTGTTCTCCGCGGCGGGACTGGTCGGTGCGTACCTGTCCGCCGTGTGCCTGCTGCCGGCGCTGCTCAAGGGCGTCGAACTGCGCCCGGCGCAATGGCCGCTGCGCGTCGCGCAATGCCTGTGGCTAGCGCGCGAGTCGCTGCTCAAGCGCGTGCCGAGCCCGGCATTGCTGGCGCTGGTGCTGCTGTTTTGCGCCGGTGGCCTGTGGCACTTGAACAGCAAGAACGATATCCGCCAGTGGATCGGCGCGCCGCCGCAGCTGCTGCAAGAAGCCCAGGCCGTGGCGCGGATCACCGGGTTCCAACCCACCAGCCAGTTTTTCCTGGTGCGTGCAGACAACCAGCAACAGCTGTTGGAGCGTCAACACGCGTTGGGCCAACGCCTAGATCAGTTGGTGAACATGGACAAGCTCCAGGGCTACCTGGCGCTCGATCAACTGGTCAGCCTGCCCGCCGAACAGCAACAACTGCGCGACGCACTGAACGCACTGCCGCAACACTGGCAGCCGCTGCTGGACCTCGGCGTGCCCGCCAGTGCCCTGCAAGCCGAAGTCGCACAGTTGCAAGCACTGCCCACCCAAGACATCGACGCCGCGCTGAAAGGCCCGCTGGCCGAGCCTTGGCGCACGCTGTGGCTCGGGCCGGTGGACGGCGGCGTGGCGGCGATGGTCAGCCTGCAAGGCTTGAACAACCCCGCGCTGCTGCGCGTGCAAGCGCTGGATCTGCCCGGCGTGCAGTTGGTCGACCGCCTGGGCGACTTGAACCGGGTGTTTGCCGACACCCAGATCAGCGCCGCTGAATTGAAGTTGATCTCCTGCGTCTTGATCGTCCTGCTGCTGATCCTGCCGTTCGGTCTCGGCGGGGCCTTGCGCATCGTCGCCCTGCCATTGCTGGCGGCGCTGTGCAGCCTGGCCAGCCTCGGTTGGCTGGGCCAGCCGCTGACGCTGTTCAGCCTGTTCGGCCTGCTGCTGGTCACGGCCATCAGCGTGGACTACGCAATCCTGATGCGCGAACAGATAGGTGGTCCTGCGGTCAGTCTTCTCGGCACATTGCTGGCGGCGCTGACGACCTGGTTGTCGTTTGGCCTGCTGGCCGTATCAAGTACGCCAGCGGTGAGCAATTTCGGCTTATCGGTCAGCCTGGGCCTGGCATTCAGCTTGATGCTGGCACCCTGGGCCGGGCGGCAGAAGCACGCCTTATGAATGTAATTATCGCCAATGTGGCAAGGAGCCCTCGTGCCCACAGTTGAAATGGAACGTCGCCAGGTGGTGGTGATCGGTGCCGGTCCATCCGGGGCTATCGCCGCCGCGCTGTTAAAGCGCAAAGGGCATGATGTATTGATCATCGAGCGCCAGCATTTCCCACGGTTTTCGATTGGCGAAAGCCTGCTGTCGCACTGCATCGACTTTATCGAAGAAGCCGGCATGCTCGACGCCGTGCAGGCGGCAGGTTTCCAGGTGAAAACCGGCGCTGCGTTTGCCTGGGGCGAGCGCTACAGCGCGTTTGATTTCGGCGACACCTTCAGCAACGGCAAACCCACTACCTTCCAAGTGCAGCGCGGCGAGTTCGACAAGCTGCTGGCCGATCAGGCAGCCAAGCAAGGTGTGGATATCCGCTACGGCGAAACCATTGTCGGCGTGGACTTCAAGGGCGAGTCGCGCTACCTGCATGTACGCAGGGAGAACGGCAGCGAGTACCACCTCAAGGCCAAGTTCGTGCTCGATGCCAGCGGCTACGGCCGGGTGTTGCCGCGCCTGCTGGAGCTGGATCTGCCGTCGGACTTTCCGGTGCGCCAGGCGGTGTTCACCCACATCGAAGATCGCATCGAACACCCAGGTTTCGAGCGCAGCAAGATCCTGGTGACCACACACCCGACCCAGCGTGATATCTGGTTCTGGACCATTCCGTTCAGCAACGGTCGCTGCTCGGTGGGCGTGGTCGCTGCCAAGCAGCATTTCGACGGTCGTGACAGTGACCTCGACGCCTGCCTGCGCGGCTTCATCGATGAAACCCCGAGCCTGGCCGGTGTGCTGCAAAACGCCGTATGGGATACGCCGGCGCGGACCATCGGCGGCTACGCGGCCAACGTCAAAACCCTGCACGGGCCTGGCTTTGCGCTGCTGGGCAACGCGGCGGAATTTCTCGACCCAGTGTTTTCTTCGGGCGTGACCATCGCCATGCGTTCGGCGAGCATGGCGGCCGGCGTGCTGCATCGTCAGCTCAACGGCGAAACCGTAGACTGGCAGACAGAGTTTGCCGAACCGTTGAAGCGCGGTGTCGATACGTTCCGCTGCTACGTCGAAGGCTGGTACGCCGGGACGTTCCAGGATGTGATCTTCCATCCGGGCAGTTCGCCGGAGATTCGCCGGATGATCGCGTCGATCCTCGCCGGTTATGCGTGGGATGAGCGCAACCCGTTTGTGAGTGAACCCAAGCGACGCTTGCGGATGTTGTCGGAAATTTGCGCAGGGGACGCCGCGTGAGCAGTCAGTATTTGAGTAAGAACTACGTCGAAGAAACCAGGTTCGGCTTCTGGTTCCTGCGCAGCCACACCTGGCAGCACCATGTGTTGCGCGTGGCGATCAACGACCTGCGCAGCCTGTTCACCGAACCACTGCCACAAGCGCCGGTGCTGCTGGACGCCGGTTGCGGCCAGGGCAAATCCTTCAAGCTGTTGCAGCAGGTGTTCGCCCCGAAGCGCCTGATCGGTCTTGACGCGGACCTGCACAGCCTGGAACTGAGCCGTGAAGAAGCGACGCGCCAGGGCCTGGCCATCGAGCTGATCGGCAGTGACTGCGCCACCCTGCAGGTGCCGGACGACAGCGTGGACATCCTGTTCTGCCACCAGACCTTCCACCACTTGGTAGAGCAGCATCGCGCACTCAAGGAGTTCTACCGCGTGCTCAAGCCAGGCGGTCACTTGCTGTTCGCCGAGTCCACCGAAGCCTATATCGACACCTGGGTGATCCGCTGGCTGTTCCGCCACCCGATGCATGTGCAGAAAAGCGCCGAAGAATACCTGGAGATGCTCAGCGAACAGGGCTTTGAGTTCGGCCCGCAAAACGTCTCGTACCCGTACTTGTGGTGGAGCCGCTCCAGCGACTTCGGCCTGCTGGAACGCTGGGGCCTGCGCAAGGCACCGCCGGTGGGCCAACGCGAAGAAACCCTGGTCAACTGCGTGGCACGCAAACCACTGGCGAGTGCCAACCCATGATGCGCTGGCTGTTGATCGGTTGCCTGTTGCTGCTGGGCGCCTGCGCCAGCCAGGCGCCGTTGCCCGAGAAAATCCCGGCCCTGCCCTTGCCGCTGCAACTGCATGTGCAACGCCTGGCTGACGGCCAGAGCCAGGACTGGCTGTTGGTGATCCAGCGCGAAGCCAATGGCATTCGTTGGTCGATGATGGACCCCCTGGGCATTCCCCAGGCCCGGCAAAAGCTGATCGATGGCGAGTGGCAAGCCGATGGCTTGCTGCCGCCCAACCCCCAGGCACGCGAGCTGTTTGCCGCGCTGCTGTTTGCGCTGACCTCGGCGGATGACGTGCGTACGCTGTACCCCAGCGCGCAGGCGATGGATTTGACGCGCACCCTGCCGGGCCATTGGCAGATCGTGTACCAGTCTTCCGAGGTGTTCAGCGTAAACATGACTGGCCACCCCTTGAGCTACCGCATCACACCGCTAGGAGCGGCACGATGACCGCCTACCTGAACGCCCTGGGCGTGATTTGCGCCCTTGGCCGTGGCCAGGCGGAGGTCAGCCGCAGCCTGTTTGCCGGTGACTGCTCCGGCATGCGCGCCGAAAGCGGCTGGGTCCCAGGCCGTGTGCTGCCGGTGGCCGGTGTGCACGGCGAGCTGGCAACCATCCCCGCTGAGCTGGGCCAGCAAAGCAGCCGTAATAACCAGTTGCTGCTGGAAGCGGCGTTGCAGATCGAGGGCGAGATCCGCCAGGCGATCCACACCTACGGCGCCTCACGAGTCGGTATCGTGCTCGGCACCAGCACCTCGGGTATCGATGAAGCCAGTCGCGGTATTGCCCATTACCTGCGCGAACACCAGTTCCCCGGCGATTACGATTACCGGCAGCAGGAACTCAGCGCCCCGGCGAACTTCCTCGCCGACTGGCTGCAACTGAGCGGCCCGGCCTATGTGATCTCCACCGCCTGCACCTCCAGCGCACGCGCATTGATGAGCGCCCAGCGCCTGCTGGACCTGGGCGTGTGCGATGCAGTGATCTGCGGCGGCGTCGACAGCCTGTGCAAGCTCACGCTCAACGGGTTCAGTGCTTTGGAAGCGGTGTCGAACGAACGCTGCAACCCGTTTTCGGTGAACCGTAACGGCATCAACATCGGCGAAGCGGCCGTGCTGTTCCTGATGAGCAAGGTGCCTGCCCCCATCGCCCTACTGGGCAGCGGCGCCAGTTGCGATGCGCACCATATTTCCGCGCCGGAACCCACCGGCAAAGGTGCATTGCAGGCGATGCGCAAGGCCCTGGCCAGCGCGAAATTGCAGCCCGGGCAGATCGGCTATCTGAACCTGCACGGCACCGCCACCCAGCATAACGATGCGATGGAAAGCCTGGCGGTCGCCAGCCTGTTCCCCCACGGCGTGGCCTGCTCGTCGACCAAACCCCTGAGCGGGCATACCCTGGGCGCTGCCGGTGCGCTGGAAGCGGCGTTCTGCTGGTTGAGCCTGGTCCACCACCGGGTGCCGCCGCATGTCTGGGATGGCCAGGCCGACCCGGCACTGCCCGCCTTGCACTGGGCGCAAGCCGCAGAGCCCCTGGAAAAACGCTGCCTGATGAGCAACTCGTTTGCCTTCGGCGGTAACAATGTCAGCCTGATTATTGGAGAGGCCCCATGATCGATTGGCCACTCGCCGAACTGCTGCCCCATGCGGGCGACATGATCCTGATCGACCAGGTGCTGTCGTTCGATGAAGAGCAGGTCCACACCCGCACCACAATCAAGCCAGGCGGCCTGTTCAACCGCGCTGACGGCAGCCTGCCGGCCTGGGTCGGCATCGAGTTGATGGCGCAAAGCGTCGCCGCCTACGCCGGTTGCCACGCGCGCCAGAAAGGTGAAGCGGTGGAACTGGGTTTCCTGCTCGGCACGCGCAAGTTCGAATGCAACGTGGAACACTTTCCGGCAGGCGTCGAGCTGAGCATCCACGGCCTGCGTTCCCTGGAAGACGACAATGGCATGGGTGTGTTCGAATGCCACCTGACCGGTGACGGTATCCAGGCGAGCGCCCGCTTGAATGTATTTCGACCGCCCCAGGCGGCCAATTATTTAGATGAATCGAAGGACGTAACGCCATGACTGAATCCGTACTGGTCACCGGCTCCAGCCGTGGCATCGGTCGCGCTATTGCACTGCGCCTGGCCCAGGCCGGGCATGACCTCGTGCTGCACTGCCGCAGCGGGCGTAGCGACGCCGATGCGGTGCAGGCCGAGGTTGAAGCCCTGGGCCGCAAGGCGCGGGTGCTGCAGTTCGATGTGGCGGATCGTGCGCTGTGCAAGGAAATTCTCGAGGCCGATGTGGAGCAACATGGCGCCTACTACGGCGTGGTGCTCAATGCCGGCCTGACCCGTGACGGCGCATTCCCGGCCCTGTCGGAGGAGGACTGGGACGTGGTGATGCGCACCAACCTGGACGGTTTCTACAACGTGCTGCACCCGGTGATGATGCCGATGATTCGTCGTCGCGCAGCCGGGCGTATCGTGTGCATCACGTCGGTTTCCGGTTTGATCGGCAACCGTGGCCAGGTCAACTACAGCGCGTCCAAAGCCGGCCTGATCGGCGCGGCCAAGGCCCTGGCCATCGAGCTGGGCAAGCGCAAGATCACCGTCAACTGCGTCGCCCCCGGCTTGATCGACACGGCGATGCTGGATGAAAACGTACCGGTGCAAGAGCTGATGAAAATGATCCCGGCGCAGCGCATGGGCACGCCGGAAGAAGTCGCCGGTGCGGTGAACTTCCTGATGTCGGCCGAAGCCGGCTATATCACGCGCCAGGTCCTGGCCGTGAATGGAGGCTTGTGCTGATGAAGCGCGTCGTCGTCACCGGCATGGCCGGCATGACCTCCCTGGGCAGCGATTGGGCGAGCATTTCGGCCAACTTCCGCGCCAACCGCAGTGGCATCCGGCGCATGGACGAGTGGGACCGCTTCACTGAATTGAACACGCGCCTGGCCGGGCCGATCGACAACTTCGTCGTGCCCGCCCATTGGACGCGCAAGCAACTGCGCAGCATGGGCCGCGTCTCGCGTCTGGCGGTGTGGGCGGCGGAGCAGGCGTTGCAGGACGCCGGTTTGCTCGGTGACGAGTCGATCAAGGACGGACGCATGGGCGTGGCTTGCGGCTCGTCCACCGGCAGCACGGACGAGATCAAGGCGTTCGGCAATATGCTGCTGAACTCGGTGGCCGAGGGGCTGAATGCCAACTCCTACGTGCGCATGATGCCGCACACCACGGCGGCGAATATCAGCATCTTCTTTGGCCTGACCGGGCGTCTGATCCCCACGTCCAGCGCATGCACCAGCGGCAGCCAGGGCATCGGCTATGCCTATGAGGCGATCAAGTTCGGCCGCCTGCCCCTGATGCTCGCCGGCGGTGCCGAAGAGCTGTGCCCCACCGAAGCCATGGTGTTCGACGCGCTTTACGCCACCAGCCTGAAAAACGACGCCCCGCAAACCAGTCCACGCCCCTATGACAGTGGCCGCGATGGCCTGGTGATCGGTGAAGGCGGCGGCATGCTGGTGCTCGAAGAACTGGAACATGCGCTGGCGCGCGGTGCGCATATCCATGCCGAGATTGTCGGCTTCGGCAGCAATGCCGACGGTCAGCACACCACCCGCCCGGAGCAGAAAACCATGCGCCGCGCCATGGAGCTGGCCCTGGAAGACGCCGGGCTTGAGCCGTCCGCGATCGGCTACGTGAACGGGCATGGCACGGCCACCGACCAAGGCGACATCGCCGAAACCCTGGCCACCAGCAGCCTGTTCGGCACCCGCATGCCCATCAGTTCGCAGAAGAGTTTCCTCGGCCACACCCTCGGCGCGTGCGGCGCGCTGGAGTCGTGGTTCAGCATCGAGATGATGAACCGCGACCAGTACGTGCACACCTTCAACCTGGACACCGTCGACCCGCAATGCGGCGAGCTGGATTACCTGCAGGGTGACTTCCGCGAGATGCACCACGACTACGTGATGAACAACAACTTTGCCTTTGGCGGCGTCAACACCTCGCTGATTTTCCGCCGCTGGGCCTGACTCTTTAATCGATTGGAGAAAACGGAATGTCTTCCTTGCTACGCGTTACCTTGATCACCCTGGCCCTGCTGGTCAGCGCCGGCTGCACCAGCAAACCGATCCTCAATACCCAGCACGACCTGCCGGCCAACGCCCAGGTCAGCGAAGAAAAAATGAAAACGGTGATCGTCAACGCCCTGCAAAAGCGCGAATGGACGGTACAACGCCTCAGCCCGCAACTGGTGCAGGCCGAAATCACTGTGCGTAACCAGTACTACGCCGCCATCGACATCCGCTACACCCGCAACAGCTACGCCATCACCTACCGCGACAGCCGCGACCTGGGCTACAAGGACGGCAAGATCCATCGCAACTACAACCGTTGGGTGAACAATCTGGACAGCGACATCATGGCGGGGTTGCGCAGCAATGGCGTGAATGAGGCGGGGACGGCGGCGCAGTTGTTTGAGCAGACGGGGACGTCGAAGTAAGACCAGCGTCAGGCACACCCCCTCCGTGGTGAGCGGGCTATTGTGGTGAGCGAGCTTGCTCGCGCTGGGCTGCGTAGCGACCCCAAAGATCTTGGGAGCGCTTCGCACTCCAGCGCGGGGCAAGCCCGCTCACCACAACAAGCGCGCTCACCACAAAGCGTTATTGGGCAGCCTTGCGCGTCAACAACTCCACAAACGCCTCTGCCATGGGCGTCTGCGCGCCCTTGCGTTGCACCAGCCACACCGCCGTCATCGCCTCCTGATCCAGCAGCGTGCGATACACCACACCATCGATCCGAATGCGCTGGTAGGACGCCGGCAGTACCGACACGCCCAAGCCCGCCGCCACCAGGCCGATGATGGTCATCGCCTCCCCGGCCTCCTGGGCAAAGTGCGGGCTGAAGCCGGCATCACGCGCCAGGTTGAGCAACTGGGCATAGAGGCCGCTGCCGTAAGTGCGCGGGAAAAACACAAACGGCTCCTGTGCCAATTGCGCCAGGTGCAAACCACGCTCGCTGCCCGCCACCAACGGGTGACCAGCATTCAGCACCGCCACCAGCGGCTCACGCATCAACTCGACCACACTCAGCGAATCCGGCAATGGCAGCGGCCGCATCAGGCCCACTTGGATAGACTCATCCACCAGCGACTCGGCCACTTCGGTACTGCTCATCTCCTGCAGGTTCAGATGCACCGCCGGGAATGCCTGGCGAAACGCGAAAATTGCCTGGGGAATACTGGAGTTGAACGGTGCCGACGAGGTGAAACCAATCTTCAATTCACCCAGCTCGCCCAACTGCGCCCGACGCGCCACATCCGCCGCCTTGTCGACCTGCGCCAGCACCAGCCGTGCCTCTTGCAAGAACAGCCGCCCGGCCTCGCTCAGCTCGACCCGACGATTGGTCCGCTCAAACAAACGTGCGCCCACCTCTTGCTCCAGCGCCTGAATCTGCTGGCTCAACGGCGGCTGCGAAATGCCCAGCACCTGCGCGGCCCGGCCGAAATGCAGTTCTTCGGCGACGGCGATGAAGTACCGCAAGTGACGCAATTCCATGCAAACCTCATTAGGTCGTTAAAGCTATCAAACAGGTCGAACAATATATTGGAAAGAATCATTAGGGAGCTATATTCTTTTTTGCATTGCCGGTCCTGGCACGCTCTTCCTCCCCGAGGTCCCCGTGAAAGCTGCTGTCGCTCCACTCGCTCAAGAAGTCCCGCCCACTGCCCTGGATGAGGTGGTGGCCCAGCTCAATGACGAGTACATCGAAAAAGGCACGCCGATGTTCATGCGTACGGTGCTGGCACTGTTCTCCGGCGGTTTCGCCACTTTTGCGCTGCTGTATTGCGTGCAGCCGATGATGCCGGCGCTGTCCCACGAATTTTCCATCAATGCGGCACAAAGCAGCCTGATCCTGTCGGTGGCCACGGCGATGCTCGCATGTGGTTTGTTGATCACCGGGCCGATTTCCGACCGCCTGGGGCGCAAGCCGGTGATGGTCTCCGCGTTGTTCTGCGCCGCGCTGGCGACCATCGCCAGCGGCCTTATGCCGACCTGGGAAGGCATCCTGCTGATGCGTGCACTGGTGGGTCTGTCGCTCAGCGGCCTGGCCGCCGTAGCCATGACCTACCTGAGCGAAGAAATCCACCCGCAGCACATCGGCCTGGCCATGGGCTTGTACATCGGCGGTAACGCAATTGGCGGCATGAGCGGGCGGCTGATCATCGGCGTGTTGATCGACTTCGTCAGTTGGCACACCGCGATGCTGATCATTGGCGGTCTGGCGCTGATCGTCGCCACGGTGTTCTGGAAGATCCTCCCCGAATCACGCAACTTCCGCGCTACCAGTCTCAAGCCGCGCAGCCTGGTGGATGGCTTTGTCATGCATTTCAAGGACGCCGGCCTGCCGTGGCTGTTCCTCGAAGCGTTCCTGTTGATGGGCGCTTTCGTGACGATGTTCAACTACATCGGCTATCGCCTGCTGGCCGATCCTTATGACCTGAGCCAAGCCGTGGTCGGCCTGCTGTCGCTGGTGTACCTCTCGGGCATCTACAGCTCGGCGAAAATCGGCTCCCTGGCTGACCGCCTCGGCCGCCGTCGCGTGCTGTGGGGCACCATCGTGCTGATGCTGGCCGGCATGGCCCTGACCTTGTTCACCCCCCTGTGGCTGGTGGTGCCGGGCATGCTGATCTTCACCTTCGGCTTCTTCGGCGCCCACTCGGTGGCCAGCAGCTGGATCGGCCGCCGCGCGGTGAGGGCCAAGGGGCAAGCGTCGTCGCTGTACCTGTTCTGCTACTACGTGGGGTCGAGTATTGCCGGGACGGCAGGCGGGTTCTTCTGGCACTTCGCCGGGTGGAACGGGATCGGCGCGTTTATCGTGGCGCTGTTGATCGGGGCGTTGCTGGTGGCGTTGAAGTTGGCAAAGTTGCCGCCGTTGGGGCAAGCGAAGGCCTGAGTTTCTCTGGCTTTTAATGTGGGAGGGGGCTACACCCCGATGAGGGTAGATCAGTCATAGTTGTACTGACTGGTACACCGCCATCGGGGGCAAGCCCCCTCCCACATTCGTTTTGCGTGTTATTCGTGATACTGCGCCGACAGCTCATGCACCGCGCGCAGGAACGCACCCGCATGCTCCGGATTCACTTCCGGGGTGATGCCATGGCCGAGGTTGAACACGTGCCCGGTGCCTTTGCCGTAGCTGGCCAGGATGCGGCCAACTTCGGTGCGGATGGCTTCCGGCTTGGCGTACAGCACGGTCGGGTCCATGTTGCCTTGCAGCGCGACCTGGCCACCAACGCGACGGCGAGCCTCGCCAATGTCGCAGGTCCAGTCCAGGCCCAATGCATCGGCACCAGCGCCGGCAATGCTTTCCAGCCACAGGCCGCCACCTTTGGTGAACAGGATCACTGGCACCTTGCGCCCTTCGTGTTCGCGGATCAGGCCGCTGACGATCTTGCGCATGTAGGCCAGGGAGAACTCCTGGTACGCCGCCGCCGAGAGGTTGCCACCCCAGGTGTCGAAGATCTGCACCGCCTGGGCGCCGGCCATGATCTGGCCGTTGAGGTAGGAGGTGACCGACTGTGCCAGCTTATCCAGCAGCAGGTGCATGGCTTGCGGGTTGTCGTAGAGCATGGCCTTGGTCTTGCGGAAGTCTTTCGACGAGCCGCCTTCGACCATGTAGGTGGCCAGGGTCCAGGGGCTGCCGGAGAAGCCGATCAACGGCACGCGGCCGTTAAGCTCGCGGCGGATGGTGCTGACGGCGTCCATCACGTAACCGAGGTCTTTGTGGGGGTCTGGAATCGGCAGGGCTTCGATATCGGCCAGGGTGCTGACGACTTTCTTGAAACGCGGGCCTTCGCCGGTCTCGAAGTACAGGCCCTGGCCCATGGCGTCAGGGATGGTGAGGATGTCGGAAAAAAGGATGGCCGCGTCCAATTGTGGATAGCGGTCCAGCGGCTGCATCGTGACTTCGCAGGCGAACTCCGGGTTCATGCACAGGCTCATGAAATCGCCGGCGTTGGCACGACTGGCGCGGTATTCCGGCAGGTAGCGACCGGCCTGGCGCATCATCCACACAGGGGTGACGTCCACGGGTTGCTTGAGCAGGGCACGAAGGAAACGGTCGTTCTTGAGGGCAGTCATGTCGGCATCCGCAAAAAAAGTGCGGGCATTTTCTCAGAGCCAGACGCAAAAGGCACGGTATGAGCCGTGCCTTTTGTCTATCGGGTCAATTTGTCGCGGACATGAAAGCGCTACAAAAATAAACGTGGGAGGGGGCTTGCCCCCGATTGCAGTGTGTCAGTCCCAGTATCTGTAACTGAACCACCGCTATCGGGGGCAAGCCCCCTCTCACATTTTTGACCGCATTTCAGCCTGAACGAGATTAGACGTTCAGGTAATCCAGGATCCCTTCGGCGGCATTGCGGCCTTCGAAGATCGCGGTTACCACCAGGTCAGAACCGCGCACCATGTCGCCACCGGCGAAGATCTTCGGGTTGCTGGTCTGGTGCTTGTACTGGCCTTGTTCCGGGGCTACGACGCGGCCCTGGCTGTCGGTCTGGATCTGGAATTGCTCGAACCACGGCGCCGGGCTTGGGCGGAAGCCGAAGGCGATGACCACGGCGTCGGCCGGGATGATCTCTTCGGAACCCGGGATCGGCTCGGGGCTGCGACGGCCACGGGCGTCCGGCTCTCCGAG
The DNA here is from genome assembly GCF_900111535.1 of Pseudomonas sp. NFR09. Lineage (NCBI taxonomy): Bacteria > Pseudomonadati > Pseudomonadota > Gammaproteobacteria > Pseudomonadales > Pseudomonadaceae > Pseudomonas > Pseudomonas sp. NFR09. The sequence goes on from NZ_FOIH01000004.1 coordinate 190,412, forward strand.
GCGGGTCTCGACCACCTTCACGCCTTCGACGCGGTCTTCACCGACGATTGCAATCGGCTGGCGGTTGTAGAGGAATTTCACACCTTCTTCTTTGGCGTTCTTCACCTCTTTGCGCGAGCCGGGCATGTTGGCTTCGTCACGGCGATAGGCACAAGTCACCGACTTGGCGCCCTGGCGGATCGAGGTGCGGTTGCAGTCCATCGCGGTGTCACCACCGCCGAGCACCACGACCTTCTTGCCTTTCATGTCGACGAAGTCTTCCGGCGACTTTTCAAAGCCCAGGTTGCGGTTGACGTTGGCGATCAGGAAGTCGAGCGCGTCATAAACGCCCGGCAGGTCCTCACCGGCAAAACCGCCCTTCATGTAGGTGTAGGTGCCCATGCCCATGAACACGGCATCGTATTCTTCGAGCAGTTGCTCCATGGTGATGTCCTTGCCGACTTCGGTATTGAGGCGGAACTCGATACCCATGCCGGTGAACACTTCACGACGGTTACTCAGGACGGTTTTTTCCAGCTTGAACTCGGGGATGCCGAAGGTCAGCAAGCCGCCGATTTCCGGGTTCTTGTCGAACACCACCGGGGTCACGCCGCCACGCACCAGCACGTCGGCACAGCCCAGGCCCGCCGGGCCCGCGCCGATGATCGCGACGCGCTTGCCGGTCGGCTTGACCTTGGACATATCCGGGCGCCAGCCCATGGCGAACGCGGTGTCGGTGATGTACTTCTCCACCGAACCGATGGTCACCGCGCCGAAGCCGTCGTTGAGGGTGCAGGCACCCTCGCACAGACGGTCCTGCGGGCACACCCGGCCGCACACTTCCGGCAGGGTGTTGGTCTGGTGCGACAGCTCGGCGGCAGCGAGGATATTGCCCTCGGCCACCAGCTTCAGCCAGTTCGGAATGAAGTTGTGCACCGGGCACTTCCATTCGCAATACGGGTTACCGCACCCCAGGCAGCGGTGGGCCTGGTCGGCCGAGTGCTGGGGTTTGAAGGGTTCGTAGATCTCCACGAACTCTTTCTTGCGTTGACGCAACAGTTTCTTCTTCGGATCTTTGCGCCCGACATCGATGAACTGGAAGTCGTTATTCAGACGTTCAGCCATGTTAAAACCTCATCAAACTCTTCAGGCGCATATCACTGCGGGTTGGCACGGATGCTGGAAAGCAACGATTTCAGGTTGGCAGCCTTGGGCTTGACCAGCCAGAAACGACGCAGGTAATCATCGAGGTTTTCAGCGAGGTTACGGCCCCATTCGCTGCCGGTCTCCTCGACGTACTCGTCCAGCACGTGCTGCAAGTGGTTCCGGTAGGACTCCATGGCTTCGCCGCTGATCCGCTGGATCTCGACCAACTCGTGGTTGACCTTGTCGACGAAGGTGTTGTCCTGGTCGAGCACGTAGGCGAAACCGCCGGTCATGCCCGAACCGAAGTTGTAACCGGTCTTGCCCAGTACCGCGACAAAGCCCCCGGTCATGTACTCGCAGCAGTGATCGCCAGTGCCTTCCACCACGGTGTGGGCACCGGAGTTACGCACGGCGAAACGCTCACCGGCAGTACCGGCAGCGAACAGCTTGCCACCGGTGGCGCCGTACAAGCAGGTGTTGCCGATGATGGCACTGTCCTGGGTCTTGTACACGCTGCCTTTAGGCGGAACGATCACCAGCTTGCCGCCGGTCATGCCCTTGCCCACGTAGTCGTTGGCGTCGCCTTCCAGGTACATGTGCAGGCCGCCGGCGTTCCACACGCCGAAGCTCTGGCCCGCGGTGCCCTTGAAGCGGAAGGTGATCGGCGCTTTCGCCATGCCCTGGTTGCCGTGCTTGCGCGCGATTTCGCCGGAGATGCGTGCGCCGATGGAACGGTCGCAGTTGCAGATATCCAGGGCGAATTCGCCACCGCTGGCGTCGTTGATCGAGGAACCGGCCATGTCGACCATCTTCTCGGCCAACAGGCCTTTGTCGAACGGCGGATTACGGTCCACGCCGCAGAACTGCGGTTTGTCGGCCGGGATATGATCGCTGCCCAACAGCGGCGTCAGGTCCAGGTGGTTCTGCTTGGCGGTCTGGCCTTCGAGGACTTCCAGCAGATCGGTACGGCCGATCAGCTCTTCCAGCGAACGCACGCCCAGCCTGGCCAGCCACTCACGGGTCTCTTCGGCGACGTAGGTGAAGAAATTCACCACCATGTCGACGGTGCCGATGTAGTGATCCTTGCGCAGCTTCTCGTTCTGAGTGGCGACACCGGTGGCGCAGTTGTTCAGGTGGCAGATGCGCAGGTACTTGCAGCCCAGGGCGATCATCGGCGCAGTGCCAAAGCCAAAGCTCTCCGCACCGAGGATCGCGGCCTTGATCACGTCGAGGCCGGTTTTCAGGCCGCCGTCGGTCTGCACGCGCACCTTGCCACGCAGGTCGTTGCCGCGCAGGGTCTGGTGGGTTTCGGCCAGGCCGAGTTCCCACGGCGCGCCGGCGTACTTGATGGAAGTCAGCGGCGAAGCGCCGGTGCCGCCGTCGTAGCCAGAGATGGTGATCAGGTCGGCATAGGCCTTGGCCACGCCAGCGGCGATAGTGCCCACGCCGGCTTCCGCCACCAGCTTCACCGAGACCAGCGCCTGCGGGTTGACTTGTTTCAAGTCGAAAATCAGCTGCGACAAGTCTTCGATCGAATAGATGTCGTGGTGCGGCGGCGGCGAGATCAGGGTCACGCCCGGCACTGCATAACGCAGCTTGGCGATCAGACCGTTGACCTTGCCGCCTGGCAGTTGGCCGCCCTCACCCGGCTTGGCGCCCTGGGCAACTTTAATCTGCAGCACTTCGGCGTTGACCAGGTATTCCGGGGTTACACCGAAACGGCCGGTCGCGACCTGCTTGATTTTCGAGCTCTTGATGGTGCCGTAGCGCGCCGGGTCTTCACCGCCTTCGCCGGAGTTGGAACGCGCCCCCAGGCGGTTCATGGCTTCGGCCAGGGCTTCGTGAGCCTCGGGCGACAACGCGCCCAGGGAGATACCGGCGGAGTCGAAGCGCTTGAGGATCGATTCCAGCGGCTCGACTTCGGCGATGTCCATCGGCGTGTCCAGGGTCTTCACCTTGAACAGGTCACGGATCATCGACACCGGGCGGTTGTCCACCAGGCTCGTGTATTCCTTGAACTTGGCGTAGTCGCCCTGCTGCACGGCGGCTTGCAGGGTGTTGACCACGTCCGGGTTGTACGCGTGGTACTCGCCACCGTGCACGAACTTGAGCAGGCCGCCTTGCTGGATCGGCTTGCGCGCGCTCCAGGCTTCGGCCGCCAGGGCTTTCTGTTCAGCTTCGATATCGACGAAGCGCGCACCCTTGATACGGCTTGGCACGCCACGGAAGCTCAACTCGCAGACTTCTTCGGACAGGCCGATGGCTTCGAACAGTTGCGCACCGCGATAAGACGTAACGGTGGAGATGCCCATCTTCGACAGGATCTTCAGCAGGCCTTTGGTGATGCCCTTGCGGTAGTTCTTGAACACCTCATAGAGGTCGCCCAGCACTTCACCGGTACGGATCAGGTCACCCAGCACTTCGTACGCAAGGAACGGGTACACCGCCGAGGCGCCGAAACCGATCAGCACCGCAAAGTGATGCGGGTCGCGGGCGGTGGCGGTTTCGACAAGGATGTTGGAGTCGCAACGCAGGCCTTTCTCGGTCAGGCGGTGGTGCACCGCGCCAGTCGCCAGCGAGGCGTGGATCGGCAGCTTGCCCGGCGCGATGTGGCGGTCGGTCAGTACGATCTGGGTACGACCGGCACGCACGGCTTCTTCGGCCTGGTCGGCGACGTTGCGCACCGCGGCTTCAAGGCCGAGGTTCTCGTCGTAGTTCAGGTCGATGATCTGGCGGTCAAAGCCTGGGCGCTCCAGGGTCATCAGCGAGCGCCACTTGGCCGGAGACACGACCGGCGAGCTGAGGATCACGCGGGAGGCGTGCTCAGGCGACTCCTGGAAGATGTTGCGCTCGGCACCGAGGCACACCTCCAGGGACATCACGATAGCTTCGCGCAGCGGGTCGATAGGCGGGTTGGTCACCTGGGCGAACTGCTGGCGGAAATAGTCGTACGGCGTACGCACGCGCTGGGACAGCACGGCCATCGGCGTGTCATCGCCCATGGAGCCAACCGCCTCGTAGCCTTGCTCACCGAGCGGACGCAGCACCTGGTCGCGCTCTTCGAACGTGACCTGGTACATCTTCATGTATTGCTTGAGTTGGTCCACGTCGTAGAACGCCGAACCATGGTCGTTGTCTTCCATGGTCGCCTGGATGCGCAGGGCGTTCTTGCGCAGCCATTGCTTGTACGGGTGACGGGACTTCAAGCGGTTGTCGATGGCGTCGGTGTCGAGGATCTGCCCGGTTTCGGTGTCCACGGCCAGGATCTGGCCCGGCCCCACGCGGCCTTTGGCGATGACGTCTTCGGGCTTGTAGTCCCACACGCCTATTTCCGAAGCCAGGGTGATGAAACCGTTGGTGGTGGTGACCCAACGCGCCGGGCGCAGACCGTTACGGTCGAGCAGGCATACCGCGTACCGACCGTCGGTCATGACCACGCCGGCCGGGCCGTCCCACGGCTCCATGTGCATCGAGTTGTACTCGTAGAATGCACGCAGGTCCGGGTCCATGGTCTCGACGTTCTGCCACGCTGGCGGAATGATCATGCGCACGCCACGGAACAGGTCGATGCCGCCGGTGACCATCAGTTCGAGCATGTTGTCCATGCTGGAGGAGTCGGAACCCACGCGGTTGACCAGCGGGCCGAGCTCTTCCAGGTCCATCAAATCGTTGGCGAACTTTGTGCGACGGGCCACGGCCCAGTTGCGGTTGCCGGTGATGGTGTTGATCTCGCCGTTGTGGGCGAGGAAGCGGAATGGCTGGGCCAGCGGCCATTTCGGCAGGGTGTTGGTGGAGAAGCGCTGGTGGAACACGCAGATTGCGGTTTGCAGGCGCTCATCGCTCAGGTCTGGATAGAAGGCGGTGAGGTCCGCCGGCATCATCAGGCCTTTATAAATGATGGTCTTGTGGGAAAAGCTGCAGATGTAGTGGTCGGTGTCGGCGGCGTTGGCCACGGACGAGCGGCGACGCGACGTGAACAGCTTGATCGCCATGTCCTGGTCGCTCAGGCCATCCCCGGCGATGAACACTTGCTCGATCTGCGGCAGGCGCTCGAGGGCCAGGCGGCCGAGCACACGGGTGTCGATCGGCACTTTGCGCCAGCCGACGAGTTGCAGGCCGGCAGCCAGGATCTCGCGGTTCATGTTCTCGCGAGCGGCTTCGGCTTTGACCGGGTCCTGGTTGAAAAACACCATGCCCACGGCGTACTGCTTGGGCAGGTCGACCGCAAATTGCTCTTTTGCGACAGCGCGCAGGAACAGGTCGGGCTTTTGAATCAGCAAGCCACAGCCGTCACCGGTCTTGCCGTCGGCGTTGATCCCACCGCGGTGGGTCATGCAGGTCAGGGCCTCGATGGCCGTTTGCAAAAGGGTATGACTGGGCTCGCCCTGCATATGGGCTATCAGGCCGAAACCGCAGTTATCCTTGAATTCATCGGGTTGGTACAGACCTGCTTTCATAGACACTTTCTCACCAGGCTGCCTCTTATTCCGAGGCAAATTTCTTTTCAATTCAACCGGTTACCTTCCACGCCGAACGTACGCCGGCTTAGCGGGGGCAAAAGGGAGGTCATTGTACACACCGACACAGACGCTCACAAATTTAGCGACGAAATGTCGCAAATCTATGTCGCATTTATGAAAGGTTTAAAGCGATATGCTGTGCTAGTCAAAACTTTTTTAATTCTGACCGCTACGACTCAAAAGCCACTGTGACGCAGACACCACAAAGCGCGCGGTCTCTAGAGACAGCACGCACTTGCGGTTTTTTTGAGGTGCCGGGAGGGCGGCCTGGGTAAGGCCGCCGGATCTTCAGCGAGTTGTTGCGAGTTCTTGTTGAACGCTGGCAACAGTGCGAGGCCAAGGTTTACCAGCCTGAACCTTCGCTGGCAAGGCCTTGATGGCAGAATCAGCCGCTGCACGGCTGGAGAAACTGCCATAGGTGATCACGTAGAGAGGCTTGCCGTTGAGCACTTTCTTGAAATAACGGTACTCGCCGCCCTGCTCTTTCACGAACGCCTGGGCGTTGGCTTCGGAGCTGGTGCCGAGGATCTGCACCACGAAGTTGCCGGAAGGCTGGCTGCCATACCAGCCGCTACCTGCAGCACCGGCCTTGGCAACGGTGGCGGCTGGTTTTTCAGCAGGCTTGGCAGCCGGGGCCGGAGCGGGCTTGGCGGCTGGCGCAGGCGCAACCGGTTTGGTCACAGGCGCAGGCTTGGCGGTTGCAACAGTCGGTGCCGGCGTTGGTTTTGCCGCTGGCTGACCGGCTGGCACGCCCGCAGGGGGTGCAGTGGTCGTGACGGTCGGCGGTGTTGCGCTGGAACCTTCCACCGGCACGCCGTCATCACCTTCGGAGATACCACCGGCTTCTTCGGCGAGCGGGCCGCGCATGACGGGTTGGCCAACCATCGGCAGGTTGGTCGGTTGCCCGGAATTGGCGAACTCGACGTTTGGCGTGGGTTTGCCCAGTGGCAACTGCGCCTGTTCGGTTGGCGCGCCGGCCGTGGTCGGTGCCTTGCTGCGGCCTGGAATCAACCAGGCGGCGGCGACAGCGACCACGACAACGGCGGAAATAGCCAATACGTGTTTCTTAGGCATAGAGAACCCCATCTTTGGACGCTTGACCGCTGTGCGGCTGGCAATCATGGCTTCGATCATGGCATCGCGGGCAACCTGGTTGATGGTGCCAGGCCAGCCGTCGGAGCTTTCGTGAATATCAGAGATCTGTTGAGCGGAGAAAAGTTCGATACCCGCGCCCGCGCCTTCCAGGCGTTGAGCCAGGTATTCGCGGGTTTCTTCCTCTTCGTACGGCTGCAGTTCGATGACGTGGAACAGCTCCTGATCACCGCTGATCTGCTCCAGCTCGGCAATCAGCGACGACTCACCAAACAGGAACACGTGGGGGCGACCTTCCGGCGTACCGGCCGCCAACGCCAGCAGCGCTTCGAGGGCGGATTCGTCGAGCTGCTCGGCGTCATCCACCAGCAGGTAGACTTCCTGGCCGGTCAGGCCCAGTTGCACCACTTGCTTGAGGATTGCGTTCGGTTCGGCAGTCGCCACGTCCAGCGCCTGGGCGACTTGGCGCAACACGCCCGCCGCATCACCGGCACCACGGGCCGACACCACCACGCTCTGCACCGACTGCTTGTTAGTGCTGGCCACCAGGGCCTGGCGCAGCAAGGTCTTGCCGCTGCCCAAAGGGCCAGTCACGACCAGCAGCAATTGGCTGTAGCGCGCGAGGTGATGCAACTGGCCGAGCACTGGTTTGCGCTGGGCCGGGAAAAATTTGAAACCAGGCACCCGTGGAGCAAAAGGGTCGTGGCTTAACTGGTAATGGCCGAGGAACGCCTCGTCGGCATGCAAACTAGTCATCGGGATCTTATTAACCTTTAAGCTGGGCCAGGGCGCGGTAATTCGCTCCCAGCGTGGCCTGTAAAATCTCTTTCGGATAATCGTCGGTCACCACCGCTTCGCCCATGTGGCGCAGCAGCACCAGTCGCAGTCGACCGTCGATCACTTTCTTGTCTATTGCCATATGTTCGAGGAAATCTGCCTCGGTCATCTCTTCAGGCGGAATCACCGGCAAACCGGCGCGCTGGAACAGGCGGATGCCACGGTCACGCTCCTGGGCACTGATCCAGCCCAGGCGCTGCGACATCTCCAGTGCCATCACTGTGCCAGCCGCCACGGCCTCTCCATGCAACCACACACCATAGCCCATGTGGGTTTCGATCGCATGGCCGAAGGTGTGACCCAGGTTCAAGGTGGCCCGTACGCCGGACTCCCGTTCGTCGGCATTCACCACGAGTGCCTTGGCGGCACAGGAGCGGGAAATGGCTTCGGTGAGGGCCGCCTGGTCGAGATTGCGCAAGGCGTCGACGTGCTCTTCCAGCCAGGTCAGGAACGGTTCGTCGCAGATCAGCCCGTACTTGATGACTTCCGCCAGACCCGCCGACAGCTCACGCGGCGGCAAGGTGTTGAGAGTCGCGGTATCGATCAGCACGGCTTGGGGCTGGTAGAACGCGCCGACCATGTTCTTGCCCAGCGGATGGTTGATGCCGGTCTTGCCGCCCACCGACGAATCCACCTGGGACAACAGGGTGGTCGGCACCTGGATAAAGTCCACGCCACGCTGGTAGCAGGCCGCTGCAAAGCCGGCCATGTCGCCGATGACACCGCCGCCCAGGGCGATCACGGTGGTGCGGCGGTCATGACGTGCAGTCAGCAGGCCATCAAAGATCAGTTGCAGGGTTTCCCAGTTCTTATGGGCCTCGCCGTCGGGCAGGATCACAGAAATAACGGAGTACGCTGCGAGGCTGCGGCTCAGACGCTCAAGATACAGCGGCGCGACCGTTTCATTGGAGATGATCGCCACTTGCCGCCCGGCAATATGCGGTGCGAGCAACTCGGGCTGGTCCAACAGACCTTCGCCAATATGGATCGGGTAGCTGCGCTCGCCTAGATCGACCTTAAGTGTCTGCATGTGTCCCCGCGTTGAAGATGTATTGACGACCGGTAACGTCAAACGCTGACGCTGCCTGATGGCTCTACGCCACACCTTGGGAGGTGTTGGCGCGCCGCCGAGAATAGCGCATTTCGGGCCTGGCTTTAACGGGGTGGCAGCCGTTGCAGGCGCTCAAGAATGTCGAGGACCACCATCCGGGGTGGCCGCTCATCGGTTTCTACCACCAGATCGGCAATTTCCCGATACAGCGGATCGCGCAGCGCCAGCAAATCCCGCAGGGTTTTCTCCGGGTTGGCCGTGCGCAGCAACGGGCGATTGCGATCACGGGCGGTACGGCCCACTTGCTGCTCGACCGACGCATGCAGGTAGACCACCCTGCCACCGGCATGCAGCGCGCGGCGGTTCTCGTCACGCATCACCGCGCCCCCACCCGTCGCCAATACCACGCCATCGCAGCCGCACAGCTCGGCAATCATCGCCTGCTCGCGGTCACGAAAGCCCAGTTCGCCTTCCTTATCGAAGATCCATGGGATATTGGCACCCGTGCGCAATTCAATTTCCTTGTCGGAATCTTTGAACGGCAGGCGCAGCTCTTTGGCCAGCAAACGGCCGATGGTGCTTTTTCCAGCGCCCATCGGTCCTACAAGAATCAAATTTCGCACAGAATCAACGACTCACAGCAATCGCCTGGTTATTCATAATACGCGGAGTCAGGAATACCAGCAGCTCGGATTTTTTCTCCGCCAGCACATCGCGCCGGAAAAGGCGGCCAAGATACGGCACATCGCCCAAAAATGGCACTTTATCTACCACTTTGCTTTGGGTATTGGAGAAAACCCCGCCGATGACGATTGTCTCGCCATCCTTGACCAGCACCTTGGCATTGACCTCGTTTTTCTTGATCGGCGGCACGTCGTTGAGTTTATTGAGATAGTCGGGCTCATCCTTGGTGACTTTCACCTCCATGATCACGCGGTCGTCAGGAGTGATTTGCGGGGTGACCTCCAGCGACAGCGAGGCTTCCTTGAACGACACCGAGGTCGCGCCGCTGGAGCTGGATTCCTGATAGGGAATCTCGGTGCCCTTGAGGATGCGTGCGGTTTCCTTGTCGGACGTGACCACCTTGGGTTGCGAGACGATTTCGCCGTTACCGGTTTTCTCCATGGCGGTGAGCTCCAGGTCCAGCAGCAGGTTGTCGGTGATAAAGGCGATGCCCAAGCCCGAGGTGCCGTTGAGTGTTCCCAAGTCCACGAAAGGTGAACTGGGTGGGTTTTCCGGCGGCTCCGCGCCTTCAGGCAGAGGTTTGGGAATGCCACCCGCGCTCCAGTTGCCGCGAGCGAGCCGCCCACCCCAGCGCGCGCCCAGGCTTTTGTCATAATCGACATTCGCCTCGACAATCCGCGCCTCGATCATGACCTGGCGCACCGGCACATCCAGCTGCGCCACGATCCTGCGCAGTTCCTCCAGCCGCTCGCCAGTCTGATAGGCGATGATGTTGTTGGTGCGATCATCCACCGCCACCGAGCCACGCTCATCGGTGACGCCCTCAAGGCCCGTGAATGACTGAAACAACTTGGCCAGGTCCGCCGCCTTGGCGTAATTGACCTGCAACAGCTCCCGACGCAACGGCGCCAGTTCGGCCATTTGCTTGCGCGACTCCAGCGTCAGCAGCTCACGCGCGGCCAACTCCTCGGCGGGCGCGACCAGCAACACACCGGCCTTTACCCGCTTATCCAGGCCCTTGGCTTGCAGCACCAGGTCCAACGCCTGATCCCAAGGTACATCCTTTAGACGCAGGGTGATCGAGCCCTGCACATCGTCGCTGGCAACCAGATTGAGGCCCGCCACATCGGCAATCTGCTGCAGCGCGGTGCGCAACTCGATGCTCTGGAAGTTGAGGTTCAGCTTGTCGCCGGTGTAAGCGCTCGACGTGGCGCTGCCAGGCGGTGGCAACTGGATCAGGTCTACACGATTGGGCACAGCAACAGCCATCGGCGCCGTGAACGCTATCCATAGCGCCACACCGAAGGACAAGAAAATCCTTTTCATTGATTCGATTCCGTTATGAGTTGACGTTCAACACCAGGGTTCGCGGGCGCTCCAGCCATGCACCCTGACCATCGGGAAACAGCTCGACCAGCTCTATGTGACGCTCATGGATGGCCGTGACCCGGCCATGGTCCGGCCCCAGATAGTCACCGACCGCCAGGCGATGCACCGTGGAGGCCGCACGCAGCAAGGCGAAAACCTGCGACCCGCGAGACAGCGTGCCGACCATTTCGAACTGGTCCAGCGCAAGGCTTTCCAGGGCTGCACGTGGCCGGGCGAGATCTGGCGCACGGGCTGGCCGCCCAGGTAGATGATCGACCTGAACGGCAAGCCGCTGAAAAGGGTCGCGCAGCCCAGAAGCCTCGTAGACAAAGGGCTGCCCTTGGCGGGCCTGACCGCCTCCCCCGCCGCCCGGCTGCCAGTAGCTCTTGACCAGCAGATCAAGGCGCAGCAGCTTGCCATCCCGCCGCAGGACCACATCATGCACCGTCGCGATTCGCGCCAGACCACCCAAGCTACTCAGGAACGTCGCCAGGTCGTGGTAAGCCCCTGTCACGCCGACCTGTACCGGCTGCTCGTGATAGTACTGCTGAGACTGTTCGTCCAATGGCGTGACGCTCTCGACCACCAGACCATTGGCCAATGCCAAGTGCGCGATGTCTTCCAGCAAGCCGGGCATTTCGGATTCGCCCGGCAACGCCCGGAAAAGCTCATCGGCTTTCACCTGCATCACTTGGAGCTGCTGCGTGCGCGCCTCAAGGGGGGCAGCCATGGCCGTCTTTTGAGCGACTTGCTGTTGCAGGGCCACTTCCCGCACCTCGACCTGGCTTAGCCGCTGACGCGACGGGCTCAGGTACACAAGGTCACCCACCACAAATATCAGGCTCGCCAGCGCACAGCCCAACAGGGCCTTGCCAGGCAGGGGCCATTTTGCAGCGTTGTGAGTGAGTGCAGAAAGATTGAGCCTCAACGGGCTCAAGGTTGTGCCTCGGAAGGCTCGCCCTGTCGCACCATCAGCTGGAATTCATTGTTGCCACGCGCGCCCTCGGTTCGCACCTGTTGCAACCGCGTAGAGTGGGCGCCTTGCGCGGCCTCCAGGCGACGCATCAGTTGGGCGATATCCTGGCTCGACTCGGCACTGCCGCTGATACTCACCGTATCGCCCTTCGCCACCACTTCATGCAGATGGACACCGTCGGGTACTGCGCGCGCCAACTGATCCAACAATTGCGCACCGGACGAGCGGGAGTCGTGCAGGTCCTGCACAACCTTCATGCGCTGCGCCAACTGCTGGCTTTGCTCCTGCAGGTCGTCGATGGTCTTGATGCGCGAATCCAGGCCGGTGATTTGCTTGCCCAGATGGTCATTACGGGTCACTTGCCGGTCAATGGCCTGGTCGATCACCTGGTCCGCCAGCCACACGGCTGCGAGCGCCGCGCAGGCGAACGCCAGCAGGCACGCCAGCAGGTACTTGCGTCGCCGCTCCGCCAGCGCCTGGCGCCAAGGCAAAAGGTTGATTCGTGTCTTCAAGCGAAACTCCTCAGGGCCAACCCGCAAGCAATTCCCATCCCGTGGGCGTCCACGGCCCATTGTGCACCATCGACTCGATGGCCCGGCGTGAAGCTGGCGAAATCCTGACTGCATGCGCGCGCCAATGCAAACGCTTCGACATCGACCACCCTCGGCACCAGCCCGGCCAGCGCCAGAACCGCCTCCCGTGCCTCGACGTGTTCCTTCAGGCACGCCGCCAGCAGCACCTCGACACGACCTGGGTCCAGGGCGGTCGGCCCGCGCACTTGAAAGTCGATGGCCACGTCATCCAATGGATAAGGAATGTACTGGTCTGCCTCCATCTGGATCATCCAGGCCATCTCATCGTCGGTGAGCCCAGCCTCCATCTCGATTATGCGCGTGATCACCGAGGGCCCGGATACCGCAGCGGCAGCACCACGGACCGACGTTGCCATTCGCGACAACGCACTGCGCAAGGTGCGTCCCACGCCTTCGAGATCCAGAAATGTGCCGTCGACCACCGAGCGTACCGGCAATGCCTGGGTGACATAGGCCCGAATGTGGTAACCCGTGATTGAACGGCCCAGCTCCACCAGCCGGATTGCCGTGTCATTGATGTCGACGCCCAGCAGGGTATCGAGTTTTCCCGTGAAAAATCCTTTTCCCATAAAACTCCCTAAAGCTTTGCCTGTCATACCGCCTGATTGCCGCCGGGCGCCATGCATTCGGTCGACTTGTTGAGCAGGTGCGAATGACGCCCCAAGTCGAAAAATGCTTTAATGCCCAGCGTTTTTTGCCGCTTTTTATCTGCAGCTCGGGTCGATCCATCGATTGCCATGCAAGCCCCGACGCCTAACCCATTCTTTTCTCTGGAAATCCAAAAGCCTTGATTCGTCTGCTGAAGTTTTTCGGGTACTCCATTGTCGCCATCGTTTGCGGGCTGCTGCTCGTGCTCAGCGGGGCCTACCTCTACCTTAGTCCGGGTTTGCCCTCCGTAGAGGCTCTCAGAAGTATCCAGTTGCAGATTCCTTTGCGGGTCTACAGCAGCGATGAAAAACTGATCGCGGAGTTCGGCGAAATGCGCCGCACACCGATCCGTTTTGCCGATATTCCACCCAATTTCATCAGCGCCCTGCTCTCGGCTGAGGACGATAATTTTGCCAACCACTATGGCGTCGACCCCAGCAGCCTGGTGCGTGCGGCCACGCAATTGGTAAAAAGCGGACACATTCAATCCGGCGGCAGCACCATCACCATGCAGGTGGCGAAGAACTTCTTCCTGACCAGCGAGCGCAGCTTTTCGCGCAAGGCCACCGAGATCCTCCTGGCACTGCAAATCGAACGCCAGTTGACCAAGGATGAGATCCTTGAGCTGTACGTGAACAAGATCTACCTGGGCAACCGCGCCTACGGGATCGAGGCGGCCTCGCAGGTCTACTATGGCAAGTCCATCCGTGACGCCAGCCTGGCGCAGATGGCCATGATCGCCGGCCTGCCCAAGGCGCCTTCACGCTTCAACCCACTGGCCAACCCGGCGCGCAGCAAAGAGCGCCGCGACTGGATCCTGGGGCGCATGTACAAGCTGGGCAAGATCGACCAGGCCGCTTACGAAAGCGCCATCGCCGAGCCGTTGAATGCCAGCTACCACGTGCCGACGCCGGAAGTGAACGCCCCTTACATCGCCGAAATGGCGCGCGCCGAGATGGTCGGCCGCTACGGCAGCGAGGCGTATACCGAAGGTTTCCGCGTGACCACCACCGTGCCGAGCGACTTGCAGGATATCGCCAATAATTCGGTGCATTCCGGCCTGATCACCTATGACCAGCGTCACGGCTACCGTGGCCCCGAATCACGCCTGCCGGGCAAGACCCTGAGCGCGTGGACCACCGAGTTGGGCAAACAACGTGCGATCAGCGGCCTGGAGCCGGCCATCGTCACCCAGGTGAAAAAAGATGGCGTGCAGGTCCTGACCCGCACCGGCGAAGCCCATGTGGCATGGGACAGCATGAAGTGGGCGCGCCCGTTCCTGAACACCAACAGCATGGGCCCGATGCCCAAGCAACCGTCGGACGTGGCGCAGGTGGGCGATTTGATCCGCGTACAACGCCAGAAGGACGACAGCCTCAAGTTCAGCCAGGTGCCGCTGGCCCAGGGCGCACTGGTGTCGCTGGACCCGCAGAACGGTGCAATCCGTGCCCTGGTCGGTGGCTTCGCGTTCGAGCAGAGCAACTACAACCGCGCGACCCAGGCCAAACGCCAACCGGGCTCGAGCTTCAAGCCGTTCATCTACAGCGCCGCGCTGGACAACGGCTACACCGCCGCCAGCCTGGTCAACGATGCACCCATCGTGTTTGTCGACGAGTACCTGGACAAGGTCTGGCGCCCGAAGAACGACACCAACACCTTCCTGGGCCCGATCCGCATCCGCGAAGCGCTGTACAAGTCGCGTAACCTGGTGTCGATCCGCTTGCTGCAGGCAATGGGCGTGGGCAAGACCATCGATTACATGACGCGCTTCGGTTTCGCCAAGTCAGACCTGCCGCCCAACCTGTCCCTCGCCCTGGGCACCGCGACCCTCACACCGATGGAAATCGCCACCGGCTGGAGCACCTTTGCCAACGGCGGCTACAAGATCACACCGTACCTGATCGACAAGATCGAAAGCCGCAACGGCGAAACCCTGTTCACCGCCAACCCACCACGCGTGCCCGGTGACGTGGTCAACGGCGTGGCAGCGACGGATGGCCTGGCAGCGCCAAGCAATGGGGGCATCACCATCGAGCCAACCCCAGGCACGACGCAGGCCGCCAACGGTACCCCGGCGGAGCCACAGGCGCCGGCAGTTGCCGAGCGTATTGTCGACGGCCGTACCACTTATATTCTCAACAGCATCCTGGAAGATGTGATCAAGAAGGGGACCGGCCGCCGCGCCCTGGCGCTGAACCGGCCGGACATCGCCGGCAAGACCGGTACCACCAACGAATCCAAGGACGCCTGGTTCTCCGGCTACAACGCCGACTACGTGACCACCGTGTGGACCGGCTATGACCAGCCGGAAAGCCTGGGTCGCCGCGAGTTCGGTGGCACCGTCGCGCTGCCGATCTGGATGAGCTACATGGGCGCAGCCTTGAAGGACAAGCCGCCGCACACCCAGCCGGAGCCGGAAGGCATCCTCAGCCTGCGCATCGACCCGATCAGTGGCCGTGCAGCTTCGCCAAGCACTCCGAACGCGTACTTCGAACTGTTCAAGAGCGAAGACACGCCGCCGTCGGTCAACGAGCTGGGCAATGGCGTTGCACCGGGTAGCCCGCTGCCGGCGGATGAGGCGGCGCCGATCGATCTGTTCTAGTGAGATTTATGGCCTGAAACAGATTCAATGTGGGAGCGGGCTTGCTCGCGATTGCGGTGTGTCAGGCGCCACATGAGCTGATTGATCCATCGCTATCGCGGGCAAGCCCGCTCCCACACTTGGGTCTCCACAAGGCCCAAGTGAATCGCCACAAAAAAGCCCCGACTCGCAAGAGCCGGGGCTTTCTGTTGGTGCGCTACAACGGCTTAGCCGTTGAACACATCATCCACGCTTTTCAGCGGGTAGTGCTTCGGATACGGCAGGGTGGCCACGCCGGTCTCGATGGCGGCCTTGGCCACGGCATCGGAGATCAGGGTGATCAGGCGCTTGTCCATTGGTTTCGGGATGATGTACTCACGACCGAATTCCAGCTTGGCGCCACCGTAGGCGTCGCACACGTCCTGAGGCACCGGCAGCTTGGCCAGTTCACGCAGGGCATTGGCGGCAGCCACTTTCATCTCTTCGTTGATGCGCTTGGCGCGAACATCCAGGGCGCCACGGAAGATGAACGGGAAGCCCAGTACGTTGTTGACCTGGTTCGGGTAGTCCGAACGGCCGGTGGCCATGATCACGTCGCTGCGGGTGGCGTGAGCCAGTTCCGGCGAGATCTCCGGGTCCGGGTTGGAGCAGGCGAACACGATCGGGTTGGCCGCCATGGACTTGAGGCCTTCGGCGCTCAGCAGGTTCGGGCCGGACAGGCCGACGAACACGTCTGCACCGTCGAGGGCGTCAGCCAGGGTACGCTTGTCGGTGGCGTGGGCAAACATCGCCTTGTACTGGTTCAGGTCGGTACGCTCGGACTGGACCACGCCCTTGCTGTCGACCATGAAGATGTTTTCCAGCTTGGCGCCCATGCTCACCAGCAACTTCATGCAGGAGATGGCCGCAGCGCCGGCGCCCAGGCAGACGATCTGCGCGTCAGCAAGGGTCTTGCCGGCGATTTCCAGGGCGTTGATCATGCCGGCCGCGGTTACGATCGCGGTGCCGTGCTGGTCATCGTGGAATACCGGAATGTCGCACTGTTCGATCAGGGCCTTTTCGATCTCGAAGCACTCAGGTGCCTTGATGTCTTCCAGGTTGATGCCACCGAAGGTGATGGAAATGCGCTTGACCGTGTCGATGAAAGCCTGCGGGCTTTCGGAGTCGACTTCGATGTCGAAAACGTCGATGCCGGCAAAGCGCTTGAACAGCACGCCCTTGCCTTCCATGACTGGCTTGGAGGCCAGTGGACCGAGGTTGCCCAGGCCGAGAATCGCGGTGCCATCGGAAATCACTGCAACCAGGTTGCCTTTGCCGGTGTACTTGTACGCCAGTTCGGGGTCGCGGGCGATTTCACGTACGGGCTCGGCAACACCAGGGCTGTAGGCCAGCGACAGGTCGCGGGCGGTGGCAGTGGCCTTGGTGAGCTCTACACTCAGCTTTCCTGGACGAGGATGGGCATGATATTCGAGAGCGGCAGTTTTCAAATCAGACATATCGGCATTCCGCTTTTACTGTTGGTCGACGGACCGCCGAGGATACGCGTGTCGCAAAGTCCCTACAAGACTGGGTAGTCACAGGTGTCAAGGCCCCAAAGCGCCGTACTTTGGTCTAAGGCCACGGGATACAAGGGGTTAACTGTTCACAATCGAATAAAAAAATGTCTACAATTTTTTATTAATCAGCCAATTTGAGCATGCTGGGGTCGGTCAGCGGCAGCAACCAACGTGCCTGGCCGTTTTTCCGGCCACCCCATCTGGATCGATCCTGCACCCAGCCACGGGCCTCGACTGCCCTGCCTTGCAGACCACTGAGCAATACGGAGTCGAACCGGCGGGCGAGTTCGGGTGCAATGCGTAATACCAGTGAACCCTGCAACTCGATCCAGATTCCACCACGATTGCGTTCGACCTTGCTCACTCGGCCGCTGACCAGGGCGAAGCCGGACTGCTTGAGTTGCGCCACGCTTTGCACGGGTGACTGCTGCCATACGCCCAAACGCGCGTCACGGGCGCTGTCCTGCGCAGCTGTCTGGCAAGCGACAAGATCGACATTGGGCGCGACCCCCACCTGAAACCCCAGGCCTTCGGCCAGCAGTTGCGCCTCAAGATTCTTTCCATCAGCGCTGTAGAGGTGGGCCAAGGTACGGCCGTAGCGGTCCTTGCTCTCGCGCCCCGGCACCAAGCCAACCCGGCCGCCACTGGCCTCAACCAACACCTGCAAACGCTGGCGGGCCGCAACGGCGTAGGGCTCGTCGGAGCGGCCTTGCTTGCCGGTTTCCGGGGCATTGAGACCGATCATCCGCACACTGCGGCCATCCTTGAGGCGCACGGTGTCGCCATCCACCACGCGTTGCACCTCCACCCGGGCCAAGGCGGACGGCGCGGGGCAAAACACGTCGGCCTGGGCGACTGAAAGCCAAATCCCAGGCACAAAAAAGGCGCCCACACGGGACGCCTTTTTCAACAGCTGGCAAAAGCCCATAAGGCTTTTGAGCCTTACTCTGCTGGAGTAGCAGCAGGCTTCTTGCCGAAAGCACCAAAGCGATCTGCGAAGCGCTGTACACGGCCGCCGGTGTCCAGAGTTTTCTGCTTACCGGTGTAGAACGGGTGGCACTCGTTGCATACGTCAGTACCCAGTGGCTTGCACAGGTTCGAACGGGTTTCGAACTTGTTGCCGCAGCTGCAGGTGACTTCGATGGTTTCGTACGCTGGATGGATATCGGCTTTCATGGCACTTCCTCGGGCTAGCGTGCCGCCACTCGACACTATTGTCGAATACCGCACGTAATTAGGCCGCGGATTCTACCAGACCTTTTCAATCACGCAAGCTGCACATCTGGCTGAAAACCTCCTTTCATCAGAAAACCGTGGCATACCCAAGCCCTCCCGGCTCTGCTAGGCTCCCGCCCCTGCGCCACCGCCTGCCTTTATATGAGACTCCTCGCGTGCCCGACGCCATTCTGCGCCTCGCCCTGCCTTCGCCCCTGCGCCGCCTGTTCGATTACCGGGCGCCGGCCGGCGTACTGCGGGCGCAGTTGCAACCGGGCATGCGTGTGCGTGTGCCGTTCGGGCGGCGTGAGATGATCGGCATTCTGGTTGAAGTCACCGACCACAGCGAAGTGCCGGCCGAAAAACTCAAGCCCGCGCTGGCCATCCTCGACACCACCCCTCCACTGCCACCCGCGCTGTTCAAGCTGTGCCTGTGGACCGCTCAGTATTACCAGCACAGCCTGGGCGATACGTTGAGCTGGGCCTTGCCGGTGCTGCTGCGCCAGGGCGAACTGGCCGAAGCGCGTCAGGAGCGCTTCTGGTCGATGGTGCCCGGCGCGCGCCTCGACGACCCGCGCATCGCCCGTGCCCCACGCCAACGTGAAGCACTGGCCACGCTGGCGCAGCATCCCCATGGCGTGGCTCATCAACTGCTGAGCAAGCTGATGCTGAGCAAAGACAGCCTCGACCTGCTGCTTGCCAAAGGCCTGGTACAGGTGGAAATCCGCAAGCACGCCCCTGACGCCCGCCACGAACACTGGCTGGCCCAGCCGGAATTGCCGCTGAACCCCGAGCAGCGCGCCGCCTACGAAGCGATCCGCGCAGGCTTCGACAGCTTCCACGCTTTCCTGCTGGCCGGCGTCACGGGCAGCGGCAAGACCGAAGTCTATTTGCAGTTGATCCGCGAAACCCTGCAAGCCGGCAAACAGGCGCTGGTGCTGATCCCCGAGATCAACCTCGGCCCGCAGACCCTGGCGCGCTTCGAGCAGCGTTTCAACGCGCGTATCGCGCTGGTGCATTCGGCGGTCAACGACCGCGAGCGCCTGGAGTCCTGGCTGGCAGCGCGGGATGGCGAGGCCGACATTATTATCGGCACCCGTTCGGCGCTGTTCACCCCGATGAAAAACCCCGGGCTGATTATCATCGACGAGGAACACGACGGCTCCTATAAACAGCAGGAAGGCCTGCGCTACCACGCCCGCGACCTGGCGCTGGTGCGCGCTCGCCAGGAAGACTTCCCGATTGTGCTGGGCTCGGCCACGCCGTCCCTGGAAAGCCTGCACAACGCCTACACCGGCCGTTACGGCCTCTTGCGCCTCAACGAACGGGCGGGCGGCGCCAAGCAACCACGTTTCCTGCGCCTGGACGTCAAAAGCCGCCCGCTGGACAGCGGTATTTCCGGGCCAATGCAACAAGCCATCGGCCAGACCCTCGCCGCTGGTCAGCAGGTGCTGGTGTTCCTCAATAGGCGCGGCTTTGCGCCGACGCTGCTGTGCCATGACTGCGGCTGGATGTCCGAGTGCGAGCGCTGCGACGCGCGCATGACGGTGCACCAGCGCCACGGCGAACTGCGCTGCCACCACTGCGGCCATGTGGAGCGGGTGCCGCGCCATTGCCCGCAGTGCGGCAAAGTCGACCTGCGACCGGTCGGCGCAGGCACCGAGCGCGCCGAGGAACGCCTGGGCATCCTGTTCCCGGATTACCCGGTGCTGCGGGTCGACCGTGACAGCACCTCGCGCAAAGACGCGATGAACCAGCTGTTCGCCACCATCCAGAAAGGCCAGCCGTGCATCCTCATCGGCACGCAAATGCTTGCCAAGGGGCATCACTTTCCACGGGTGACCCTGGTGTCGATCCTGGATGCGGACGGTGGGCTGTTCTCCGGGGATTTCCGTGCCAGCGAGCGCATGGCGCAGTTGATCGTGCAGGTTGCGGGTCGCGCAGGGCGTGCCGAGGAGCCAGGCCGGGTGATTATCCAGACGCACCTGGCCGACCATCCGCTGCTGATCCAGCTCACCGAGCAAGGCTACTTCGCCTTCGCCGAACAGGCCCTGAGCGAACGTCGCGCCGCCGGCCTGCCGCCGTTTTCCCACCTGGCACTGCTACGCGCCGAAGCGCACAAGCCGGGGCAGGCCGAGGGTTTCCTGGATGAAGCGTGCAGCGCGGCCGAACGTTTGCTTGGCGAACTGGGTCTGAGCGGCATCGAACTGCTCGGCCCGGTGCCTGCGCCCATGGAGCGCCGCGCCGGGCGCTATCGCGCTCAGCTACTCTTGCAGGCAACCTCCCGCGCACCGCTGCATCGGCTATTAAGTAGCTGGTTGCTTGCCCTGGAGCAAATGCCCAGCGGCCGGCAAGTGCGATGGTCGTTGGACGTAGACCCGGTAGATTTGTATTAACCCTGGCCACAGGTCCCGCGAAGGTTGGCAAGCCCGCCCTCGCCACGGATAATGCCCAGTTTTTCCACCTGCGCATCGCGCGCCGCCGCTTGCGGTCGAAAGAGAACACCATGAAAGACACCATTCGCCAGCTGATCCAACAAGCCCTCACCCAACTCGTCAACGAAGGTGTGTTGCCTGAAGGCCTGTCGCCGGCGATCCAGGTGGAAAACACCCGCGACAAGACCCACGGTGACTTCGCCAGCAACATTGCGATGATGCTGTCCAAGCCGGCCGGCATGAAACCGCGCGACCTGGCGGAAAAAATCATCGCCGCGCTGCCGGCCGACGAAAGCGTCACCAAGGCCGAAATCGCCGGCCCCGGTTTTATCAACTTCTTCCAGAATACCCAGGCCCTGGCTTCGCGCCTGGATGCAGCCCTGGCCGACGCCAGGATCGGCGTGCTCAAGGCCGGCCCGCTGCAGCGCGTGGTCATCGACCTGTCGGCACCGAACCTGGCCAAAGAGATGCACGTGGGCCACCTGCGCTCCACCATCATCGGCGATGGCGTGGCGCGGGTGCTGGAGTTCCTCGGCGACAGCGTGATCCGTCAGAACCACGTGGGCGACTGGGGCACCCAGTTCGGCATGCTGATGGCTTACCTGCAAGAAAACCCGATCACCAGCAACGAGCTGTCGGACCTGGAAAACTTCTACCGCGCCGCCAAGAAGCGCTTCGACGAATCCGAAGAGTTCGCCGACCGCGCCCGTGGCCTGGTGGTCAAACTGCAAGCCGGTGACGAGGAATGCCTGGCGCTGTGGAACCGTTTCCGTGAGATCTCGCTGTCGCACTGCCAGGAAATCTACGATCTGCTCAACGTCAAGCTGACCATGGCCGACGTGATGGGCGAAAGCGCCTACAACGACGACCTGATCAACGTGGTCAACGACCTCAAGGCCCAGGGCCTGCTGGTGGAGAGCAACGGCGCGCAATGCGTGTTCCTCGAAGAATTCAAGACCGCCGACGGCGAGCCGCTGCCGGTGATCATCGTCAAGGCCGATGGCGGCTACCTGTATGCCACCACCGACCTGGCGGCCGTGCGCTACCGCAGTGGGGTGCTCAAGGCCGACCGTGCGCTGTATTTCGTCGACCAGCGCCAGGCCCTGCACTTCCAGCAGGTGTTCGAAGTGGCACGCCGCGCGGGCTTCGTCACCCACCCGATGCACATGGAACACATGGGCTTCGGCACCATGAACGGCGCCGATGGCCGCCCGTTCAAGACCCGTGACGGCGGCACCGTGAAGCTGATCGACCTGCTGACCGAAGCCCAGGAACGTGCCTACAACCTGGTGAAGGAAAAGAACCCGGAACTGGCCGAGGCCGACCTGCGCAACATCGCCCGCGTGGTAGGCATTGGTGCGGTGAAATACGCCGACCTGTCCAAGCACCGCACCAGCGACTACAGCTTCAACTTCGAGCTGATGCTCAACTTCGAAGGCAACACCGCACCGTACCTGCTTTACGCCTACACCCGCGTGGCCGGCGTGTTCCGCAAGCTGGGCAAGGACTTCAGCGAAGTTGAAGGGCACATCGTGCTGGACGCCCCGCACGAGCAGGAACTGGCCGCCAAGCTGGCGCAATTCGGCGAAGTGCTGAACAGCGTCGGCGAAAAAGGCACGCCGCACATCCTGTGCACCTACCTGTACGAAGTCGCCGGCCTGTTCTCCAGCTTCTACGAGAACTGCCCGATCCTGACTGCCGACGACGAAGCCCAGAAGCAAAGCCGCCTGCGCCTCGCCGCCCTGGCTGGACGGACCCTCAAGCAAGGCCTGGAACTGTTGGGCCTGGAAACACTGGAGCGTATGTAAGTTGGCTGCCAAGAAAAAACCTGCACCCAAGCGCGGCGCCAGCCGCTATCAGGCCCCGGCGAAGAAGCCGATCCCGGGCTGGTTGTGGATGGCGATCGGCCTCACCGTCGGCGCGTTTATCGTATTCCTGATGAAACTGGATCCGGGCAAGGGCGATGACGTCAAACGGGTCAAGCAGGAGCAACAGAAGGCCACGAAAATGGCCGAAGCCAACAAGACTGCGCCGAGCCCGACCGCTCCGGTAAAGCCGAAGTACGACTTCTACACGCTGTTGCCCGAATCGGAAGTGATCGTGCCGCCGGACGCCGTGCCGGAGAAAACCCTGCCGACGCCGCAAGTGCCGACCACCCCGGTCACCCCGGCGGAAGCCGCTAAAATCGACACAGCGCGCGCCCAGGCCGCATTGGCCGGGATCACCCCGCCGCCAGCACCGCCGGTGGCCGAGACCAAGGCTGCGCCAGTGACCAAGTTCTTCCTGCAAGCGGGCTCGTTCCCCAAACAGGCGGATGCGGACCGCGTGCGGGCGCAAATCATTCTGCTGGGCCAGTCGGTGACGGTGGAGTCCGGCACTGTGAAGGATGCGACCTGGTATCGCGTACTGGTAGGACCGTTCAGCAACCGTGAACAGCTGACCGTGGCGCAAAAGCAATTGGCCGGCGCGGGTTTTAGCAACCTGTTGTTACAACAACGCCAGAGCCGCTGACCTTCAGCCAACCTGGATCAAATGTGGGACGGGGCCTGTCCCCTCCCACATTTGGTTTTGCAGCGCTGTGGAATGTGTGTCAGACCCTTGAGCACCACTCGTCCGCCATAACCCCCTATGGTTGAAATCCCCTCCGCCACCCCCATATGAGTTTGCATCAGGGCATTTTCGCCCCGCTGCGTGGAGACTCTCCCCTTGACCACCATCGTTTCAGTACGTCGCCACGGCAAAGTCGTCATGGGCGGCGACGGCCAGGTTTCCCTGGGCAATACCGTGATGAAAGGCAACGCCAAGAAAGTGCGTCGCCTGTACCACGGCCAGGTTCTCGCGGGCTTTGCCGGCGCTACCGCCGACGCCTTCACCCTTTTCGAACGTTTCGAAGGCCAATTGGAAAAACACCAGGGCCACCTCGTGCGCGCCGCAGTCGAACTCGCCAAAGAATGGCGCACCGACCGCTCCCTCAGCCGCCTGGAAGCCATGCTGGCCGTCGCCAACAAAGACGCGTCCCTGATCATCACCGGCAACGGCGATGTGGTTGAGCCCGAACATGGCCTGATCGCCATGGGTTCCGGCGGTGGCTACGCCCAGGCGGCAGCCAGCGCACTGTTGAAGAAAACCGACCTGTCGGCCCGCGAAATCGTCGAGACTGCCCTGGGCATCGCCGGCGATATCTGCGTGTTCACCAACCACAACTTCACCATTGAGGAGCAGGACCTCGCCGAGTAAGCCGTAGGCTTATTCCCGCTTGAGGCCGCCAAACATTATGTCCATGACTCCCCGCGAAATCGTCCATGAACTCAACCGCCATATCATCGGCCAGGACGATGCCAAGCGCGCCGTAGCCATCGCGCTGCGTAACCGCTGGCGCCGGATGCAACTGCCCGAAGAACTGCGCGTTGAAGTAACGCCAAAGAACATCCTGATGATCGGCCCGACCGGCGTCGGCAAAACCGAGATCGCACGTCGCCTGGCCAAACTGGCCAACGCGCCGTTCATCAAGGTAGAAGCCACCAAGTTCACCGAAGTAGGCTATGTGGGCCGTGACGTCGAGTCGATCATTCGTGACCTGGCAGACGCAGCCCTGAAAATGCTGCGCGAACAGGAAATGACCAAGGTCAGCCATCGCGCCGAAGACGCCGCCGAAGAACGCATCCTCGACGCCTTGCTGCCACCGGCACGCATGGGCTTCAACGAAGACGCCGCACCGGCCTCGGACTCCAACACCCGCCAGCTGTTCCGCAAGCGCCTGCGTGAAGGCCAGCTGGACGACAAGGAAATCGAGATCGAAGTCGCCGAAGTGTCCGGCGTCGACATCTCTGCCCCGCCTGGCATGGAAGAGATGACCAGCCAGTTGCAGAACCTGTTCGCCAACATGGGCAAGGGCAAGAAGAAAAGCCGCAAGCTCAAGGTGAAGGAAGCGCTGAAACTGGTGCGCGACGAAGAAGCCGGGCGCCTGGTGAATGAGGAAGAACTCAAGGCCAAGGCCCTGGAGGCGGTCGAGCAGCATGGCATCGTGTTTATCGACGAGATCGACAAGGTGGCCAAGCGCGGTAACTCCGGCGGCGTCGATGTGTCCCGTGAAGGCGTACAGCGCGACCTGCTGCCGCTGATCGAAGGTTGCACCGTGAACACCAAGCTGGGCATGGTCAAGACCGACCACATCCTGTTTATCGCCTCCGGTGCGTTCCACCTGAGCAAGCCAAGCGACCTGGTGCCGGAGCTGCAAGGCCGCCTGCCGATTCGCGTGGAGTTGAAGGCGCTGACCCCGGGCGACTTCGAACGCATCCTCAGCGAGCCGCACGCCTCGCTCACCGAGCAGTACCGTGAACTGCTGAAAACCGAAGGCTTGGGCATCGAGTTCCAGCCAGACGGCATCAAGCGCCTGGCGGAGATCGCCTGGCAGGTCAACGAGAAGACCGAGAACATCGGTGCCCGTCGCCTGCACACCTTGCTGGAGCGGCTGCTGGAGGAAGTGTCTTTCAGTGCCGGCGACCTGGCCGGTGCGCAGAATGGCGAAGTGATCAAGATCGACACGGCTTACGTCAACAGCCACTTGGGCGAATTGGCGCAAAACGAAGACTTGTCGCGCTATATTCTGTAAGCCTCACACAGAATCGCTTCGCTTCAATGTGGGAGGGGGCTTGCCCCCGATAGCGGTCTATCAGACAGATATATGCTGACTGACACACTGCCATCGGGGGCAAGCCCCCTCCCACATTTTGAGGCCGGTTCCATCAGGATTATTGCCAATGTCGAAGTTTCCCACTGCTGTAAACCTGCACAAAACCTCCAACACCCTCGGCCTCACCTACGGGCCCGACGAGGTGTACCAACTTCCTGCCGAACTATTGCGCACCCACTCGCCTTCCGCCGAGGTCCAGGGCCACGGCAAACCTATCCTGCAATTCGGCAAGCTCAACGTGAAGTTGATCAAGATCGAACCGGCCGGCCAGTACGCACTGAAATTGACCTTTGACGACGGGCATGACAGTGGACTGTTCACCTGGGACTACCTCTATCAGTTGGCCGTGCGTCAGGACGCGCTGTGGGCCGACTATCTTGCCGAACTCAAAGCCGCTGGCAAAACCCGCGACCCGAGCGAGTCGGTCGTACGGCTGATGCTCTAGCTCAGGCGTCTTGCTCTTTAGAGCGCATTTTCTAATTTCATCTGCTTGAATGCCCTGTCGCGTGGCCAACGATTGGCCCGCTTGCGAAAAAAATTAAACTCGGGTAACCAATGGAACTGGCAAGTTCCCTGCATTTGACGATGTGGTATCAACGGTCACCCGAGTCGCAGTACCAGGCTTGTGTTGTGTATCGAAACTGGGTGCGCAGCGGTCCCCGGTACTCGTCTTTCGGACAATGGAGCGTCGTAGATGAGTAACAAGAACAACGATGACTTGAAACGCCAGGCCTCGGAAAACACTCTGGGGCTCAACCCGATCATCGCGTTACGTAAAAAGGATTTACTCGCCTCGGCGAAGATGGTGCTGACCCAAGCCATCAAGCAACCGTTGCACAGCGTCAAGCACGTCGCCCATTTTGGCGTCGAGCTGAAGAATGTGATGTTTGGCAAATCCGCGCTGGTGCCGGAAAGCGATGACCGTCGTTTCACCGACCCGGCCTGGAGCCAGAACCCACTCTACAAGCGCTACCTGCAAACCTACCTGGCGTGGCGCAAGGAACTGCACGACTGGATCGGCGACAGCAACCTGTCGGAACAGGACATCAGCCGTGGCCACTTCGTGATCAACCTGATGACCGAAGCCATGGCCCCCACCAACAGCGCAGCCAACCCGGCGGCGGTCAAGCGTTTCTTTGAAACCGGCGGCAAGAGCCTGCTCGACGGCCTGTCCCACCTGGCCAAGGACATGGTGCACAACGGCGGCATGCCCAGCCAGGTCAACATGGGCGCCTTTGAAGTGGGCAAGACCCTGGGCACCACCGAAGGCGCGGTGGTGTTTCGCAATGACGTGCTGGAGTTGATCCAGTACAAGCCGATCACCGAACAGGTGCACGAACGCCCGCTGCTGGTGGTGCCGCCGCAGATCAACAAATTCTATGTATTCGACCTGAGCCCGGAGAAGAGCCTGGCGCGCTTTTGCCTGCGCAACGGCCAGCAGACGTTCATCGTCAGCTGGCGCAACCCGACCAAGGCGCAGCGCGAGTGGGGCCTGTCGACCTATATCGAAGCGCTGAAAGAAGCCGTCGATGTGGTCAACGCGATCACCGGCAGCAAAGACGTGAATATGCTCGGCGCCTGCTCCGGCGGCATCACCTGCACCGCCCTCTTGGGCCACTACGCGGCGCTGGGGGAGAAGAAGGTCAACGCCCTGACCCTGCTGGTGAGCGTGCTGGACACCACGCTGGACACCCAGGTGGCGCTGTTCGTCGACGAGCAGACCCTGGAGGCGGCCAAGCGCCATTCCTACCAGGCCGGCGTGCTCGAAGGCCGCGACATGGCCAAGGTGTTCGCCTGGATGCGCCCCAATGACCTGATCTGGAACTACTGGGTGAACAACTACCTGCTGGGCAACGAGCCGCCGGTGTTCGACATCCTGTTCTGGAACAATGACACCACGCGCTTGCCGGCGGCGTTCCACGGCGATCTGATCGAACTGTTCAAGAACAACCCACTGGTGCGCGCCAACGCACTGGAAGTGTGCGGCACGCCCATCGACCTGAAGCAGGTCACTGCCGATATCTATTCATTGGCGGGCACCAACGATCACATTACGCCGTGGCAATCCTGCTACAAGTCGGCGCAGCTGTTTGGTGGCAAGGTCGAGTTCGTGCTGTCGAGCAGCGGGCATATCCAGAGCATCCTCAACCCGCCGGGCAACCCCAAGGCGCGCTACCAGACCAGCGATGGCCTGGCGGGCAAGCCGCTTGAGTGGCAGGAGAATGCGACCAAGCATACGGATTCGTGGTGGCTGCATTGGCAGGCATGGCAGGCGGAGCGAGCGGGCAAGTTGAAGAAGGCGCCGACGAGTTTGGGTAACAAAACCTACGCCGCAGCAGAGGCGGCGCCCGGCACCTACGTACACGAACGCTAAATTGAAATGCCTTCAAATGTGGGAAGGGGCTTGCCCCCTCCCACATTGACCGCATTCCGGCTGTAACACTTCACAGGGTTTGAGCATGCCGCAACCGTTCATCTTCCGTACCATCGACCTGGATGGCCAGACCATCCGCACGGCGGTACGCCCGGGCAAGCCTCACTTGACGCCGCTGCTGATCTTCAATGGCATCGGCGCCAACCTTGAGTTGGTGTTTCCGTTCGTCCAGGCGCTGGACCCGGACCTGGAAGTGATCGCCTTCGATGTGCCCGGCGTGGGCGGCTCGTCGACACCCAATCGACCGTACCGCTTTCCCGGTTTGGCCAAACTCACCGCGCGTATGCTCGATTACCTGGACTATGGCCAGGTGAATGCGGTTGGCGTGTCCTGGGGCGGCGCGCTGGCGCAGCAGTTTGCCTATGACTACCCGGAGCGGTGCAAAAAGTTGATCCTCGCAGCCACGGCGGCGGGTGCAGTGATGGTGCCGGGCAAGCCAAAAGTGCTGTGGCTGATGGCCAGCCCGCGCCGCTACATCCAGCCGTCCCACGTGGTGCGCATCGCGCCGATGATCTACGGCGGTTCGTTCCGCCGCGATTCGAAACTGGCCGCCGAACACGCCAGCAAAGTGCGCTCGGCCGGCAAGCTCGGCTACTACTGGCAACTGTTCGCCGGGTTGGGCTGGACCAGCATCCACTGGCTGCACAAGATCCGCCAGCCCACCCTGGTGCTGGCGGGGGACGATGACCCGCTGATCCCGCTGATCAACATGCGCATGCTCGCCTGGCGCATTCCCAATGCACAGTTGCACATCATCGATGACGGCCACCTGTTCCTGATCACCCGGGCCGAAGCCGTGGCGCCGATCATCATGAAGTTTCTTGAAGAGGAGCGCATGCGCGCGGTGATTCATCCGCGACCGGCTGTGTAAGGACCACACCGCCGCGCAACTTGCCAGGAACCGACTATGGTTCTGAATTGGCGTGCCTGTTTGATGGCTTGACGAAGGAGTGTTGGCTCATGCGAGAAAGACCCGTGACGAACCCGGCGCCCACCCCCGCCGCGTTCATCAACGCGCAAAATGCGATCACCGGCCTGCGCGGCCGGGATTTGCTGTCGACGCTGCGCAGCGTGGCTGCCCATGGCCTGCGCAACCCGGTGCATACCGTTCGGCATGCCTGGGCGCTGAGCGGGCAACTGGGCCGCGTACTGCTCGGTGAAACCGTGCACGAACCCAACCCCAACGACAGCCGCTTCAACGACCCCACCTGGAAGCTAAACCCCCTGTACCGCCGCAGCCTGCAGGCCTATCTGAGCTGGCAGAAGCAGACCCGTCACTGGATCGATGACAGCGCCCTCAGCGACGATGACCGGGCCCGTGCGCACTTTGCCTTCTCATTGCTCAACGATGCGGTCTCGCCCTCCAACACCCTGCTCAATCCGTTGGCGATCAAGGAGCTGCTCAACTCCGGCGGCAACAGCGTGGTGCGTGGGGTGACCAACCTGGTCGAAGACCTGCTGCACAACAATGGCCTGCCGCGCCAGGTGAGCAAGCACGCCTTCGAAGTGGGCAAGACGGTCGCCACCACCCCCGGTTCGGTGGTGTTTCGCAATGAGCTGCTGGAGCTGATCCAGTACAAGCCCATGAGCGAAAAACAGTACGCCAAGCCGCTGCTGGTCGTGCCGCCGCAAATCAACAAGTTCTACATTTTCGACCTGAGCCCGGCCAACAGCTTTGTGCAGTACGCCCTGAAAAACGGCCTGCAGACCTTCATGGTCAGCTGGCGCAATCCGGATGTGCGGCATCGCGAATGGGGCCTTTCCACCTATGTCGCCGCGCTGGAGGAAGCACTCAACGTCTGTCGCGCGATCAGCGGCGCCCGCGAGGTCAACCTGATGGGCGCCTGCGCCGGCGGCCTGACCATCGCCGCGCTGCAAGGCCACCTACAGGCCAAGCGCCAGCTGCGCCGCATCTCCAGCGCAAGTTACCTGGTGAGCCTGCTGGACAGCCAGATCGACAGCCCCGCCACCCTGTTCGCCGACGAGCAGACCCTGGAAGCCGCCAAGCGTCGCTCCTACCAGCAAGGCGTGCTCGACGGCCGCGACATGGCCAAGGTGTTTGCCTGGATGCGCCCCAATGACCTGATCTGGAACTACTGGATCAACAATTACCTGCTGGGCAAGGAACCACCGGCCTTCGACATCCTGTACTGGAACAACGACAACACGCGCCTGCCCGCAGCCTTGCACGGCGACCTGCTGGACTTCTTCAAGCACAACCCACTGAGCCATCCCGGCGGCCTGGAAGTGTGTGGCACGCCCATCGATTTGCAGAAGGTCACGGTGGACAGTTTCAGCGTGGCCGGCATCAACGACCACATCACGCCGTGGGATGCGGTGTATCGCTCCACTCAGTTGCTGGGCGGCGAGCGGCGCTTCGTGCTGTCCAACAGCGGGCATATCCAGAGCATTCTCAACCCGCCGGGCAACCCCAAGGCCAACTACGTCGAAAACCTCAAGCTGAGCAGCGACCCACGCGCCTGGTATTACGACGCCAACCCCATCGAAGGCAGCTGGTGGCCGCGTTGGCTGGAGTGGATCCAACAGCGTTCCGGCGTACAACGCGAAACCCTCACCGCCCTGGGCAACCAGAATTACCCACCGATGGAAGCGGCACCGGGCACTTACGTGCGCGTGCGCTGAGCTCAACGATCACCTTAAGAAGACTGGATGAAGACCCGCGACCGTATCCTTGAATGCGCCCTGCAACTGTTCAACCAGAAGGGCGAACCCAACGTGTCGACCATGGAGGTGGCCAATGAAATGGGGATCAGCCCCGGCAACCTCTACTACCACTTCCATGGCAAGGAGCCGCTGGTCCTGGGGCTGTTCGAGCGTTTCCAGAATGAGCTGGCGCCCCTGCTGGACCCACCGCCAGACGCGCAATTGGAAGCCGAGGATTACTGGCTGTTCTTGCACTTGATTGTCGAGCGCATGGCGCATTATCGGTTTCTGTTTCAGGACCTGTCGAATCTGGCAGGGCGCCTGCCGAAGCTGGCCAAGGGCATTCGCAACCTGCTGACGGCGCTGAAGCGGACCCTGGCGTCATTGCTGGCGCGGTTGAAGACGGCAGGACAACTGGTCAGTAGCACCCAGGCCCTTGGGCAACTGGTGGAGCAGATCACCATGACCTTGCTGTTCTCCCTGGATTACCAACGGATTCTCGATCGTGAAGGCGAAGTACAGGTGGTGGTTTACCAGATCATGATGCTGGTGGCGCCCCATCTGCTATCGCCGGCACGCCAGACAACTGAGCAATTGGCCCTGCGTTATCTGGACAGGCCGATTTAAATACTCGCGCAAGTCAAACATTCAAACCACGCGGCGCTAATCAGGACGACCAAACTGCTTGGTAAACATAAAAAGCTCACTGTCGGTCCTGATACCCAACTTCCGATACGCCGACTGTTTTTGTGTACTGATAGTACTCGCGCTACGCGAAAACTTTGCCGCAATTGAATTCACGGACATTCCGTCCAGAAAACAACGCAGGACTTCCTGTTCCTTGGGGGTCAAGGCGCCGCTCAATCGTACCGGCAGTGAATGTTCAAGTGTCGACTTGATATTCTCCCGTGCCAGAACAGACTCTCCCTCCTGCAGCACCGACAACATGCAACGCTGCAGGTAAATCCGCCCCTGGGCGACAGTCCGAATAGCCACGATCAATTCCGTGAGGTGTTCGGTCTTGCCCAGCACTCCAAAGCTTCCGGCCTTCAACGCCAGTATCACCGTTGCACGCGTGCAGCGGGATGACACAACGAGCACCTTGCAACGTTTGAAACGCCTGCCCAGCATCTGGATCAGGCCGAGGCCATCGATGTCTGACGGCCCCAGTGTAAAGTCCATCACCACCACATCCGCAGGTTGTTGGCCGAGCGCATCAAGCAACTCCCTGGATGTACCGAAGGAGCCGATGACCTCCAGGTCGGGCTCTTTGCGCAGGCCCAGTTCAATTCCCTGCCGAACCATTTCATGGTTATCCAGCAACATGATGGTGTGCATTTCAGACACCCGGAAGTTCGCTCAAGTAAGTACAAATTAGTACACATATGCTCGTTGCACGAACAGTGTATAGCGCAGCCTTTTTCGTGAATCAATCCATCAAAAACAGCCAACATGCTCCTGACAAGTTATTCCTACATACATGTCTTACATTGAAACCCTACAGACACCACCCCATACAATTGTTTTAATTAAAATTTTAGACTTCGAATATTTACGAGATAAATCTCGTGACCTGTCGATAGGCAAAAATAACGTTCCCAGCCAAATTACTGCCACCTGCCATTCGGTAAAAAAACGAAACAAATTACCGATGCAACACTTCAATGTGTGGCGGGTTACTCAGATAACTCACGATTGGGAACACTATGAAAGTCCACGTTTTCTCCACCCTCGCCGTAGTACTCGCCTTAGCCGCAGCGGTTTCGCAGCCGGCACAGGCTGCGAACGACGGAACCATCAACTTCACCGGGTTGGTGAGCGATACGACCTGCACCATTGAAGGCGCAGCGCCAGGCACCGGCGCCGTGGTCAAAGACGTCAACCTTGGTGGCGTGTCCGCCGCACGCCTGCAGAAACCGGGTGATCGCGCCAACCTGACCGGCTTCACCATCCGCATTGGCGCACCTGGCGAAGGTGGCTGCACCAACGGACGCACCGCAATGGTTGCTTTCGACCCTACCAGCCCGGCGATTGATGTGGCGACCGGGCGCTTGAACATCGACGGCTACGATGACCCATCCGACACCACCAACGCCAAGAACGTACAGGTTGAGGTGACTAACCGTAATGGCACTCCGATCAACGTTTACACGGAAAAATCCGAAGGTGTGGTCATCGCCGACAACCAGGCTGTCATTCCATTGGCCGCACAGATGTACGCCAGTGGTGTCGCGACTGAAGGTACTGTCAAGACCCGCGTCGGCTTCATGGTCGTGTACGCCGATTGATAGAAAAGCGGGCCCGCTCTGGCGGGCCTTGCACGCAACGGGCCTGCCGCCGCCAGGCAGGCCCACTCGCTTGATTCGAAGAGAGCTTTGAGCATGAAAAAGCTGGCCTGCCTCGTGCTTTACACCTGTGGTGTTGCGGGGTTATTGCTGCAAGCAGTTCCCGCCCGGGCCTGGGTCATTATGCATGGCACCCGCGTGATCTATCCCGCTGACCAGCAGGAAGTGGTGGTACGCCTGGAGAACAAAGGTGACCGTCCAGCGCTGGTACAAGCCTGGCTGGACACGGGCGATATCCGCTCGACGCCGGCGACGGTACGCACGCCGTTTACCCTTTCGCCACCGATTTTCCGCGTTGAGCCCCACCAGCAGCAGGCGCTGCGGCTGCGCTATACCGGAGCGGCCGCAGCCCCCGATCGCGAAAGCCTCTACTGGCTGAATGTGCTGGAAGTACCACCGCTTACCGCCGGTACCGAACAAGGCAACCAGATCGAACTGGCATTTCGGACCCGCTTGCGTGTGTTCCTGCGACCGCAGGCATTGCCCTACTCCGTAGCCAGCGCTGCGTCAAAGCTGCAATGGAAACTGGTCGCCCATGAGCATGGCTACGCCCTGCAAGCCACCAACCCCACGCCATATCATGTTTCCCTGAGTTCGGTGGATTTGCTGAGCGAAGGAAAACGATTCACTAAAGCACCAAACAAAGAGGCCAACGACAGCCTGATGATGCCGTGCGGCGACGTGAAGCTGTTTGCACTGCCATTGTTGCGCGAATACCCCACCGGCGCGCTGAACGTCGAATTCACCGCCGTCAGCGACTTCGGTGCCCGCGTGCGCCACTCGGCAAGCGTCACACCACCAGACGCCAGGCGATCGAAACCATGAATGCCATTTTCACTTCACACTGGGTGGCCCGTCTCATTGCATTGACACTTGCGCTTTCCGGTGCCGCCGTCGGGCACGCCAGTGTGGTCATTGGCACCACTCGGATCATCTACCCGCAGCGCGACAAGGAGGTGACGGTCAGGCTCGAAAGCAAGAACCAGGCACCCGTGCTGGTCCAAGTCTGGCTGGACAGCGGTGACGAACACTCGACCCCGGATAGGGCCACGGTGCCGTTTATCGCCACGCCGCCGATCTTTCGCATGGATCCAGGCAAGCAGCAGGTCGTACGCCTGGCGTACACGGGCGACAGCTTGCCCACGGAACAGGAAAGTCTGTTCTGGCTCAACCTGTTGGAGGTGCCCGCGCACTCCCAGGAGGCCAATCAGTTGCAACTGGCCTTCCGCTCGCGGATCAAGCTGTTTTTCCGACCGTCGAACCTGCCTTCCGGGGTCGACGCGGCACCGGGAAAACTGCAATGGCGGCGTGAATCGACCGCGCAAGGCCAGGTACTGGAGGTCTATAACCCCACGCCTTACTACGTAACCTTCGAACAGGTCGAGTTGCTGGAGTCCCGGCAGCGCCATCCGCGCAAGGCTGCGTCTTCAGGTGCTGGAAACATGGTGGCGCCGGGTGATCGCACGCGCTTTGAACTGCCCAGCCTCAACACCCCGCCAGGCAGCGCCGCCACCGTGGAGTTCCAGACACTCGACGACTACGGAGTGCGCAATACCCACAGTGCCCGGGTCTCGACATGACCCCGAGAGCTGCCTAGCGCCGTATTGGCCCGCCTCTCCCCGCTACTGACCTCACTGCACACGTTGGTTTGATGCCCGGTTTTCAGGGAAGGGCTTCCCATTGCCCAAATTCGGACAGCCCCTATTTTTTGGAAGTGGTACACATGAGTTTTAACACCCGCGCCAGTTTAAGAAACTGGCCTTTTGCGCGTCATCAATTGATGCTTGCGACGCGCTGCCTTTTACTGATGAGCAGCGCCTATGCTGTGGGCGCCCAAGGTGCCGAGAATGTCAGGTTCAACCCGGCCTTCTTCCCGGATGGGGTTGGCGGCCAACAAGTCGACATAGGCAAATTCAGCCAGGGTAACGTCGTGCTGCCCGGCAGCTACCGCACCGACGTTTATCTCAATGGCCAATGGATTGGGCGCGAAAGCCTCACGTTTGTCGCGGTAAAGGGCCGAGATTCCGCACAGATGTGCCTGGAGCGAGATGTCGTGCTCAGGTTTGGCATCGACTTGGACGCGGCACAAGCTCAACCCAGCGAAGCCAGACAAACGCCCACTCCCGCGTTTGCACCCTGCGAAGACATCTCAACCTACCTGCCGGGAAGCACCGGTCAATTCGACCCGGGCGAAAACCGCCTGACCCTGCAGGTTCCTCAGATCTACCTGGCACGTAAAGCACGCGGTTATGTCGACCCCAGGCACTGGGACGGCGGGGTCGACGCGGCTTTCGTGCGCTACAACGCCAACACCTTTGAGACCCGCACAAATGGCCGCTCCGTCGACTCTCATTACCTGGGCCTGAATACGGGGCTCAATCTGGGAGACTGGCACTGGCGCCACAGCGGCAGCTTCAGCCAGACCGATACCTCCTCGGGCTATCAGCGCAGCAGCACCTATGTGCAGCGCGAGTTGAGCCCGCTGCGATCACAGATGATGCTCGGCGAAATCTATACCCCAGGCGAACTGTTCGACAGCGTGCGCCTGCGTGGTGCCAGCCTGTTCAGCGATGATCGGATGCTGCCGGACTCTCAGACCGGGTTCGCCCCGGTCGTGCGCGGCATCGCCGAGACCAATGCACGGGTCACCGTGCGCCAACGGGGCGTGTTGTTGGATGAAGTGTCGGTCGCTCCTGGCCCGTTCGTGCTCAACGATTTGTTTCCTACCGGTTATGGCGGCGACTTGACCGTCACGGTGACCGAGGCAGATGGCCGTCGACGCGAATTCATAGTGCCATTCGCCGCCAACGCCAATCTGCTGCGCACTGGCCACAGCCGCTATTCCCTTAGCGTCGGCAGGATGGATGAAATCGGCCTGCGCCATCCCCCAAGGCTGGTACAAGCCACTTACCAGCACGGCCTCAGTAACCTGGTGACCGGCTACACCGGGACGGTGGCGGGTGACGACTACTTGTCGCAATTGCTGGGCGCGGCATTCAATACCCCGTATGGCGCGCTCTCCCTTGACCTGACCCACTCAGATGCAACATTACCGGGCCACGGTTCACGCCAGGGGCAAAGCGTGCAGCTGCGCTACAGCAAGAACTTCACCGACACCGGCACCCACTTCGCCCTCGGCGCCTACCGATACTCCACGCAAGGCTTTCTGAGCATCGCCGACGCCGCACGGGTGCGCGACCTCGCCATCGGCGGGCACAACTTGGATAACGTATCGCGTCTGCGCGACAGGATGGACATCAGCCTCAATCAAAGCTTGAGCAACGGCACGGTCTACCTGACCGGATCCTCGCAAAACTACTGGAACCGCACCAGCGGCAACCTGACCTTTACCACCGGTTACAGCGGCAACTGGAAGGGCCTGCGCTACACCCTCAGCGCCCAGCGCACCAAGGATCTGCTGAGCGAGCGGGTCGACAAGCAAGTGGAACTGACCCTGAGCCTGCCCTTAGGCAGCGACGCTCGCTCCCCCACCCTGACCACCACTGTCTATCGCGGCGATCAAAGCAGCGGTGAACGGATGAACCTCGGCGGCACCCTGGGCGAGCGCGGCCAATTCAGCTACGGAGTGGGGGGTAGCCGTACGCAGGGCCGCAGTAATTCGGTCTCTGCCGACATGAAATACCAGACCAGCCACGGCGTGCTGTCGGCAGGGTTCGGCCAGAGCAACGCCTACCGCGCAACGTCCCTGGGCATGACCGGCGGCATCGTCGCTCACGCAGGTGGTGTGATTTTCGCACCGGAACTGGGCGAAACCATTGGCATTGTCCAGGCCCCAGGCGCACAAGGTGCGCGGATCAATGGCAATCACGGCGCCCAGGTCGGCAAGGGCGGGTATGCCGTGGTGCCGTACCTCACACCTTATCGCCAGAACGTGGTCGAGTTGGACCCCAAGGATCTGTCTGTAGATGTGGAACTCAAGAGCGCCGCGCAAAACGTCGCCCCCCGTGCAGGCTCGGTGGTGAAACTGCACTTCGACACCGTCAGCGGCCAAGCCTTATTGATCTCTGCATTACGCAAGGATGGCAGCCTGCTGCCCTTCGGTTCCGATGTGTTCGACGAGAATGGCGACAGCGTCGGCGTGGTCGGCCAGGGTGGCAAAGCCTTTGTGCGCGTACCGCGCTCCCAGGGGGTACTGGCGGTGAAGTGGGGGTCCGAGGGAAACGCTTCCTGCCGGCTTCGTTACGACGTCAGTGGACAACAGGGTGCCAACCGCTTGCTTCAGGTGGACGCAGGTGCATGCCAATGACTGCGGCCGGCCGTTCATCCCGTGTTTACACAGCCACTTTTCACGATGGAGTGAAGATGAAACATCACCTCCCCCTCCTGGCGGCACTACTGGCCCTGGGCACATCGATCACTGCACAGGCGGCCTGTGACAGGTACCCGGATGCAACGCTGACCCTCAATACGGCCACGACAATCAGCGTGCCGGACAGCATTCCTGTCGGCGGCGTGATCCTGCGACAGGCGTTCAACGGCACATCGCCCGGCTTCACAACCCATTGCTGGGGGCAGACGCTGAGGACGATTACCGGGCGCTACGCACGCGATCTGTACCCCGGCACACTCATCTATCGCACTGAGGTGCCCGGTATCGGTATCACGGTGTCGATGACATGGGCCGATGGCGGGCCGGCAAACTTCGGGCTCTTCAGTCAGCACACCGTTATGTACCCCGGGAAAGTCCAAAGCTTCACCTCGGCGCAAGTCACTTTCTACAGGATGGGCACAGTGGCAGACGGGACCATACCCAGTGGGAGCCTCTGGGAGGACAGGTGGCATAACGTCCCGGAAAGTTTTCGATTGGTGTTCGGCAACGCCATACGTTTCATCCGGGCTCCAGCCACTTGTGACCTGGCCGCCGGGGACGTCAACCGCCTGATCACACTTGCCCCGATCAATGTCGGCGATTTGAACGACGCAGCGTACGCCGGCGTTCAGAACTTCGATCTCACCGCCAATTGCACCGATGCCGGCAGCGTCACCTTTCGTTTTACCGGGACGCCCGCGCCAGACAACACCGCACTGTTCGCCAATACGGGCACTGCCCAAGGCATAGGGCTGTGGCTCTACTCACGCATCAACGGCGTGCCTCAGACCATCAGCGTCAATGACCAGCGCACGGTGACGGTGTCCGGTGATCGGGCAGTCTTGCCGCTCAGCGCCGCGTACCACAAAAACGGCAGGGTCAGCCCAGGCACTCTGGCTAGTACCGCCACCGTCAGCATTACCTACAACTAACTGAAACCCGAGGAAAACCCGATGTACCTTCGAAGCATTCCCCTGCTGATGACCATGATTGGCGGACTCGTCAGCCTCACCGCCCACGCCGCGACTACCGGCACTTTGAGTTTCGCCGGACAAGTCAACGCCGGCACCTGCAACCTGGCAGCGGGCGACGAAAATCGGAACATTACGTTGCCAACGATCAAGATTTCCGACCTGGACGCGAGCCCATCCGCCGGCCAGCTCGACTTCGAGGTTACCGCCGACTGCGAATCGGATATCCGTAACGTGATCTTCCTATTTGCCGGAACACCCGCCGTGGGTAACGGCGAGTTATTTGCCAATACCGGCGGCTCAAAAGGCACTGCGCTGTGGCTGACACATCGCGCGCCCACCCTTTCGACCATCCCCGCCAATGGCACCCCTGAGCAGCGCAGCCGAACTGTGACGACGAACGGCAACAAGGCTGTACTTCCCCTCGCGGCGGCTTACCATAAGACTGGTGAAGCCATCACCCAGGGCAGCCTGCTCAGCGCGGTCACCGTTTCCATCACTTACAACTGACGAAACGGTCTTAAGGGGTAAAAAAATGCCCGACCTTCGTAGGCCGGGCATTTTTCGTCTCCTGGAAAAAATCAGGACTGACTGGATGGCGTCGGGGTTACCGGCGTTGCAGTCGGGGTCGCAGCAGCAGGGGTCGGCGCGGACACCGAGTTGGCTGTGGAGGCGGTTGGCGCAGTAGCAGGCTTGGCAACAGCTGGCTTCGGTGCTGCTGGTTTTTTCGCTACCGCAGGCTTCTTCGCGGCGGCTGGTTTTGCCGCTGGCTTGGCAGCCGGTTTCGCGGCGGCCGACTTGGCGGCTGGCTTGGCCGCTGCGGTTTTGGTCGCTGGCTTGGCGGCAGGTTTTGCTGCTGGTTTTGCAGCAGCCTTGGCTGCGGGTTTAGCAGCAGCCAAGGCTGCGGGTTTAGCCGCTGGTTTAGCGGCTGGCTTGGCAGCAGCTTTCGCAGCGACAGGCTTGGCAGCGGGTTTGGCTGCAGCAGTTTTGGCGGCTGGCTTCGCAGCAGCCTTGGCCGCTGGTTTGGCGGCCGGCTTGGCGGCGGCTTTTACCAGAGGCTTGGCGGCAGTTTTGGCAGCCGGTTTGGCCGCTGCTGTTTTAGCGGCAGGCTTGGCAGCAGGTTTGGCGGCTGCGGTTTTCGCCGGAGCCACTTTGGCGCCGGTGAGTTTTTCAATTTGCCTGGTCAGGGTATCGACCTTGCTGTGCAGCGTTTTGAGTTCAGCTTTACTCGGCACGCCCAGTCGCGAAACGGCACTGGCGAGGCGCTTGTCGAAAGTCTGTTCCAACTTCTCCCAAGTGTCAGCAATGCTGGATTTGGCAGAGCCGGCAGTTGCCTTGGCCGCTTCAACTTTTTTTCCAACCGTGGTTTTGGTCAACTTCTCGGCCTTCTCGCCGTCCTTGACCAAAGTCTCGAAGTATTTGCCGCCGTCACTGCTAACCTTCGAGTACACGCCTAAACCAGCAAGCCAGATCTTACGGGAATATTTTTCAACTTCCCCGACCCACGAGCTGCCTTCTTTCTGAGTAGTCTTTTTAACAGCCATCCCGATGTCTCCTTAGTGTTTACGCGCGACACGTTCTAGCAATGTCGTCAGCTCTTCGAGCTTAGCAGAGAGTGTCTCAACGTCATGTTTAGACGCAATGCCGATTCGATTCAAGGCACTGGCAACGCGAGTATCAAAAGCTTTTTCAACTTTATCCAGCTGAACTTCTACCAGACCTTTGACTGCGGAGACATTACTCTTTACTTGGTCAATCTGACTGTTGGCGGCCTCAAGTTGTTCAACTGCAACTTTTTTGCCTTTGCTTTCAACATGTTGCCCAGTTTTAACCAGCTCTTTGAAGTACTCGCCGCCCTCGCTTCCGACCTTGGCGTAAGCCCCCAGACCCGCCAACCAAATCTTGCGGGCGTAGGACTTGACCTCGCTCAGGGTGGTGGTCTGGGCGTCGATTTTTTTCTTCAGGATAACTTTGGCCATGGTGCACCTCACGCAGAATAGGGGGGAGGAACGGCCCACAGGAGTTGAGGGCTTGGGCACAAAGTAGGCGGGAAAATTAGAATCGGCACCCTAAGAACAATGGGATCACGCCAGCGCCTTATCCAGGGCCTTTTCGATTTCGGACTTGATGGTGCCACTCATGGCCGACATCAACAGCCCCAGCTCCACATCAATGCGCAGCGAATCCTCAGCGACTAATACCGTGCCTTTAACCCCCGAACGCTTGAGATTCAAGGTATCGCCGGACCACGACGGCTCCAGGCCGTATTGCTCCTTGAGTTTGTGCGCCAACTTGTCGGCCTTTGCCCGCGCGCCCTCTTTACCCAGGGAATGTGCACGCTCAACAGTTATACGGGCCATTGCAATGACTCCTCTTTATAGGGACTTGGATACCTTCGATGCGGCAAAAGGTCTCGCTGACCGCCCATCTTACCTTCAGCCTTGCCAAGACAAAGCAGGCCTTGGGGATTATCATGTCCCGCATTCTCTTTTGGTGACAGCGATATGACTGATCAGCGCAAAGGCAGCGATGCCGAACCCACCACTCACTTCGGCTTCAAGAACGTCCCGGAAAGCCAAAAAGCGGAAAAAGTCGCCGAGGTGTTCCACTCCGTGGCAGCCAAGTACGACTTGATGAACGACGTGCTGTCGGGCGGCATGCACCGCCTGTGGAAGCGGTTCACCATCGAGTTGTCGGGCGTTCGCCCCGGCAACCGCGTGCTGGACATCGCCGGCGGCACGGGCGATCTGGCGGCCAAGTTCTCCAAGCTCGTCGGCCCGACCGGCCAGGTGGTGCTGGCCGACATCAACAGTTCGATGCTAAAGGTCGGTCGCGATCGCCTGCTGGATAAAGGCGTGGCCGGCAATATCGAGTTCGTCCAGGCGGATGCCGAGAAGCTGCCATTCCCGGACAACCATTTCGACTGCGTGACCATCGCCTTCGGCCTGCGCAACGTGACCCATAAGGAAGACGCGATCCGCTCGATGCTGCGCGTACTCAAGCCGGGTGGCCGCCTGTTGGTGCTGGAGTTCTCCAAGCCGACCAATGCAGTGATGTCCAAGGTCTACGACACCTACTCGTTCGCCTTCATGCCACTGGTGGGCAAGCTGGTGCTCAATGACCCGGACAGCTATCGGTACCTGGCCGAATCGATCCGCATGCACCCCGACCAGGAAACCCTGAAGTCGATGATGGTAGAGGCCGGTTTCGACCGCGTGACCTACCACAACATGACCTCGGGTATCGTCGCCCTGCATCGCGGCATCAAGCCCTGATGCTGATCAAAGGCCTTCTCGCCAGCGTTGAACACGGCCTCAACCGTGTGCTGCGCCTGGACAGCACCGCCCTGGCACGGCTTGCGCACCTCAACGGCAAAGTCATTGCCGTCGATTGCCGCAGCCCCAGCTTGCAGCTGTTTATCCTGCCCAGCGATGAAGGCCTGATGCTCGCGACCCAGTGGGCCGCCGACGCCGACTGTACGCTGCGTGCGCCGGCATCGAGCCTGTTGCACCTGGCCCTGAGCCGCAACAAGACCGCCATCCTGCACAGCGCCGAAGTCGAGCTGGAAGGCGACAGCTCGGTGCTGATGGACCTCGCCGCCATCCTGCAGGACCTGGAACTGGACTGGGAATACGAACTGTCGCGCTGGATCGGCCCCGTCGCCACCCAGTTGATCAGCGGGCACCTGCGCAGCCGTTCGCGCTGGTACCAGCAAGGGTTCGCCAGCCTCAACCAGAACCTCGCCGAATACCTGAGCGAAGAATCGCGCACCCTGGTCGGGGAGCGGGAAGCGCAAGCGCGCTTTCGTGAACTCGACAAGGCCAAAATCGACCTGGAACGCCTTGAGGCGCGCTTCGAGCGCCTGAGCCGTTCCCTTGATCCAAGCGATAACGCATGAAGCTGCTCGCCGTCCGCCGTTTGTTTCGTATCCAGCGCGTCGTAATCCGCTACCGCCTCGATGACCTGCTGTTCGCCCTGCCCCTGCCGTGGTTCCTGCTCGCCGTGCGCTATGCGCTGCCATGGCGCTGGTTCCCGCGCAAACAGCTGGAACTCAGCAGAGGCGCACGCCTGCGCCTGGCCTTGCAGGACCTGGGGCCGATCTTCATCAAGTTCGGGCAGATCCTCTCGACCCGCCGCGACCTGCTGCCCGAAGACATCGCCGACGAGCTGATGCTGCTGCAGGACCGCGTGCCGCCGTTCGACTCCCAGCAATCGATGAAGCTCATCGAAGAGCAACTGGGCAAGAAGATCAGCGACGTGTTCAGCCGTTTCGACGTCGACCCGCTGGCCTCGGCCTCGGTCGCCCAGGTGCACGCCGCGCAACTCAAGACCGGCGAAGAAGTGGTGGTGAAGGTGATCCGCCCCGGCCTC
Source organism: Pseudomonas sp. NFR09 (assembly GCF_900111535.1). Classification (NCBI taxonomy): domain Bacteria; kingdom Pseudomonadati; phylum Pseudomonadota; class Gammaproteobacteria; order Pseudomonadales; family Pseudomonadaceae; genus Pseudomonas; species Pseudomonas sp. NFR09. Next base: position 232,901 of record NZ_FOIH01000004.1, read on the forward strand.
AAGCCGATCATCGGCCAGGACCTGGCGTGGCTGTTCATCCTCGCCCGCGCTGCCGAGCGCTTCAGCGCCGACGCACGCCTGCTGCACCCGGTGGACGTGGTCGCCGACTACGAAAAAACCATCTACGACGAACTCGACCTGCTGCGCGAAGCGGCCAACGCCAGCCAGCTCAAGCGCAACTTCGAAGGCTCGCCGTTGCTGTACGTGCCCCAGGTGTACTGGGACTGGTGCCGCCCGAAAGTACTGGTGATGGAGCGCATCTACGGCGTGCAGGTCACCGACCTCGCGACCCTGGCCGACCAGCGCACCGACATGAAGATGCTTGCCGAGCGTGGCGTGGAGATTTTCTTCACCCAGGTGTTCCGCGACAGTTTCTTCCACGCCGACATGCACCCGGGCAACATCTTCGTGAGCACGGTCAACCCGTGGAGCCCGCAGTACATCGCGATCGACTGCGGCATCGTCGGCAGCCTGACTCCGGAAGACCAGGACTACCTGGCGCGCAACCTGTTCGCCTTCTTCAAGCGCGACTACCGTCGTGTGGCGCAATTGCACATCGACTCGGGTTGGGTGCCGGCCGAGACCAAGCTCAACGAGTTCGAAGCGGCGATCCGCACGGTGTGCGAGCCAATCTTCGAAAAACCGTTAAAAGATATTTCCTTCGGCCAGGTGCTGATGCGCCTGTTCCAGACCGCGCGGCGCTTCAATATGGAAGTGCAGCCACAATTGGTGCTATTGCAGAAAACCCTGCTGAACATCGAAGGCCTGGGCCGCCAGCTGTACCCGGACCTCGACCTGTGGAACACCGCACAGCCGTTCCTCGAACGCTGGATGCGCGAGCGTATGAGCCCGAAAACCATGCTCGGCAACCTGCACAGCCAGATGGAGCAACTGCCGCATCTGGCCAACATGACCCGCGACCTGTTGGAGCGCATGTCCCAGCCCCACGCCAAGGACCCGTCGCCGCCCTGGAAGAAGCCCAAGGACGACTGGTTCCTGCGCCTGCTGGGCGCCGCGCATCTGGTCGGCGGCGTCATGCTCGCCATTGGTGGCCCGCTGAACCCACTGGGCCACTGGCCGGCCGGCATCATGGTCGCCGTGGGTGTTTATCTGATCGTGCGTCGATAGCCAATCCGGTTATACACTGTCGCAAATTGCCGGAGCTGAACATGAAAGACTGGCTGGACGAGATCAAGTGGGACAGTGACGGCCTGGTGCCGGCCATTGCCCAGGACTACAAGACCGGGCGCGTGCTGATGATGGCCTGGATGAACCGCGAGGCCCTGAGCCTCACCGCCACTGAGCAGCGTGCCATCTACTGGTCACGCTCGCGTGGCAAACTGTGGCGCAAGGGCGAAGAGTCCGGGCACGTGCAGACCCTGCACGAGATGCGCATCGACTGCGACGCCGACGTGGTGATCCTGATGGTCGAGCAGATCGGCGACATCGCCTGCCACACCGGCCGTCACAGCTGCTTCTATCGCGTGTTCGAGAACGGCGAATGGAAAGTCGTGGAGCCGGTGCTCAAAGACCCGCACGCTATCTACTCGGCAGGACACTAGACATGAGCGATACCCTGAACCGTGTGGCCCAGGTGCTGGAAGACCGCAAAGGCGCGGACGCCGACAGCTCCTACGTCGCCAGCCTGTACCACAAGGGCCTGAACAAGATTCTGGAAAAACTCGGCGAAGAGTCCATCGAGACCATCATCGCCGCCAAGGATGCGCAGCTCAGCGGCGACTGCAGCGATGTCATCTACGAGACCGCCGACCTGTGGTTCCATAGCCTGGTCATGCTCGCCCAACTGGGGCAGCACCCACAGGCTGTGCTGGATGAACTGGACCGTCGCTTCGGCTTGTCCGGGCACGCCGAGAAGGCCTCGCGCCCGTCCGCCTGAATAACCAAGACTAGAGGATACGCAGCATGGGCATTTTTGACTGGAAACACTGGATCGTCATTCTGGTGGTCGTGGTACTGGTATTCGGCACCAAGAAACTCAAGAACCTGGGCACCGATGTGGGCGAGTCGATCAAGGGCTTCCGTAAAGCCATGAACGACGACGAAAAGCCGGCCGACCCTGCCGTCAACCCCGTGCCTCCGGCGCAGCCTGTGCACCCGCAGGCGACCCAGCCAATCACCGAGCGTCGTACTTTCGACGTACAGGCTGAGAAAGTCGAAGAGCCGACCCGCAAAGACTCGTGAGCACTGACTAATGTTTGGTATCAGCTTCTCTGAACTGCTGCTCGTCGGCCTCGTGGCCCTGCTGGTATTGGGGCCGGAACGCCTGCCCGGTGCAGCGCGCACGGCCGGCCTGTGGATCGGGCGCCTGAAACGCAGTTTCAACGCCATCAAACAGGAAGTTGAACGGGAAATCGGCGCCGACGAGATCCGCCGGCAACTGCACAACGAGCACATCCTCTCGTTGGAGCAGGAAGCCCGCAAGATTCTGTCGCCCGTGCAGGAGCCTGCCAAACCGGTCGAACCTGCGGCTCATAACAGCATCGCGCCGACCGTTGAAGCCGCTCCCGTGGCACCCTCCGCGCCAACCGAGCCTGCGCCGACGCCTGCCGCGTCGCCCGCGCCCCATGACCCTACATTGCCGCCGCGAGCCCCATGAGCGCTGATAAACCGGAAAACGACCAGCACATGCCGCTGGTCTCGCACCTCACCGAGCTACGTACCCGCCTGCTGCGTTGCGTAGCGGCCATCTTCATCATCTTTGCCGGGTTGTTCGCCTTTACCCAGCAGATCTACACCTTTGTCTCCACGCCGCTGCGCCAGTACCTGCCGGCCGGCGCGACGATGATCGCCACCGATGTGTCGTCGCCGTTCCTCACGCCGCTGAAGCTGACCATGATGGTCTCGCTGTTCCTGGCGATCCCGGTGATCCTGCACCAGATCTGGGGCTTCATCGCGCCGGGCCTGTACAAGCACGAGAAACGCATCGCGGTGCCGTTATTGGTGTCGAGCATCCTGCTGTTCTACACCGGCATGGCGTTCGCCTACTTCCTGGTGTTCCCGCTGATCTTCAAGTTCTTCGCCGCCGCCACCCCGGCCGGTGTGGAAATGATGACCGACATCACCAGCTACCTCGACTTCGTGATGACGTTGTTCTTCGCCTTTGGCGTGGCCTTCGAAATTCCGGTGGCCGTGGTGCTGCTGGTATGGATCGGCGTGGTCAACGTGGCGTACCTGAAGAAGATTCGCCCGTACGTGATCATCGGCTGCTTCGTGGTCGGCATGATCCTCACGCCGCCGGACATCTTCTCCCAGACCCTGCTGGCCGTGCCGATGTGGATGCTGTTCGAGATCGGCATCCTGTTCAGCAGCCTGATCAGCAAGCGCGGCGAACACCCGGACGACCAGCGCGACGACGACCAGCCGCCAGCGACCCAGCCGTGAACCTGTTGCTGCTGGAGGAGGCCGACTTCATCGCGGCCGACCGCGTGGTGCTGCGTGATCGGCGCCTGGTGCACATGCAGGAAGTCCACCGCGCCGCCGTAGGCGACAGCCTGCGCGTCGGCCGCATCGGCGGGTTGATGGGCAATGCCCAACTGCTGCGCCTGGAGGCCAGTGAAGCCGAGTTGCATGTGAGCTTCGACCAACCGCCGCCGGCCAAACTGCCGCTGACCCTGCTGCTGGCCCTGCCGCGCCCGAAGATGCTGCGCCGAGTGCTGCAGACCGTAGCGGCCATGGGCGTGCCCAAGGTGGTGCTGGTCAACAGTTACCGGGTCGAGAAGAGCTTCTGGCAAACGCCCTTCCTGGAGCCCGAGGCGATTCGCGAGCAATTGATCCTCGGCCTGGAACAGGCGCGGGACACGGTGCTGCCCGAGATCATTATCGAGAAGCGCTTCAAGCCGTTTGTCGAAGACCGCCTGCCGGCACTGGTTGAAGGCACCCTGGGCCTGGTCGGTCATCCTGGCGACTACCCAGCCTGCCCCAGCTGCCTCGACGAACCAGTGACTCTGGCGATTGGTCCCGAGGGCGGCTGGATTCCCTACGAAGTGGACCTGCTGGCCAAGGCCGGCTTGCAGCCGGTGCAACTCGGCGCCCGCATCCTGCGCGTCGAAACCGCCGTCACCGCCCTGCTCGCCCGCCTCTTCTAACCGCCCTGAGTAACCCTGTGGATTGCAGTGGGTCAGCTACAGATAAGCTGGATGACACACCGCTATCGGGGGCAAGCCCCCTCCCACATGGACACAGCTTCGCTACAGAATTGCGCGTGCTGGCCGATAACCTTTGAATAAGTCCAAGCCTTGTTCCAGGGGAGTTCGCAGCATGTATCGTTGGTTAGCCGAAAAGCTGGGGAATGTCAGCGTCAAAACCAAACTCGGCGTGGGCTTCGGCCTGGTATTGCTACTCACGTTGATGATCACCTTCACCGGTTGGACCGGCTTGGAGGATGTCACCAGTCGCGGTGACAAGCTGGGTTATATCTCCAGCCTCAACGGGCTGACCAAGGACTTGCGCCTGGCGCGGCTGGACTTCGAAATGCGTCGCGGCGAACAAGGCACGGACGCGGTCAACGGCTTGATCGCCAAACTGGACAGCGGCCTCAAAACCGCCGCCGACCTGATCGAGCAACCCGCCGACAAGGCCCTGGTGGAACAGCAACAGGATGCCCTGAACCAATACAAAAAAGCCTTTGACGCCATGGTCCAGGCCGGGCTCAAGCGTGAAGGTGCGCGCAGCAGGCTGGGCGACACCGCCGACAACGCCGTGGCCAAGGTCAGTGAGGTGGAAAAATCCCTGCTGCAAGGCGATAGCGTCACCCAGTTCAACAGCGTGGTCGACCTGAGCAAACTGATCCAGCAAGCGCGCTTCCAGGTGCGTGGCTACACCTACAGCGGCAAGGTCGAGGCCGAGCAACCGGCCCTGGATGCCATCGACAATGCCCTGAAGAAAATCACCGAACTCGAAGGACAACTGCCCGCGCAGTACCAGGCCAACCTGCAGGAGGCCAGCACTTCGCTGCAAGCCTACCGCGCTGCCGTCAGCCAGTACCGCGACTCCCAGACGGCCGCCGCTGCCGCGCTGAAAATCATGAGCGCCCAGGGCGACACTCTGCAGAGCCACAGCGAACAACTCACCACGTCGCAAACCGTGGTGCGCGACACCGATGCCGCACATGCCAAACAACTGTTGCTGCTGGCGACCGTGCTGGCGCTGATCTTCGGCCTGGTGGCTGCCTGGGCCATCACCCGCCAGATCATTCTTCCGCTGAACCAGACGCTGCAGGTGGCCGAACGCGTGGCCTCCGGCGACCTCAGCCACAACCTCACTTCCGTGCGCCAGGATGAACTGGGCCAGTTGCAACGCGCCATGCAAAGCATGACCGTCGGCCTGCGGGAGCTGATCGGCGGGATCAGCGAAGGTGTCACCCAGATCGCCAGCGCCGCCGAGCAGCTGTCGGCCGTGACCGAACAGACCAGTGCCGGCGTCAACAGCCAGAAGGTCGAGACCGACCAGGTCGCCACCGCCATGAACGAAATGGCCGCCACCGTGCAGGAAGTCGCGCGCAACGCCGAGGAAGCCTCTGAAGCGGCCGTGGCTGCCGATCAACAGGCCCGTGAGGGTGACAAGGTAGTGGGTGAAGCCATCGCCCAGATCGAACGCCTGGCCACCGAGGTGGGCAACTCCACCGTTGCCATGGGCGACCTGAAGCGTGAAAGCGACAAAATCGGCAGCGTGCTTGATGTGATCAAGTCCGTTGCCCAGCAAACCAACCTGCTGGCCCTAAACGCCGCGATTGAGGCCGCACGTGCCGGGGAGGCCGGGCGAGGCTTCGCCGTGGTGGCGGATGAGGTGCGCAGCCTGGCCCAGCGCACCCAGAAGTCCACCGAAGAGATCGAAGAGCTGATCGTCGGCCTGCAGAGCGGCACCCAGCAGGTCGCGACCATCATGGACAACAGCCGTGGCCTCACTGACAGCAGCGTCGAGCTGACCCGTCGCGCCGGCAGCGCGTTGGCGCGCACGGTCTCGACCATCCAGGCGATGAACTCGCAGATTGCCACTGCCGCAGAACAGCAAAGTGCGGTGGCTGAGGAGATCAACCGCAGCGTATTGAACGTGCGCGATGTGTCGGAACAAACCTCTTCGGCCAGTGAAGAAACCGCCGCCTCCAGTGCCGAGCTCGCACGCCTGGGCATTTACCTGCAGACACTGGTGGGGCGCTTCCGCATCTAATCAGCACCTTGTGAAATTTCCTACGCAGTTATCAGCCCAGCAATACTCCGAATCGAATTAGCGTTTCTTTTGTCGCGAAACGCTTTTTCAGATTTGGAGGTTCACCATGCTTCCTCTACTGACCCGTTGGCTGGTCAATGCCAGCGTCCGCCTCAAGCTCGCCCTGGGGTTTGGCCAGGTGCTCATGCTCAGCTTCGCCATCGCCGCGACCGGCTGGCAAGCCCTGAATGCGGTGTTGTTCCGCTCAGGCAACCTGACTGCCTTGAGCCAACTGTCGGTTGTCGCTGAAGCCATGCGTGCGGACCGTATCGTGTACCGGACCCTGGCGGACACGGCCAGCCTGGACAAAATGAAGAGGCAGGTCGTTCAGATCGATGAGCACCTCGGCTTCCTGTCAACCCATCTGAAAGACCCAGCCGACTTGCAGCGCGTCCAGGAAGCGGAACGCCTGTCGGCCAGCTTCAAGGCGGCGCTGGTGGAGCTGCCGCCGTTGATCCAGGCGCGCGAAAACTTACGCTCCCCCCTCCACGCGACAGCACTCCAGGCCAGCGACACGCTCGCACAACTGGCCAGCGAACTGCCTGACCAGCAGGACCAGCAGGCACTGGATGCCATCGAGAACCTGCGCCAGGCTATGGAGCAAGCCGAGGACCGCGCCCGAAGCCCCGCCTGGGCGGAGGAGTCGCTGCAAGCCTACGCCGAAGCCGTCGGCCAGGCCCTCGATGCCCTGGACATTGCCCAAGCGGCCGTGACAGACCTGCCGATCGATTCCACCTTGCTTAAAACCGACCTGGCGAACTATCGCGCGCAGTTGATCAAGCTCAAGGACGCTCAGCTCACCACCGAAACTGCGCAAGGGCGGTTTGAAACGCAGCTCAACCAGTTGCTTGAACACAGCGAAGCGGTGAGCAATGGCCAGATTCTCAAGCGCGGTAAGGAAGCCGACTACACCCGGACACTGCTCATCAGCGTCACGGTGGCTGCCCTGCTGCTCGGTGCCCTTGCAGCCTGGTGGATCGCCCGCCAGATCGCCGTGCCGCTACGCCAGGTGCTGGTGTCTGCCAACCGCATCTCCCAGGGCGATCTCAGCCATGAGATCCAAGTGGAACGCCGCGATGAGTTGGGGCAATTGCTGCGAACTATCAGCGACATGAACCGCAACCTGCGCAGCCTGATCAGCGGCATCGGCGACAGCGCCCGCCAGGTCGCCAGCGCCGCCACACAGCTGTCGGCCGTTACCGAACACAGTCACACCGGCATCAACCACCAAAAAGACGAAACCGATCAAGTGGCAACCGCCATGAACGAAATGCTCGCCACCACACAGGAAGTTGCCCGGCACGCCGAGCAAGCGTCGATCGCGGCGAACGAAGCCGATCTGCAAGCCAGCGCCGGGGAGAAAGTGGTGACCCAGGCCGTTGAGCAGATAAGCCAACTGGCAGATGAGATGGCCCTCGCGGGCCGGGCGATGCTGGCGTTACAGCAAGAAAGCCGGAAGATCGGCAGTGTGCTGGACGTGATCAAATCGGTGTCCCAGCAGACCAACCTGCTGGCGCTGAACGCCGCCATCGAAGCCGCACGCGCGGGCACGGCCGGCGAAGGCTTTGCGGTGGTGGCCGATGAAGTACGCAGCCTTGCACAGCGCACCCAGGAATCGGCCGAAGAAATCGAAGGACTGATCCAGGGGTTGCAGACCGGCACCCAGCAAGTCGCCGACATCATGGACAGCAGCCGCAGCCTGACCGACTACAGTGTCGGGCTGACCCGCGACGCAGGTGACGCCTTGGCGGCGATTGCGCGCACGGTCTCGGTGATCCAGGAAATGAACCCGCAGATTGCCGCAGCGGCCGAACAGCAAAGTGCAGTGGCCGAAGAGATCAATCGCAGTGTGTTGAAGGTGCGGGATGTGTCGGAACAGACCGCCGCCGCCAGCGAGGAAACGGCGGCGGCGAGTGTCCAACTGACCAAACTGAGCCTGGACTTGCAGACGCTGGTCGGCAAATTCAGGCTCTGAGTCTTACAGAACCTGGCGCAGGAACGCCTGGGCCCGTGGGTCTTTGGGTGCATCGAAGAACTCGGTCGGGGCGGCATCTTCGAGCAACTTGCCATGGTCGAAGAACAGCACGCGATCGGCCACCTCACGGGCAAAGCCCATTTCGTGGGTGACGCAGACCATGGTCATGCCTTCCAGGGCCAGGGTCTTCATCACGTCCAATACTTCGCCGACCATTTCCGGATCCAGCGCCGAAGTGGGTTCGTCGAACAGCATCACCTTGGGCTCCATCGCCAGGGCCCGGGCAATCGCAACCCGTTGCTGCTGGCCGCCGGACAGGCGTGACGGAAACTCATTGGCCTTCTGTGCAATGCCGACCTTTTCCAGCAGCGCCAGGGCCTTGGCCTCGCGCTCCTGCTTGCCGCGCTTGCGCACGACTTTTTGCGCCAGGCACAGGTTCTCCAGCACGGTCATGTGGGGGAACAGGTTGAAGTGCTGGAACACCATGCCGACTTCACGGCGATAGGCGTTCACATCGGTCTTCGGATCAGCCAATTGCAAGCCGTCGATGCTCACTGAGCCGGAATCGAACTCTTCCAGGCCGTTAAGGCAGCGCAGGAAGGTGGACTTGCCGGAGCCGGAGGGGCCGATCACCACCAGCACTTCGCCCTTGGCCACATGCGTGGTGACGTGGTCCACCGCGCGGACCACGTGGCCACGGGTGTCGAAGACTTTTACCAGATCGCGGACTTCAATCACTTTGTGCGAGCCTCCGCTCAAGCCGGCTGGCCATTTTCGACAGCGGCAGGTTGATCAGCAGGTACAGGCCTGCAACACAGAACAGGATTTCAAACGGTGAGAACGAGGTGGTGATGACTTCACGACCGCTCTTGAGCAGCTCGGTAATCGCGATCACCGACACCAGGGACGTGTCCTTCACCAGGCTGATAAATTGCCCGGCCAACGGCGGCAGCACACGCTTGAACGCCTGCGGCAACACCACGTGGCGCATCGACTGGCTGGCACTCAGGCCCAGGGAACGGGCAGCTTCGTTCTGGCCACGGGTGATGGACTGCACGCCGGCGCGGACGATTTCCGCCACGTAGGCACCGGTAAACAACGACAGCGCCGCGATGCCGGCAAACTCCCGGGACAGGTTGAGCACCGTGCCGATAAAGAAATAGAAAATGAAGATCTGCACCAACAGCGGCGTACCGCGTACCAGTTCGACGTAGATCGTCGACAGATCCCGCAGGGTCGGGTTGCTGGACAAGCGACACAAACCGGTGGCCAGCCCGATCGCCAAACCGAGGATGCCGGACACCACCGACAACCACAGCGTGGTCCACAAGCCCCACATCAACGGGCCCAACGCCCACTGCCGGGTCACGCCGACCACATCGCCTTCAGCCACATCGTCGCCACGGGCCACCTGCAGGCTGTTGTCGGCCACGGTCAGCTTTTGCTCGGCGCCCGCGTCGTTGCGCAGGGTCACCTCGGCCACATCGCCTTTGCGTACCAGCTCGACCACGGTGGAGATGTCAGCGGCGCGCTGGGACGTTTCGGCCTGGTAGGCGAAGTATTGCGGTACACGGTTCCAACGCCACTCGTAGGACATCAGCGAAGTGGCGTAGTACAAGGCGCCGGCCAGGCCGACCAGCACGACCACGGTCAGCAGGTGCCAGGGCCATTGGGCTTTTTTCTGTTTCATTTCACTTTCCGCGATTTGTGTTGCCTGTGAGGCCGCCATCGCGGGCAAGCCCCCTCCCACATGTTGATGTGTGAACACCGTCAAATGTGGGAGCTGGCTTGCCTGCGATACAGGCAACTCGGTCTGAAGCGTTATTCCATGTCCTTGAGCCACTCGGAGCTCTTGAACCACTTGTCATGGATGCGATCGTAGGTGCCGTCGTTACGGATCTGGTGCAGGAAGTTGTTGATGAAGTTGATGCTGTCGTAGTCGCCCTTCTTCAAACCAAACGCCAGCGGTTCGAAGGTGAAGGGTTCTTCCAGGAACACCAGCTTGCCGTTACCGACTTTCTTCTCGGCGACCACGTTGTACGGCGCGTCATACACAAAGGCATCGGCCTTGCCGTTGACCACGTCCAGCACGCCTTCCTGCTCGTTGTCGTAGCCGTGGTACTTGGCCTTGGAGATCAGCTTCTTGGCGACCATTTCGCCGGTGGTGCCCAGCTTGGAGGTGAGGCGGTATTTCTCGTCGTTCAGGTCTTTGTAGGACTTGACGGTGCCTTCCAGCTCCTTGCGGATCAGCAGGGTCTGGCCGACCACGATGAAGGGTTCGCTGAAGTTCAGGCGCAGGTTGCGTTCCTGGGTCAGGGTCATGCCGCTGCCGATCATGTCGAACTTGCCGGTCAGGAAGGCCGGGATGATGCCGTCGTAGCCGGTGGAGACCAGCTCCAGCTTGACGCCCATGGACTTGGCCATGGCCTTGAGGATGTCGACTTCGAAACCGATGATTTCGCCGCGTTTGTCTGTCATTTCGAACGGCATGTAGGTCGGGTCCATGCCGACCTTCAGCGTACCGCGCTTGACGGCATCGTCGATCGCGCCGGCCTGGGCCGCATTGGCCGCGACCAGCGCGGTGACGCCGAGCAGCAGCATCGAAAGATACTTTTTCATCATCAAGTCCCCTGAACCATTCTTATAAGGTCGGCGCGCAAAAGGGCTGCACCATTTCGGGGTGCGATCCTAACCCACTCGTCTGCCGTCACAAAGGTTTCACGGCTATTTGTTGTCGGCGTATGTCGGAAAAGCCCCACAACACTGCAGCAAAGCGCAGGGGTAGACACTCGCGAAGACAGCCCGGGCAACGGATTGATATGTAAGCAATTATGACTTTCAGTCGATTTCCACCAGCCAGTCGGTGTCTTTAAACCACTTGTCGTGCAAGCGATCATAGGTCCCGTCCTGCGCTACCTGATTGAGGAAATGGTTGATCCAGTTGAGGCTGTCGAAATCACCCTTTTTCAAGCCGAACGCCAGGGGTTCGAAGGTGAAGGGTTGTTCCAGCGCCAACAGCGTGCGGTTTTCCGGGCGGCTCAGGGCGATCAGGTTGTAGGGGGCGTCATGAATAAAGGCGTCAGCCTTGCCCTGCACCACCTGGCGCACCCCTTCCTCGGGCGTGGCAAAACTGCTGATCCGAGCCGCCCCCAGAAACCGTCGGGCCGCAGCCTCGCCCGTGGTGCCTTCGGTGGCAGCAATTCGGTAGCTGGCGTCGTCAAGGTCTTCGACACCGTTGACCTTGCCCGCAAGGCTTGGGTGCAACAACACCGACTGGCCAACGACGATGAACGAATCGCTGAAATTTAACTTGAGGTTACGTTCCTGGGTGACGGTCATGCCGCTGCCGATCAGGTCGAATTTCTTCGCCAAGAGCCCCGTAACCAGTTCGGTGTAGGGCACCGCGACCAGCTCAAGCTCGACCCCGAGGGACTGGCTCATGACCTTGAGCAGGTCGATTTCAAAACCGACGATGCGCCCCTGTTTATCGGTCATTTCGAAGGGCACGTAAGTGGGTGTGGTGCCGACTTTCAGCACGCCGCGCCGAACGGCGTCATCGATTGCACCGGCCTGGGCCAGGCCCATGTGAATGAAAGCGACAGCGCCGATCAGCAGCGCCGAACCATACCGTTTGATCATGAATCCCCCCGCACCAAGTCAAATTCGGGGGCGATGCTAACGCAGCCACGCGCACGGCAATACGCCTCGAACGAGGGTCTTTTGTTTCGAAAAAACAAGGGGTTAACACAAAGAAGGAAGAACCGGGAAACGCTGTAGGATCAGCGCTTGAAGCACCCCCGAGGTGAGCCCTCGGGGGTATCCGAATCAGGCCGGTTGGGCCTGGGACGACAGCGGTTTCAGCGGCAGCAACGGTGCATGCGGATCTGCCTTGATCGAGTTCCGCCAGGCGGCGAGCCACTCGGCGTGACCTTCGCTCCAGACCTGCTCGTGCAGGCGAGCCAAGGCGACCGGGTCGCTGAGCAACGCCAGGCGCTCGCCGTTGTTGAGGCCGGCAGGGCCGACTTTCAACGCGTGGCGCACACGCTCGGTACGCAGGTACTCGATCGGCTCGGCCTGGGCGTGACGCGAGGTTGCCAGGGCGCAAGCCAAAGCGTTCTGCTGCGGATCGACCACCGAGCGCACAAAGCCGTCATTCAGCGCGTGCCAGCGGTTTTCGTGGGTGTACTTGTCGGTGGACAGCAAGGCTTGCGGCGGGTTGTATTCCTCAGGGATCAGGAACAGGCTCTCGTCGCGAGACTTGAGGCCCAGCCCGACACGGCTGGAAATCACCGACACCGGGATCGACAGCATCAGCGAACCGACGATCGGCACCAGCCACCACAGGAAGCTCGGGTTCAACCACACCACCAGCAGCGCCCACAGGAAGCCCAGCACGGTTTGCGGACCGTGGCGCTTGACCGCCTCGCTCCACGGGGTGGAGTCGTCGTCACGTTGCGGCGAGTTCCAGGTTGCCGCCCAGCCGAGGAATGCGGCGAGCACGAAGCGGGTGTGGAAGATCATCCGCACCGGCGCCAGCAGCATGGAAAACAGCATCTCCAGCAGCATCGACAAGGTCACCTTGAACTTGCCACCGAACTCTTTCGCGCCCTTGGCCCAGATCAGGATGATGCTCAGCAGTTTGGGCAGGAACAGCAGCACGATGGTGGTGGAGAACAGCGCTACCGCCTTGTCCGGATGCCATTGAGGCCACAGCGGGTACAACTGACGGGGTGCCATGAAGTACTGCGGCTCCATCAATGTGTTCACCGCCAGCAGGGCCGTGGACAGCACCAGGAACAGGAACCACAACGGCGCCGACAGGTAGGACATCACACCGGTCAGGAACACGGCACGGTGCACCGGGTGCATGCCTTTGACGAGGAACAGGCGGAAGTTCATCAGGTTACCGTGGCACCAGCGACGGTCACGCTTGAGTTCATCCAGCAGGTTCGGCGGCAGTTCTTCATAGCTGCCCGGCAGGTCGTAGGCAATCCACACGCCCCAGCCGGCACGGCGCATCAGCGCAGCTTCTACGAAGTCGTGGGACAGGATGGAACCGGCGAACGCGCCCTTGCCCGGCAATGGCGCCAGGGCGCAGTGCTCGATGAACGGCTTCATGCGGATGATCGCGTTGTGACCCCAGTAGTGGGATTCACCCAACTGCCAGAAGTGCAGGCCGGCGGTGAACAGCGGGCCGTACACACGGGTGGCGAACTGCTGCATGCGCGCATACAGGGTGTCCATGCCCGACGCACGCGGCGCGGTCTGGATAATCCCGGCATCCGGCGTGGCTTCCATCAGGCGCACCAGGCTGGTCAGGCATTCGCCGCTCATCACGCTGTCGGCGTCGAGCACGACCATGTATTTGTAGTCACCGCCCCAGCGACGGCAGAAGTCGTCGAGGTTGCCGCTTTTACGTTTGACGCGACGGCGACGACGGCGATAGAAGATCTTGCCGAAACCACCGGCTTCGCGGCACACGTCAAGCCAGGCTTGCTGTTCGGCGATGCAGATGTCGGCCTCGTTACTGTCGCTGAGCACGAAGAAGTCGAAGCGATCCAGGTCACCGGTGGCGGCGACTGACTCAAACGTGGCGCGCAGGCCTGCAAACACCCGGGGCACGTCTTCGTTGCAGATCGGCATCACCAGCGCGGTGCGGGCGTCTTTCGGGATCGGCTCGTCGCCGGCACTTTTACCGGAGATGCGGTATTTATCATGACCGGTGAGCAATTCCAGGAAGCCCATCAACGCAGTCCAGAAACCGGCCGACACCCAGCAGAACAAGATGCCGAACATGATCAGGATGCTGGTTTGCAGGGCGTACGGCAGTACCTGGGTCGCGGTTTGCAGCAGGGTCTGGTTGCGGATCTCGTCGAAGTCGACCAGCGACCAGCCCTGGTAAGGCATGATGCCTTTCATGTACCAGCCGGCCACGAGGGTCTGGCCGATCATCAGCACCAGCAGGATGTAGCGGCGGATCGAACCGACGGTACGCCAGCGGGCAGCCGGCAATACGCGCTCGTCCTTCGGCGGGGCCGGCGGGTTGCTGCGCCCGGTGATACGGCGCCAGCCACGCACCAGGATATTGGTACGCCACGGCTCCGGGACCACGCGAGTGCGACGGATCGGCGGGGTGGCCTTGAGGCACACGCGGCCTTCGGCATCGAGGGCCAGCATTTCGGCGTCCTGCAGCTCTTCGGCGGTGCTGAGGGTCAACCGCGTGCCCACCGACGCCTGGGCGGCGTCGATGGGCGCGTCGAAGGTCTTCGACGACAAGCGCTCGTGCAACTCGCTGAAGGAGGTGCAGCCCGCCAGTTCGGCGCGCTGCTCAGCGGTCATGGGCAGATGCGCCAGATACTCGGAGAGGGTCTCTGGCTGGATTTGAGAATTACTCATCGGCAGGCAACTGATAGCTCCAGGTTTCGGTCAGGACTTGTTCGGTCTTGATCGGCTCCGGCGTGGCTGGGGCAGCTTCTGGCTGCTTGGCTTCCTTGTCTTTGGCGTCTTTCCTGGCCTGCTTCTCGTGTTGCTTGGCCAGGACCTTGTCGGCCTTGAGCACGTGGCTCGTGTCCTGCTCAGGGGCCGGAGGCGGAACGTCCTGCACCAGCGCTGCGCGCATTTCGGTCGGCTTGCCTGCGTCCTTGATCTTCATGCGCAGGGTCAGGCGCCAGCCTTTGGTGTGCTCGTTGTAGCGCACGCTGTTTTCAACCAGTTCGGCGTTGTCGCTGACGCTCACCTGGCTACGCACTGCGGCATCCGGCGGCAGGGCCTTGAGAGACGGGCCCTCGAAGTCCACCAGGTAGGCCACGCTGCCATCCGGCTGGCGGATCAGGTTCGATTGCTTCACGTCACCGGTGGAACGCAGGGTCTGCTTGACCCAGGCGCTGTCGGCCGGGTGCAGGGCTTTTTCGTCCATGGTCCAGTGCAGGCGGTACGAAACGTCCAGCGGCTGGCCCACTTCCGGCAGTTTTTCCGGGCTCCAGAACGCAACGATGTTGTCGTTGGTTTCATCGGCCGTCGGGATCTCTACCAGGTTGACAGTGCCTTTGCCCCAATCGCCTTCAGGCTCGATCCAGGCGCTTGGGCGCTTGTCGTAGTTGTCGTCCAGGTCTTCGTAGTGGCTGAAGTCGCGACCGCGTTGCAGCAGACCGAAACCTCTCGGGTTCTCGACGGTGAAGTTGCTGACCGACAGGTGTTTAGGGTTGTTCAGTGGGCGCCAGATCCACTCGCCGTTGCCGGCATGGATCGACAGGCCGCTGGAATCGTGCAGCTCACGACGGTAGTTGAGCACCTTGGACGGCTGGTTCGCACCGAACAGGTACATGCTGGTCAACGGGGCAACGCCCAGCTTGCTGACCTTGTCGCGCAGGAACATCTGGGATTTCACATCGACAATGGTGTCGGTGCCCGGACGCAGGATCAGACGGTAAGCACCGGTAGCCCGTGGGGAGTCCAACAGGGCAAAGATCACCAGTTGTTTTTCACCCGGTTTTGGACGTTCGATCCAGAACTCGGTGAAGCGCGGGAACTCTTCGCCGGACGGCAATGCCGTGTCGATCGCCATGCCACGGGCGGACAAGCCATAGGCCTGGCCCTTGCCGACCACGCGGAAGTAGCTCGCGCCCAGCATGGTCATGATTTCGTCTTGCTTGTCGGCCTTGTTGATCGGGTACAGCACACGGAAGCCGGCATAACCCAGCTGTTCGGTGGCCTTGGGATCAAACTTCACGTCGCCGAAATCGAAGCGCGTCGGGTCGTACTTGATTTCCTGGACGCTGTCGGCGGTGACTTCGTTGATTTTCACCGGTGTATCGAAATGCATACCCTGGTGATAGAAGGACAGCTTGAACGGGGTGTTCTGATCAGCCCACTCGGCTTTTTCGTTGCGGAAACGAATCTTCTGGTAGTCCGCGAATTTCATTTCGCGGAATTCATTCGGCAGATTGCTGCGCGGAGCTTCGTATTTCTGTCCGGCCAGCTCTTTTGCCTTGGCCGACACATCATCCAGACTGAATGCCCACAGTTGACCCGCGCCGAACAGGCAAAACAGGGCGGAGCCCGTCACCAGTGCGTTTCGTAACCGTTTGGCAGACAATTTTGGTGCATTACAGGGACTAACAATCACGAGCAACCCTCGCCGAAAACAGATCAAAAAACCAACGGCCAGCTATCTATATGCCAGGTTGGCGAGCATTGTTCCGACTCCCCGGGGGCAAAATGATTCCCCATTGGTTGTCGGACAAGTCTCTACCTAAGTCAAAAATGGACCAAACAACGCTGATCCCCGTAGCGCGCGATTATCTAGTAGCCCGCGAGACAACGCATCAGGGACAACGAAGTATTTGTAGCGAAACCCTGCGTTTTTAGGCATTAAAAGTCGTTTTTAATACATTCACGCCTGCAAGAGGAAGGTCACAGGGCCATCATTGACCAAATGCACCTGCATATCGGCGCCAAAACGCCCCGAGGCCACCCTGCCATGCAATTGTTGCGCTTGTAACAGCAAGTGATCAAAAAGCGCCGCTCCCAGGGCCGGCGGGGCCGCTGTGGAGAAGCTCGGCCGCAGCCCGCTCTTGGTATCCGCCGCCAGGGTGAACTGCGACACCAGCAACAAACCGCCGTCGATATCCTTCAACGACAGGTTCATCTTGTCTTGGTCATCGCTGAACACCCGGTAGTTCAGCAGCTTGTGCAGCAGTTTATCGGCACTCTGCGGCGTATCCGTAGGCTCGACGGCCACCAGCACCAGCAACCCCTGGTCGATGGCGCCGACGATTTCGCCCGCGACCTCCACCCGGGCGCCTCTCACCCGTTGCAACAGGCCCTTCATGCTTCTTCAGGCGGCAGATCGAGCAAGCGACGTGCCATTTGGCTGGTCGCACGCACCAAGGCATCGGTGATGCCGGGTTCGGACGCCGCATGGCCAGCTTCGCGAATCACCTGCAGCTCACTGTTGGGCCACGCCTGGTGCAACTCCCAGGCGTTATCCAATGGGCAGATCATATCGTAGCGCCCGTGAATGATTACGCCAGGCAGATGGGCGATCTTGTGCATATCGCGGATCAGCTGGTTGGGCTCAAGGAACGAGTTGTTGGTGAAGTAGTGGCACTCGATTCGCGCAATGGACAGCGCGCGTTGCGGTTCGGAAAAGCGCTCCACATGTGCCGGGCTCGGGCACAGGCCCAGCATGCGCCCTTCCCAGCCGGACCAGGCCTTGGCCGCGTGCATCTGGGCGATCTGGTCGTTGCCGGTAAGACGCTTGTGGTAGGCCGCAATCATGTCGTGCCGCTCTTCCGCCGGGATCGGCGCAAGGTAGTCCTGCCAGTAATCCGGGAACAGGCGGCTCGCGCCCTCTTGGTAGAACCAATGGATGTCCTGCGGCCGAGCCAGGAAAATGCCGCGCACGATCAGGCCATGCACGCGTTCCGGGTGGGTTTGCGCGTAGGCGAGGGACAGGGTCGAGCCCCAGGAACCGCCGAACAGCACCCATTTGTCGATGCCCAGGTGCTCGCGGATGCGCTCAAGGTCGGCGACCAGGTCCCAGGTGGTGTTGTTTTCCAGGCTGGCGCGGGGAGTGGAGCGCCCGCAACCACGCTGGTCGAAGGTGACGATGCGGTACAGGTTCGGGTCGAAATAGCAGCGGCTCTGGGCATCGCAACCGGAACCAGGGCCACCATGGATGAATACGACGGGCAAGCCTTCGGGGGAGCCACTTTCATCGACGTACAGGGTGTGGGTGTCATCGACTGCCAGATCGTGCCGGGCGTAGGGTTTGATCTGCGGGTACCAAGTCTGCATTGCGCGCTCCGTAGGGGGTCGGGTTCATCCCTGGGGGGACGTCTTTTATTTTGCCGTCTGGCACTATAAACCCGAATTGTGCAATGAGCATGTCCTAGAGCGCTTAGACCTGTGTCAGCCCTTCGCTCCCCAGGTAATCCAGCAGGAAATCGTAGAGCCGATCCACCTCCGGCACGTGCCGCCGCGCCCTCAGGCAGCCGTGCACCAGGCCTTTGCCCGGATACAGCACGGTGCTCACACCCGCTGCTTGCAGACGCTCGGCGTAAAGCATGCCGTCATCGCGCAGCGGGTCGAACTGGGCCACGGCGATGAGCGCCCTGGGCAAACCGCTGAAGTCATTGGCCAGCAGCGGCATGGCATAGGCTATGGGCTTGCCGCTGCCCTGCAGGTACAGCGCCAGGTAACAGTCGGTGTCGGCGCTGCTGAGCAAGGGGGCATCCGCGCAGTCGCGTCTCGACGGCAAGTCAGGCGGGCCGCCCAGCCCCGGGTAAATCAGCACCTGGGCCAGCGGCAGTGGCTGCCGGTCGTCGCGCAACCCCAGGCACAACGCCGCGGCCAGGTTGCCGCCCGCGCTGTCGCCGATCACCACCAGACGTTGCCGGTTGATGGCATGCGGCCCCTGCCCCGCCTGGATCGCCTGCCACACGACGCGGCAATCCTGATAGGCAGCGGGGAACGGATGCTCCGGCGCCAGCCGGTAATCGATGGCGATCACCAGCACCTGCAAGGTACTGGCCAGTTCGAAACAGATGAAATCGTGGGAATCCAGCCCGCCGACTACCCAACCACCACCGTGCATATAAAGGAGGCACGGCCAGCCATCCAGGGGCGTGGGGGCAGTGGGCAGATAGCTGCGCACACTCACGCCAGCCAGGGAAAAATCCGCAATCGTCAGCCCCTCGGGCACCGGCGGGGTAAACGCCAGGCACATGCGGTCATAGCCGTTGCGCAACCCAGCCAGCGACGTGTCGTCGCTGGTGAAAGACTCGGTCCTCGCTACGAACGCTGCCAGTTCAGGCGAAATCGGGTATGGATTCATTTAAGGCTCGCCTGCACCGCCGCCACACCATCGCCGCCATCAAACGCCTTTACCCCGGCCAGCCAGCGCTGCAAATCCTCGGGATGGTCGCGCAGCCATTGTCTGGCCACGTCCTGCGGCGACTGGCGTTCCATGATCGGCACCATCAGTTGGCTTTCCTGGGCGGCGGTGAAGGTAAGGTTCTCCAACAGGCGGTTGGCGTTGGGGCAACGCTCGGCAAAGTCCGGCGCGGTGACGGTGGACACGGTGGCACGGCCTTCGTCGGGGCCGAACACGTCTTCGCTGCCGGTGAGGTAGGCCATTTTCATGTTGATGTTCATCGGGTGCGGGGTCCAACCGACGAACACCACGAACTCCTTGCGATTCACCGCGCGCTGCACGGCGGCCAGCATGCCCGCCTCACCCGAGGCCACCAGCTTGAAGCCGCCCAGGCCGAAACGATTGGTGTCGATCATTTTCTGGATATCGGTATTCGCGCCGCTGCCCGGTTCGATGCCATAGATCTTGCCGCCCAGTTTGTCCTTGAAGCGGGCGATGTCGGCAAAGGTCTTCAAGCCTGCGTCGGCTACGTACTGCGGCACGGCCAGGGTGGCCTGGGCGTCGGCGAGGCTCGGGGTGTCGAAGACCTTGACCTGCCTGGCCGCCAGGAACGGCGCAATGTTGTTGTCCATCGCGGGTTTCCAGTAGCCGAGGAAGATGTCCAGGCGCTTGTCGCGGATGCCGGCGAAGATGATCTGCTGCACCGCGCTGGTCTGCTTGCTGTCGTAGCCCAGGCCATTGAGCAGCACGTCGGCCATGCCCGAGGTGGCGATCACGTCGGTCCAACTGACCACGCCCATGCGGATGCTTTTGCAGGAAGTCGGTTCGGCGGCCATGGCGTGTGCACTGAGCAGTGCGACACAGGTGAGGGGCAACAACAGTTTTTTCATGGGTGAGCACTCACTCGGCTGTTTTATTAAACAACCTTACGCAGTGAGCATGCATTCAACACGAACTGTGGCGACCGGCAGTTGCACTGGGGCGACGGTGAGACCGCCATCGGGGGCAAGCCCCTTCCCACATTTGACTGGGTTCACCAATCAAAAGGTGGGAGGGGGGCTTGCCCCCGATAGCTATTTCAGGAGCCCCCCAATTCACCGATAGCGCGCTTGCCCCCAGGCCAACACCCCCTCCAGCAATTGCTTCAACACCACCCGCGTCGGTTCGGCCAAATCAGGGCGATACCGAAACGGTTCAACCTCTTCCATATAAGTGCTCTGGCACAACTCCAACTGCACCGCGTGGACATCCTGAGCCGGATCGCCGTAATGCCGGGTGATGTGGCCGCCCTTGAAGCGCCCGTTCAGTACATGGGAGTACTGCGGGTGCGCGGCGCAAATGGCTTCCAATTGGCTGGCCAATTCGGGATCACACGCGGCGCCATTGAAAGTGCCAAGGTTGAAGTCCGGCAGCTTGCCGTCGAACAGGTGCGGGATCACCGAGCGGATCGAGTGCGCATCGAACAGCAAGGCATAGCCGAACTCGGCCTTGAGGCGCGCCAGTTCTTCTTGCAGGGCACGGTGGTACGGCCCCCAGATTTTCTGGAGGTAGCTGACGCGTTCCTCCGGGGACGGCTCCAGCCCTTCGCGGAACAACGGCACGCCGTCGAACAGCGTTGCCGGGTACAGCCCGGTGGTCGCGCCGGCGTACAGCGGCTTGTCGTCGGATGGCCGGTTCAGGTCGATGACAAACCGCGAGTATTCGGCGGCCAGGGTGCTGGCGCCCAGCTCTTCGGCGAAGTCATACAGCGCAGGAATGTGCCAATCGGTATCCGGCAAGCTTTGCGCCTCGGGGATCAACCCCGCTTCGACCGCAGGCGTCAGGCGCAGACCGGCATGGGGCATGCTGATCAGTAGCGGAACGCGGCCTTGTTTGAAGTTCAGAACCTTATCCACAAGCAGTACTCCTCACACAGTGACGTCGACGCCATGGCGCACGACGCGTTTATCCAGCTCGCCACCCAACCAGTAGGCGAGGTCGGCGGGGCGATCGATTTGCCAGGCGACAAAATCCGCGACCTTGCCCACTTCCAGGGAGCCGTGGGTGTCGCCCATGCCTAATGCGGTAGCCGCATGTTGCGTGGCACCGGCCAGGGCTTCTTCCGGGGTCATGCGGAACAGGGTGCAGGCCATGT
The DNA here is from genome assembly GCF_900111535.1 of Pseudomonas sp. NFR09. NCBI lineage: Bacteria > Pseudomonadati > Pseudomonadota > Gammaproteobacteria > Pseudomonadales > Pseudomonadaceae > Pseudomonas > Pseudomonas sp. NFR09. The sequence goes on from NZ_FOIH01000004.1 coordinate 254,111, forward strand.
TCAGCATCAGGCGCACCGACAGCGCTGGCGAGGTGCCGGGGTTGAGGTCGCTGGCGATGGCGATCTTCACGCCGTGTTTGCGCAGGGCGTCCATCGGCGGCAACTGGGTTTCGCGCAGGAAGTAGAACGCGCCCGGCAGCAACACCGCGACGGTGCCGGAGGCGGCCATGGCGATGGCGTCTGCTTCGGTCATGAACTCCAGGTGATCCGCCGACAGCGCCTGGTAACGCGCGGCCAGGCTGGAGCCGTGCAGCGACGAAAGCTGCTCGGCGTGCAGCTTCACCGGCAAGCCCAGTTGCTGGGCGACCTTGAACACCCGCTCCACCTGCTCGGTGGAAAACGCCAGGTATTCACAGAACGCATCCACCGCGTCCACCAGCCCTTCCGCGGCCAGGGCCGGCAGCATCTCGGCGCAGATGTGCTCGATGTAATCGTCGGCGCGGTCCTTGTACTCCGGCGGCAACGCGTGGGCCGCCAGGCATGTGGCGCGCACGCTGACCGGCAGGGCTTCACCGAGGCGACGGGCCACACGCAGCATCTTGCGTTCGTTGGCCAGGTCCAGGCCGTAGCCGGACTTGATCTCCACGGTGGTGACACCGTCCCGTAGCAGACTGCGCAGGCGTTTTTCAGCACTGGCAAACAGCTCATCTTCGGTTGCGGCGCGAGTGGCGCGCACCGTGCTGGCAATACCGCCGCCCTTGGCCGCGATCTCGGCGTAGCTCACGCCTTCGAGACGCTGCTCGAATTCGCCGCTGCGGTTACCGCCGAACACCGTGTGGGTGTGGCAGTCTATCAGCCCGGGGGTGACCCATGCGCCACGCAGGTCATGCACCTGGGCGTAATCCGCCGCAGGGACTTGACTGCGCGGGCCGACCCACTCGATGAGCGAACCGGCGGTGACCAGGGCGGCATCCTCGATGATCGAGTATTTGCCCTGGGCCATGGTTGCAATGTGGCAGTGTTGCCATAGCGTTTTCATCAACGCCTCCGTCTGTGGTCGGTGAAACTAATCCCTGTGGGTGGCTTGCCTGCGAAAGCGGTGGTTCAGGCTCAACATCTCCATCGCCAGTGCCGCCGTCTTCGCAGCCTCGCTGGGGCTCGACAGCTCCCACATTGGATTGCGTGCGCAGTTAAAGGCTCGGCAGCAACCGAGCTAGCAGCAGCTCGTTGAGGCAGCGAGTGGCGAGCAGTTCGCTGGCGGCATTGATGTCCGGGGCGAAGAAGCGGTCCTTGTCATAGAAGCCCACTTTGGCGCGCAGGATGCCACGCGCCTTTTCCAGCTTCGGCGAAGTTTTCAGGCCTTCGCGCAGGTCCAGGCCCTGGCACGCGGCCAGCCACTCAACCGCGAGAATGCCACGGGTGTTCTCAGCCATTTCCCACAGGCGTTTGCCCGCAGCCGGGGCCATCGACACGTGGTCTTCCTGGTTGGCGGAGGTCGGCAGGCTATCGACGCTATGGGGATGAGACAACGCCTTGTTCTCGCTGGCGAGCGCGGCAGCGGTCACCTGGGCGATCATGAAACCGGAGTTCACACCGCCATTGCCCACCAGGAACGGCGGCAGTTGCGACATGTGCTTGTCCATCATCAACGAGATACGGCGCTCACTCAGGGAGCCGATTTCGGCGATGGCCAGCGCCATGTTGTCGGCCGCCATGGCCACCGGTTCGGCGTGGAAGTTGCCACCGGAAATCACGTCGCCTTCAGCGGCAAACACCAGTGGGTTGTCCGACACGGCATTGGCCTCGACCACCAGCACTTCAGCGGCCTGGCGGAACTGGGTCAGGCAGGCGCCCATGACTTGTGGCTGGCAGCGCAGCGAGTACGGGTCTTGCACCTTGTCGCAGTTCTGGTGCGACTGGGACACCTGGCTGCTTTCGCCGAGCAGGTCGCGGTAGGCCGCCGCCGCGTCGATCTGGCCGCGCTGGCCGCGAGCCGCGTGGATACGCGCGTCGAACGGCGAACGCGAACCCAGCACCGCTTCCACGGTGAGGCCGCCGCAGGCCAGGGCGCCGGCGAACAGGTCTTCACCTTCGAACAGGCCACGCAGTGCATAAGCCGTCGACACCTGCGTGCCGTTGAGCAACGCCAGGCCTTCTTTGGCGGCAAGGGTCAGCGGCGTGAGGCCGGCGACTTTCAGCGCGTCGATCGCTTCCAGCCACTCGCCTTTGTAGCGTGCCTTGCCTTCGCCCAGCAGCACCAGGGACATGTGCGCCAACGGCGCCAGGTCGCCGGAGGCACCCACCGAACCTTTCAGCGGAATATGCGGGTATACCTCCGCGTTGATCAGCGCGATCAGCGCGTCGATCACCTGGCGGCGGATGCCGGAGAATCCACGGCTCAGACTGTTGACCTTGAGCACCATGACCAGCCGCACCAGCGCATCGCTGATCGGCTCACCGACGCCGGCGGCGTGGGACAGCACCAGGGAACGCTGGAGGTTTTCCAGGTCTTCGCTGGCGATGCGGGTCGAGGCCAGCAGGCCGAAACCGGTGTTGATGCCGTAAGCGGTGCGGTTCTCGGCGAGAATCTGCTCCACGCAGGCCACACTGGCGTCGATCTGCGCCGTAGCGCTGTCATCCAGACTGAGGGTTACCGGCTGCTGGTAGATGGCTCGCAGCTGGGCAAGGCTCAGTTGGCCTGGAATCAGGTTTAGCGCAGTCACATTCATACTCCTTCTGAATTGTTCTTTTAAAAGTGCACATTCGGTAAATCGGTGTTTTTCAGCAGCTGAGCGGCGGCGGCAATGTCCGGCGCCAGCCAGCGGTCCTGTTCATAGGCCGGGACGACTTCACGCAACAACCGCCAGGCACGGTCGGTGCCGGCGCCGAAACGTTGTTCCTTGAGAAACTCGAACGCCTGGGCCGCCAACAAGTATTCGATGGCGAGAATCTGGGTCACGTTGGCCAGCACCTGGTGCAGCTTGAGCGCGGCATTGGTGCCCATGCTCAGGTGGTCTTCCTGCAGGCCCGAGGTGACGAAGTTGTCGAGCACCGCAGGTTGCGCCAGTTGACGGTTTTGCCCGCACAGGGAGGCGGCGACGTACTGCACGATCATCATCCCGGAGTTGACCCCGGGGTTGCTGACCAGGAACGCCGGCAAGCCGCTGACGTGCGGATTGATCAGGCGGTCCAGGCGACGTTCGGCCACCGAACCGATTTCGGCCATGGCGATCGCCAGCATGTCCGCCGCCAACGCCACGGACTGGCCGTGCGGGTTGGCCTGGGACACCACGCGGTAGTGTTCCGGCGTGCCGAGCACCAGCGGGTTATCGGTGGCGCTGTTGAGTTCGGTCTCGATCTGACGGGTGGCGTGCTCTACCTGGTCGCGGGCCGCGCCGTGGATCTGCGGGATCGAGCGAATGCTCAGGGCGTCCTGGGTACGGATGCCTTTGCTGCTGGCGATCACTTCACTGCCATCGAGCAAGGCGCGCAGATGGGTCCCCACGTGCTGCATGCCCGGGTGCGGCTTGAGCGCGATGATTTCTTCATCGAAGGCATCGATCTGCCCACGCTGGGCTTCGAAACTCATGGCGCCGATCACGTCAGCCCATTGCAGCAAGTGATGGGCGTCGGCCAGGGCCAGGCAGCTCAGGCCGGTCATGCACGGCGTGCCGTTGACCAGGCACAGGCCGTCCTTGGCGCCGAGCGCCACCGGCCGCAGGCCTTCCGCGCTCAATGCGTCTTGAGCCGGAACGACCCGACCTTGGTAACTCACGTTACCCACGCCCAGCACAGCCACACCAACATGGGCCATATGGGTCAGGTAACCCACCGAGCCCTGGGATGGCACTTGCGGCGTGATGCCGTGGTTGAGCAGCGCCAGCAGCGAATGCACCACCTGCGGATGCAGGCCGGATTTGCCGTGACTGTAGTTGATGATGGCGGCGCAGATGATCGCGCGGGTCTGCTCGTCGCTCAGCACCGGGCCGACGCCACAGGCGTGGCTGAGCAAGGTGTTGCGCGACAGTTGGCTGAGTTGCTCGCCCTTGAGCGACACATTGCACAGCGCGCCCAGGCCGGTGTTCACGCCATAGGCGCGCTCACCGCTGGTGACGATGCGCTGCACGATGGCCTGGGCATTGTCGATGCGCGCCCAGGCCTGGCCCGAGAGTTCGAGCACGGCGCCGTGGCGGGCGACGGCGACCACGTCCTGCCAGCGCAGCGGGGTGTCGGCGATGATGACTTTTGTTGCCTGGGGCATGTTCATACTCTCTTCAATTCTTGTGCAGCCTTACCGGCCTTATCGGGGGCAAGCCCCCTCCCACATTTGGAATGCACTCCCCTGTGGGAGGGGGCTTGCCCCCCGATGAGGCCATCAGCCTCACCAACACATCCAGATCAGACCACCGCCGCCCGCCGCTGGACAAACCGATCCACATACTCATCCGCCGGCGAATGCAGGATCTCCCGAGGCGTGCCGACCTGGATCAGCTTGCCGTCCTTGAGGATCGCAATGCGGTTGCCGATACGCACGGCCTCGTCGAGGTCGTGGGTGATGAACACGATGGTCTTGTGCAGGGTCTTTTGCAGTTCCAGCAACTGGTCCTGCATCTCGGCGCGGATCAGCGGGTCGAGTGCGCTGAAGGCTTCGTCCATCAGGATGATGTCGGTGTCGGCCGCCAAGGCGCGGGCCAGGCCGACACGCTGGCGCATGCCGCCGGAGAGCTGGTGCGGGTATTTGTTTTCGTAGCCCTTGAGGCCCACGGTTTCGATCCACTGCAACGCGCGCTCGGCGCAGACCTGCTTGGTTTCGCCACGCACCTTCAGGCCATAGGCGACGTTGTCGAGCACGCTCTTGTGGGGCAGCAGGCCGAAGCTCTGGAACACCATGCTGATCTTGTGCCGACGGAATTGGCGCAGGGCTTCCATGTCCAGTTGCAGGATGTCTTCGCCGTCCACCAGGATCGCGCCGCTGGTGGGGTCGATCAGGCGGTTGAAGTGACGCACCAGTGTGGACTTGCCGGAACCCGACAGCCCCATGATCACAAAGATCTCACCGGTGCCGATGCTCAGGGACAGGTCGTTCACACCGACCACGCAGCCGGTCTCGGCCAGCACCTGGTCCTTGGTCTTGCCCTGGCCGATCAACGACAGCGCATCCTTGGAACGCGCGCCGAAGATCTTGAAGACGTTTTTGACTTCGATTTTGCTGACAGTAGTCATTTGCTCGCCTCATGCCGTGGACGACCATAGGCCTGGGTAATGCGGTCGATGACCACTGCGAGAATCACGATGGCCAGGCCAGCTTCAAGGCCACGCCCGACATTGAGGGTCTGGATGCCGACGAGTACGTCTTCACCCAAGCCACGGGCGCCGATCATCGAGGCGATCACCACCATCGACAGCGCCATCATGGTGGTCTGGTTGATACCGGCCATGATGCTTGGCAACGCCAGCGGCAGTTGCACACCGAACAGTTGCTGCCAGCGGTTGGCACCGAAGGCGTTGATGGCTTCCATGACTTCACCGTCGACCTGGCGAATGCCCAGGTCGGTGAGGCGAATCAGCGGTGGCGCGGCGTAGATCACCGTGGCGAAAATCGCCGGGACCTTGCCCAGGCCGAACAGCATCAGCACCGGGATCAGGTACACGAAGCTCGGCATGGTCTGCATGATGTCCAGCAGCGGCATCAATACCGAACGCAGGCGATTGCTGCGCGCCGACAGGATGCCCAGCGGAATGCCGATCAGCACCGAGATCACTGTAGCGACCATCATCAGGGCCAGGGTCTGCATCAACTTGTCCCACAGGCCAACCGCACCCACCAGGAACAGCAGGCCGACGATCACCGCCGTGGTCACCACCTTGCGGGTCGCGTGCCAGGCGACGGCGCCGACGATGGCCAGCATCAGCCACCAGGGCGCTGCGCGCAGCAAGCCTTCCAGGTTGACGATGGCCCACAGCAGGGTGTCGGAGATGTGCCGGAACACATCGCCGTAGTTGGTGACCAGTGAGTCCACCCAACCGTTGACCCAGTCGGCGATGGAAAACGTAAAACTCTCAGGAAACATATCGTGCTCTCGATCCAGTGGGTTGTGGCCAGGCGCCCGGCCAGCCCCTCAGGGTAGCCGGGCACGCTTGACCTACAAGGCCGCGTCGATTTTCTTGGCTGCGTCGTCGCTCACCCAGGCGTGCCAGACTTCAGGATGTTCCTTGAGGAAAATTTTCGCCAGTTTTGGCGACTCAATTCGCTCCTTGGCCATGCGGCCCAGGTTCTGGTTCAGCAGGTCGATGGGCAGGTTGACCTTTTCCAGCACGGCCACCAATTCAGGGGCTTGCTCGTGGAAGGTCTTGGACAGGCCGACCTTGATGCTCACGCTTTTATCCACGCCGGGTTTTTCTTCCAGCTTGACCAAATCGACCTGGCCCATCAGCGGCGTGGGCGACCAGTAGTAGAACAGGATCGGCTCGCCACGCTTGTAGCTCGACAGCACCGCCGCATCCAGCGCCGGGCCGGTGCCGGGGCGGAAGTTGGTGTAGGTGCTTTCCAGCCCATAGCTTTTCAGCATCTCGCTGTTGTCCAGCTCGCAGGTCCAGCCGGCCGGGCAGTTGTAGAAACGACCCTTGGAGGGCTCTTCCTGGTCCTTGAACACCGAGGCGTACTTGGCCAGGTCGGCGATGTTTTTCAGGTCCGGGGCCTTGGGTTCCAGCTTGCGCTTGGCGTCGCCTTCGATCACATAGCGCGGCACGTACCAGCCTTCGATAGCGCCCACTACAGGGGCACCGACGCCGACGACTTTGCCGGCCTTCTCGGCCTTGTTCCAGACCTCGCTGCGGCCGACCCACTCTTCGGCGAACACCTGGATGTCATTGCTGCTCAGGGCGTTTTCCATGGTGATGGAGTTGCCCGGCAGGCTGTCGGTTTTGCAGTCGTAGCCTTTTTCCAGCACGGTTTGCAGGATGTCAGTGAGCAACATGCCGCTCTCCCAGTTCAGCCCGGCGAATTTCACCGGTTTGCCGGATTCGCACCAACCGGCTGCCTGGGCGCCAGCGCTGGCCAGCAAGCCCGCAGAGAGCAAGGTAGCCATCAGGGTCTTATGCATTTTCATTGTTGTGACGCTCCCAATCTTGAAATGGATTACGGCAGTCAGTAGGCATCCTGCCCTGTCCACGTCCCATCAGGCCTGTGCAGCCAGCCCGTTTGTTGTGGGTATAGCGCCCTGCTCTGTTGGCAGGATCAGTTGATCGGGCACGGTGCCGTGCCATTTTTTCGCACACAGGTAATACAGCGCTGCGGGCAGTACCAGGCCGATGATCCAGGAGATATCCACATCACCCAGCGCGGCCACCAAGGGACCTGTGTAGAACTTGGTGGAGATGAACGGCAACTGCACCAGCACGCCGAACACGTAGACGCTGATTCCCAGCAGGTTCCAGCGGCCATAGCGACCGTTCGGGTCGGCCAGCGCCGGTACGTCATAGCGCTCGCGAGTGATGCAGTAGTAGTCCACCAGGTTGATCGCGCTCCAGGGCGTGAAGAACGCCAGCAGGAACAGGATGAAGGACTTGAACGCCCCCAGGAACGAGTGCTGGCCGAGCAATGCGATCAGGGTCGCCGTGCCGACAATCGCCAGCACGAACACCAGGCGCTGCAGGCGCGTGACCTCCAGGCGACCACGAAAGCCGCTGATGATGGTCGCGATGCACATGAAGCTACCGTAGGAGTTCAGCGTCGAGATGGTGACCTTGCCGAACGCGATGCTGAAGTACAGCAACGCAGCGGTAGCACCCGTGCCACTCAAGCCCACGATGTACGCCACTTCATGCCCGGCGAACTGACCGTTGGACATGGCTGCGGCAAACACGCCCAGCACCATGGCCACCTGCGCGCCCACCACCGAACCGGCGCCAGCGGCGAAAAAGGTTTTCACCGATGACGTCTTGCTTGGCAGGTAACGCGAGTAGTCCGCCACGTAAGGGCCGAAGGCAATCTGCCAGGAGGCCGCGAGCGATACCGCCAGCAGGAAACTGCTCCAGCTGAAGTGGCGGATTTGCAGGAGTGCGCCCACATCGGTCTGGCTCATCAGCCGGCTGAACAGGTAGACAAAGGCGACCACGCCAATGACGCTGGCGACGCGACCAATGAAATGGATCACCCGGTAGCCGAGCACCGTGACCAGCACGATCACACTGGCGAAAATCAGGATGCCCACGCTGTCGCTGACCCCGAACAACTGGCCCAGCGCCTGCCCCGAAAGCACGGTGCCGGTGGCGGTGAAACCCAGGTACATCAGGCACACCAGCACGATCGGAATCGCCGCGCCATACACACCGAACTGCACCCGGCTGGAGATCATCTGCGGCAGGCCCAGCTTGGGCCCTTGCGCCGCATGTAACGCCATGACCCCACCGCCGATCAGTTGACCGATCAACAGACCGATCAACGACCAGAACACATCACCGCCCAGCACCACGGCCAGGGCCCCGGTGACAATCGCGGTGATCTGCAGGTTGGCGCCCATCCACAGGGTGAACTGGCTGAACAGACGACCGTGTCTTTCCGCTTCCGGGATGTAGTCGATCGAACGCCTTTCGATCAACGGGGTGGTGTCATTTGCAGCCATGTCGGTTCAACCTCTGATGGATTGTTTCAGGGTGGTGCTGGCTTACTTGATCATCGGCAGGTTCAAGCCCTGCTCCTTGGCGCAATCGATCGCGATCTGGTAACCGGCGTCTGCGTGGCGCATCACCCCGGTGGCCGGGTCGTTGTGCAGCACACGGGCAATCCGCTCAGCCGCTTCATCGGTACCGTCGCAGACGATGACCATGCCGGAGTGCTGGGAGAAGCCCATGCCCACACCACCACCGTGGTGCAGCGACACCCAGGTCGCGCCGCTCGCGGTGTTCAGCAGAGCGTTGAGCAGCGGCCAGTCGGACACGGCGTCGGAACCGTCCTGCATGGCTTCGGTTTCGCGGTTCGGGCTTGCGACCGAGCCGGAATCGAGGTGGTCACGACCGATCACCACCGGTGCCGACAACTCGCCGCTGCGCACCATTTCGTTGAACGCCAGGCCGAGCTTGGCGCGCTGGCCCAGGCCAACCCAGCAGATACGTGCCGGCAGGCCCTGGAAGCTGATGCGTTCGCGGGCCATGTCCAGCCAGTTGTGCAGGTGCGCGTCGTCCGGGATCAGCTCTTTGACTTTGGCGTCGGTCTTGTAGATGTCCTGCGGGTCACCGGACAGCGCCGCCCAGCGGAACGGGCCGATGCCACGGCAGAACAGCGGGCGGATATAGGCCGGGACGAAACCCGGGAAATCGAAGGCGTTTTCCACACCCTCTTCCTGGGCCATCTGGCGGATGTTGTTGCCGTAGTCGAAAGTCGGGATGCCTTGCTTCTGGAATTCCAGCATGGCTTTGACGTGCACGGCCATCGACTGCTTGGCGGCCTTGATCACGGCGGCGGGCTCGGTCTTGGCGCGGGCGCGGTATTCGTCCCAGGTCCAGCCAGCGGGCAGGTAACCGTTGAGGGGGTCGTGGGCGCTGGTCTGGTCGGTGACCATGTCCGGGCGCACGCCACGCTTGACCAGTTCCGGCAGGATTTCGGCGGCGTTGCCCAGCAGGGCGATGGAGATAGCCTTGCCTTCCTTGGTGTATTTGGCGATGCGTGCCAGGGCGTCGTCGAGGTCGGTGGCTTGTTCGTCGACATAACGGCTGTTCAGGCGGAAATCGATGCTGACCTGCTGGCACTCGATGTTCAGCGAGCAGGCGCCAGCCAGAGTGGCCGCCAGCGGCTGGGCGCCGCCCATGCCGCCGAGGCCGGCAGTCAGTACCCAACGGCCTTTGAGGTCACTGTTGTAATGCTGGCGACCGGCTTCGACGAAGGTTTCGTAGGTGCCCTGGACGATGCCCTGGCTGCCGATGTAGATCCAGCTGCCGGCGGTCATCTGGCCGTACATGGCCAGGCCCTTGGCATCCAGTTCGTTGAAGTGCTCCCAACTGGCCCAGTGCGGCACCAGGTTGGAGTTGGCGATCAGTACACGCGGTGCATTGCTGTGGGTCTTGAACACGCCGACCGGCTTGCCGGATTGCACCAGCAGGGTTTCGTCGTCATTCAGGTGGGTGAGGCTCTCGACGATCTGGTCGTAGCACTCCCAGTTGCGTGCTGCGCGGCCAATACCGCCATACACCACCAGCTCTTTCGGGTTCTCGGCCACTTGTGGATCGAGGTTGTTCATCAGCATGCGCAGCGGCGCTTCAGTCAGCCAGCTTTTGGCGGTGAGCTTGTTACCGTGGGCGGCACGGATTTCGACGTCACGGTATTTTGTAGGCCTGGCTTTAGAAAAATCGGTCACGACTGGACTCCTCGGCATGATGCGCGAACATGGATGGTGCGAAGGAGAGTCTTACGCACACATCTTTACTTGTACATACAAGCATATGCAATCAAGCGGCCAACTTTAGAAAGGCGTTGTCGGGATTTTTTGTGAAGGGATGTGCAAGCCTTGGAAATTGAGGCTTTGAGGCTTGATGAAATTTCTTGCAGACGTTTCTTCCCGGGAGAGGGGTTTGTCACCCCAATGCAGCATTGCGCCGCATTGGGGCATTCGGTAACAAAATGGTGCGCACGGTTGGGAATCGAGGGTGGGCATGCGTAGCAGTGAAATGGCGCGCCTGGCCTGCCAGGTAAAAGGCGCGTCCCAACGACGATTTTTCTGAGTTATCTGTAGCCCAGTAAAAACGGATTTTTTTGTATATTCAGTGGTTTAGAGTCGGCTTTCACACACCCAACACCATGGAAGACTTATCGTGACCACTCTAAAACGGGCAGGCATCTTTATCGTACTCATGGCGACAAGCATGGCTTCAGTCCAGGCCATTGCCGACACCTTTACTGCGACCCTTGATAAAACAGGAAAAATTACTGCGCAGTCACCCAAGTGGATCAAGGACGTGAAACTCACCGCCCAACCTGATTACTTCTCCGATTACAAAGTCAGGTTTGTGCCGGGAGTGTTCAAGGACGCGCCACGGTTTTGCACCGTGTCGGTGACGGACGTCAGCTCCAATGATCACATCTTCTACGGCCACGCCAAGTTGGGGAGCGTCCCGGCGATCAACTACGTCAACGTTTTAACGCTGAAAGTGGGAGACAACAAACCCGCGGGCGATTCTTCGATGGGCTTTCAACTGATGTGCGTTAAGTAAACCCATCTCCCCACGCTGGCTGAGCGCCGGTCATACAAGCGCTCAGCTGTTGCTCAGTTCGATAACACAACAGCGACCGCTCACGGCAACCTCCAGCAGGCCAGTGTTACCGTCCACTTGCAGGCAGTCGTGATGGCCTAGCTTTTGGTCCAGCACCTTCACTTCATCCGCGACACTGAACACCAGCACTGTCTGCGCCGTGCTGAAGAAGCGCTGTTCGCCATCGATCCATTGCAGCCGTGCGTGGTAACGCTGGGGCGAATAGATCAGGTTGAAGTCGCGGATCGGCCCGGTGATCAAACGGCATGACACCTGGCTGTCACCCTTGAACGCAAAAGCTTGCAGCGGCAGCAACCCGCGCTGCTCCTCGCCGTCCACGGTCAAGACCATGCCGGCGCCCTTGATTACGGTGATCACGCGCTGATAGCCGGCAAAGGTGGAGAAACCGCCGGATTCAGCGATATCCGCAATCGACAAGCGCCAGCCAAAGCCATCCAGCCCTGTACCTGCATCACGGGTGATTTCTTCAGTGCTGCCGCCGCCGTTTTTCCACGGCATGCGTACGTACTCAGCGGCGCGCCAGACTTTTACGCTACTCATTTACTGAAACGTCCTTCCAGGCTGTGACGGGAACCGGGGTGGATCAAACGCGCAGCGGTCACCGGCTGGCGACCCGACCAGGTGCGTCGGCGGATCAACAGGCACGGCTCGGTAGGCTCGATTTGCAGCAGCTTGCACTCGGCGGCGTCGGCAAGGATGGCTTCGACCACATGCTCGCCTTCGGTCAGTGGCGCCACTTGGTTCAGGTAGGCGTAAGGCGTTTGCTGGGTGAAATCCTGCTGCAGGTATTCCGGCGCGACCAGGGCATTGACGAAGCGGTCTTCGATTTGCACGGGAATATCGTTTTCGAAGTGCACGATCAATGAATGGAACACCCGCCCGCCTTCACGCATCTCCAAGGCAACGGCGCGCTCGGAACCGGCGGCCTCTTCACCCAGGGTGATGACCTGGCAGGTATGCCGGTGACCGCGGGAGGCGATCTCATCGGCGATGTTGTGCACCTCGAACAGCGCCGACTGGCTCTTGGGTTCGGCGACAAACGTGCCGACGCCTTGCATGCGCACCAGCAACCCTTCGGCGGTGAGTTCGCGCAGGGCGCGGTTGATGGTCATGCGACTGAAACCCAGTTGGCTGACCAACTCGCTCTCCGATGGCACGCGGTAATGGGGCGGCCAGTTGCCGTTGAGGATCTGCTGGCTGATCATCTGTTTGACGCGGGCATACAAGGGCGCCGGACTTTCGTCCATGTGGGCAGCCAGCGAAGAGTTGGCGGGCGGAGTCGGCACGGGGAATCCTTGCAGGGGAAAAAGATGCATAGATTGCCGGAGTTTACCGAGCAGGCAAACGTCTGTATATGTATATACAAATAAACACACGACCGGGGTGCCTTGATCATGTCCGCTTTCTTCGCCGAACGCGCGCTGCTGCCTGATGGATGGGCCAATGATGTACGTCTTGAAGTCAGCGCCGATGGCCTGCTGACCAACGTTGAGGCCAATGCCAGCGCAGAGGGGGCCGAACGGCTGAGAGGGCCGGTCTTGGCGGGTATGCCGAACTTGCATTCTCACGCATTCCAGCGTGCCATGGCCGGCTTGGCCGAGGTGGCCGGCAACCCGAATGACAGTTTCTGGACCTGGCGTGACCTGATGTACCGCATGGTCGGCAAGATCGACCCGGACCAACTCCAGGTCATCGCGCGCCAGCTGTATATCGAGATGCTCAAGGCCGGCTATACCTCGGTGGCCGAGTTTCACTACGTGCACCATGACGTCAGCGGCCAGCCCTATGCCGATCGCACACAATTGTCGCGGCAGATCAGCCAGGCGGCGGCCAGCAGCGGGATTGGCCTGACGTTGTTGCCGGTGCTCTACACCCACTCTGGGTTTGGCGGCCAGGCGCCCAATGAAGGCCAGCGGCGCTTTATCAACAGCACTGAAAATTATCTGGAGCTGCAAGCGCGTCTGCAGCCAATTCTGGCCGCGCAACCCGCACAGCAACTGGGCCTGTGTTTTCACTCGCTACGCGCCGTCACACCGCAACAAATCAACGAAGTGCTGGCCGCCAGCGACAAGGCGTGCCCGGTGCATATCCACATTGCCGAGCAGCAGAAGGAAGTCGACGACTGCCTGGCCTGGAGCGGCAAACGCCCACTGCAATGGCTGTATGACAATGTCGACGTCGATGAACGCTGGTGCCTGGTGCACGCCACCCATGCCGACGCCGATGAGGTGACGCGCATGGCCAAGAGCCGGGCGATTGCCGGTTTGTGCCTGACCACCGAGGCCAACCTGGGTGATGGGATTTTCCCGGCGGTGGACTTCCTCGTCCAGGGCGGACGCCTGGGTATCGGCTCCGACAGCCATGTGTCACTGAGCGTGGTGGAAGAATTGCGCTGGCTGGAATACGGCCAGCGCCTGCGTGATCAACGGCGTAACCGCTTGTATCGCAGTGACCAGCCGATGGTTGGGCGCACGCTGTTCGATGCCGCGCTGGACGGTGGTGCCCAGGCGCTGGGGCAGCCAATTGGCCGATTGGAAGTGGGCAAACGTGCGGATTGGATTGTGCTGGACGGTAATGATCCGTACCTGGCCACGGCGACCGAGGACGGGATTCTGAATCGCTGGTTGTTTGCCGGCGGTGATCGGCAGGTGCGGGATGTGCTGGTGAATGGAAAGTGGGTGGTGCGCGATGGGCATCATGCCGGCGAAGAAGAAAGCAGCCGAGCGTTCACACAGGTCTTGAGGGATTTACTCGGTTAAAAACGGTGGGAGGGGGCTTGCCCCCGATAGCGATGTATCAGAATCAGATGTGCTGACTGACACACTGCAATCGGGGCAAGCCCCCTCCCACAATTGGATCGGTGGTGATCCAGAGTTATTGCGAAGTCTTCGCCATCTGCTTGTCCGACGTACGCCAGATCAACCGTGTGGTGTCATACCCCTGCTGTCGCGCCCTGCTCAGCAGGTCTTCGCGGGTGTCCGCATTGACCGTTGGCGTGCGCGAAAGGATCCACATGTAGCGCCGGCTCGGGCTGCCGACAATGGCGGTTTTGTAGTCATCGCTGACATACAGCACCCAGTAGTCGCCCTTGGCGACGCCCGGCAGCAGCGAGGTGAACCAGTTGTTGAATTCCACCCAGAGCTTGTCGGTCTTGCCCGGCACTTGCGGGGTGGCGGTACCCTTGGCTTCCTCCCACTTCCATTCGGTCGTCAGGCAGCGGTTGAACACCGACATGTCGCCGTCGGGCAACAGGGTGTAGCGGGCTTCGGACTGCGCACAGTTGCGCTGGAAGTACATCGGCAATCGGGCCAACTCATACCAGGTGCCCTGGTAACGCTTGAGGTTGACGTTGCTCGCTGTCTTGGGTTGCAGATCATCGCCAGAATGGCTGGCACAGCCCGCCAAAAACAGGCTGGCACAAAGGAACAAAACAAAACGCATCATTCTTCTTCTCCCGCAGGCTTGCGCCCCGGTTTACTTCAGGCCTTGCCCGGAAAACATCAGAACCTTGTCACCGGCATATTGAACGCTGATAAAGCTGTTTTTATCGCCCCAGGTGCAACTGGACATGCCCAGTGCGCCGGAACAATCGGTCGGCTTGCCCAGCAACGACTCCACCTCAGCCTTGGCCATGCCAGCCGACAATTTTTGATAGTTTTCTTGGTTGACCTTGCTGCAAGCGGCCAACAGCACGCAAAAAGCCAGCAAAGCGAAACGGCGTAACGACATGGAAACACTCCTGGAGGGACGAAGCAGCGTGGGTATCTGCCAGAAGCTTAGAAGGGAAAAGAGGTGTCTGGTTCCCGATGAGCGAAAACAAAAAAGCCCCAAAAACGCTGAAACGTTTCGGGGCTTCTTCAACGGTGAACCGGCTCACAACAACACCAGTCACTTGTCGCCGCAGCTTACTTCTTGTGGTAAGCCGTCACGCGCTCGACTTCTTCCTTCGACCCCAGGAACACCGCCACACGCTGGTGCAGGCCTTCCGGCTGAATGTCGAGGATGCGCTGATGGCCGTCGGTGGACGCGCCGCCCGCCTGCTCAACCAGGAACGACATCGGGTTGGCTTCGTACATCAGGCGCAGTTTGCCCGGCTTGGACGGCTCGCGGCTGTCGCGTGGGTACATGAACAGGCCACCACGGGTCAGGATGCGGTGCACGTCGGCGACCATCGCGGCCACCCAGCGCATGTTGAAGTTTTTCTTCAACGGGCCTTCCTCACCTTCCATCAACTCGTTGACGTAGCGCTTCACCGGCTCTTCCCAGTGACGCTGGTTGGACATGTTGATCGCAAATTCCTGGGTCGACGCAGGAATGGAGATGTCTTCGTGGGTCAGTACGAAGCTGCCCATTTCACGGTCCAGGGTGAAGCCCTTGACGCCGTCACCCAGGGTCAGCACCAGCATGGTCTGCGGGCCGTAGATCGCGTAGCCGGCAGCGACCTGCTCGGTGCCTGGCTGCAGGAAGGCTTTTTCGTTCAGCGCTTCGTTCTGGCTCAGGTATTCATTCGGGCAACGCAGTACCGAGAAGATGGTGCCGACCGGTGCGTTGATATCGATGTTGGACGAACCGTCCAGTGGGTCGAACACCAACAGGTACGCGCCTTTCGGGTATTTGCCGGGGATCTGGTAGGCATTGTCCATTTCTTCGGACGCCATGCCGGCCAGGTGACCGCCCCATTCGTTGGCTTCGAGCAGGATTTCGTTGGACAGGACGTCGAGCTTCTTCTGCACTTCGCCCTGCACGTTTTCAGTGCCCATGCTGCCCAGGACACCACCCAGTGCGCCTTTGGAAACGGCGTGGCTGATTTCCTTGCAAGCACGCGCCACCACTTCGATAAGGAAGCGCAGATCGGCAGGCGTGTTGTTGCTGCGGGTCTGCTCGATCAAATAGCGACTCAAGGTAACGCGGGACATGTAAGGCTCCGGAGAATGGGGGGCTTGAAAACCCGCGCAGTTTAACGCGAGTCGGGGCGTATTTCCTCCTATCAGAGGATTTAAACCCAATAGAGTTCATGGACTTTATTTAACGTGCCGCCGGCGGCTTGCGCAGCAAACTGTAGGCCATGGCGCCCAGTGCCGCCACGCCGAGCAGCAGTACGGCCCAGAGCCCAAGCTTTTTCCAGTTCGTCCCGGGATCGGCAGCGGCTACCATCGCAACCGGTGTGACCGCGACTTCCCCGACGACCTTGGCCTGCCCCAGCGTCTCGAAGCGCTCGGGTTTGTAGTCCGGGATCAAGGTCGACAGCGGCAAGCTCGCGGCCTTGGCGGACGCATTGCCCAATGCCAGCGTAAACGGTGGCTCCCCCCGCGCCAGGAACACCAACTGCGTGGCACGCACTGCAAAGCGCAGCGCCGGCGCCTCGACGCCCAGACCACCACCGCGCTCATCTACCTGCAATTTGAGCTCGGCCACCGTTTGCCCCGGCAGTTGCAGTTCATCCTGCACCACGTCCTGGCCATTCTGGGTCAGGCGATACAACAGACCATTGCTCAACGGCTGCCATGCCTGCTTGCTGTCCCTTCGACCGGATAACGTCACGGGCGCCAGCGTGTTGGGTTGCTTCAACTCGACGCGCAAGCGTTCGATGCTCACCCCCGCCGACAACTGCCAACTGTATTCCCCGGCGCCAAGCCGCGTACCCGTGAGCGGCTGCGACCATACCAACGGCAGCGGCACGCTGCTGCGGGTAGCGCTCACCAGTTTGGCCGAGGTCAGCAGCGGCGCCGCCTGGCCCTGCCAGACCAGACGCAGGTAGCGCGCCGATTGCCCGGGCAAGTTCACGTCATGTTGCTCGACCCGTTCGTCGGCAAACGACAAGCGCGCCACCTGCCCATCGCCCCAGGCGTCCCAGTGCTGCAAGTCATCACTGGCCTCGATGCTGAAACGCTGGAAGCCCTCCTGTTCGCGGCTCCAGTCCAGGGTCAATTGCTGCAAGGGCGCCTTGATCGCGCTGGCGTCCAACACCCAGCCGCGCAGTACTTGCTTGCCGGGTTTGGGTGCAGTGGATGGGGTGATTTCCACCAAGGTGCCTGTGGTAGAGGCCTTCATCACCACGTCGGGCAACGCTGTTTGAGTGTCGGCGGCGTACAGCGGGAACCACTTCACGTCAGTGACGTTGCGACTCTCGGAGCGTTGCACGGACTGGCGAGACAGCGCATAGGCCTGGGGTTCACCGGCGGCGTTGAACACTCGCACATCGCTGAGATCGGCCTGGCGTGCATTCAGTTGAACCGCCAACGGCAAGTCCAGGCGATACCAGGGGCCAGTGCCGCTCACGGCGAGCGGCACCTGGGTGGCGAAATCAGCCGGCCGCTCTTGAGCAAACGCCACCGAGCACAGCGTCCATATCGTTAACCCACTCAGACTCAGCTTGCCTATCAAGAAGACGCTCCCTCAGTTTCAATACGTTTGGGCGGCAACGGTGCAAAATAGCCCACCACCAGCAACAACCCGCCCACGCCGATAAACGACACGATCCGCGCCAGGCCGCCGCGGTTACTCAATTCGACGAAGAACAGCTTGGCCACCACCACCGCAATCAGCGCCGCGCCGATCAGCCACACTTCACGACGATGGCGCAGGTGGCCGCCGATCATCAGGCCGAGGGCGATCAGGGTCCAGACAATCGACAGGCCGGCCTGTACCAGCATCGACTCCAGCAACGCATCCCATTGAAACGGCACGCCGCCCCAATGGTGGGCCGTGCGCATCACCAGCGCGGTAAAGAAGGCGAACAGCGAAAGCCCCGCGACACCTTGGGCGATCGACTCGACACGCGGCCCCCGCTGCGGCGCGGCGCTGCGCGACCACAGGTAAATGCCCAGCAACGCGAACAGCAGGCCCAGGTCCAGCGGATTGAGCATGGGCAGATAGGGCAGCGGCTTGGCAGTGCCGTCACTGAAGATGTTCGCCAGCCAGAACCAACCGAGCATCAGCACCGCCAGCGGCAATGCGGCGAGCACGCGGTATTCCCTTGGGTACGCGGAAACAGGCCACGGCCAGCTGCGCGGCGCGGCGGCCAGCACCAGGTACAGGCTTGGCAGGATCGCCCAGCCCAGCCAGCGCCAGGCGTTGTATTCGCTCGAGAGCATCAGCAAGCCGTAGCGCAGTTCCAGTGCCAGTACGCCGATCAGCATCCAGCAGCCCAGTACATGAGCCGCGCTTAAGACCTTTCCAGGCACCAGTGCCGCCAAACGTCGCAGCGAGATGAAATGCACCCCGAACACCGCCAGCCAGGCCAGCCAGCCGAACTGCGCGGCTGGGTGGTAATACTCGGTCCATGCGTCCCACAACACCAGGCCCGCCGCAGGCATCAGCAACGTGCTGGCGAGACCCAACGCCACCCAGCGCAAACGCAGCGCCAGTAACGTCCAGATCACCCCGCTCAGCGCAGCCGCCAGCAGCAACAGTGCAGCGTGCAAAGGTACAGGCGCCAAGCGCCACACTTCAATGATCACCGCCAGCGCCCACCACGCCACACCCCAGGCCAGCAGAGCTGAGGACAAACGGCCACGGGGCAAGCGCCAGGCGCCGGGCATTGCCGCCAAGGCAATGATCATCGGCGTCCAGGCATTGCTCACGGGGTCGAGGGCAAACAGCGCGCCCGAAAGGACTTGCACAGCAATGCCACAGCGCACTACCACCGGCGAGCCGATACGCTGGCCCACCCATAGGGTCGCAAGGCCCGCAACTGCCCAACTGACGATGCTGCCTTGGGTTGAAAACAACAGCGGCGCCAGCAGGTAGGCGCAACCCAGGCCGAGTATGGCGAGCCCTGGAGCGCCGAGACGTTCCCAACGCCGGCTCTGCTCCGGCGCGGCTTTGTGTAGTTGGTAAAAACTGAACAACAGTGCAGCGCCCAGCAACAATGCCCCTAATGGAGGGCCCTGCAGCAAGGTGTCCTGGCCATCGCGCAGTTCGCTGAGGAAGGCGAGCAACGAACCCAGTTGCAACAGCAAGGCGAACGCCCGCGCCACGGGGCGATGCTGGCGTAGGCCGAGCCAGAAGATCCCGGCGCCTTCGACAGCCCACGCCGCAGCGGTCCAGCGTGCATCGAGGCCCAAGGGAATGGCCAGGCTGGCGAAGATCACCCCCAGGGCCAGACAGGTTTCCGTCAGGAGCCCGGCGCGCCCACCACTGAATACACGGGCCAAGACCATGTAAATAATGCCCAGGCCCAGCGCACTGAACGCAGCGGCGAACTCAAGGTGTTGCACCAGCGCGAACTGCAAGCCAAAGCCCACCAGCGGCGGGCCGAACAACAAGGTGCCGTCGACATAGTCGCCCTTGCGCAATTGCGTACCCAGGCTGTCGCCCTCGCCCATCTCCAGCAACTTGCGCCAGGCATACAACAGGCCGATTGCCAGGTACATCGCGAAAAACAGGAGCAGGAACGGCTCGGTGCTCCACAACAGCTCCGGCGTGTAGGAACGCATACCCCAGGCGAAACCGATCCCGAAGGTGCCCATAAAGCCGATCACATTCAGCAGGCGCCAGGCCTTGAACCAGGCAATCGCGAGAATGCCGGCATTGAGCAACGCAAAGTAACTGAACAACGCCACATGGCTTCCGGCGCCGGTCGATACCAGGATCGGTGCCGCAAAACCGCCCAAAGCCGCCGCACAGGCGAGGCCGAGGGCATCCTGGGTGATCGCCAGGATCGCTGAAAATACCGTGACGGCGACCAGCAACCCCATTGCCGCGCCGGGATCGATCAGCAGATGCACACGCATCGCCGCAAACACCGTGAGGTACAACACCGCAATGCCCGCGCCCTGCAGCATCAACCCGTAGTTGCTGTTGCGCAGCCGCAGCCACCAGCCCAGGCCCAGCAGGCCCACCGCAGCCGCAGCCACACCGGCATAACGCAGCTCGATCGGCACCACCATGCCTTCGGTGGCGTAGCGCAGCAGGAACGCCAGGCCGAGAAAGAGCAGCACCACCCCGACGCGCAGCACCGTGTTGCCGCCAAACAGCCAATTGCGTGCACCGTTGAGGGCACGCTCGATAAGGTTGGGGCCACGCGGGATGGCAGGTTCTTTAGGGGACGACGACGCAGCCGGTGCCCACACATCATCCGGCAGCGGCTGGCTCGCTTCGGCGACCATGGTCACAGGTGTCAGCTCGGCAGGCAGCTCCCAGACCAGCTCAGGCGTTTGGGCGACGGGGGTGGGTTCTGCAACGGCGGGCTCGACAAACACGCTGCTGGTTGCAGGCGCAGGCACTTCCAGTTGCCGCAGGCGCTCACCCAGCGCTATCAGCGACTTCTGCGTGGTTTCCAACTGACGCGCCTGTTGGTCCACCTGGGAGGACAGCTTCGCCAGGCGGATCGCCTGGCCAATGCCCAGCCCCAACAGCGCACCGATGCCCGCATCGCTGAACGACTCATCGAGCGTCCAGCCGAGCACCAGGCCAATCAGCATGAAAATCCATTGCATGGTCGATATTCCCTAGGCAAACCGGCGCCCAGTATATCGAGGCAGAACCAATGTGGGAGGGAGCTTGCGCCCGATAGCGGTGCACCAGTCGACATATCTGCAAACTGACAGGCTGCTATCGGGGGCAAGCCCCCTCCCACATTTTTGGATCAGCGATGTTTAGTCGAGGGCTTTCCAGATCTCGGTCGCGTACTCCCTGATCGTCCGGTCCGAGCTGAACCAGCCCATGCGCGCCGTATTCAGCACCGCCGAACGCCACCACGCCTTGGAATCATGCCAATGCGCCTCGACCCGCGCCTGGGCGTCCCAGTACGAATCGAAGTCGGCGCACACAAGGAATCGATCGTAGTCGATCAACCCATCGATCAACCCCACGTAGCGGCCCGGATCATCCGGCGAGAACACCCCGCCGCGGATCGCTTGCAGCACATCGTTCAACCGATGGGAGGCGGCGATGTCCGGCCCGGCGTTGAACTCCCCGGCGTGTTTGCGGGCTTCCACTTGCTGCGCGCTGAGGCCAAAGATAAACATGTGCTCGGCCCCCACGCGCTCATGCATTTCAACGTTGGCGCCGTCCATGGTGCCGATGGTCAGCGCACCATTGAGGCCGAACTTCATGTTGCTGGTGCCCGAGGCTTCGAAGCCGGCGGTAGAGATCTGCTCCGACAAGTCCGCCGCCGGAATGATGCTTTCCGCCAGGCTGACGTTGTAGTTAGGCAGGAACACCACCTTGAGCAGGCCGCGCACGGTCGGGTCGTTGTTGACGGTGCGCGCGATGTCGTTGGTCAGCTTGATGATTAACTTGGCCTGGTGGTAACTGGCCGCCGCCTTGCCCGCGAAGATCTTCACGCGCGGCACCCAGTCGGTGCCCGGTTCGGCACGGATCGCCTGGTACAGCGCCACGGTGTGCAGCAGGTTGAGCAGTTGGCGCTTGTACTCGTGGATACGCTTGACCTGCACGTCGAACATCGCCGCCGGGTTCACTGCAATGCCCAGGCGCTCGTGGATGATGTCGGCCAGTGCACGCTTACTGTGTAAACGTTGCTCGGCAAACGTCTTGCGGAATGTCTGTTTCTCGGCAAAGGGTTCAAGCTCCAGCAGTCGCTCTTCGGGCTTGTCGAGAATGTCCGGACCGAGCGCCTCCACCAGCATGGACGTGAGCTTGGGGTTGGCCTGGTACAACCAGCGGCGGAAGGTAATGCCGTTGGTCTTGTTGTTGATGCGCTCCGGGTACAGCTTGTGCAGTTCGGAGAACACGGTGCTGCGCATCAGTTGCGTGTGCAGGCCGGACACGCCGTTGACACTGTGGGAACCGAGGAACGCCAGGTTACCCATGCGCACACGGCGGCCGTTGTCTTCTTCGATCAGTGAGACGGCGCGCAGCACATCGAAATCGTGGATACCTTTGGCGCGCAGCGAATCGATGTGCTGGGCGTTGATCAGGTAGATGATCTGCATGTGCCGGGGCAGCATGCGTTCCATCAGGCCCACAGGCCAGGTTTCCAAGGCTTCGGGCAACAGCGTGTGGTTGGTGTAGGAAAGGGTTTCAACGGTGACGTCCCAAGCTGCTTCCCACGGAATATCGTGCAAATCCACCAACTGCCGCATCAACTCGGCCACGGCAATGGACGGGTGCGTGTCGTTGAGCTGGATCGCCGCGTGTTCGCCCAGGCTCAGCACCGAGCCGTGCATGTTCTTGTGACGGCGCAGCAGGTCCTGCAATGAAGCGGAGACAAAGAAGTATTCCTGACGCAGGCGCAGTTCCTGCCCCGCTTCGGTGCTGTCGGCTGGGTAAAGTACGCGGGAGATGCTTTCAGCCCGGGCCACTTCGGCGACAGCGCCCAAGTGGTCACCGGCGTTGAAGCGCTCCAGGTGCAAGTCTTCCACCGCACGGGCGCGCCACAGGCGCAGGGTGTTGACGCTGGCGCCACGCCAGCCGACCACCGGAGTGTCGTAGGCCACGGCCCGGACGGTTTCGTTGGGCGACCACACCTGAATCATCTTGCCGGAGGCATCCGCCAGGGTTTCGACGCTGCCGCCAAAGCCGATCGGGTAAATCACTTCGGCCCGCTCGAACTCCCACGGGTTGCCGAAATCCAGCCAACGCTCGGTCTGCTCCTGCTGCCAGCCATCGACAATCGCCTGGCGGAATAAGCCGTGCTCATAACGAATGCCATAACCATGGCCGGCAATGCCCAGGGTCGACATGCTTTCCATGAAGCACGCAGCCAGGCGGCCCAAGCCACCGTTGCCGAGCGCCGCGTCAGGCTCCAGCAGGCGAATGCGCTCCAGGTCGACACCCAGCTCGGACAACGCTTCGCGCGCAATCTCCAGCACGCCAAGGTTGCTCAGACTGTCGTAGAGCAGGCGGCCGATGAGGAATTCCAGGGAAAGGTAATAAACACGCTTCTGGCCTTTGCGGTAGATACGCCGCGTATGGTCCATCCAGTGGTCGACCATCTGATCGCGGGCGGCCAGGGCAATGGCTTCGAACCAGTCGTGGTCGAAGGCGTGATCCGGGTCCTTGCCCACCGCGTAGGTGAGTTTGGTCAAGACGGCATCGCGGAATGCGGCTACCTCTGCTTCTCGTGCAAGTGGTTCCTGAGACATCAATTGCGACCTCGGGCGAGATAGAAGGAGTTGCTAGAGCCTAGACGGTCTGACAGGCGGTAGACGCGCTGGTTCGGCAGTTTTTTAACGCATTCACCGTTGTGTGAATTAGATGCAGGGGTCGTGCCCGATCTGCCTTTGAGCTGAAACCCAGAAAATATTGTTCAAAAAATCACCAATCCCGGTATGATCGCGCGCCCGGATACAGCCCCACCTTTTGGAACCCTGATGAAGCCTCAATTGATCGCCGCCGCGGAACTCGACCGTCTTGAAACGTGGCAGAAATATTCCGCGCATATGTGCGGTGGTTGCGTGTCCAGCTGCTGCACGCTGCCGGTCGAAGTGAAGATCAAGGACCTGATCCGCATTGGCATCGTCGATGAATTCGAGCGTGGCGACCCGCCGAAGAACATCGCCAAGCGCCTGCAGAAGGAAGGCATCGTCGAGCGCTTCAATTCCAAATCCGAGATTTTTACCCTGCAGCGCATGAGCAACAACGATTGCCTGTACCTGGATCGTAAGACGCGCTTCTGCACTATTTATGACAAGCGCCCGGATACCTGCCGCAACCACCCGAAGATCGGGCCGCGTCCGGGATATTGCGCGTACAAGCCGAAGGAAGTGGTGCGCGAGACCACGTTCAAGACCCTCGACAAGTTCTGATCAGGGTTTTGCGGGGCTTTCAAGGGCCCTATCGGGGGCAAGCCCCCTCCCACACTTGAAAGTGTTCACAGTTCAAAATGTGGGAGGGGGCTTGCCCCCGATGAGGCCAGTAAAGCCACCCCACAAAATGCAGGCGCAAAAAAACGCCCCCGGCCTTTCGACCGGGGGCGTTTTTCATTCAGCCTGAGTTAACTCAGTTCTTGGCCTTCTTGGCAGCGCGGGTACGCTCGCCTTCGTCCAGGATCTTCTTACGCAGGCGGATCGACTTAGGCGTGACTTCACACAGCTCGTCGTCCTGGATGAATTCCAGGGCCTGTTCCAGGGTGAAGCGAACAGGTGGAACCAGGGCGATGGTTTCGTCTTTACCCGAAGCACGCATGTTGTCGAGCTTCTTGCCTTTGGTTGGGTTGACGCCCATGTCGTTGTCACGGCTGTTCAGACCGACGATCTGACCGTTGTAGATCTCTTGACCGTGTTCAACGAACAGCTTGCCACGCGCCTGGAGGGTTTCCAGGGAGTAGGTCAGTGCCTTGCCGGTTTCTACCGAGACCAGAACACCGTTCTGACGGCCGGACATGTCGCCGGACTTCATGGTGTCGTAGCGATCGAAGATCGAGGTCAGGATGCCAGCACCGTTGGTCAGGGTCAGGAACTGGTTACGGAAACCGATCAGACCGCGAGCAGGGATGTTGTATTCCAGACGCACACGGCCTTTGCCATCCGGCACCATGTTGGTCAGGTCGCCTTTACGCAGGCCCATCTCTTCCATGACCTTGCCCTGGGATTCTTCAGGGGTGTCGATGGTGACGTTTTCGAACGGTTCCTGCTTCACGCCGTCAACTTGACGGATGATCACTTCAGGACGACCAACGCCCATTTCGAAGCCTTCGCGACGCATGGTTTCGATCAGTACCGAGAGGTGCAGCTCACCACGGCCGGAAACCTTGAACTTGTCAGCCGAGTCGCCTTCTTCAACGCGCAGTGCAACGTTGTACAGCAGCTCTTTGTCCAGACGCTCCTTGATGTTACGGGAGGTCACGAACTTGCCTTCTTTACCGCAGAAAGGCGAGTCGTTTACCTGGAAGGTCATGGAAACGGTTGGCTCGTCAACGGTCAGAGGCTTCATCGCTTCTACCGCGTCCGGGTGGCACAGGGTATCGGAGATGAACAGCGAGTCCATACCGCTGATGCACACGATGTCGCCAGCTGCAGCTTCTTCAACGTCGATGCGGTGCAGGCCGTGGTGGCCCATCAGCTTCAGGATACGACCGTTGCGCTTCTTGCCGTCGGCGCCGATAGCGACAACCGGAGTGTTCGGCTTGACGCGACCACGGGCGATACGGCCAACGCCGATAACACCCAGGAAGCTGTTGTAGTCCAGTGCCGAGATCTGCATCTGGAACGGACCGTCACGGTCAACAGCCGGCGCAGGTACGTTGTCGACGATCGACTGGTACAGCGGGGTCATGTCTTCAGCCATGTCGGTGTGGTCCAGACCGGCAATACCGTTCAGGGCCGAGGCGTAGACGACTTTGAAGTCCAGCTGTTCTTCGGTGGCACCCAGGTTGTCGAACAGGTCGAAGATCTGGTCCAGAACCCAGTCCGGACGCGCGCCTGGACGGTCAACCTTGTTGATGCACACGATCGGACGCAGGCCGGCTTCGAAGGCCTTCTTGGTCACGAAACGGGTTTGCGGCATAGGGCCGTCTTGAGCGTCAACCAGCAGCAGAACGGAGTCCACCATCGACATTACGCGTTCTACTTCGCCGCCGAAGTCGGCGTGGCCCGGGGTGTCCACGATGTTGATGTGGTAGCCGTTCCAGTTGATGGCGGTGTTTTTCGCCAGGATGGTAATACCGCGCTCTTTTTCCTGGTCGTTGGAGTCCATCACGCGCTCGTCGTTGAGCTCGTTGCGCTCCAGGGTGCCGGACTGACGCAGGAGTTTGTCTACCAGGGTGGTTTTACCATGGTCAACGTGAGCAATGATGGCGATGTTACGTAGATTTTCGATCACTTGTGTATCTCGATCAGAGGATTCGGTGTGCTGACAGGTCGTGGCAGCGATTAACAGTAGAGTCAGGCCTTGCCGTTACAGCTTGACGGCAGAGTCGGGGGGCCGGTGACGCAGGCCACAGGCAAACAGCCCCGGGCTCTTAGCTCGGTCGATAAACGCGCACATTGGCATGCCCCTCACTGAGCAAATGGTGGGCATGCAGGCGACTCATCACGCCTTTGTCGCAATACAGCAGGTACTGACGGCTGTTATCCAGTTCCTTGAAACGCGCGTTCAATGCATAGAACGGCAGCGTTTGTACGTCGATGCCGGCGATTTCCAGCGGCTCATCCTCAGCGGCATCCGGGTGACGGATGTCGATGACGATCTGGCCGGCCAGGGCTTCGCTGACTTCTTCGATCTTGATGTCCTGGCCCAGCTCGTCGATGACGCGATCGATCGGGACCAGTTTGGCGTTCTCGAGCGCACGCTCCAGAATCGCCATGTCGAATTCTTTCTCTTCATGCTCCACGCGGTGACGCTTGGCGTGGGTCTTGGGGTTCACCGAGATGACCCCGCAGTACTCGGGCATGTGCTTGGCAAAATCGGCGGTGCCGATCTGCTCTGCCAGGTCGATGATGTCCTGCTTGTGGCTGGCGATCAGTGGGCGCAGTACCAGCTTCTCGGTAACACAATCGATGATCGACAAGTTCGGCAGCGTCTGGCTCGATACCTGGGAGATCGCTTCACCGGTGACCAGCGCGTCGATCTGCAACTGGTCGGCGATCCGCGAGGCAGCGCGCAACATCATACGCTTCAATACCACGCCCATATGACTGTTATCGACTTTGCCGAGAATTTCGCCCAGCACTTCCTCGAACGGCACGCTCACAAATAGCACGCGTTGGGAGCTGCCGTACTTCTTCCAGATAAAGTGCGCAACTTCCATCACGCCCAATTCGTGTGCACGCCCGCCCAGATTAAAGAAGCAGAAGTGGCTCATGAGGCCGCGACGCATGATCTGGTAGGCCGCCACCGTGGAATCGAAACCGCCGGACATCAGTACCAGGGTCTGTTCCAGAGCGCCCAGCGGGTAGCCGCCGATGCTGTTGTGCTGGCTGTGGATCACAAACAACCGTTGGTCGCGAATTTCCATGCGCACTTCAATTTGCGGTGCTTTCAGGGAAATTCCGGCAGCGCCGCACTCGCGACGCAGCTTGCTGCCGACATATTTCTCGACGTCCATGGAGCTGAAGCTGTGCTTGCCGGCACGCTTGCAGCGCACCGAAAAGATCTTGCCGGTAAGCGAGTCGCCGTAGTGCTGTTTGCACTTCTCGGTGATGTCGTCGAAGTCGCCCAGCGGGTACTCATCCACCTGCAGGAAGTGCGCGATCCCCGGCATGCAGCTCAGGCGCTCGGTCATGTCCTTCAAGGCTTTGGGCTCGGTGACACGGGTTTCCAGCTCGAGGTTGTCCCACACGCCGTTCACCACCACAGCCGGGTCCAGATCGCGGAGCACGGCACGGATGTTCTTGGCCAACTGACGGATGAAACGCGTCCGTACCGGTCGGCTTTTGATGGTGATCTCGGGGAAGACTTTAACGATTAATTTCATGGAAACAGCGCGCGCCGGGCCTGCTGAAAAAGGGGGGCGCGGATTATAGCGGAAATCGCTCAAGGTTTAACCAGTTAATATGCACAGCAGGCGCAACGCACTAAATGGGTGCACCTGCACGCCTTTGCGCTACATTGAGGTGCGCTATTTTCGGGCTTTTGTCGTAATGCACCGTTATAGGGGCGTTTTTGGAACAGAAAACCCATGTTGGCGCACTGGCATGCAATTTGCTCTCTTGTGAGGCAGGTTGCCATGGCGGAGTATCCGCGCCGGCATCACCCACATTCTAAGGGCTAACTCCACTACCCCAGCCCGAAGCCACCCGGAGGACACTATGTCGAAGTCGGTTCAACTCATCAAAGATCATGACGTTAAATGGATTGATCTGCGCTTCACGGACACCAAAGGCACTCAGCACCACGTGACCATGCCGGCTCGCGACGCGCTGGATGATGCTTTCTTCGAAGAAGGCAAAATGTTCGACGGTTCCTCCATCGCTGGCTGGAAAGGCATCGAAGCTTCCGACATGATCCTGATGCCGGACGACAGCACTGCTGTTCTCGACCCGTTCACCGAAGACCCAACCCTGATCATCGTCTGTGACGTGATCGAGCCTTCGACCATGCAAGGCTACGACCGCGACCCACGTGCGATCGCCAAGCGTGCCGAGGAATACCTGAAGTCCACCGGTATCGGCGACACCGTATTCGTAGGCCCGGAGCCAGAATTCTTCATCTTTGATTCGGTCAAGTTCAAGTCCGACATTTCCGGCTCCATGTTCAAGATCTTCTCCGAACAAGGCTCCTGGATGTCCGACCAGGACGTGGAAGGCGGCAACAAAGGCCACCGTCCAGGCGTCAAGGGAGGCTACTTCCCGGTTCCGCCATTCGACCACGACCACGAAATCCGTACCTCCATGTGCAACGCCATGGAAGAAATGGGCCTGGTCATCGAAGTGCACCACCACGAAGTGGCCACTGCCGGCCAGAACGAAATCGGTGTGAAGTTCAACACCCTGGTCGCCAAGGCTGACGAAGTACAGACCCTGAAGTACTGCGTACACAACGTGGCTGATGCCTACGGCCGTACCGCGACCTTCATGCCTAAGCCACTGTACGGCGATAACGGTTCGGGTATGCACGTTCACCTGTCCATCGCCAAAGAAGGCAAGAACACCTTCGCAGGCGAAGGTTACGCCGGCCTGTCCGACACTGCCCTGTACTTCATCGGCGGCATCATCAAGCACGGTAAGGCCCTGAACGGCTTCACCAACCCGTCGACCAACTCCTACAAGCGTCTGGTCCCAGGTTTCGAAGCTCCGGTAATGCTGGCCTACTCCGCTCGCAACCGTTCCGCCTCGATCCGTATTCCTTACGTGTCCAGCCCACGTGCTCGCCGTATCGAAGCGCGCTTCCCGGACCCGGCAGCCAACCCATACCTGGCCTTCGCGGCACTGGTCATGGCCGGTCTGGACGGTATCCAGAACAAGATCCACCCTGGCGACGCCGCCGACAAAAACTTGTACGACCTGCCGCCTGAAGAGGCCAAAGAGATCCCACAAGTGTGCGGCAGCCTGAAAGAAGCCCTGGAAGAGCTGGACAAGGGCCGTGCGTTCCTGACCAAAGGCGGCGTATTCAGCGACGACTTCATCGATGCCTACATCGAGCTGAAAAGCGAAGAAGAAATCAAGGTTCGCACCTTCGTACACCCACTGGAATACGAGCTGTACTACAGTTGCTGATCCGGTAGCGCTGCTTAACGTGGCGTGACGAAAAAGACCTCCTTCGGGAGGTCTTTTTTTTGCCTGGGGTTTAGCTGGCCGGCGGATTCTCGCGTAACTATAAGGTAGCCTCTGACTGACGCTGCTGTAGACCTGCAAACCCAATCAAAAAGGTGGGAAGGGGCTTACCCCTCCCACAAGGAGATCTTCATTGAAACATAGACTTGTGTTCGCCCTGTTGTTCGCAAGTGCCAGTGCCAGTGCCGCGCCGCCCACCCTGGAGCCGCTGCTCAACAGCATCGCCGAACGCCTGGAGATCGCCGACCAGGTAGCCCTGAGCAAATGGGACAGCCACAAGCCGGTAGAGGACAAAAAGCGCGAACAAGAAGTGATCGCCAGCGTCGTCGCCCAGGCACCGAGCTACAAATTGGCGCCTGCCGCCGTCGAGCAGTTTTTCTCGGCGCAGATCGAGGCGAACAAACTGGTGCAGTACACCCACCTCTCCGACTGGCAATTCCAGGGCAAGGCACCTGACGATCCGCGCCCCGACCTGGTGAAACAGATCCGCCCGCAGTTGGACGAATTGCAAAAACGCCTGCTGCAGCAATTGGCTGACTTCACCCCGCAGCGCACCGATCCACAGTGCCCACAATGGCTGGCCGAAGCCGTGCATGAGCCGCTGAACGATCCGTTGCGTCAGCTGGCGATGATCCGCGCCACGGCCGAACTGTGCACTGGACCTACTTGATTTGAGGACCCGTCCTGCATCTTCACCGAGGCCGGCAGCCATAGCCTGACTGTTCATTTATCGAACAGGATGGAACCATGATCACCCTCAAGTGCTGGATTGCAGCAGCGGTGGGTTTGTCGTTGCTTGGCTGCGGCACCCACCCAAAGAACGCCGTACACATCGAAAAAGAGGTGTTGCTTGAACGCAGCGCGTCATGGGATGGCACACCTTACAAAGCCTACCCCTCAGGTCCGCCGCAACTGACGCTCATACGCCTCAAGATCCCTGCGCACACGCAATTGCCCTGGCACACTCACCCAATGCCAAATGCCGCCTACATCGTTTCGGGAGAGCTGACCGTTGAAACCCGTAAGAGCGGGCTGACGCGCACCTTGAGGCAAGGGCAAACCCTTGCCGAGATGGTAGGCATTGAGCATCGCGGTATTACCGGCAACACTCCGGTCGAGCTGCTGGTCTTTTACGCGGGCCGTCCGGGCATGCCACTTTCCGAACAACACTGATCCATCCCCCACTCCGGATCGTTTTCACCGCGCCCTGAAAACGATCCACTCGCCACTTCCTGAACAACCTTCACAAAACCGCACTATATTGGTGCGATAGGCTGCACCCTTCCCACTTGCCCAGCCCATTTTGGTTCGAAACTTCCCGTGCAAGCTGGCAGAACGCCACAGTTTCGCGCCTGAAACACCCATTTCAGGGCTTTCACGCTTCTTTTCGGAGCCTTGGTTTGGTTTTTGCATTTTCCATGTATCAGCGTGTGCCTCAAGCCCGCGCCTTGCTCCAAAAGAGGTCCTGATGACCATCAGCGATGCACTGCACCGTTTGCTACTCGACAACCTGACCACCGCGACCATCCTGCTCAATGACGACTTGCGTCTTGAGTACATGAATCCGGCGGCGGAGATGCTCCTGGCCATCAGCGGCCAGCGCAGCCATGGGCAGTTCATCAGCGAATTGTTCACCGAGTCGGCCGAAGCCCTGAGTTCGTTGCGCCAGGCGGTGGAGCAGGCACACCCGTTCACCAAACGCGAAGCGATGCTCACCGCCCTCACCGGCCAGACGCTGACCGTCGACTATGCCGTGACCCCCATCCTGAGCAACGGCGCGACGTTGCTGCTGCTGGAAGTACACCCGCGCGATCGCCTGCTGCGCATCACCAAGGAGGAAGCGCAGCTGTCCAAGCAGGAAACCAGCAAGATGCTGGTGCGCGGCCTGGCCCATGAGATCAAGAACCCACTGGGCGGCATTCGCGGCGCAGCGCAGTTGCTGGCCCGTGAGCTGCCGGAAGAACACCTCAAGGACTACACCAACGTCATCATCGAGGAGGCCGATCGCCTGCGTAACCTGGTGGACCGCATGCTCGGCTCCAACAAGTTGCCGTCACTGGCGATGACCAACGTGCACGAAGTGCTCGAGCGCGTCTGCCAGTTGGTGGAAGCCGAAAGCCAGGGCTGCATCACCCTGGTGCGTGACTACGATCCGAGCATTCCCGACGTATTGATCGACCGCGAACAGATGATCCAGGCAGTGCTCAACATCGTGCGCAATGCCATGCAGGCCATCAGCAGCCAGAATGAGCTGCGCCTGGGTCGCATCAGCCTGCGCACCCGCGCCCTGCGCCAGTTCACCATCGGCCACGTGCGCCATCGCCTGGTGACCAAGGTCGAAATCATCGACAACGGCCCGGGTATTCCTGCGGAACTCCAGGAAACCATTTTCTTTCCCATGGTCAGCGGCCGCCCGGACGGTACCGGGCTGGGCCTGGCCATCACCCAGAACATCATCAGCCAGCACCAGGGTCTGATCGAATGTGAAAGCCATCCCGGCCACACCACGTTCTCGATCTTTCTGCCTCTGGAACAAGGAGCCCCATCGACATGAGCCGTAGTGAAACTGTCTGGATCGTCGATGACGACCGTTCTATCCGCTGGGTCCTCGAGAAAGCCTTGCAACAGGAAGGCATGACCACCCAGAGCTTCGACAGCGCCGACGGGGTGATGAGCCGCCTGGCGCGCCAGCAGCCCGATGTGATCATCTCCGACATCCGCATGCCCGGCGCCAGTGGCCTGGACTTGCTGGCGCGGATTCGCGAGCAGCACCCGCGCCTGCCAGTGATCATCATGACCGCGCACTCGGACCTGGACAGCGCTGTCGCGTCCTACCAGGGCGGTGCCTTTGAGTACCTGCCCAAGCCGTTCGACGTGGACGAGGCGGTGGCACTGGTCAAGCGCGCCAACCAGCACGCCCAGGAACAGCAGAACCAGGAAGCCCCACCGGCCCTGACCCGCACCCCGGAAATCATCGGCGAAGCGCCGGCGATGCAAGAAGTGTTTCGCGCCATCGGGCGCTTGAGCCACTCCAACATCACCGTGCTGATCAACGGCGAATCCGGCACCGGTAAAGAGCTTGTCGCTCATGCACTGCACCGCCACAGCCCACGGGCGGCCTCGCCGTTCATCGCGCTGAACATGGCGGCGATTCCCAAGGACTTGATGGAATCCGAGCTGTTCGGCCATGAAAAAGGCGCGTTCACCGGCGCAGCCAACCTGCGGCGCGGGCGTTTTGAACAAGCTGACGGCGGCACCTTGTTCCTCGATGAAATCGGCGACATGCCGGCCGATACCCAGACCCGCCTGCTGCGGGTACTGGCTGACGGTGAGTTCTATCGCGTTGGCGGGCACACGCCGGTCAAGGTCGACGTACGCATCATTGCGGCAACCCACCAGAACCTGGAAACCCTGGTACACGCCGGCAAATTCCGTGAGGACTTGTTCCATCGCCTCAACGTGATCCGTATCCACATTCCACGCATGTCGGACCGTCGCGAAGACATCCCGACCCTCGCCCGTCACTTCCTCAGCCGCGCCGCCCAGGAGCTGGCCGTCGAGCCGAAACTGCTGAAAAGCGAGACCGAGGAGTACCTGAAGAACCTGCCGTGGCCGGGCAACGTGCGCCAGCTGGAGAACACCTGCCGCTGGATCACCGTGATGGCGTCCGGGCGCGAAGTGCATATCAGCGACCTGCCACCGGAGCTGCTGAGCCTGCCGCAAGACTCTGCACCGGTAACCAACTGGGAGCAGGCGCTGCGCCAGTGGGCCGACCAGGCCCTGGCACGCGGCCAGTCGAGCCTGCTGGACAGCGCTGTGCCGGCCTTTGAGCGGATCATGATCGAGACCGCCTTGAAACACACCGCCGGTCGCCGTCGCGATGCCGCCGTGTTGCTGGGCTGGGGCCGCAATACCCTGACGCGCAAGATCAAGGAACTGGGGATGAAGGTCGACGGTGGGGATGATGACGAGGGTGATGAAACCTGAATCTCGGATCCACTCAAGACCCAATGTGGGAGGGGGCTTGCCCCTCCCACATTTGGACCTCTACAAGGTTCCAGCACCGTGCACCGCTTCAATGCACCATGAACCGGCATCGAGCATGGATCTGGTAGCGAAGGCCAGAGCCTCACTCAATAGAACCCTCGAGCCGAAAACACCAAAGCCCCGTATTCCGGGGCTTTGCGCTTTCTGGCGTAATTTTTTGGCACACATTGCGAATTTTGGCACGCGCCCTGCAATAACCCTGGTACTACCCAGTTTCGGGGACCTTGGTACAGGCAGGCCGAGAATCCCCTCTTTACACCCGGGGTGCTTGATGCGAATCGCGTCGCGCTCCACACCGCTTTGGGGAACCTCGGTACAGGCAGGCCGGGGATTCCCTCTTTAACACCGAAGCTTTGCAAGCTTCACCCCGTTTTGGGAGCCCTGGTACAGGCAGGCCGGGAACTCCCTCTTTTATTCCTCCTGGAGATGGATCTCCAGCCGCCAACGGCCATCGGCCTTCTCGCCCTTCCACTCCCCACGCAACGGTCGCGCCGCCACCAGGTTCAGCAGCAGGCCGCCATCGGTCTTGCGTATGCGCCAGTTCACGTCCTTGTCATTGACCTTGAGCCGTCCACTCGCGGCCTTGCCCTGGGCGTCGAACAACAGCGCCACAGTGCCGTCGACGTGCTCGCCGTGCAACTTGGGTTCGCCGTTGAACCACACCACCACGCCGTCCCTCGCGGTCTCGACCTGTTGCAGTTCGACCGGCTCCGGGGTGGTCAGGCGACCGATCATCAGGCCGACCATCATGCCGACAATCGCCAAAGAGCCCATGACCCTCGGCATAAGCTTCGGCCTCGGGTCCTCTTCGAGGGTAGAATGCAGCGCATCTTTGCCTTCGGAGCCGTGCATGTTTCACGTCATCCTTTTTCAACCAGAAATTCCGCCGAATACCGGCAACGTTATCAGGCTGTGCGCCAACAGTGGCTGCCACCTGCATTTGATCGAACCGCTGGGCTTCGACATGGACGACAAGCGCCTGCGCCGTGCCGGGCTGGATTACCACGAGTACGCCACGCTCAAACGCCACGCCGACCTGGCCAGTTGCCTGGAAAGCCTGGGCCACCCACGGCTGTTCGCGTTCACCACCAAGGGGTCGCGGCCGTTCCATGATGCCAGCTTTGCCGAGGGCGATGCGTTCCTGTTCGGCCCGGAAAGCCGGGGCCTGCCGGCCGAGGTGCTCGACGCCCTGCCCGACGGCCATCGCCTGCGTTTGCCGATGCGCGAGGGCTGCCGCAGCCTGAACCTGTCCAACACCGTGGCCGTCGCCGTCTACGAAGGCTGGCGCCAGCTCGGCTTCAAATAACACACATAACAAATGTGGGAGGGGGCTTGCCCCCGATGACGGAGTGTCAGTCGACATCTATGTGACTGATCCACCGCTATCGGGGGCAAGCCCCCTCCCACATGGGGTCCTGCACCGGGTTCGAGATTACTGAACCGTCGACGAACCTTCCTGTTGCATGCGCTGCAGCTCTTGCGCGTACAGGGCATCGAAGTTCACCGGAGCCAGCATCAGCGCAGGGAACGAGCCACGGGTGACCAGGCTGTCCAGGGTCTCACGGGCATACGGGAACAGGATGTTCGGGCAGAACGCGCCCAGGGTGTGACTCATGGACGCTTCGTCCAGGCCCTGGATCAGGAAGATACCGGCCTGTTGCACTTCAGCGATGAAGGCCACTTCTTCGCCATTCTTGACGGTCACGGACAGGGTCAGCACGACTTCGTGGAAGTCGCCTTCCAGTGCCTTCTGGCGGGTGTTCAGGTCCAGCGCAACGCTTGGCGTCCATTCCTGACGGAAGATGGCCGGGCTTTTCGGCGCTTCGAACGACAGGTCACGCACGTAGATGCGCTGCAGCGAGAACTGTGGCGCTTGGGCTTCTGCAGCTTCGGTGTTCTGTTGGTCAGTCATCGCAGATCCTTGTGATCTTGAGGTCTTTTAGGGTTTAGGAGTCAGACGAGCAGCAGCGCATCCAGTTTACCGGCGCGCTCCAGGGCGAACAGGTCGTCGCAGCCACCGATGTGCCTGGCGCCGATCCAGATCTGCGGCACGGACGTGCGCCCCGCCTTCTGGGCCATTTCGGCGCGCACTTGCGGTTTGCCGTCGACCTTGATTTCTTCGAAGGCAACACCCTTCTTCTCAAGCAGGGCCTTGGCCCGCATGCAGTAAGGGCACCAATCGCTGGAATACACGACAACCTGGCTCATATCACTTCACCAGCGGCAGGTTATCGGCGCGCCAGCTGCTGATGCCACCGGACAACTTGGCGGCGGTGAAACCGGTCTTGAGCATTTCGCGGGCGTGGGTGCCGGCGTGCTGGCCTTGGGCGTCGACCAGGATGATGGTCTTGGCCTTGTGCTTTTCCAGCTCGGCCAGGCGCGCGATCAGCTTGTCCTGAGGAATGTTCAGGGCGCCGACGATGTGACCGGTGGCGAAATCCTTGGCCGGACGAATGTCCACGACAACGGCCTCATCCTTGTTGACCAGCGCGGTCAGCTCCGCCGTGCTCAGGCTGCGGCCACCGCGGCTCAATTCATGAGCGATCAGCAGCGCCAGCAGGATAACGAAGGCACCCACGAGCAGGTAGTGGGCAGTGGCAAATGCAATCAGGTGATCAACCATCAAGGAGGTTCCAGGGCGTTAAAATGGCGGTAAGTATACACAGCCGCCAGGGGGGGCCAACCCCCGTAAAGCGGTGACGTGGTCGGAACTTCGCTTTAAACTGCCACTCCCTTTTCAATTGTCTTCCTTTATTACCGCCGCGAGAGGATCTATGACTACTACGCCTAAACCTTTGGTCCTGATAATTCTCGATGGCTTCGGACACAGTGAAAGCCACCACGACAACGCGGTATACGCGGCCAACAAGCCTGTCCTCGACCGCCTGACCGCCACCGTACCCAACGGCCTCATCTCCGGCTCGGGCATGGACGTGGGCCTGCCGGACGGCCAGATGGGCAACTCGGAAGTCGGCCACATGAACCTCGGCGCCGGACGAGTGGTGTATCAAGACTTCACACGCGTGACCAAAGCGATCCGCGATGGCGAGTTCTTCGAGAACCCGACGATTTGCGCGGCGGTCGATAAAGCAGTGGCTGCCGGCAAGGCCGTGCACTTCATGGGCCTGTTGTCCGATGGCGGCGTCCACAGCCACCAGGACCACCTGGTCGCCATGGCCGAACTGGCCTTCAAGCGCGGCGCCGACAAGATCTACCTGCATGCCTTCCTCGACGGCCGCGACACCCCGCCGAAAAGCGCGCAATCGTCCATCGAACTGCTCGACACCACCTTCGCCGCCCTCGGCAAGGGCCGCATCGCCAGCCTGGTGGGCCGTTACTTCGCCATGGACCGTGACAACCGCTGGGACCGCGTCTCCCAGGCTTACAACCTGATCGTCGACGGCCAGGCCGAATTCAACGCCGCCACCGCCCAGGAAGGCCTGGAAGCCGCCTACGCCCGTGGCGAAAGCGACGAGTTTGTCAAAGCCACCACCATCGGCGAGCCAGTGAAGGTCGAAGACGGCGACGCCGTGGTGTTCATGAACTTCCGCGCCGACCGCGCCCGTGAGCTCAGCCGTGTGTTTGTCGAAGACGGCTTCAAGGAATTCGAGCGCGCCCGCCAGCCAAAAGTGCAGTACGTGGGCCTGACCCAATACGCCGCCAGCATCCCGGCCCCCGCCGCCTTTGCCCCGGGCAGCCTGGACAACGTGCTGGGCGATTACCTGGCAAAAAATGGCAAGACCCAGCTACGCATTGCCGAAACCGAAAAATACGCCCACGTAACCTTCTTCTTCTCCGGTGGTCGCGAAGAGCCGTTCCCGGGTGAAGAGCGCATCCTGATCCCATCACCAAAGGTCGCCACCTACGACCTGCAGCCGGAGATGAGCGCGCCGGAAGTCACCGACAAGATCGTCGACGCCATCGACCACCAGCGTTACGACGTGATCGTAGTCAACTACGCCAACGGCGACATGGTGGGCCACAGCGGCAACCTGGAAGCTGCGACCAAGGCCGTGGAATGCCTGGACCTGTGCGTCGGCCGTATCGTCGACGCCCTGGAAAAGGTGGGCGGCGAAGCGCTGATCACGGCCGATCACGGCAACTGCGAGCAGATGTCCGACGAATCCACCGGCCAGGCCCACACTGCTCACACGACCGAACCGGTGCCGTTCATCTACGTCGGCAAGCGTGATTTCAAGGTGCGTAGCGGTGGCGTGCTGGCGGATGTGGCGCCGACCATGCTGATGCTGATGGGGCTGGAGAAGCCGGTGGAGATGACCGGGACTTCGATTCTGATTTGATTTCAACCACACCGCGCAACAGTGTGGGAGGGGGCTTGCCCCCGATAGCAGTGGATCAGCCAGCACCTATTGAGCTGACACACTGCAATCGGGGGCAAGCCCCCTCCCACATTGGATCTGCGGTGTTTGGAACATGTCTTTTTGCCATACCACTGCCACTCGGCACCTATCTTGCGCTACAGCCCGAATTGGGCGTTTTTTTTGCCGCGCTTGGCGGGCATACTAGGCCGTCCATTTCCCTGGTGTCGCCCGCCTCTATGCTTCGCGCCTTGATTACCCTTGCTCTTGTCTGCCTGCTCCAACCGGCGTTTGCCGACGAGCGCGCACAAACCCAACAACAGTTGGACGCTACGCGTCAGGACATTACCGAGCTGAAGAAACTGCTCGGCAAGCTCCAGGAAGAGAAATCCGGAGTGCAGAAAGACCTGCGCGGTACGGAAACCGAGATGGGCAAGCTGGAGAAGCAGGTCCAGGAGCTACAAAAAGAATTAAAGAAGAGCGAGTCGGAACTGGAGCGACTCGACGCTGAGAAAAAAAAACTCCAGAGCGCACGCGTTGAACAGCAACGCCTGATCGCGATCCAGGCCCGTGCCGCCTACCAGAACGGCCGCCAGGAATACCTCAAGCTGCTGCTCAACCAGCAGAACCCCGAGAAATTCGCGCGCACCCTCACCTACTACGACTACCTGAGCAAAGCCCGGCTGGAGCAACTTAAAAGCTTCAACGAAACCCTGCGCCAGTTGGTCAACGTCGAACAGGAGATCGCCAACCAGCAGTCGCAGCTGGAAGACCAGAAAAGCGCCCTCAACGCCCAGCGCGACGAGCTGGACAAGGTTCGCAAGGAGCGCCAACTGGCCCTGGCCAAACTCAATGAGGATGTGAAGGCCCGCGACGCCAAGCTCCAGGCCCGCGAGCAGGACCAGGCCGACTTGGCCAAAGTGCTTAAAACCATCGAGGAAACCCTGGCACGCCAGGCACGCGAGGCCGAAGAAGCGCGACAGAAAGCGCTGATCGCCCAGCAGGAAGCCGAAAAAAAGCGCCAGCGTGAGGCCGAGCTGGCCGCCACTACGGATGCGCCAGCACCGCGTAAACCGGCGCATGCAGCGCCTGGCCCGCTGGTTTCCAGCGCCGGTGAGTCGTTCGGTGGGCCTTTTGCTTCGGCCCGCGGCAAACTTCCATGGCCAGTTGATGGTCGATTACTGGCACGCTTCGGGGAAACCCGTGGCGATGACACCCGCGCCAAGTGGGATGGGGTGATGATCAGCGCCTCCGCCGGCAGCCAGGTCCACGCCGTTCATGGCGGGCGTGTGGTGTTTGCCGATTGGCTGCGGGGCGCCGGTTTGCTGGTGATTCTCGACCACGGCAATGGCTATTTGAGCCTTTACGGCCACAATCAGACATTACTCAAGTCGGCAGGTGATGTTGTAAAAGCCGGTGAATCCATCTCCACTGTGGGTAACAGTGGTGGCCAGGACACTCCGGCGCTGTACTTCGCTATTCGTCAGCAGGGTCGCCCGAGCGATCCCGCACAATGGTGCCGCTCCCAAGGATAGGGGCGCATCTACATTAGGAGTTCGTTCGACATGCTGCATTTGTCCCGCCTCACTTCGCTGGCCCTGACGATCGCCCTGGTGATCGGCGCGCCTCTGGCATCCGCCGACCAGGCTGCCCCGGCCAGCACGGCCGCGACCACCAAGGCGCCGCTGCCGCTGGACGAGCTGCGCACCTTTGCCGAGGTCATGGACCGGATCAAGGCCGCTTATGTCGAACCTGTAGACGACAAGACCCTGCTGGAAAATGCCATCAAGGGCATGCTCAGCAACCTCGACCCGCACTCCGCCTACCTGGGACCGGAAGATTTTGCCGAGCTGCAGGAAAGCACCAGCGGCGAATTCGGCGGCCTGGGCATCGAAGTCGGCTCCGAAGACGGCAACATCAAGGTCGTCTCGCCGATCGACGACACCCCGGCGTCCAAGGCCGGCATCCAGGCCGGCGACTTCATCGTCAAGATCAACGGCCAGCCGACCCGTGGCCAGACCATGACTGAAGCCGTCGACAAGATGCGCGGCAAGATCGGCCAGAAAATCACCCTGACCCTGGTACGCGACGGCGGCAACCCGTTCGACGTGACGCTGACCCGGGCGACCATTGTGGTCAAGAGCGTGAAGAGCCAGCTGCTGGAGTCGGGCTACGGCTACATCCGCATCACCCAATTCCAGGTCAAGACCGGCGACGAAGTGGCCAAGGCCCTGGCCAAGCTGCGCAAGGACAACGGCAAGAAGCTCAGCGGTATCGTGCTCGACCTGCGCAACAACCCGGGCGGCGTGCTGCAGTCGGCAGTGGAAGTGGTCGACCACTTCATCACCAAGGGCCTGATCGTGTACACCAAGGGCCGCATTGCCAACTCCGAACTGCGCTTCTCGGCAACGGGCAACGACCTCAGCGAAAACGTCCCGTTGGCCGTGCTGATCAACGGCGGCAGCGCCTCGGCGTCGGAGATCGTCGCCGGCGCCCTGCAAGACCAGAAGCGCGGCGTGCTGATGGGTACCACCAGTTTCGGCAAAGGCTCGGTGCAAACCGTGTTGCCGCTGAACAACGAACGTGCGCTGAAGATCACCACGGCGCTGTACTACACGCCAAATGGTCGCTCGATCCAGGCCCAGGGCATCGTGCCCGACATCGAGGTGCGCAAAGCCAAGATCACCAACGAGATCGACAGCGAGTACTACAAAGAAGCGGACCTGCAAGGCCATCTGGGCAATGGCAACGGCGGCGCCGACCAGCCCACCGGCAGCGGCAGCGGCAAGAAAGCCAAGCCGATGCCACAGGACGATGACTACCAACTGGCCCAGGCGCTGAGCCTGCTCAAGGGCTTGAGCATTACGCGCAGCCGTTGATATGCGTTTTGCCCTGATCATCGCCGTGCTGTGCAGCCTGGCCGGAGTCGCCCATGCGACCCCGGCCAACGAGCCCAACAAAGCCTACCTGACCCTTATCATCGACGACCTCGGGCAAAATCTGCCCAGGGATCGTCGCGTGCTGGCCCTGCCCGGGCCGGTGACCACGGCGATCATGCCCGACACGCCCCATGCCGCCGAATTCGCCCGCGAAGCCCACAAGGCCGGCAAGATCGTGATCCTGCACATGCCCATGGACCCGGCCACCGGCCCGTTCGCCTGGCACCCGGAGTTGCCCATCGAGGAACTCGGCAGGCGCCTGGACGCTGCCTTCAAGGCAGTGCCCTACACCGCGGGCATCAACAACCACATGGGCAGCCGCATGACCGCGCAGCCCGAGGCCATGGCCTGGTTGATGGGCGAACTGCAACGGCGCAACAAATTCTTTGTCGACAGCCGCACCAGCGCCAAGACAGTCGCCGCCGCCGAGGCGCAGAAGATCGGCCTGGCCAGCGTCTCGCGGGACGTGTTCCTGGACGACGAACGCACCGAAGCGGCAATCACCACGCAGCTGCAGAGCGCAATCAAACTGGCGCACAAACAGGGTTCGGCGGTGATGATCGGCCATCCCTACCCGCAAACCCTGGCGGTGCTGGAGCGCGAGCTGCCCAAGCTCAAGGCCCAGGGCGTGGAGTGGATCGATATCAAGTTGATGATCAGCGTGCGCAGTAACCAGGCAATGGCCGGCCATGGCAAGAATGGCAAGTACTAGATAGCTACCGTACTGCCCAGCTGACATTCCTGAATAGTCGAACCTTGCGCTCACTCTTTCAGGACATGCCATGAACACGCTCCACCACTTGATTTCGGGGCTGCTGCTCTGCAGCCTTTCCAACCTGCTTATCGCGGCACCAAGGGACTATGGTGAAGGCCTTGCCAACGCCAGCCCGCCCAGAATGCTCGCCAATGCGCAGCATCAGCACGCCCATTGGACTGGCGTCGGTCGCATCCGCAATGAAGCCCAGGCCCTCTGCACCGCCTCCCTACTGGACACCCGCGACGACGCAGGCAAGTCCGGCCCGGCCTATGTGCTCACCAGCAGCCACTGCCTTCATCGCCATAACGGCGGGGTACAAAAAGACCTGGATATCAAAGGCAACATCAGCTTCAACTACTTCGACGACACGCTGGAGAGCCTCAAGACCTTTCCGTTGAAAACCCTGAAATGGAGCAGTAGCCAGGGAGTGGACCTGGCGATCGTCGAGCTGAAAGCTTCGCTTGCCGATTTGCTGAAGGCAGGCATCGCCCCTTTGAAACTGGCCGAAGCGGTCCCCGCCGACGGGGTCGATATCCTCGCGCTGGCTGCACCGGAATGGGACACCCTGCATCTCTCCGCCTGCGCGCAGCAAGCCTCGCGCGAACTGGTGGAACAGCCGTTCGTGTGGCGGGTGACCATGAAAAACCAATGCCAGGGTATCGGCCGCGGCGGCTTCGGCGGGCCACTGCTGGAGCGGGCGACTAATACGCTCTTCGGCATTCTCAGC
Organism: Pseudomonas sp. NFR09; assembly: GCF_900111535.1. NCBI lineage: Bacteria > Pseudomonadati > Pseudomonadota > Gammaproteobacteria > Pseudomonadales > Pseudomonadaceae > Pseudomonas > Pseudomonas sp. NFR09. The sequence goes on from NZ_FOIH01000004.1 coordinate 296,224, forward strand.
ACCAGCACTTCAGGCCAGACCGAAGAACGCAAATGCCAAAGGGACGCGCCCTGCGAGGTCAACAACGGTATGCCCACCTGGCACTCCGAAACGAACTACGGCAGCCCGGTGACGTTCCTCAACCGGTGCTTTGTCGAAGGCGTTCTGAAAGCCGACAGTGAACACTGCGAACTCTTCCCGACCACCACCATTTCCTTTCGGCACCCGGACCCCATCCAGCAATACTTCGTCAAGCGACCCGACGGCACACACAAGGATATCGTGCCGCGCTGGAACCTTTCCTTCACGACCAACACTGCGCTCTATCGCTACAAAACCACTCGGCGCGCCATTGATTGCGAAAAACCGGAGCTTTACAGCACCCCGATCAAGGCGCAGGACGCGTACGTGAATGACGCCATCGGACCGGAAACCGGTATGCACATGCTGTGTATCGTCGGCTTGGATTCCGAGGAACAACAGGCGACCAACGGCATGATGAAAAATGCCCTGACCCTGGCGGTGGAACTGGCCGAACCCGGGCCGGCACGCACGCCGAACTTGAGCATCAGCCTGGATAAACAGGGGCTGGCGGCCTACACCGTGATCTGGAAGCTCGCGCCGCCATTCATGCATCGCTACTCCTACAAGTTCGGCCCGGCCACCACGACCGATTGCCTCAGGCCAGTCGATTACCTGGCCTTTCCGCCCCCTCCCGTGGAGGAGGAGGAGGACGAACCTATCGAGATATTTTCCACGCTCAATGACTCCCCCAGCACGCGAACAGAGCAGTACGCACGGCTGATCACCGTTCGGGACAGACCCTACAAGATCTGCACCTACGCCTACGACCAGGCTGACCAACCCTCAGCACTGCGCGTGGACTTGCTCAAACCCCGCTAACCGGTCCGGCTCGACCACATCGAGAGACAGAACCATTCCATCCACAAGGAGTACCCCCATGGAACCCATCCAAGTCAAAGACCTGCTGATCAACTTCACTTCGGAGTTCACCCCACTCTGGAACGACCAAGGCTCGGGCGCCAAAAAGTCGGCCAGCTTTTGGCGCCCGAGCACCAGTGCCGATCACTTGATCTCGTTCTCCTCATTGGGAGATGTCGCTCACCCGAGCCATGACAATTTGAATCATCGCAAGACCGTCGTTGTTGTCAGCGAAGCCAACAAAACCAACGGCACCGCACTTCGCCAACCGAAAGACTTCATAGAAGTCTGGAACAGTCGCGGCACAGGCGCCAACGCTGATATTTCCATCTGGCAGCCGGTCCCGCCTGATGGCTATGTGGCCCTGGGTACCGTATGCGGCGTGGGCTATCAACGGCCTTCGCTGAACACCGTGCGCTGTGTGCGGGCTGACCTGGCCGTGCCGGCTTACGTTGCCGATCACATCTGGAATGACAAAGGCAGTCGCGGCCAAATCGACTTCAGTGCCTGGGACGTCATGCCGCCGACCGCTCATCCTGGAGAGGCTTACCTGGCACCAGGGACATTTTTCGGGGTGCGGGGCTATGCAAAGCCGGAAGCGCCCGGGTTAGCGCATGCCTTGCATATCCCCCTGACCGAGGTGGCGGGGCACGAGCTCCCGGCCCCGCCCGCACCGTCTGCAGACGGGCAACCTTCAACCCTGGACGCCGAAGAGTCCTTGCATGTCTGCCAACTCCCCTGGTTTCTAGTCTCCGACCCGGAGCTGCCAGCCGACGAGCAACCCTTGCGGTCCCCCTTCTACAGGCTGCAAAGACGCGACAAGTACGTACTGGTCGATGTGGCGCGCAACCCAACGACCACCAGCCAGACCTTCAAATGGACGATTACCAAAGGCTCGCCCGGTTTCGCAGCCAACTTCCTCAAGTGGGCCACGGGTGTCGACATGACCGAGGCATGGACAGGCCATTCTCTCAGAACCAACCCGAAAAGCTCGGTAAGGCTGGGCAGTGCATTCACTCACTCGAGCGTTTCGTCCAAAGGCTGGACCGCCCCGCAAACCACCGACATCGCTGCATATGTCCCGGCCCACAAGACCGTGGCAGCCTATGTGGTCGAAAGCGAGTACACATTGCTGCGCAGGGATGCCAGCCCCCTGGCAACATCAGTGACCTACACCAATACCGAGCAGGTGTATTTCAGTGAGGCAAATACCACCGATTCCGTAGAGGCCGAGCGCCCGCAGCCCGTGCCCGCAAAGGAGCCGCCACTAGAGGTAACGCCCCATGATGTCAGCCACGACCCCCTCGTCTCGTAACTGATCCAACGCCGCTTGAAGCCTGCTCACTACTTCATCCGGCACCTGCTTGTTGAGCGCCAGGTACAGTTCGGCGCTGTTGAAACGCAGGATTGTCTTGAGCCCGGAGACCCCGATCTGGCGCGCCAGATAACGCCCGGCGGGGTCGCCGGTGGCCCACAGGTCGATCTGGCCATCCAGCAGCTTTTGCGCGTTGTCCTGGTCGCGCAGCACGACGACCGGGTTGAGTCCCTGCTTTTCCAGGGTCTCGGCGATGGCATCGCCCTTGTAGGCACCGATCCTGTAGCGGCGCGCGTGCTCAAGGTCGTTCAGCTGGATCTTGCTGTCGGCCTTGGCCAACAGCACCCAATCGTCCGGACCGATGGGGCCGACCCATTTGAACAGCGCCTCCCGGTCCGGCAGGCGCGCCATCACGAACACGCCGTAGCCTGGTTTCTCCAGGGCGAGCTTGTAGATGCGCTCCCAGGGGAAACGCAGGGTGAGATTGTAGGAAATGCCCGCACGCTTGAAGGTTTCGCGCACGATGTCCACGGCGATGCCTTCGATGTTCTCGTCCTTGGCGAAGTTCTTGCCGTTTTTCGCCATGTTGTAGGGCGGGAAGTTTTCCGTCAGCAACACCAGGGAGGCGTCGGACGGTTCCTCGGCGCGGGCCGGAACGGTCAACAGGAGGGACGTACTGGCAAGGGCGAGCAGCAGGTGCTTGAACATGAAAGTTACCGGAATCCATGGCAAGCGCAGAGAGTGCCTCTGGCCTGCCATGGTGTCCAGCAGCGTTTAGCGAACGACGATACCGCGCGCCGCCATGTAGGCCTTGGCCTCGGGAACGGTGTATTCGCCAAAGTGGAAAATACTCGCCGCCAGTACCGCGCTGGCGTGGCCTTCGATCACGCCGTCGGCCAGGTGCTGCAGGTTGCCGACGCCGCCGGAAGCGATCACCGGGATGCCCAGCGCATCGCTGATGGCCCGGGTCACGCCCAGGTCGAAGCCGTTTTTCATGCCGTCCTGGTCCATGCTGGTCAGCAGGATTTCACCGGCACCCAGGCCTTCCATCTTCATCGCCCACTCCACCGCGTCCAGGCCGGTCGGCTTGCGACCGCCGTGGGTGAAGATCTCCCAGCGCGGGGTTTCGCCCGGGCCGGAGACTTTCTTGGCGTCGATGGCGACCACGATACATTGCGAGCCGAAGTGCTGTGCGGCCTCGCCCACGAACTCCGGGTTGAACACCGCCGCCGTGTTGATCGAAACCTTGTCCGCGCCGGCATTGAGCAGGTTGCGGATGTCTTGCACAGTGCGCACGCCACCGCCCACGGTCAGCGGGATGAAGACCTGGCTGGCCATGCGCTCGACGGTATGCAACGTGGTATCGCGGCCGTCGACACTGGCGGTGATGTCGAGAAAGGTAATCTCGTCGGCACCTTGCTCATCGTAGCGGCGGGCAATTTCCACCGGGTCACCGGCGTCGCGGATGTTCTCGAACTTGACGCCCTTGACCACGCGACCGTTGTCGACGTCCAGGCAAGGGATGATGCGTTTGGCCAGCGCCATGGTCAGTCCTCAGCCGTTGTAGGCATCGCAGTAAGCCTGGGCTTCAGCGACGTCCAGGGTCCCTTCGTAGATCGCACGGCCGGTGATGGCGCCGATGATGCCGGGCGCCTTGGCGTCCAGCAGCGACTTGATGTCGCCCAGGTTGTGGATGCCGCCGGAAGCGATCACCGGGATCTTCGTGGCGGCCGCCAGCGCAGCGGTGAATGGCACGTTGCAGCCCTGCATCATGCCGTCTTTGGCGATGTCGGTATAAACGATGGCGGAGACGCCGTCGGCTTCAAACTGCCTGGCCAGGTCTATCACCTGCACCGTGCTGATTTCAGCCCAGCCGTCGGTGGCGACGAAACCGTCCTTGGCGTCCAGGCCCACGATCAATTTGCCCGGGAACGCGCGGCAGGCTTCGGCGACGAACGCCGGGTCTTTCACCGCCTTGGTGCCGATGATCACGTAGCTCACGCCGGCCTTGACGTAGTGCTCGATGGTTTCCAGGGAGCGGATACCGCCACCGATCTGGATCGGCAGGTTCGGGTAACGCTTGGCAATGGCGGTGACCACTTCACCGTTCACCGGCTGGCCTTCGAAGGCGCCGTTCAAGTCCACCAGATGCAGACGACGGCAGCCCCCTTCCACCCATTTGGCGGCCATGCTCACCGGGTCATCGGAGAACACGGTGGAGTCTTCCATGCGGCCTTGGCGCAGACGTACGCAGGCACCGTCCTTGAGATCGATAGCGGGGATAATCAGCATCTGGCAAACCTTATTCGATATTCAGCAATGCTTGGGAAATCAGGGTTTCTCAAGCGACCACAGGTCGCTTTCGATGCTTTCGAACCTTTCTTTAAGGAGCGTCTGCGCGTCGAAAATCGCCCTGTTGTAATAGTGCGGAGCCACTTCGGTGGTGAACAGTTCGAGGATCTCGGCGACCTCGAACGACCCCAGCTTGAGCTCGAAGCGATCTTCCATGAAACGCTTGATCTTGAGGGTAGCCTCACTCTCCTGTTCAGGCGTGAGGTTCAAGACCGGCTGCTTCGGCTTCCTGGCCATTACCAGCGCCCGTCCCAGGCGGCGAAGTTCTGCAGCAATTGCAGGCCATGGGTATGGCTCTTCTCCGGGTGGAACTGCACGGCAAACCGCGAGCCTTCGGCCAGTGCAGCGGCGAAGTCGACGCCGTAGTGCCCGCCACCCACCACCTGGCCCGGCTTACCGGCGGCAATGTAGTAGCTGTGCACGAAGTAGAAGCGCGCCATGTCCGGAATGTCGTGCCACAGCGGGTGATCCACCGCCTGGCTGACTTCGTTCCAGCCCATGTGCGGGACTTTCAGGTGAGCGCCGTCTTCATGCAGGTCTTTGCCGAAGAACTTCACTTGCCCAGGGAACAGGCCGATGCAGTCGACGCCCTCATTCTCTTCACTGCGGTCGAGCAAGGCTTGCATGCCCACGCAGATGCCGAGGAAGGGACGGTCCTGGCTGACTTCGCGCACCAGGCTGTCAAAGCCCAGGCGGCGAATCTCGGCCATGCAATCGCGAATCGCGCCGACGCCGGGAAACACCACGCGATCGGCTTCGCGAATCACGTTGGCATCGCTGGTGATCAGTACCTTGCCGGCCCCTACATGCTCGAGGGCCTTGGCCACCGAGTGCAGGTTACCCATGCCGTAATCGATAACCGCGACCGTCTGCATTACAGGACGCCCTTGGTCGAAGGCATTTGCCCGGCCATGCGCTCATCCAGCTCCACAGCCATGCGCAGGGCGCGGCCGAAAGCCTTGAACACGGTTTCGATCTGGTGGTGGGTGTTGGTGCCGCGCAGGTTGTCGATGTGCAGGCTGACAAGCGCGTGGTTGACGAAACCCTGGAAGAACTCCTGGAACAGGTCGACGTCGAAGCCGCCCACGGTGGCGCGGGTGTAGGGCACGTGCATCTGCAGGCCTGGACGGCCGGAGAAGTCGATGACCACACGCGACAGCGCTTCGTCCAGCGGGACATAGGCATGGCCGTAGCGACGGATGCCTTTCTTGTCGCCGATGGCCTTGGCAAACGCCTGGCCGAGGGTGATACCGACGTCTTCCACCGTGTGGTGGTCGTCGATATGCAGGTCGCCCTTGCTGACGATATCCAGGTCGATCAGCCCGTGACGGGCGATCTGGTCCAGCATGTGCTCAAGAAAAGGTACACCGATATCAAATCGGGCCTTTCCGGTGCCATCCAGGTTGATCGAGGCTTTGATCTGGGTTTCCAGAGTGTCGCGCTCGACGGACGCCTTACGTTCGGCCATCACCAGCTCCGCAAAATCATTGGGCGAAAAAGGCAGCCATTATAGGGGCGCGGGCGCCAAACAGAAACATCGGAGGGGATAAGACTGACGAGTTGGAGCGAGGAATGTCGGGGATAGACATGTGTATACATGTGGGTACCCGCTTATGTGGCGAGCGGGCTTGCCCCGCGTTGGGCTGCGAAGCAGCCCCAAAACTTACCGACGCGTTTTGACTGAAAAAACGCGTCGGTCTCATTGGGGGTCGCTTCGCGACCCGACGCGGGGCAAGCCCGCTCGCCACAAAAAGCGGGTCCCTACAGGTATTGCATCAGTGGAACAGGACAGCCGTCTTCTGCAGGGTCACCCACACACCCCACGCCAACGGAATACCCACCACCAGCCAGGCAGCGATCGCCAATGGCACGGTGCCCGGGGCTGCTTTCCACTCCAGGGAAGTGGTGGCATCCGCGCCTTTGTCATGGCCCAGCGCCTGTTCGGCGGCCAGTTCGGCGTCGGTCATGAAGTACTTGTCCGCCACCGGACGGACCAGCAGGTTGCAGATAAAGCCCAGCACCAGCAGGCCAGCGAGGATGTACAAGGTGATGTCATAGGCCGCAGCGCGTTCAACGCCGATGCTCAGTTGATACTCACGCAGGTAGTTCACCAACACCGGGCCCAACACGCCAGCCGCCGCCCAGGCGGTCAACAGGCGACCGTGGATCGCGCCGACCATTTGCGTACCGAACAGGTCGGCCAGGTAGGCCGGGACGGTCGCAAAACCACCACCGTACATCGACAGGATGATGCAGAACGCCGCCACGAACAGCGCCACGTTGCCCAGGTGCCCCAGGTTCGGGATTAGCGCGTACAGGGCAAAGCCCAGGGCGAAGAACACGAAGTAGGTGTTTTTACGGCCCAGGTAGTCGGAGAACGACGCCCAGAAGAACCGGCCACCGATGTTGAACAGGCTCAACAGGCCAGTGAAGCCCGCCGCAATGGCGGCGATGGAGGCCAGTTGACCGGCGTCCAGCTGGCCGAATGGCACATCCACACCCAGCAACTTGCCGCCGAACACTTCCTGCAGCAGGGGCGAAGCCATGCCGAGGATGCCGATACCGGCGGACACGTTCAGGCACAGCACCAGCCATACCAGGCGGAATTGCGGGGTTTTCCACGCCACGTTCACGTGTACGTGACGGTGGGTGATCATTGCATTGCTGGCTTTTTTCGCCGGCGCGGTCCAGCCTTCAGGCTTCCAGCCGGTCGGCGGGACGCGGTAGGACAAGGCGCCACCGATCATGAACACGAAGTAGATCGCGGCCATCACCAGGAAGCTCTGCCACACGCCCACGCTGGTGGGCGTAGCAAAGTGACCCATCAATGCCGCTGCCAACGGGGCACCCACCATCGCGCCACCGCCGAAGCCCATGATCGCCATGCCGGTGGCCATCCCGCGCTTGTCCGGGAACCACTTGATCAGGGTCGACACGGGCGAGATATAGCCCAGGCCCAGGCCGATACCGCCAATGACCCCGGAGCCGATCCACATCAGCCAGATCTGGTGGGTATAGATCCCCAACGCCGAAATCAACAGGCCGCCACACCAGCACAGCGCCGAAACAACGCCCGCCTTGCGTGGCCCGGCATGTTCCAGCCAGCCGCCCCAGATCGCTGCCGAGCAGCCCAGGAAGATGAAGAACAGCGTGTAGATCCAGCCCAGCATGGAGATGGGCCAGTCGCATTGGGACGAAAAGACTTGAGCGATAAAGCTCATGTCCGGCGCGCAGGCGACCGGTTTGGTGATACCCAGCGCTTTGGACAGTGGCAGCCAGAACACCGAGAACCCATAGGCCATGCCGATGCACAGGTGGATGGCCAAGGCGGCCGGCGGAACCAGCCAGCGGTTGAAGCCGGGCTTGGCGATAATGCGTTCCTTGGACAGGAACGCAGGCTGCGCGGCAGATGAAGCTGCCGCAGTGCTAGTGCTCATTGGTGTTTCCCCCAGTTGTTAGTATGTGTCCGTCAGGCGCTCTCTCCCTCGGCCTTGCACGCAAAGCGCGGCCGTTTTGTTGAGTGAAGCTCCGTTTTAGGCGCGACGTTAAGTCGCAGAAGGCGGACGAACATGCAGAGATTAGCATCTGTGGATGACAGAAAAACCAAACTGCCATCACCTTTTTCAGGAAATCTGCTTTGTTTGACGTCAAAAACCCGTTTCCCGGCCCCTGGATACAATGTAACGATCGGGGCACTGACGCAGGCCGTCGGGCGTTATACTCTGCGGCTAAATTTTGAAATCGACATACAAGGACTCGCCCATGAAAGCGTTCGGCAAAATCCTGGGTCTGGTACTTCTCGGGCTGTTGCTGATCATTGTGGCCCTGGGCTTTGCCCTGACCCACCTCTTCGATCCCAACGACTATAAAGATGAGATCCGCCAGATTGCCCGCGACAAGGCCCACATCGAGCTGACGCTCAATGGCGATATCGGCTGGAGCCTGTTCCCCTGGCTCGGGCTGGAACTGCACGAAGCCAGCGTGGCGACCCTGACCAACCCGACCAAACCGTTCGCCGACTTGCAGATGCTCGGCCTGTCGGTACGGGTTTTACCGCTGCTGCGTCGTGAAGTGCAGATGAGCGATGTGCGTGTCGAAGGCCTCAACCTGCGCCTGAACCGCGACAAACAAGGCCATGGCGATTGGGAAGACATCGGCAAGAGCGCCAATGAGCCGAGCGCCAGCGCACCCGCTGCCGCGGAACAGGCCGCCGAGCCCGAGCCGGAGAAACCCTCGAAACCTATCCGGCTGGACATCGACAGCCTGACCATCAACAACGCCCGCATCGAATACAACGACGAGCAGACCGGCAAGCAGTTCAGCGCCGAAAGCATCCAGCTGAGCGCCGGCGCCGTGCACGAAGGCGCCAGTATTCCGGTGAAGCTCACTGCCTTCTTCGGCACCAACCAGCCGGTGATGCGCGTCAAGACCGAACTCAACGGCAACCTGCGCATCCAGCGCGCCCTCAAGCGTTATCAGCTGGAAGACATGAAGATCACCGGCGAAGCCACGGGCGAACCGCTGCAAGGCAAGACCGTGACCTTCTCCACCCAGGGCCAACTGCTGGTGGACCAGGCGGCCAATATCGCCGAATGGACCAACCTGAAGCTCTCGGCCAACCAGTTGCGCGCCTTGGGCGAGCTTAAGGTCAACGACCTGGACAAGACCCCGCAGCTCAGCGGCGCCCTGTCCATTGCCCAGTTCGACCTGGCCAAGTTCCTCGACAGCGTCGGCCACCCCCTGCCACCGATCGCCGAGGGCAGCCTGAGCAAGGTCGAACTGGTCAGCCGCCTCAAGGGCACCCCGACCAGCCTGGCGCTGGAAGACCTGAACCTGAAACTCGACGGCAGCACCTTCACCGGTCGCCTGGCGGTGGACGATTTCGCCAAACAGTCGCTGCGTGTGCAGCTCAAGGGCGATACATTCAACGCCGACAACTACCTGCCGGCCAAGTCCGAATCCGCCAAGGGTGCAAGCGCCGCACGCCAGGCCGAGGTGCAGAACAGCGAAGCCGGTGCCATGGCCGCCGGCGGCACCACGCCATTGCCCGACGCCCCGACCAAGGGCGCCTGGAGCACCGACAAGCTGCTGCCATTGACGCGCCTGCGCACGCTGGACGTGGATGCCGACCTCGCCTTCGGTCAACTGACCCTGAGCAAATTGCCGATCCAGAATGCGGCGCTCAAAGCGTCCGGCCTCGACGGCCAACTCAAGCTCGACACCTTGAGCGGCGGTCTCTACAACGGCACCTTCCAGGCCAACGGCAGCCTCGATGTGCGCCAGGATATTCCGGTGCTGGCGTTGCAGAGCCGGATCAAGCAGGTGCCGGTCGAGCGCATCCTGCAGGCCCAGGGGCAGAACCCGCCGGTAAAAGGCCAGATCACCCTGGACAGCAACCTCACAGGCCGCGGCAACAGCCAGAAAGCCCTGATCGACAGCCTCAACGGCACCGCCAGTTTCGTGATCAACAACGGCGTGCTGCTCAACGCCAACCTTGAGCAACAACTGTGCACCGGCATTGCCCTGCTCAACCGCAAGACGCTGAGCAGCACGCCGCCAGGCAAGGACACGCCGTTCCAGGAGCTGAAAGGCAACCTGACCTTGCGTAACGGTGTAGCCAGCAACCCGGACCTGAAAGTGCGCATCCCGGGCCTGACCGTCAACGGTAACGGTGATGTGGACTTGCGCGTGCTGGGCATGGACTACCGCGTCGGCATCATTGTCGAGGGCGACCAGCGCGAAACGCCGGACCCTGCCTGCCAGGTCGGCTCCAACTTCCAGGGCATCGAAGTGCCGCTGCGCTGCCGTGGCCCGCTGGAGCTGGGCGCCAAGGCCTGCCGCCTGGACAAGGACGGCTTGACCCAGGTCGCCATCAAGGCGGCCGGCAACAAGCTCAGCGACAAGCTGGAAGAGAAGCTCGACAAGGTGAACCCGCAGTTGAAAGATGCATTGAAGGGCCTGTTCAAGCGATGAGAAACGAGCAGTTTTCAGAGGCCGTGCTCAATTGGTACGACCGCCACGGTCGCCATGACCTGCCCTGGCAACAGGGCATCACGCCTTATCGGGTGTGGGTCTCGGAGATCATGCTGCAGCAGACCCAGGTCAGCACGGTGCTCAATTACTTCGACCGCTTCATGGCGTCATTGCCAACGGTCGAAGCCTTGGCCGCCGCGCCGGAAGATGAAGTGCTGCACCTGTGGACCGGCCTGGGTTACTACACCCGGGCGCGCAACCTGCAAAAGACCGCGAAGATTGTCGTGGCCGAGTACGGTGGCGAGTTTCCCAGGGATGTCGAAAAGCTCACCGAGCTGCCCGGTATCGGCCTGTCCACCGCCGGCGCGATTGCCAGCCTGAGCATGGGCCTGCGTGCGCCGATCCTCGACGGCAACGTCAAGCGTGTGCTGGCGCGGTTTACCGCACAGGAGGGCTACCCCGGCGAACCCAAGGTGGCCAAGCAGCTGTGGGCCACCGCAGAGCGCTTCACGCCCCAGACCCGCGTCAACGCCTACACCCAGGCGATGATGGACATGGGCGCCACCCTCTGCACCCGCAGCAAACCCAGCTGCCTGCTGTGCCCGCTGGAAAAACATTGCGAAGCCCACATGCTCGGCCTGGAGACGCGCTATCCGATCCCCAAGCCGCGCAAGACCATCCCGCAAAAGCGCACGCTGATGCCGATGCTGGCGAATGCCGACGGCGCGATCCTGCTTTACCGTCGCCCTTCCACCGGGCTGTGGGGCGGCCTGTGGAGTTTGCCGGAGCTGGATGACCTGCAAGACCTGGAACACCTGGCCCACCAGCATGCGCTGGAACTGGGCAACCAACAGGCGCTGCCGGGGTTGATCCACACCTTCAGCCACTTCCAGCTCGCCATCGAACCCTGGTTGATCCAGGTCGAGGAAACCGCCCATCACGTGGCCGAGGCCGACTGGCTCTGGTATAACCTCGCCACCCCGCCGCGCCTGGGCCTTGCCGCCCCGGTAAAAAAACTACTGAAACGCGCGGCCGACGTATTGAATGCAGGAGTGTCGTCATGACCCGCACCATCATGTGCCGCAAGTACAAAGAAGAATTGCCCGGCCTGGAACGCCCTCCGTATCCAGGCGCCAAGGGCCAGGACATTTTCGAACATGTCTCGGCCAAAGCCTGGGGCGACTGGTTGAAACACCAGACCCTGCTGATCAACGAAAAACGCCTGAACATGATGAACGCCGAAGATCGCAAATACCTGGCGGGCGAGATGGACAAGTTCTTTTCCGGCGAGGAATACGCCAAGGCCGACGGCTACGTGCCGCCTGCTCAATAATTGATCAAAAACCGGGGCCGGCACGTAAGCGACGGTAATAATTAAATATTTTTCGAAAACTTGCTTGACGACCCCCTGAAAAACCCGTTTAATGCGCCCCGTTGCCCAGATAGCTCAGTCGGTAGAGCAGGGGATTGAAAATCCCCGTGTCGGCGGTTCGATTCCGTCTCTGGGCACCACTATTCAGTTTCAAGTGGTGCAAACGTCATTTGAAACACACAAAAACCCGCCTAGTGCGGGTTTTTTGTTGTCTGTCGTTTATTGCGTTGTCCAGGGGCGGCCTGCGCCACCCCGAAACGAACGACCTCTATTACTTCAACAAGAACACCATCAGCGGATTGTCGTTCAGCCGCCCTTCAAACCTTGGCGTCTGCTTCTCCAGAGGCGTTCCTTGCAGCAACGCGGTTTCCTTGCGCGACACAATTGCCCAGGCGGGTCGAGGCAAAGTCCCCAGTCGCTCTATTTCGCTGCCTTCGATAAAGATCGGTTGCTCATCATGGTCCAGGTTCATCATGTAGCGCACCGCCCAAGTGTCTCGGCCGAGATTGATAAACACCAGCGGCCCCGGCTGCGCGGCACGCAACGCCTCCACCTGGCCGACAAACTTCCGGGTATCGAACTGCATATCCTTGGAGGGCTCCACCACAGTGACCAACACCACCCACTGCGCCATCAACGCGATCAGGCTGAGCCACACCAACCGCCCTCCCCGATGCCAGGCGATCAGCGCCGCCACCTGCAGCACCACCAGCCCGCCAATCAGCAGCGGCAGTGAAACCGCCGGCCAGTAACCGTGCTTTTGCCAGCCATGCCGACACACAAAGATCGCAACCACGCACAACGCCGGCAGCGCGACGACAAGCGCTTCGTAGCAGCGGCGCACGCCCGTGAGCCAGCCTTGCGCCTGGAGCAGCCCATAGGCCGCGACAGCCGCGAACATCGGCACCATGGGCAGGATGTAATAAGCGCGCTTGAAGTGCGGTATCGACAGCCCGAGCAAGATCATCAAGCCGCAGGCACCCAGCCGCGCGACCAGTTGCATGTCGCCCTCAAACCGCTCGGGCCAGCGATGACGCACGGCAATCATCGTGGCGAGCGCCAATGGCACCACCGGAAAATAGCGGTACAGACTCAGCTGGAAATAGAAGTAGAACGGCTCTCCGGTTTCATCCAGGCGCCCGCCGACCTGCATCTTGAACACCTCATCGGCAAACGCGTCGCCCCCACTGATGCGCGCCAGCTTCACCAGCAGCCACCAACAGGCTGCCAGCAGCACCACGCCGACGATGCCGTGAATCAGCACCTGTTTCACACGCTCGCCAGGCTTGGCCAGCGCCCAATACACACACACCACACCACAGACCTCGATCAACCCCAATGGCCCGCGTATCGCAAAACCCAGGACAAACAGCGGGAACACCGCAAGCCGCCTCCAGCGTCCGCCGCTGTGCAGCAGGTAGAAACTGCCTACACAGAGCAACGCCACCATCTGGTCCAGGCATACCGAGCGGGACTTTTCGAGCAGTTGGGTGGTGAGCAACGTCAGCAGCACCGTGAGCAGTGCCCACGGCCGGCTCGCAGGCACCAGCAAGCGATAGATCACCGCGACTACGCCAGCAGAAGCCAGGGCGGTCGGCAGGATATTCGCCAGATGGTTGGGCGCACCGAACAGCCTGGCAAATACATAACTGAAGAAGGTCGCGGTGCCGGGATAATCCGCGTAGGGCAGGCCATAGGTGGTCGGGAAAAAGCTCACGCCATGGCGAAACATCTCTTGCAGGAACAGCGCCCATCGCCCATCAAACCCTTGGGGCTGTTGATCCCAGATGCCCAGGGTGAACAACAATAGAGCGAAGAGGAAAATCCCTGAGGATTCCAGGCGAAAACGGTTGCGGTGATCCATCGGTTGACCTGTCAGGTAAGGGGCGCTGACTTATGGTGCCGACCGCCCTGCTGAATAGCGCCTGAACAGACTGGAAGATTTGTGCGCCTACCGACCTGCGGGCCACACCCACTTCGGGATCAGCCGCACGTAAATCAACTCCCCGACCAGTTCGACCAGGGTTTGCAGGATCACCGCCGTCGCCGCCAACCCGCGCACATCGTCGGGAAGGGCCAGCGCCAAGGGCAGCACCACCAACGAATTGCGTGTCGATGCACTGAATGTTACCGCCCGCGCCGTTGCGGCCGGGAGCGCAAACAGCCGCGACGCCAGCGCACCCATCAACGGTGCCAACAGCAGAAAGCCGATATACACCGGAATCACCGGCAACAGCAGGTTGATATCCCGCACCACGGAAGTGATTTGCGAACCGATCACCACAAACAACACCAGCGCCATCGCCGGCACGGGCAGCCACGCCCAGGCGCTGCTCCACGCGTTGACGACAGATGATCGCCGCGCCAGGGAAGTCGTGAGCACTGCCAGAATCATCGGCATCACAATCAACAACAGGAATGCTTCGACAAATGGTCCCGCCTCCACCACGACCTCAGACTGCGGCCCCAGCATCAACCCCAAGTACAACGGCAACAGCGCCAACTGCAGCAGCAACAGCACCGGCGTCGCCGCCAGCATCAGCCGTGAGTCGCCCTTGCCGATATGCGTAAACACCACCACGTAGTCGATGCAAGGCGTCAGCAACACCAGCAACGCCCCCACCAGCAACGCCGGGCGCCCGACCAGGCTTTGGGTCAGCGCCCATACCAGCAAGGGCACCAGGATGAAGTTGGCCAGCAGCAATGCCGACAGGAAGCGCTTGTTACCCAAGCCTTGGCGCAGGTCCAAAAACGGTATTTGCAGGAACATCGCGTACATCAGCACGGCGATGGCGGGGGTGACCAGTGCGCTGAGATCGTGGGCGAATGAAAGGGGAAGCAGACCGAGAACGACGGCCAGAAACACAGTGACGAGGTAGATCGGAATCTGGTTGTGTTCAAGGGTATCGCGGGTCATAAGGTGGTCTAGTCGAATCGAAAGAGCGCAAGGTTATGTATATACCAGCTCCAGGTCGAGCGACATAAGCAGGCGATCCAATCCGTCATTTGATAAACCACCAAATGACAGCGCAAGTGCTGGCAAACTGAGCAATTGTTTCTAGAAAAACAAGAAACCGATCAAGGTCGAGAAACCAATGAATTTGAACGACGCCTCTTTACAATTGCCTCCAGTCCCGCCTGCACGCGATCACAGCGAACCCTTCAAGGAACCCGCCGCCGACGGCCATATCCTGGGCGGCTTCGCCTGGCGCCATATCAGGACCGACCCCGCACGCCCGGTGGTGATCATCAACGCCGCCACCTCCGTACGCTGCCGCCACTACGCTCGCTTCGCCGACTACCTGTTCGCCAACGGCTTCGATGTCATCACCTACGACTACCGTGGCATCGGCGAATCCCGCAACGGCTCGCTGCGCCACTTCAAGGCCTCGTGGTCGGATTGGGGCGTGCTGGATTTCGAGGCGATGCTCACGCGTGCGCAACGGGAGTTCCCAGGGCAGCCGATTGACGTAGTCGCCCACAGCTTTGGCGGTTGCGCGGCAGGACTCGCGGCGTCGGGTGCTGTTATTCGACGGATCGTCACGGTGGGCGCACAGTTCGCCTACTGGCGCGATTACGCACCAAGCGGGCGCTGGCGCATGTTTGCCAAGTGGCATGTGGTAATGCCGCTGCTGACGGCACTGTGCGGATACTTCCCCGGCAAGCGCCTGGGCTGGCTGGAAGATACGCCAGCCGGCGTAGTGCGCGACTGGAGCATGCCGACGCCCCGGTATGAAACACGCCCCAGCGGTCGAGCGCTGGGCAACCTGCCCTTCAGCCGCGTGAAAGCGCAGATACTGGCAATCAGCATCACGGATGACCCCTTCGGCACCGTGGCGGCCATCGAGCGGTTGCTGGGTTATTTTGACGGCAGCGAGCGTACGCACCTGCGCATAGCGCCGGAAGATATCGGTGAAAACCAGGTCGGGCATTTCGCCTTTTTCCGCAGCGAATATCAGGACCGGTTGTGGCCGATTGCATTGGCGTGGCTTCAAAACGGTCAATTGGCGGCAGATACCCTTGGGATTTCCCCCAACCTGCGCTTCAATACTCCCCCCGATCCAGAACCCTAGGACGCCAACCCCATGGCCTCGCCGAACAAGCAGCAAAAACGCGCCCACCGGGCAAAGGCCAAGGCCAAGCAGAACCGCACCCAGCGCGCCGTCGCGACCAAACCGGATGCGTTTGCCGGCGATGACAGCCGCATTGACTTGGAGTCGGTGGATTTGACGGAGATGTTTGTCGAGATGCGCACTGCAGGCGAAACCAGCCAGCAGGCGTTGTGCACGGCATTCCTGGCGCACCCGTTGTTGGCGCTGGTGCTGGAGCAGGAAGGTGAAGAGCAAGCCACCGATTTCATCCTGGCGGCGCTGATCGAGTATCGACAGTGGGCGACGGATACCGATGATGAGGCGGCTGCATTGGCGTGGATCGAGTCGCCGCAGTTCCAGGCGGATTACGTCGCGGCGTCTCAGGCGCTGATCACCCCAGAAGCCTGACGCGAAAACAAAGTGGGAGGGGCCTGCCCCTCCCACATTGGGTCAGCTAAGTACCGCAGCGCCCACTCGCTGCGCCTTGCGGCGACTCGCCACCATCAGGCCCGCCGCTACTACCAGCAAGCTCAGCACACCGGTCGCAATGATCTCGACCCGATGCGCTTCCTGGAACAGCATGATGGTCAACGTGCCCACGATGAACACCATCACCGCGTAGGTCAGGCCAGGGAACAGCCACATCTTGAAGACAATCTTCTCGCCCGCCGCCGTGCGCTTCTGGCGCATGCGCAGTTGCGATACTGCGATCACCAGGTACACCAGCAGCGCGATGGCGCCGGAGCTGGCCAGCAGGAACTCGAACACCGCCGCCGGGGCCACGTAGTTGGCGAAGACCGCCAGGAACGCCGCACCGGTGGACAACAATACCGCCCAGTAAGGCGTGCCGCTCTTGTTGGTACGCTTGGCAACAGCCGGTGCATCACCGCGACGCCCCAGGGAGAACAGCATGCGCGAAGCGGTATACAGCGCCGAGTTCAAGCAACTGGTCACGGCCACCAGTACCACCAGGTCGACGATCAGCTTGGCATTCGGGATACCCATGCGTTCCAGCACGGTCTGGTAGGAACCCACGGCCGCCAGGGTCGGATCGTTCCAAGGCACCAGGGACACCACGATGAAGATCGACAGCAGGTAGAACAAACCAATCCGCCAGATCACCGAGTTGGTGGCCTTGGTGATTTGCTGGCCTGGGTTCTTCGATTCAGCGGCGGCGATGGTGACGATCTCGGTCCCCATGAACGAGAACATGGTGGTCAGGATCGCAGCCAGTACGGCGCCCATGCCGTTTGGCATAAAGCCCTGGGTATCGAACAGATGGGAAACACCGCTGACCTGGCTGGTCGGCAGGAAACCGAAAATCGCGGCCAGGCCAAGGATCACGAAGCCTACGATCGCCACGACCTTGATCAACGCGAACCAGAACTCGAACTCGCCGTAGTTCTTCACGCTGAACAGGTTGGTCGCCGTCAGCAGCAGGGTGATGATCAGAGTAAAGGCCCAGATAGCCACATCCGGGAACCAGGCATGCAGGATGGTCGCGGCGGCGTTGGCTTCCAACGGAATCACCAAGACCCAGAACCACCAGTACAACCAGCCGATGGTAAAGCCGGCCCAATGGCCAATCGCACGGTCGGCATAAGTGGAGAACGAACCGGTGTCCGGCGACGCCACGGCCATTTCGGCCAGCATGCGCATCACCAATACCACCAGCGTGCCCGCTGCGGCATACGCCAGCAGTACGGCCGGGCCGGCGGCAGCAATCGCGTGGCCGGAGCCGACAAACAGACCGGCACCGATGACGCCGGCAATCGACAGCATAGTGACGTGACGCGGTTTTAGCCCCTGTTCGAGGTCATTGGAGCTTTGCGTACTACTCATTGACACACCTTTGCGAGGAATTGCGAAAACGGTCCACCCGGCCCGGGATCTTTCTCGTGAAAAGAAACCAACAGGGCGTTCTTTATTTTTTACGCAAGATTTGCGCCAAAATGTTACAGAGCCACGATTGACGTGGGCTGTAGGACGATTCAACAACCATCGCAAGTCATTGAGAACAATGGCATTCCGCTATAGCGTTACCGTGCGACTCACATTCAAGACGAATAAACGCACCATAAACACACACAAAAAGTACGTGACGCTCCATAAAAGGGCTGATAAGCACCGTTTGCCCGGTTAACCCTTCCAACACCCGGCCAAAGCTGGCACCATCGCGCCCTTTTTTACGCAAAGCCTGCGGTTTTCCGGGTTCAAACGGTTGTTCGGTTGTTGATGGCGCGACACGCTGCTGTGCCGATGCGACACCCCGCCGCACACCATCGGTTTACCGCCGGCCGCGCTGTTGGCTGCCATCAGGACGCTATGCTAGCTTGGCGCCTCGCCAGGAAGGCGGCCCAACAGCAGGATTGCAACGAACACAATGAGGACCCCACATGGCCGAGGCCACGCCCGCGCTTGAAATCCGCAACTTGCATAAACGCTATGGTGAGCTGGAGGTACTCAAAGGTATCTCGCTGACCGCTCGCGACGGCGATGTGATCTCGATCCTGGGTTCCTCCGGTTCCGGCAAGTCCACCTTCCTGCGCTGCATCAACCTGCTGGAAAACCCGCACCAGGGCCAGATCCTGGTGGCCGGCGAAGAACTCAAGCTCAAGGCCGCGAAAAACGGCGAACTGATGGCCGCCGACGGCAAGCAGATCAACCGCCTGCGCAGCGAAATCGGTTTTGTGTTTCAAAACTTTAACCTGTGGCCGCACATGAGCATCCTCGACAACATCATCGAGGCCCCGCGCCGCGTGCTCGGCCAAAGCAAGGCCGAAGCCATCGAAGTCGCCGAAGCGCTGCTGGACAAGGTCGGCATTGCCGACAAGCGCCACGCCTACCCCGCGCAATTGTCCGGTGGCCAGCAACAACGGGCCGCCATTGCGCGCACCCTGGCGATGCAGCCCAAGGTCATCCTGTTCGACGAGCCCACTTCCGCGCTTGACCCGGAAATGGTTCAGGAAGTACTTAATGTGATCCGCGCGCTGGCCGAAGAAGGCCGCACCATGCTGCTGGTCACCCATGAAATGGGCTTCGCCCGTCAGGTGTCCAGTGAAGTGGTGTTCCTCCACCAGGGCCTGGTCGAAGAGCAAGGATCGCCACAGCAGGTGTTTGAAAACCCGCTTTCGGCGCGCTGCAAACAATTCATGTCCAGCAACCGCTAACGGAGCAACATGCATGCAGAACTATAAAAAATTCCTTCTGGCCGCGGCCGTCTCGATGGCGTTCAGCGCCACGGCCATGGCAGAAACCTTGAAAATGGGGATTGAAGCGGCCTACCCGCCGTTCAACAACAAAGACGCGAGCGGCAACGTGGTCGGCTTCGACAAAGACATCGGCGACGCCCTGTGCGCCAAGATGAAAGTCGAGAAGTGCGAAGTGTATGTGTCCGACTGGGACGGCATCATCCCGGCCCTGAACGCCAAGAAGTTCGACTTCCTGGTGTCCTCGCTGTCGATCACCGACGAGCGCAAGCAGGCCGTCGACTTCACCGACCCGTACTACTCCAACAAGCTGCAATTCATCGCGCCTAAAGCCACCGCCGACTTCAAGACTGACGCGGCGTACCTGAAAGGCAAGGTCATCGGTGCACAACGCGCGACGCTGGCCGGTACCTACCTGGAAGACAAGCTGCCTGAAACCGAAGCCAAGCTGTACGACACCCAGGAAAACGCCTACCTCGACCTGACCTCCGGTCGCCTGGATGGCATCCTCGCCGACAAGTACGTGCAGTACGAATGGCTCAAGAGCAAAGACGGTTCGGCCTACGAGTTCAAGGGCGACCCGGTTGTAGAAAGCGACAAGATCGGTATCGCCGTACGCAAGGGCGACCCACTGCGCGAGCGCCTGAACAAAGCCCTGGCAGAGATCAAGGCAGACGGCACCTACAAGAAGATCAACGACAAGTACTTCCCTTTCAGCATCGAATGATCTGAACGGTATGCCCGACGCGCTCACCTGAGCGCGTCGGCTTTTTGCAATGCCTGCCGCGATATGAAAACACCATGAATTTCGATCTCTACGGATTCGGCCCGGCGCTTGCCGCCGGCGCGCTGATGACCGTCAAACTGGCGCTCACGGCCCTGTGCCTGGGGTTGGTGCTCGGCCTTGCCGGGGCCTTGGCCAAGACTTCGCCGTACAAGCCGCTGCAATGGGTGGGCGGTGCGTATTCGACCATCGTGCGTGGCATTCCCGAATTGCTGTGGGTGCTGCTGATTTACTTCGGCACGGTCAACCTGATGCGTGCCCTCGGTGAGTTCTTCGGCAACCCCGACCTTTCCCTGAGTGCCTTCGCCGCCGGGGTCATTGCCCTGGGCCTGTGCTTTGGCGCCTACGCGACCGAAGTGTTCCGTGGCGCGATCCTCGCCATTCCCAAGGGCCACCGTGAAGCGGGTGTAGCCTTGGGGCTGTCGAAGTTCCGGATCTTCACCCGGCTGATCATGCCGCAGATGTGGCGCATCGCCCTGCCGGGCCTGGGCAACCTGTTCATGATCCTTATGAAGGACACCGCCCTCGTATCGGTGATCGGCCTGGAAGAAATCATGCGCCATGCGCAGATCGGCGTGACTGTCACCAAGCAGCCCTTCACCTTCTTCATGGTCGCCGCCTTCATGTACCTGGCCCTCACCGTGCTGGCCATGACCGGCATGCACTTCCTGGAAAAACGCGCCGCCCGCGGCTTTGCAAGGAGCACCCAATGAGCGGCGACTACAGCTGGCTGGCGCATTTCGACCTGGGCCTGAACTGGTCCGTGATCATCAAGTGGCTGCCCAAGTTGGCCCAGGGCGCCATTCTGACCCTGGAGCTGGTGGCCATTGCGGTGATCGCCGGCCTGCTGCTGGCGATCCCGCTGGGCATCGCCCGTTCCTCGCGCCGCTGGTACGTCAGCGCCCTGCCCTACGCCTATATTTTCTTCTTCCGTGGCACGCCGCTCCTGGTGCAGTTGTTCCTGGTGTACTACGGCCTGGCGCAGTTCGATTCAGTGCGCGAGAGCTTCATGTGGCCCTACCTGCGCGATCCGTTCTGGTGCGCCACCGCCACCATGACCCTGCACACCGCCGCCTATATCGCCGAGATCCTGCGCGGCGCCATCCAGGCCATCCCGCCCGGCGAGATCGAAGCGGCACGAGCCCTGGGCATGTCCAGGCCGAAGACGCTGTTCTACATCATCCTGCCGCGTGCCTCGCGCAACGGCCTGCCGGCGTACAGCAACGAAGTGATCCTGATGCTCAAGGCCAGCGCCCTGGCCAGTACCGTTACCCTGCTGGAACTGACCGGCATGGCACGGACCATCATTGCCCGTACCTACTTGCCGGTAGAGATTTTCTTCGCTGCGGGCCTGTTCTACCTGTTGATGGCCTACGTGCTGGTACGCGCCTTCAAACTGCTGGAACGCTGGCTGCGCGTCGATGCCTGCCAAGGACGTTGAGGCACGCTTCCAGGCGCTGGATGCGTTCCTGATCGAGCACCAAGGGCTGTGGAAACCACGGCCCTTTACTCATCTGCACTTGCCCTGGGAAACCCAGCACCCCGAACTCGCCCAGTGGCTGCGGCAACGCTCGCTGGACGACGCCGAAACCTGTCACAACCACCCCCATGACCTGCCGGCACCGGCGCCTTTTGCGCAACTCGCCGCGCACGCTCGCGCGCTCAGTGCTGTGGATAAGTTACCGACGCAACCTCTGGCTCCTGCTCGTCACCGCCTGAACGTCGATGTTCCGGGCCGCAAGTGGGAACAGATTGAAGCCTTCGGCAGTGCGCTGCAGTTTGCGCAAGCCCCCACACACTGGCTGGAATGGTGTTCAGGCAAGGGCCACCTGGGTCGCCGGCTGTTGCAAGCCGATCAGGCCCTGACCTGCCTGGAATACGACCCGGCACTGATCGCGGCAGGCCAGGCCTTGAGCGATCACCATGGCCTGTCCGCCACCCATCGCTTGCAAGATGTGATGGCCGATGTGGCGATCCACGCCGAACACACCCCCGTCGCCCTGCACGCCTGTGGCGACCTGCATGTGCGCCTGCTGCAACTGGCCAGCGCGGTCGGCTGCAAGCAACTGGCACTGGCGCCGTGCTGCTACAACCGCATCACTGCCGACACCTACCAGCCACTGTCCAACGCAGGCCGTGCTTCAACCCTGCAACTGTCCATCGATGACCTCGGCCTGCCGCTGAGCGAAACCGTCACCGCTGGCAAACGCGTGCGCTTGCAACGCGATACGTCCATGGCACGGCGCCTGGGTTTCGACCAACTGCAACGCGAACTGCGCGGCCTCGACGAATACCTGCCCACACCGTCCCTGCCTGCCCGTTGGCTGGACAAGCCCTTCGCCGATTACTGCCGGGACCTGGCGAACCTCAAAGGGTTATCCACAGGTGAACAGTATTGGGCGGCGCTGGAGGCCCACGGCTGGCGCCGCCTGGCTGAGGTGAGAAACCTGGAATTGGTGCGTGGTCTGTTTCGGCGCCCGCTTGAGGTTTGGCTGGTGCTGGATCGGGCGTTGTTTCTCGGTGAGAATGGCTACAAGGTCGACGTAGGCACCTTCTGCGATCCTGCACTGACGCCGCGCAACTTGATGGTGCTTGCCGAGCGCGATTAGAGGGCAAAATTGTCGCAGTGCAGCCTGTGGATAACTCTGTTGATGGATTCTTTACGGGGCCTGTAGGCATCTGCGCTACAGGCCAAAAGCCGTACTGGTCATTTTTTGTTCACAAAATAAAATGCACGCAAAACAGGCAGTTGCAGCGTGATGAGAACAGCTCCACAAAATGGCTGTTGGGTGACAGGTGCATCCAACCGATTGTGCATAAGCATCTGGGGTCAAGCGTATAACCAGCGCTTTATGCTCGGGTGTTTGGCGCCTTCAGCAGTTGGCAAAGATCGTTGATATCGTCACCCGCCAGGCCCTTCTCTGCGCTTTCCACCGGGTCGTCACCAAAAGCCAGCGCTTCATGGATCCGCATGTCGCGATGCACTTGCAGCGCCTCTTTCCCCAGCCTCTGGGTAAAGGCCTCGATCATGTCCAGGCAGAAAGCATTCCTTTCATCCACTTGGTTGATAACCACGTGCACGCGAGGCGCGTGTCCACTTTCAAGGTGCGGGGCAAGCAGTGCATCCAGATGGTCGAGGGTGCCCAGGCATGCAGCGTCTGCCTGCACAATGACCAGCACCACATCGGCGACACTCAGCGCTTGATGGAAGTAGATGTTGTTACCGGCGGGTGTGTCGATGATCACTGTCTGTCGCGCACTCAAGTCGAGGGCTGCCAGGTGTTGAGCCAGCCAGCGCGGCTCCTGCTTGAGCCAGCGCTCCAGGCTTTCCTGCTGTGGGATGTCGATTTCGCCAAAGGGGATTACCTGGCAGCCGGCGAAGCTGAGCTGTTGAAGCGGGTTCCATGGCCCATGTTCCAGACTGGTACGCCCGATGCCCGGCAACGCCGGACTCACGCCGAAGTGAAGATGCAAGGCGTTCTGCGGGTCCAGGTCCAGGGCCACGACGGACTCGCCCTGACGCTGCAGACCACTGCTCAAGGCAGTGGCCAGGGTACTGCGGCCGACGCCGCCATTGATCGACACCAGCGCCACCACTTTTGGCTTGAGGGGCACGGTGTCTGCGTCGTGGCTGACGGCAACATCATCCGCGCGGGGAATACTGCCGAAGAAATGCATCCGCGCCTCCCTGCCGCGCTCATCCTGGCAGATGTCCTTGCCGAGCAAGGCTAAAAGACCATTGGTAATGCTCATAGCTGACCCCTCATCACGGCGAAGCCCAAAGACGTGAAAAGGTCAGCTGATACGACTGCTTACCGCAGGTCTTTTTGTGGTCGCCCTAGTGCAAGCCAGTCTGCTTCAGGCACGCAAAAGTGTCATTATTTTGATGAGGAAGCTGTCTATTTTTTAGACAAACGGCAATTCGTCAAATTACTGACCAACCGTGATCGCATCGTAGGGCGTTTGCAGGTCCCGCTCCGGAATCTCCCAAATCAATAACTTGGGTGGTGTTTGCTTGAAGGCCGGGCTTTCGAAATAGGCCTTGGCCGCCCCCGAGAACTCGCCCCCGTCCTTGCTGAAATTGCCGACCGGCGCGTTCAGGGCTTTTTGCAGGAAGCCGACGAAGTTGGAGTTGCGCGAAAACGAGGTGCCGATCAGCGCCACATTGGGCAGGCCAGCGTCGCCAAACAGGTCGTCGGCATTGCTGGTCGCGCCGCCGGTTTCATGGGCGCTGCTGGCCGCGACCCACTCCCCCGGCGGCTGCAACGTGGGCGGCAACCAATCCAGACCGGCCAGGCGCACCAGGTCTCCCGGGCGTACGGCGAGCGGCGCCTGGGTGATATCGAACGCCTGCTCCGGCGTGGCCTTGATGCCACGCTGCTGGATGCGCTGCGCGAGCGCCTGTGCGCCGGCGTTGGAACCGATTTCGCTCCAGTGGGTATCGGTACGCAGGTAGGCTTCGGCGCCCAGGGGTTTCAAAGTGTCGGTCAGGTCCAGCGCGGAAACGCCGGCAGCTTGCAGCCGTTTGGTCCAGTCCTGAATGCGGCCGTCGAGCACCGCCGGGCGGTACAGGCCACAGCGTTCGGCAGCGGCGATGCGGCTCTTGTCCGGCACCACCACCACTTGCAGGTCGATGCCTTTTTGACCCAGTTGTTTTTGCAGGTCGATCACCGCCTGGGCCTTGGTCTGGGCATTGGCCTCGGCATGCCGGTTGATGCGCAGTTCATCACTGATAAACAGCCAGCCCGGGCAACCTCGCCGTACCCGCGGCCCGGTGTCACCGAACGCCAGCCAGCTGCCGCCGCGCTCCAGGTTGGCGGCCTGGATTGCCATCGGCGCCTTGGCCAGTTCCTTGGCAAAACGGTGGGTCAGGTCGCCGTGCAGCAGCATGTCGCTGTCGACCTTGGCCGGCACATAGCTGATCGGTCCCTTCACCATCAGCCAGGCGCATGACAACAGCCCCGCCGCCAGGAAGGGCACCAGCACCCAGGCCGCCAGGGGGCTGGTGCGAACGGCCAGTTCACTCGGAGGCGTCGGCGCGGTAGGAGCAGGCATGGTCGGGCGTCCTTAGAACTGAAAGTACAGAAACGGTACGGCGTCACGGCTGGCGATCAGCGCGAACGACAACACAAACCCGGCCACCGGCCACAGCGAAGCCGCCAGCACAAACCACGGTTGGGTGCCGAAGCGCTGTTCACAACGCACCTGCCAGATTGGCGCGATGATGCAGACCAGGCCCAACAGCGCGGCCATGCCATGGGCCGGGCGCATGGCCACGGCCATCGCGTCACCCAAGGCCATGCCATGCAGGCCGAACTGGCCGGCGTACATGGTCAGTGCCGAGTGGAAGTCCGGCGCGCGGAACAAGGTCCAGGCCAGGCACACAAACAGCAAGGTCAGGACGTGCGACAACACCGGCGGAAGGCTCGGCAGGCTCGATCGCGACCAGGCGCGGTCGACACACAGCGCCACGCCATGGGCCGAACCCCACAACAGGTAATTCCAGCTGTCGCCGCCGTGCCACAACCCGGCAATCGCCATGGTCAGGAACAGGTTGCGATAGGTGCGCCACACGCCGTCGCGGTTCCCGCCCAGGGCGATGTACAGGTAGTCGCGCAACCAGCTGGACAACGACAAGTGCCAGCGCCGCCAGAAATCCTGGATGCTGCTGGCCAGGTACGGCCGATTGAAGTTTTCCGGGAAGTGGAAGCCCAGCATCAGGCCCAGGCCGATGGCCATGGCGCTGTAGCCGGCGAAGTCGAAGAACAGTTGCAGCGAATACGCCAGGCACCCGATCCAGGCGTCCACCAGGCTGGGGTGTTCCAGGTGGAAGGCGATGTCCACCAGCGGCGACAGGGTGTCGGCCACCAGCACTTTCATGCCCATGCCGATCATGAAGCGTCGCGCGCCCAGGGAGAAATTCGCCCAGTTGAAATACCGCTGGTTCAGCTCGCGGCGAACCCAGTCGTAACGGATGATCGGGCCGGCAATCGAGTGCCCGAACATCGAGATATAGGTGGCGTAGTTGATGAAGCTGCGCTCCACCGGCACCGTATGCCGGTGCACATCCACCAGGTAGGAAATCGCCTGCAATACGATGAACGACAAGCCGGCCGGCAAGGCCACACGCTGCCAGTCCAGCGGCATCGCGCCGTACCAGGTGATCACCTCGCTCACCGTGCCGGCGACGATGTTGGCGTACTTGTACCAACACAGCACCGCCGTGTTGAACACGATCAATGCGATCAACAGGCGCACCCGGCCTTTGCCATCCTCACGGGAGCGGTCCACCAGCAAGCCGCCGACCCATGCCACCACGGTCAACACCATGTGCAGGAACAGGAACAACGGGCTCAACCAGCCGTAGAACAGCCAACTGCCGATCAGCAGGATGACGTTGCGCCAGCTCGGACGAGCCAGCGCGTAGATCAACAGGAAGGCCGGCAGGAACAGCGTGAGGAATTCGAGTGAGGCAAAGACCATGGTGGTGTCGGGCCCGATCAGTTAGCGAGTGCGTCAGAGGCGAACAGCAACTTCGAGCCTTTATCTGAAGGAACGGCCAATACGCTGTAGCGCTCGCCCGCCTTGAGCGTGAACGCCAGCGGCTGACCGACCGGCGCGCCGGCGCATTTGAGCTGCACCGACAGTTCCACCGGGTTGATCATGCGCCGCTGCACCGCACCTTCAGCGACCTTCTTGAACAACTCGGCCTTTTGCGCCACGGCTTCCAGGCTGGCGTCGGCGCAGCTGGCGTCGGCGTTGATAAAGGCCAGGGAGGCCTTGAGCGCATTGAAGTCGTCCGGCACTTCGCGCACCACCAACTGGCGCGTGGCGCCCTTGGCGTCGACCAGCGCAACTACTGTGGCGAACTCACCCGGCGCGACGTTCACCGAGAAATCCGCGTTTTTGCCGCCGCTGCTCAAGACGCCCTTGATCGGCTTGTCGCCGCCGACCACCGGCAGGAACGCCGACACGGCTGTGTCGCCGCTCAGGACCAAGCTGGCCTTGGAACCGTCCGCCACCAGCTTCAATTCGCCCGGGGTGCCGTTGGCAAAACGCAGGAACGCTGCGTCTTGCTCCGGGCCGGTCGGATACAGCGGGATGTCGGCACTGTAGGCGCTGACGCTGGCGAGCAAGGTCGCCAGGCCCAGGGTCATTCGCTTCATTATTTGCTTCCTTTACCGTAGGCCGATGGCGGCAGGTTACCCAAGGCTGTCCCGATCGCCTTGGCCCACTTCTGGTAGCCGTCGATGGTGAAGTGCTGGCCGTCGGTGGTGATCCACTCGCCCGGCTTGGAGAAGGTCAGCGAGTCGATGTAAGTGCACGGCGCCACGTTGCTGGCCAGGAACGACGACATCAGCTTGGTGCGGGTGTCGTCCTTCTTGTACTGCGAACCGACCTTGCCCCATGGCGGGCCGACCCACACGCACTTGGTGCCGGTGGCGGCGATTTCCTTGGTCAGCGAGGTCACGCTTTTCCAGGCCCAGGCTTTGGGGAACACCGGGTTGGTGTAGGAGCCCATGGTGTCGCCGATGATCAACACAACCACGTCGGGCTTGTCCTTGGCGATCAGGTCTTTGATCGGCGTGGTGCTCATGGCGTTCTTGCCATAGATCACAGCCTTGCCGGTGGGCATGCGCTCGCCGCCGCACTCGACTTTTTTCGGCACCACCCAATCCGCCGCGCCGGCACCGCACGCACCGATGGAGTGAACCACCGCGCCTTGCTGGGTGAGGTTGTCTTGCAGCGGGTTGAGCAACGAATCGGGAAAGCTCATATGACTTTCGCCCAATACCAGCATGGTCAGGCCGGCAATCGCAGAAACAGGCATGAATGACTCCGATTTAATCAGTTGGAATAAGGGGAACGGTAAGGGCTGACCGGCAAGGGCATCGGCCCGCTCAGGTCTTCGAACAAGTAGCGCAGGTAAGCATTACCGGCGTACTGGCGGTAGTCCTGGGCGTTGTCGACACCGATCTCGCCACCCAGGTAGAAGCGCGAGCTGAGGCGATATTCGGCGGCGGCATTGAAGCTGTAGCCGATGCCGGTTTTGTCCGAGCTTTTGTACTCCTGGGTACCCAGGTCTTTGTGGCCCGGGAAAAAGTCCGCGCTATCTTGGCCGATATACTGCACACCCACCGAACTTTTTACCTGGTAGCTGAAGCGATCGAAGCTCTGCGCCCACCGGATCGGCACGCCCAGGGAGAAGAAACGCTGCGGGCTGAAGTAGCCGCCGTTGCCATAGGTGTAGAAGTCCTGGTTCTCCTTGAAGCTCAGCGCCGAGGCACTGACACCCAGGGTCAGCGTGTCCTGCGGGTTATTGCGCAGGTACCAGTAGATGCCGCTGCCCAGCTCCATGCGGGTGTTGTCGTCAACGTGGTTACCCATCAGTTGGTGCAGGGAGCCGTAACCGTAGACGCCCAGCTTCTGGTTGTCGTAGCTCAACTCACCCCGTCCGCCGTTGGCGGTCACACCGCCCCATTTATAGCCATCACCGTCTTTGGAACCGGCGAAGGACGTGACGCTGTCGGTGACCGGGCGCCGCGAGATATTCGCGCCATAACGGAAATTCGAATTGGCCTCGAACGGACGCGACACGCTCACCCCACCGACGATGGTGTTGTAGAGGAAGCCCAGTGGGCTGACGCCGACGTCGGCCTTGAGGCCTTCATCCGGGTTCTCGAAAGCCACGGCCAAGCCCACACCGGTCGCATCCTGGGTGCGGGGTGAGGTGGCTTTGCCGCCGCCAAAGCGTGATGCAGCGTCATCGCTGACACTGCCGGCACTCAAATGCACCGGCGTCACTCGCAGCGCCACGGTGTTATCGCCGACCGGCATGCGCGCTTCAAACGGCGCTTCGATATCGGTGAGTTTGCTCAAGCCTTTTTCGCCGTTGTTGCTGCGCGCGCTCAAGCCTTGCACCACATAACCGGTACGGTCGCGCAGGATGGTGTCCAGCGCACGACGCGCCGGGCTCAGCTCGGGGCTGTCGATGGAGGCGATTTTCGACGGCGGAACAAACGGATCGCTCAGGTCGTTGGACGTTGCACTCGCAAATGCGTTGGAGGTCACGCTGTTGTTCGGCGCATCGATCGGTGGTGGCACCGCACCGGCGATGGTCAGGTCGGTGACCTGGCGACGCTGGCCGGGCAAGCCCACGAACGGGTTCGACGACTTGGCTTCGGTGCCGGCCTGGGCCACCTGGGTCCTGGCCTTCATCGCGTTCTCGATCACCAGGGCCCTGCGCAGCAGTTCAGCGGCTTCGCTGTTTTTGCCCAGGCCTTGGTAGACACCGGCCGCCGAGGTGAGGATCTCCGGGTTACCCGGCTCCAGCGCCAACGCCTTGTCAGTGGCGCGTTGTGCCAGGTCACGGTCGCGACCTTTCAGGGCGATGTTCGCCAGGCCCAGTTGCAGGCGTGCATTGTCGGGGTTCTGCTGGATCAACGGCGCATACAACTCCATGGCCTTTTTGCCGTTGCCGCTGTCGGCATACATGCGCGCCAGAGCGCCGACACCCAAGGCATCGTTCGGGCGCTGGGCCAGGGCCGGTGACAGCATGTCGTAGGCGGCCACCAGGTCGTTTTTCTCACGCAGGGCGTCGGCCTGCTTGACCCGGTACAGGTAGATCAAATCGTCGTAGCGCTGGCGCCCGGTCTCGGTCAGCGGCTGGCCTTGCACTTCGCGCAGGATCTCACCCGCCGCGCTGTATTTGTTGGCCTTGAGCAGCACGTTGGCGTACAGCAGCTTCTGGTCGACCGTCGGGTTGGGATTGTTCTCCACCACCTTCTGCATCATGTCCAGGCCGTACTGTGCAGCGCCCACTTCCACATAGGCGGCGGCCAGCACGGCCACGCGCTCGGGTTTCTTGCGGGTCAGCGGTTCGGAACGCCCCAGCAACGCCAGGGCTTCCGGGCGTTGGCCACGGCGGGCGGTCTCGATGGCGATGTCGGTCTGCTGGTGCAGCGCGATATCGGTCGCCAGTTCGTTCATGTCGGCGGTGCGCTGCGCCGTGGGGATGCGTCCCAAGGTCGCTTCGGCCTGCTTCCATTCGCTCAATTCCGCCGACAGCAGGGTGCTGGTGTACAGCGCGTCCGGCTGGTTGGGTTGGGTCTTGAGCAAGCCGTCAATCAAGGCACGGGCGGCGCGGATCTGGCCGTCACGCAGGTACATGCGTGCCAGGGCAAAGCGCGTCCAGGGGTTTTCCGGGTCAGCGTCGAGCGCCTGTCGGTAAGCGGCTTGCGCACCTTTCAAATCGCCACGTTGCTCGGCCAGCTTGCCGACCTGAGTCGCCCGCAGCGCGTTGATTTTCACACTCGGCGCGAACTTGGCGCGCTGGGCCGGCGACACCGAGTCGATCAGCTTCAAGGCCTCATCCGGCTGGCCCGACTGGGACAACACGTTGATCAAGCCGCTCAAGGCATCCGCGTCGCCAGGGTGACGGGCCAGCACCTTGCGGTAGCCGGCTTCGGCTTCCTCGAACTGATTGTCCTGGGCCTGGAAGCCCGCCAATGCGACAGCCGCGCCGGGCTGGCCCGGGTTCAGGCGCTCTGCCTGGGCCACCAGGTCGCGGGCCTGGGCGCTGCGACCGGCGCGCTGAGCGTCACGGCTCTGGCTGATCAGGTTCCAGTAGCGCACATCGTTCAAGGCCGACTGCCAGGCCGCACCACCGGGCAAGCGCGTGGCTTGAACCAGGTAGTTTTCCGCTTCGCCGTAGCGTTCCTGCTGCTGACGCAACACGCCCATGCCGCCGAGGGCATCGACGTCGTTGGATTTTTGCGCGAGGCGCGCTGCCAGCAGGGGCTCGGCGGTTTTCAGGTCGCCATCGTCCAGGGCCTTGAAGGCCTTGGTCATCTGCGGATCACGCTGCCAGGCACCACCGCCTTTGCCTTGGGCGATGCCTTTTTCCATGATGGCGCGGATCTCGGTGTCATCCGGGTGCGCGGTCAGGAATTGCTGGAACAACGCCACCTGGTCCGGCTTCGGCGGGCCGAGCCAGATCAGCGCAAAGCGCCAGGTTTCATCGGCGTTGCCGCCCACGTCGTTGTTCGGTGCCAGCTTGGCCAGCGCCCGGATGCCGTCCGGCCGCGTGGCGGGGTTACGCGCCAGGTGCTTGGCCAGGAACAGCGCAACGATCGGGTCGTTCGGCCGCTCACGGGACAAACGCTGCAAGCCGGCGATGGCTTCATTGGTGCCCTTGGCGGTGAAACCCAGGGTGTTGTAGTACTCACGGGCGATCAGGCCTTGGGGCTGGCGACCCTGGAAAATCTGGCGGTACAGGGCCACGGCCTTTTCGCGCTCGTCCTCGGGTTCACCCAACTCGCGGGCCTGCTCCAGCAACCTGGCGTTGTCCGGCACCGCCACGGTGATGTCCTGCTCCAGCTGCAACGCCTGGCGCGGCACCGGGCTCAGCGCCTGCAAGCGGGCCAGGTACTTCCGGGCTTCGGCCGGGCGGTTCTGCTGCACCTGGATCAAACCGATGCCGTACAACGCGTCCGGTTGCTCCGGGGCCAGGTTCAAGAGTTTCTGCCAGGTTTCCAGGGCGCGCTCGGGGTTCTTTTTCGACTGCCAGTAGTAGCCCTGCTCGATCAGCAAGGACTGTGGGTCGCTGGTTTCAGCGAGGCTGGCGGTGGAAGCCAGGGCAGCGAGAATCGCAATGGCTAGCGTGTGACGGCGCATGCTGCCTCCCAGGAAAGTTTGACCGTACCGTCTTGTTCAAACCGGTACTTCTGATCGGCGAAGCCCTGGCCGAACAGGCTGAGCATGTAGTCGTAGTAGATCGGCTGCGCACTGTCGGGCGCCGAGGGCGCCAGGGCTTTATTGAGCGCGTCGTCGACCTTGGCTTTTTGCAATTGCACCAGGGCGGTTTCGCCGCGGGCCTGGAAGAAGGCCAAGGTAGCGGCCGAGAAGCCCATCGGCGTATAGCCGTTGTTTTTCTCGGCTTCGCCGGTCAGTACGTGGATTTTTTCCGGCGGGAAGCCGGTGACCGACGCCGCCGTCGCACGGGAAATACCCCCCAGCGACTTGAGCATCGCCGCTGCCAAAGGATCGCCCTTGGCGGTCATGCCGGCCCACATATACGTGCGGATTGCATCGTAGCTGCCCAGGTCATCGGAGAACGGATCGACCACGAACACCCCGGTGTTGGCGCTGGTGGCGCGGTAACCAACCCAGTTGGCCGCAAGGCCATGGGGGTTGCTGGCGCTGTCGGCGAGCATCCGCGCATTGCTTTCGGCGACTTCGTTCCAGCCGCCGTTCGGCCGTTCTTTCTGGAAGCGACGCAGTTGCGCAAGCACCTGGTAGCTCGGGTTGAAACGCCACAAGCCACCCGGATGCACATAGCCGACAGGCCCCGGCAACAGCATCTTGCCCAGGCCCGGCACACGCACGATCAGGTTGCGTTCGACGTTGGCCAACAACAGCTGTGCGTCGGCGCGGTACTGCGGTGCATTCCACACGCGGGCCGCTTCGAGCAAGGCGTAGGCCATCCACAAGTCCGCGTCGCTGGCGGAGTTCTGGTCGATCACGCCCCAGGTGTTATCGGCTTTTTTACCCCACAACCAACCCGGCAGATTCTGGCCGATGTCGGAGCCCGACATGTTGGCCTTGGTCCAGGTCCACAGCTTGTCGAAGCTCGCGCGATCGTTGCCGACCAGGGCGAAGAACATCGCATAGGACTGCCCTTCCGAACTGCTCTCGGTGGGCTTCATGGACGAGTTCAGCACCCGGCCGTCGTCCTGCACGAAGCGCTTGGCGTAGTTCTGCCACAGCGGCCAGTCACAGGTCTGCGCCTGGGCGCCGCCGGCCAACATCATCGCGCCCAGTGTCGCCAGGGCCATACGCTTGAGCAGGCTCATGCCAACCGCCGTTTTGCACGTGCGCGCAGCGACAGGTAGACCAGACTGGTCACCACGGCCAGGCCGAGGAAGGTGATCAACAGCATCCAGCCCAGGTTCTGTGACAGTTGCCACTGCATGAGTTTGAAGTAGTTGAGCTTGCCGACGTAGTACTGCTCGTCACCGACCAGCGAGCTGATGGTTGTGCCCTGCACCACGGCCAGGCTGCCCTGGATCGAGTCTTTGTAGTCGTCACCGCCGATCAGCGCCGAGGTGGCTTCCAGCAGGCCCTGCGGCTGGTTGCTGGCGATCAGCACCACGCTGCGGCCCGATTTGAGCGGCGATTGGAAGCCGGCCAGCCAGGTGCTGTTGCTCAGGCCCTTGAACGTAATGCCGGTGTTGGCCGGATGCTGGTTGGCCGCCGGGTCGGGGCTGATCCAGCTGCGCACATAACGCGGCAGGTCGGACAGCAGGAAGTGGTGCTGTTCGCCATCACTGGTCGCCGGCAGGTATTGCTGCCACTGCTTGAGCAACGGCTGGTTGGCGGCGGTGGCAAGTACCAGCAGGTCTTTGTCGGCAACACTCTGCACGTCCTTGGCCTGTACCACTTTGACGGCGGTGGCCGGGTAGCCGGTGGCTTCGCCGAAGCGACCGAGCACGGTCAGGTAGGCGGTCAACTCGTCGGTGCCGTAGTTGTCGGGCATGACCACGGCGGATTCCGACAGGTCGGCCAGACGGGTGAACGGGAAGCCAGAGTCGTTGAACACGCCCAGGTTAGGCATGGCGATGTAGTGCTGGTAGCCGGTGACGTCGAGGGTCGAATCCGGGTCGATGGAACCGCGCATGTTGTCGACGATGATGTCGCGGCATTCGCCTTCCTTGATGTAGTCGTACATGAAGCGCAGCTGCAGCTTGGATTTGGGCGATGCTGAGCTGATCGGCAACAGCGTGGTCACTTCACGCGGCAGGCTTTCGTCTTTCTTCAACTGGTCGAGCAGGGTCTGGCCGCCGCCCAGGTTGGCCACCGACGGCAACGCCACGGACTTCATGAACTGGTCATTCAGGCCGATCAACAGGGAGGAGTTGGTCGACACTTGCTGCGGCGTGTAGCGATATTTGACCTTGAGCGGCACGCCCTCTTCACGCCAGTTGAACAGGTCGGGCGGCAGGCGCATGTCGACGCTGATGGCGCCCGGGTTGTAGCCCGACACGCTGAGTTTCTGCTGTTCGATCAGCTCGCCCAGGCGTACCGGGCGGTTGCTTGGCAGCCAGTTCGGCGCATCGTACGGGCGGCGCGGTGCCAGGGTGTCGAGCTTGGTGATGACCACGCTGTTACCGGCCAGCACCGGGTTGCCCAGCACCACCGCGTTGGCGGCGCGCTTGAGCTCTTCGCCGTCACGCCCGGTGACGATCAGCAGCTTGCCGTTGGCGTCGTTGGGGTTGGCGATGAGGGTCAGGGTCGGGCCGGTCGGCTTGGCGATGGCCACACCGTGCACGTCCATCGCGTCGGCGGTTTGCACCAGCACGATGGCGTTGCCTTTGGCCGGCAGCTCGCCGAGAGTGGTCGGGAAGGTCGCGCCCCGGTAGCTGGCGAGGCCGCCGATCCACGACGACAAGGCGCCAGCGGCTTCCAGTGCGGCGCTGTCCGGCGCGGTGGCAAACACGAACGGCAGGCTCACCTGGCGAGCGTCGCGCTTGTCGAAGAACGGCAGCGGCAGCACCGCCAGGTCGTCTTTGAGCACGATCGGCTCGACCTGCACTTTCAGCTCGCTGCTGTTGCTGATCTTGGCCCACAGGCTGCTGTGCAACGGGTCTTCGCAGGACATGGTGTAGTGGCCGATGAACTGCAGGCTCAGGCGATTGAACTCGGTGATCAACTTCGGCGGGATCTGCACCAGTTGCTCTTGCGGGGTGCCCGCGCCTTCTTTGGGCAGCGCCAGGCTGGCGGCGACTTCGCCGTTGACCAGCACGTTGATCTGCGACAGGTCCGCCAGCAGCGCCGGCGAGTAGCTGTACTTGAGCAGCAGTTGCGCGCCCTTCACCACTTCATCGGCACGGATATCGAAGTTGACGCTGTCGGACGACTCCACGCCTTGCAGGTTCATGGTGTCGCGGCGGCCCAACTGCTTGAGCGTCAGGCTGTAGCCGTTATCGGTGCTTTGTACCGGCACGGTGGCAGCCGCTTGCTCGGCAGCTTGCGCCAGGGTGTTGAGGCCCATCAGCGAGGCGATCATCAGCGCGAGTGCACGGCGCGGATGAGGGCGAGCGAATATCTTCGAGGTCATGGCTTGTCCATCAGCGTATCTAGCGGTTTTGTGGGGGTGCGGCTCAAGGCCAGACGCAGTTCGTGCAGGGTGGCGCGGCCGAGGGTGAACAGACCGCCGATGCCGATGGCGCCGACTTCGCGCAGGGCCGCCAACGGTGTGTCCGGCTGGCCGGCGCCCCAACTCGCGGCCCAGGTATCGGCACGGGAGAAGGTCAGGCGTACCAGTTCGCTTTGCTGGCGCAGGCTGAGGGGTTCGAACTGGGCGCCGATCTGCGCGCCCTTGCTGAACACCACGCGCGCATCGAACAGGCTGTCCTGGCCGTTGCGCGACAGCACCAGTTGCACGCGTTCGCCACGGGTGATCGAGTGCCCATCGCTGAGCATCAGGCCGAAGCCGTTTTGCGAGAAGTCCTGGGTAGTGCCGTCCAGCACACGGCCGTCGGCACAAATGATGCTCACCGGCAGCTTGGCGCTGACCCGTGGCTCGGAACGTACCTGACGCGCTTCCGAGGCCACGGCCACGGCGGCACTGGTGATGATCAGGTTGTAGAGGGTCCAGGTCAGGTTGATCGCCACCGTCACGGCTGTGGACGCATCGCCCCAGACCAACTGGTGGATACCGAAGCCCAGGCCGACCAGGTTCACCGCCAACAACACCAGGTACGGGCGGGCGAGTTTCCAGTCGAAGAACTGCTTGTCGATGATGCCGCCCTTGTCGGTGACGTTGAAGCCACCCGCCTTGGGGTTGACCAGCGCGACCAGCACCGGCGGCAGGATGTACCAGGCCAGTACGGTCTCGTACACCTCGTTCCAGAACGAGTGACGGAAACGCCCCTGGATCCGTGAGTTGGTCAGGCTGGAGTGCACCAGGTGCGGCAGCACGTAGGCGACGATCATCAGCGCCGAGGCGTGGAAAATCTCGGCGCCGAAAATCAGGTAGGCCAGTGGCGCGGTGAGGAACACCAGGCGCGGCAACCCATAAAAGAAGTGCAGCATGGCGTTGGCATAGCAGATGCGCTGCCCCCACTTCAGGCCCTTGCCCAGCAGCGGGTTGTCGGTGCGGAAAATCTGCGCCATGCCTCGCGCCCAGCGAATCCGCTGGTTGATATGGCGCGACAGGCTTTCGGTAGCCAGGCCCGCGGCCTGCGGGATAGCCAGGTAAGCGGTGTTGTAGCCCAGGCGGTTGAGCTTGAGCGCGGTGTGGGCGTCTTCGGTCACCGTCTCGATGGCCACGCCGCCGATTTCCAGCAGCGGCTCACGGCGGATGACGGCGCAGGAGCCGCAGAAGAACGTGGCGTTCCACAAGTCGTTGCCGTCCTGCACCAGGCCGTAGAACAGCTCACCCTCGTTGGGCACGGCGCGGAAGGTATCGAGGTTCTTTTCGAACGGGTCCGGCGAAAAGAAGAAGTGCGGCGTTTGCAGCATCGCCAGCTTCGGGTCCTTGAGGAACCAGCCCAGGCTCACTTGCAGGAAGGAACGCGTCGGCACGTGGTCGGCGTCGAACAGCGCGATGTATTCGCCGTCGGTGACTTTCAACGCTTCGTTGAGGTTACCGGCCTTGGCGTGGAAGTTGTTGTCGCGGCGGATGTAGTTCACCCCGACCTTGCGGCAGAAGTCGCGGAAGTCGTCGCGGCGACCGTCATCGAGCACGTGGACGCGCAGCTTGTCCTTGGGCCAGTCCATCGCCTGGGCGGCGAAGATGGTCAGTTTTACGATGCTCAGCGCTTCGTTATAGGTGGGAATGAACACGTCGACCGTCGGCCACTCCTCCGGCTCGGTCTTGAGCCATACCGGCGTGCGGCGCAGCGGCCAGGCGGTTTGCACGTAGCCGAAGATGAGCACGACCAGGGCGTAGAACTCGGCCGCAACCAGGCCGTAGCCGAAGAACATGTCGAGCCAGGTTTCAAAGCCGAGGGTGGAGGTGAGGCGCCAGAACATGTAGCGCAACGACGCCACCAGCGACAGCACCACCAGCGCGAGGATCGCCAGGCGCCCCGGGATCTTGCGCAGCACCAGTACCACGAGGAAGCACACGCCGGCGAACAGGCATTGGCTGTAGAGATCGAGCGGCGCGCTGATAATGCCCAGCAACAGCAGCGCGCCGAGCACGCAACTGGCGACAACCAGCACCGTACGCAGCGCCGCAGGCCACCGATTGAAGCGCGCGATGGCGTCATTGAGGCGCTGTTCGGCGCGCCCTTCGACGAAGGGCGTGGAGGACGTAGTGTCGGTCATGGAAGGTCCGAGTCGATGTGTTCGAGCAAGGTGCGGCACAGGGCGTGGACGTCCTGGCTGCCGATACTGTTGACGGTTGGGTCGAGGGGGTCACGCCCGTAGGCCTGGGCTTCGCTGAATGCGGGGTCACGGTGGACAGTCCCCAACAACGCAGCGCCCAGACGGGTCTTGAACACCTCGGCCATGTCCAGGCTGAAGCGGTGGGCACCGTCCAGCTGGTTGATCACGTAGAAGCGTTGTGGCGGTTTGGCACGCTTGAGGTGCGGCGCCAGCAGGCTGTCCATCTGGTCTAGTGTGCTGAACGAGGCCACGTCCGGCTGTACGACCACCAGCACAGCGTCGGCGACCGACAGGGCCTGGCTGAGGTAGACGGTGTTGCCGGCGGGGACGTCGATGATCACGGTGTCCTGGCCGCTCAACCTGAGGCCGGACAATCGCTTGCTGAGCCACTCGCTGTCCTGGCCCAACCAGCGATTGAGGCTGTGCTGTTGCTCGTGGTCAGTGGCACCGAATGCCACCAGCCGGCAACCGGCAAAACCGCGCTCGGGCAGGGCGGCCCAGCTTTCGTTGAGCAGGCTGGTGGCGCCGACGCCGGGCATGTCCAGGCCCAGGCACAGGTGGTGGCGCAGGGCGTTTTGCGGGTCCAGGTCCAGGGCCAGCGCCGGGCGGCCCTGGCGCTGCAGACCGCTGGCAATCGCGGCGGCCAGGGTACTGCGGCCAACGCCACCCTTGACCGAGACCAACACCACGACTTTAGGGCTGGATTGCTCGGAGTACACCTGGCCGTCCCGCCCTTCCACCACTTCGGGCGGCTGCAGGTGGTCGGCTTCACCTTGGCTCAGTTCCTCCAGCAGGCGCAGCAGCGGCGCCGAGGGAGCTTCGATCACAGGTGGAGCGTGAGTGACTGCGGGGGCTTCCAAGACCTCTATTTCGTCCTCGATGAACTCATGGACAAAGTCGATTTCGCGATAGCCGCTCGGGTTGGCACCCAGCTTGTTGAATAGCTTTGAAATATCATCTGCCCGACTCACTCACTGCCCCCCACCTGATTTGCGCTTTAAAAGGCGATAAAAAGGCCAGCAATGAGCTGACCTCGTATTTTTCTAGTTATGTGGTGTCGGGCGCATTCTGTGATATCACATTGATGGTGTCAGTATTTTGATGATTTTAGTTCAAATCTATCCGACGAACGGCATAACGCCATTTTTATGACTGTTTTTTGGAGAAAAAGCCATTCGCTGTAAGAACATCAACTTGCATCATTATTTCGCAAAAAAAGTTGGCCGAGTGGACAAAAACGGCACAAAACTGACATACGCTTCAACAGATTTTCAATTGCCCTACATTGTCTCGGAAATTTGCCTACAAGGAACCGCGATAAAACTGACGGTTTATATCGCGGCACAGAATACGGAAACCGCACCTGTATTCAAGGGAAAACCGGCTGAGCGGTCGATCCAAATGGTCCATAAAGCCACCGCCCGTGTATCGCTGTGTATGCAGTCACGGCCTCGCTACACAACGAAGCAAAACCCGCGCCGCATGACACAGTGCAGATACCTCCAGGGCGCTCAATAAGCCCACACCCACTTGTTGAACCCGGAGGATACTCACCATGAACTGGAACACCTTGATCGCCGTCAGCCTGCTGGCTTTTGCCGTCAACGCCCACGCCGACGTACAGCCCAAGCTGGATATCCAGCGCGTGCTGACCACTGTCGAAGACACAAACGGAGCGTGTGGGATCGTGAATGCGCACATGACCTACCTGGATTCCCACGGGCAGAAGCAGGTATTGGACTACAAAAAGTTCGCAGATAACTGCGCAGAAGGCAGTTGAGGCTTGCGCGAACCGGGCACCTGAGTGCCCGGTTTCGGAGCGTTTCTGAAGGCTTAGCGCACACGACGCTCGGTGAACGCGTAGTCATCCTGGCAATCGCTGGTCGGGTCCGACGCCACACTCACGTAATGCACCGTGTCTGCGTCCAGCAGCTTATAGGTGTACACATCCGGCGAACGCACGCCGTCGGTACGCAACTCATTCCTGCCATTGGCCGCCGACCACGAACCCTGCTCGGTCTGGATCACCTTGGTCTGCTGTGCATCGCGGTAGAAGGTAATCACAAAACGACCGTCGGGCTTGAGGGTGTTGGTCCACGACAGGAACTGACATTTACCGGTCTCGGTGCGCAGACCTTTCCAGGTGCCCACCAGCGCGGGATCGTTGCCAGGCTTGTTGGACGAACACGCGCCGAGCGCGGCAGTGAGGAGGATGAGGGACAGCGAGAGAGTCCGTTTCACGTGGGGCTTCCTTGGGTTTGGAGAAGATTTTTGCCGGGGTAGACCCTACGGTGGCAAGGGAGAAATCCTACACTCACCAGCTGGAAAAAGGGGCGAGCGTGGAAAAAGCGTGGGTTCTGCAAAAATAGTCAGAATTCAGGGGTTTACAGAACCTTGCCAATCGCTATAATCGTGGCCCTAACACGCCGGTATAGCTCAGTTGGTAGAGCAACTGACTTGTAATCAGTAGGTCCCGGGTTCGACTCCTGGTGCCGGCACCATACAAGGTTCCAGAGAAGGCTTTCAAAATCTCTGAAACCCCCGAAAAACCCGCCTTCTGGCGGGTTTTTTCGTTTTAGCGTTCCATCGGTTTCCGTCAGAAACTGGTGGATTCCAACCGTTTTAAGGGTAGAGTTTGGGATACAGGTCACTTCGATAAAAGGGAGTACCCTTATGTCGCGCACCACAGCTCCGCTCTCCGACGCAGCTTGCCGCTTGGCAAAACCTACAGACCGCGCCTACAAGCTTTTCGACGGCGACGGCCTCTACCTCCTAGTCCAACCCAATGGCCGAAAAGGCTGGCGGCTCCGTTACGTCAAACCTGACGGACGCGAAGGACTGACCTCGTTCGGCAACTACCCCGTCATTGGCCTCGCCGATGCGCGCCGCAAGCGCTTGGAAGTTAAGCGAATGCTGGCGGATGGCGTTGATCCTATAGAGACCAAGCACCAAGCCAAGGCGGAAGCCATAATCAAAGGCAGAACCTTTGAAAGCGTTGCGCTGGACTGGCACACGGAAATGTCGGCCAAGTGGGCACCAGGCCACTCCAAGACTGTGATGAGCCGCCTCAAAACCCACGTATTCCCGCTAATCGGCGCCCGCGCCATTGTCGACCTCGACACCCATGACCTCATGCAGCCCTTGGAAGCGATCAAGAAGCGCGGAACGATAGACGTTGCTTTAAGGGTACAAAACTACCTACAGAGCATCATGCGCGAGGCAAAACGCCTCCGACTTATCACCGCAAACCCTGCCTACGACCTCGAAGGCTTGATCAAAGCCCCGCGGGTGGTACATCGCCCCGCTCTACCCTTATCGCGACTGCCGGAACTGCAGGAGCGGATCGACACCTATAAAGGCCGCGCACTTACCCGTCTGACGGTGATGCTATCGCTACATGTGTTTGTACGATCCAGCGAGCTGCGTTTCGCCCGCTGGAGTGAGTTCGACCTCAAGCGCGGCGTCTGGGAAATCCCGGACACTCGGGCAGCGTTGGAGGGAGTACCCTTTTCCACAAGGGGTACGAAGATGGCAGGGGATATCCATCTTGTACCCTTATCGCCGCAAGCGGTGACGCTACTCGAACAAATCCATACGCTCACAGGTAAATTCGACTTGGTGTTTGCAGGCGATGCCAAGCCCTGGAAGCCCATGTCTGAAAACACGGTGAACAGCGCACTCAGAAAGATGGGCTACGACACCAAAACTGAAATCTGCGGCCATGGCTTTCGCTCAATGGCCTGTAGTGCGCTGATTGAATCTGGACTGTGGTCCGAGACCGCCATTGAAAGACAGATGAGCCACAAGGAACGCAACAACGTCCGCGCCGCTTACATTCACAAGGCAGAGTTCATCGAGGAGCGTAGGCTGATCATGAACTGGTGGAGCCGGTATCTGGAGGCCAACCGGCAGGAGCACGTCACTCCACATGAATTCGCGAACCAGACCGGAGCGAACGTTACTCGCCTAAAAGCAAAACGTGGCGCAACCGAGTAAGCGCTCGGTCTTCATATCTCAGTGATCCGCTTG
Organism: Pseudomonas sp. NFR09; assembly: GCF_900111535.1. NCBI lineage: Bacteria > Pseudomonadati > Pseudomonadota > Gammaproteobacteria > Pseudomonadales > Pseudomonadaceae > Pseudomonas > Pseudomonas sp. NFR09. The sequence goes on from NZ_FOIH01000004.1 coordinate 337,664, forward strand.
TCCACGCGGGTCCATCCAAACAGGGCTGCAAAGCCGCCCTGCTTGGATGGACCTCACTAAAAAAAATATAAAGCCCACGCAACTGTCTGTGGAAAACCACTGATTTCCACCGGTGGATAATTTCATCCACAGCCGCAGAACTCCCGAAAATTCGAGCCTTGACCCAAATTATCCACAGGCGTAGAAAAGATCGGGCAAAGCGCTGTCGTTGACAGCAACCCAGGTAGCCAGAACCTTTAAGGCTACGCCACACCGTGGCGGTTCACCCAAAGTGCGATTAGCGTCCGGCGGCTCGCACGGTCACAGTGATGTGATGGATGCCTACTTTTATCAGTGTGCCCACTGCGGCAACTCATACTCTTTCATAGCTCCCCTGCAGCAACCTATCCGCTTGGCCATTTCATTGCGCCAACCTGCGCCCGTCTCTTTCTCCCGGAAAGAGACGGGCGCTCCTACCGCTGCTGCAGCCCAACTCGTACAAGGCTTTGCGGCATTCCCCCTCGTGACAATCGGCGTGACAAACACCGAAGCCACTAGCAACAGCGATGCAGATGATGGTGCCGCAGCCCAAGGAATGGACTGCACCTGACTGACAGTCAGGCATGCCCCAGTCATCGCTTCACTGCTTTTACCTGACTCAGGATCTCGCGGCGCCGGTCTCGTCAGCCAGCGCAGCCTCCACCCGCCCACTTTCTTAGAAGTGTTCAGGAGGCCAGATCATGAGATGCCCAAGCTCCCGGTCGTAAGGAGCCGTCAGTCCCGCGTTAATGGACAACCTCACAGGTCGCAGGGGCCTTGATCCCTGATAACACTCAACATTCTTGGCGGGATGACGTGGGGAAAGACTTCAAACGGTTTGGCTTCAAGAGGAGTTTGATCATGGCGTTGGTCGGTAAACGGGATGGGCGCAACTTTGGCTATGGTCGACAAATGAGCTATGCCGGGCCGCAAGCGCTGAAAGATATATTTGGCGGCGGACATTACGGCACGGTCAAGGCGCACAGTGATCGCTGGCAGGCGTTTGTTCGTTGGTGTCGGTCGGAGGATGGGCCGGGGTTTAACGATGCGCGCCAGATTGATCGGCAGACCTTGCTGGACTACGCCGGATATCTACGTCAGCAAGTTGAAAGAAGCGCTATAGGCATCGCCACCGCGCAAAACCGATTGTCCAGCGTGAACCGGACCATGGCTGCGCTTCGCGGTGATCAGTATGTGAGGGTCGTGAGTCCAGGCAAGGCGTTGGGAATGCGGCGCACCAGTGTTCGTCAATCGGTGCCGCAAGGCCAAGATCGCGAACATGTGAAACGGATCGTCGACATACTCTGCGAACACCAAATGCAACGCGCTGCCGCCATCGTGCACTTGGCGCGAGCCGCCGGAATGCGCTTGCGCGAGGCCATTTTGGCCGACCTTCCTCGACTGCAACGGGAAGTCGAGCAACTCGGGAGGATCAACATCCAGGACGGCACCAAAGGTGGCCGCTCGGGAGCCTCAGCCCCTCGGTGGATAACGGTGGATGAGCACATGCGCGACGCACTGGCATTCGCCCTTCAAGTCTCGCCTGATGGTAGCCGCAACTTGCTTGCAGCAAATGAAAGCTACCTCGATTTCCAACAGGTAATCGTTCGCCCCGCACGGGAGATTCTCCATACGCACAACCTCAAGGGCTTCCACGAACTGCGGGCAACCTATGCATGCGAACGCTATGAGCAAATTACCCAGCATCCTGCCCCCATCAACGGTGGCCGTTGCTACCAGCTCGACCGACACCTCGATCGGGAAGCACGAGCACAAATCAGCTATGAATTGGGGCACGGTCGTATCGACGTGGTATCGGCTTACATTGGTGGTCAAGCTTGAGCAAGTCATTCGATATGGAACTGTTTCTAGCGAGCGCCCTGACCGGGGCGCGCACCACACGTATACGTCACCTACGACAGGCAAAAGTGATTCAAGTAGCAATTTCTAATCGCTGGCACCGAGATAATCCATGGACTTGGCAACGAAAGCATCTCGACTGGTTTCTAAAACAGCACATGAACCAGCGCTCTGATTCAACGCGTTATTACTATTTGCTGACCATACATCTGCTGACTCTTCGATTAGGGCAATCGTGGCGATTCCACTACTGAATGACCCGCAGCAACTCACACAATGCCGTCATTCATAGTCCATCAAAAGGTAATCAAGGCAACCCGAACTCCTCCACAGCCCTAGTAAGTACCTTAATGAGCCGATCACCCTCCCCTCCAATAACTGAACAACGGTCCAACCAAAGCTCATATATAGCAAACTTAAGAAAAGAACCTGCTGCCATTTCTTCGCGGTGACCGTTTGCCAGTTCTTCTAGACGTTTAATAATGCCTTGGCGAGACAAGTCCGCGCTTTTACGGGTGCTCCGTCCAAAAAAACTAATACACGTCCGATGAAAACCGTCTAACTGCTCCGACCAGCGATTTTTTAATTGAAATACGGAATCCCAAGTTTCACATGCATCTGGGTCTGCTCCGACAATGGATATTTGCCAATCAGGAAGTGAGTATTTCCTAGCAAAGAGTGGACTAGACTTCACATGCACGACTGGAGGAGTATCCGTAAACGGATTAAAGCATCTGCGCCGCAGCCCGCCATTACTTCTTAATGTATCTTTAGCTTTTTTGTAACTTCGATTACAACTCATACCCATAGGCGAAAGGTTTTTTAAATTAGCGCTAGCAAATGGATATAAACTTTTTGGAATATAATGATCCCAATCTTCAACCTTCAGATTCGGACCATCTATAGACTCATAGCCACAAAAAGGACAAAGCTTTCCAGGAATTTTATCAAAGAAAATTTTATAACTTCTATTCCTTATGCCTATATTAGTCAATAACTCGAACACAGCATCGCCCATTTCCTGCAAACTGGGAATGATGTCTACAGGTAATAAATCTCGAGACACAGCAGCATGTTGACCAAGAAATAAGTCTTCAAGTCGACCCTGATCGGTAAGTGCTTGGCGGACCAACATTCGGTCAGCAGAGGCTAAATTTGAGTATGAGTCCAGCACGTTACATATTGCATCACGCGTTCGTGTCCGTTTATCAATCAAAGCAATTTTGTCTGCCGGAGCTAAATCCGTCCAAAATTCAGGTTGCAATTTTGCATCAATTTTATTGAAGCCGGAAAGCAGGGTATCATTAAGAAAAATATGAACCCAGTTTTCCTCTGCAGCTTCGATCGGTATTTGAAATAGCAATCTAACATCAACTCTCTTTTAAATTATCGAGATGATCAGCGAGCAGTATTTTTTCAACTGATGAACCCAGTTGTGTCAGCCCGTCTTCTATATCTTTCGTATTATTGGAGTTCATCAAGTCATCAATAAACCGTCGTGGCAACCCAGACAAAGGAGGAGAAATTTTGAAGCAACTTTCCAAAATCCCCTCATAGCTTGCTCCAAAAGTCTGTATATCAGGCCATCTAGGGCTAACTTTGTCATCATCATCACGTTCAAATATCAACACCTGTTCACGAGGCATGTCCGATGGTAAAAAAGGAGCATGCGTTGTAATAAGTACTTCTTGTGACGCCGATGGCGCCTCACTTGAGCGCTTTCCGGTATGCGTGGGAGTTTCAAGCAGCTTTGAAAGAAACTCTACGCGCCAGCGAGGATTGAAATGTGACTCAGGTTCATCTAGCAGGAATAGTACGTTCGGCTCGGATACCATTGCGAACATCCCAAGCATCTGTATCAGTTGATGTTCGCCATCTGAAAGCGATACGTAGTCTACCGGACTATTATCACTCTCTGATATTTGAGCACCAACAGAAGGATAAAACGTAACCTGTTCAAATCTAAAAACCTTATCTTGATCTGGAGGCTCAGGAAGCCGCGATGCAAAACGTCGGTTTTTGACGTCATTTTCAAATCTCTGACGTGCAGGTCTTGAAATTGCTAAATCATTAAGTAGAGCGAGTTTGTGTAGAGCACGATATAAATTAAAAGCAGACTTAAAGAAGCAACCAAAAGCCTTCCTTATTTCACAATCAACCCAAAGATCAAATATATATACTTCACGATCGGGCTCATAACTCCAAGTGGTAGAGCAGCGTTGTAGATTCTCAATGTATTCTTCTAGTTCTTTTGTAAGCAGTACCCCTTTGCGCGCTGAGCTTTTTCGAGCACTGGAACTCCCGGACCGCACCGGCTTATGTGCGAGTTGAATGACACAACGTACGCTGCGTAAATCTTTCAACTCTACCGAATTTAGAAGATAGTCTCTCTGCTCGTGGGTACCAAGCAAGAGATTTGCAACCAACACCTCTAAGTGTGTGCTGTAGTCAATCAGCATCAACCGAGGTTCTTTGGGGTCTATAGCCTTCTTGACATTACTTGGTAGAGCCTGAGTGTGCACCTCTTCGGCGTACTCAACACGACTCGCAAAGAAAGGTAAACTGAGAGTCTCGTTGTCGCCAGATGTATATGCAACAATTCGGCGTGGCAATAATTCGGCAGTGAGCGGCTCGCCAACGACGTGATCGTTCCAACTTTCTCCATCGAAAGATTTGACTTCTATAGGCGCTATGCCTTTTTCAGCCACAGCCCTGGAGACCTGAACAAGTAACGGAGCACTGTCTGATTTAGTATAAAGAAAGTACTGAATACTAAAGGCTGAATGAGGATCTAGCTCTCTGCGCTCTTCAAGCGGAGAGCAGGCATGCCAAGCGGCTTGAAAAAACTCAGCAATTAATTGAAGAAACTGAGATTTACCTGCTCCATTTGGTCCAATTAAACAGATCGGCTGGAATTTTCTTACATCCACCGACTCCGCATTCCTTAAGCTCAGATCTAGACCGTTAAGCAGCCCACCACTCCCCGCCGAACGCTCTATATTAACGCTCACCAACTTCATGAAATCACCTCTACAAATTTCATGACTTGGTTTTCTTGATCAAATTTTTGGCGAAAGCTACCTTTGCTGAGATGTTGAAATATAACCTCTTTTAATTCTTCGTAAGGGGCGGGGAGCTTTTCCCGAATTTGCTCGAAGGAGTATCCTTCCTCTGGCCAATCTTTAATAAGCGCAGAAAAAAGCTCAAACGTGGGTTTCATTAGTGTTTGTCTCGGCTTTCGCTTTTGAGGTTCATTAAGGAAACGCTGAAGGGAACTGACGAGCTCGGCAACTTCACCATCTGAAATTAGTGGCTCAACTAATCTACCGCTAAACGCCATTGAAAAGACAATCTGTTCAAACCTGTCCAACAAGCGTACTGCTCTCTCATACTTAGCCAGTGCTCTGCTAATACGAGAATTTATGCTATCCAGCTTAGAAATTACAGCAAGCTGTTCTTCAACAGAAGGTATATCTATAGTGACTGAAGATATTATCTGAGTTGAGATCTTCCATATACCGGCTGTTGTTCTGCTCTGCTCTTCAAGACCTAATCGAATTATCGACGAGTTCCATATCGAAACAAACCACTCTGGCTTTACCAAATCTTGATTGAGTCGGATTCTAAATGCGGTATCCGGAAAAATTGTCGCCTCTGACACTTCAGGAACAATAGCGGCCAAACCGACTAGCGACTTAGAACCACTTCCTCGACTTACTAGTATATCTCCCTTCCGGATCAGAAATCTTTCTGCCTTATCAGCATCGATTGGAAGATAACGAACATCATTTAGATCTACAACTCCAGACCGGAGTGCACTAAGGCGAAGTGCTCTGAACCCTGGAGGTAGTGACTGCCCCTTGATTGAAAGCCCTGTCCGCATAGGCTCAGCTATAATCTCTACAACTTTTTTACTTATCACCCTGTCCGAATCACTACTGGCCTCAGCCCCTGTATACAGGTGCCCGCTAACAGCTAAATCAGCTGCAGCACTACGCATGCGAAGTGACAATTCTGGAATTGAACTAAGCTCCAAACGCGAGCGAATCACCCTAGAGCGAAGTTCTTCTAACCGCGATACTATTCGCGCCTGCTCATCAGTTGATGGGAGTAGAATTTTGAAATCTTTTAGCCGTTCAAAATCTAAACTATCTACTGTTGTACCGGCCTTCGCCGAAAGCCCGAGAAGTTCAATTTGACGCCAGCGTATCTGCGCCGCAACAAATTTTGCATTAACACCCGGAGCTGGTATCAGCGCTTTTATATCCTGATTGATTGTAACCTCAACCGAAGTAACTGCTACAGGAACAGTATGTTGTAATATACCGCTCCGAGTAACTATTAGCAGCGAACCCTCGGGCAAAACTTTTGCTATCCCGACGTCCACAGCATGCGATGTAATTAGATCTTCACTAGAGTCTATTACCTCATGCTTCATATCTTTAGGAGAAACCCAGCATACTGTGCCATTGTGCCAAAATGCGGGATTTGATTTTTGTGGCGTTGAGCCACCCACCCAATGACCGAGTTCACGTAGTGTAACAAGAGCCCAGTTTGAAGGAACCGACATCATATCTTTTCAGTTCTTATAGAGGAACGCTGCCTTGTTAAGTCGGTCGAGAGATCCAAGTCTTCGGCCAGCGCAGTTATCTCCGTAAGAGCCGTACTAAGATGACCAACTATCGCAGCAAGTATATCTTCTGGATTTATAATGCTGTCCTCATCGCGGCTATCATCTTCTCTGAGCCAAGTTATGTCTAAATTATCCTCTCGATTGGAAATTTCTTCTCGAGTAAAATTCCTGGCGCGCAGATCATTTTTCGCTCTTTCGTTGTCACTCCGATCTTTCCCATTTGCATTATCACCGTAAAATTCAGCAAACGAGTCGAAATGATGCTTTGACAAGGGCACCGTTTTACCAAAAGCAGGCATATCTGTACGCAAGTCGTAAACCCAAACGGACTTGGTATTGTTCTCGCTATCGTATCCACGCTGAAAAAATAGGACGTTAGTTTTGACACCTTGGGCATAAAAAATACCCGAAGGTAATCGTAAAATAGTGTGAAGATTGCAGGTATCCAAGAGAAGTTTTCTGAGTGCACGGCCTCGTCCATCTTCGTATAGAATGCTGTCAGGGACAACAATAGCAGCTCTACCACCAGGCAGTAACGCATTGATGCAGTGTTCTACAAAAGGCAAAGCGAAACTCGATACTGTCGATGTAACGATTAGATCCTTCCGCGAGGGACGCCCTCCCGAAGGACCAAACGGTGGATTAGTGAGTATTAGATCTGACTTAGAAAGTTTTAAATGATCATCAGAAAGTGTATCACCTAAAAAAACGCTATCGCTATTGCTATTGTGCAGATATAAATTCATCCGAAGCAGTCTGTAAGTGTCACGAACATTTTCAATGCCAGTTACAACGCAGTCTCCGCCTGAAAAAGCTCTCGCATGTTGTTGGGCTGCAACTAAAAACCCTCCAGTACCTGCTGCGGGATCTTGTACTACCTCTCCTACAGAAGGCTTCATCAATGCGACAATCACGTCAATAACAACTCGAGGAGTAAAATACTGCCCCGCGCCACGTTTCGTCTCTTCGGCGTTTTTCTCTAGCAACCCTTCGTAAATATCTCCAAAACTATCTCTATCTTTCGAGAACCATTTTATTGAATCAAGCTGTTCCAAAATACTAACGAGATTTTTTTCATCTCGGATGACCGTTTCGGCTTTTGTAAAGATATCAATAATTGAACGAGCCACATTGGAATTAAGGTTACCCAGCTTGTCCAAAGTCGCTCTGTATAACTTGAGTTTTTTCCCAGTAGGGGCGTCAACAATTTCCCGCCATCCATACCCAGCAGGTAGTGAAGCTTCGGACAATCCCGTCTCTTGAATCATCTTTAGGAATAACAGGTACGTCAACTCCGTCACGTACTGTTGGTAGGTTACTCCATCCTTCCGAAGGACAGCGCACATCCTCCATAGTCTATTCACTAGCCCTGCTGATGGATTCAACGTCTTTCCTCTGCTATCTACAAAAACTAAAAATGAGAGCTTCACATGCTTTAGACGTAATGAGGTCACCCTCAAATCCTCAGTCTATTATCGCAGGCTTTCCTCACCGGTTTCCACTCAGAGATTTTGACCTAAGACCGCTCCTAGGCTCTGTACGAAAACTGCCTACACGTCAATCAGGCTGCCATCGCACAGGCCCCGTCGCAAGGACGGAGCCTGTGGACGAGAGATCCGTCAGATTGCAAGGCTAGCCTCAGCCCCATTTAGCTTCCAAGGATAGACTAGGCTTTTGTGTGCTCGCAGAACGAGCAGGATGGTCTAGCCTGCCTCTAGATGGCGTAACGCCACCACAAAGCGAGCACCTATGCCGATCTAAAAAAATCTATCACCCTCAACTCGAAAGGATCTGGATCACTTTCGATTTATGCACGACAGCTCATGCCCACCAAGCGCCGAGCCGCCTAAACGGAAATAAATTCTCATATCAAAAAAAATGAACATGAAAACTTCCCCTCAAACGATCACACATACTCTTTGATATACTTAAGGGTAACTTTGGAGGTACATCCGATAAAAATCACAATAAAGTCTTTTAAAAACAATCAGATATTGTTTTATTCGACTCCTGGTGCCGCACCATATAAGACGAAGCCCTCACAGAAATGTGAGGGCTTTGTTGTTTCTGGCATTCAGAAATCCAACGCCTAAAAAGCACCCCGCCGCCGCCCTGTAGGAGTTGCCGAAGGCTGCGATCTTTTGATCTTCAGATTTCGCCCCCTATGCAAGTCCGGTTGCCCATCCAAATCTGCCTGCACACCTACCCGTTACAATTTCACTTCAGCATGAAGTTGACGACCTCCTCCAGCTACCTATAATGCACCCCAACACACCCGCCAAGCCTAGGTTGACCCAGTCAGCAAGCTCAAATCGTGCGGGTTTTTTTTGCCTGGAGAAAACTACATGAGGCCCTTCGATAAGCCGGCCCTCAGCGTAGAACAGCAATTGGAACTGCTAAAGCAACGAGGCCTGCACGTCGCCAACGATGATCGGGCCATGCGTTTTCTCGAAGTGGTCACGCTGTTTCGCCTGAGCCCCTATATGCGCCCCTTCCAGGAGCCAGACCCTGAACACACCTTCAAGCCCGGCAGCACCCTGAAAGCAGTTGTCGATATCTACCGCTTCGATGGTTCGTTGCGACGCATAACCATGGATGCCATCGAACGTGTCGAAGTCGCCATACGAGCGACTATAAGCAATCACATGTGCCCTAAATATGGGCCTGACTGGATAGCTGACGCGTCAGTCTTCTCCTCGTCATACGCGCATCTCGAGTTGTTGCGCCCCCTGCGGGAGCAATTGAATAAAGAGCGCAACAAACTCAGACGTGATATTGAGCGCATAAAAAACGGTCGACAGGCCGATGGGCTCCAGCAACAGCGGATCGAAAACCGCATGCGCGATAACTACTTCCGATACTACGGAGCGACCTATGCCCACCCTGAGCTGCCGCCCGCTTGGGCGATCCTGGAAGAACTCAGCCTTGGGACGGTATCTACCCTCTTCAGTGCCATAGGCAGAAGTGCCGATAAGAAAGCTATCGCCGCCAGATTCAATCTGCCCTTCGATGTATTGGCCTCCTGGCTACATACTCTGACTTTCATTCGAAATTGCTGCGCCCATCACTCACGGCTATGGAACCGAGAGCTCTCGATTCGACCAGCCTTACCCAATGAATGGGTCATCCAAAATGCACCTGCCAACCGGCCTCAGCCCAAGCAGCGGCTATACATCGTATTGACGATACTGGCCTATCTAACCGACTTGATCAGTCCAGACAGCCAATGGAAGCTTCGTCTGGCCGAAATCATGGATCAGCAGGAACTGGGTTATTTGAGACTCATGGGATTTCCAAATGACTGGAAAAATCAGCAGCAATGGTGTTTGGAATAAGGAAGCCAGAAACTGCAGGTATCGTCTCGACTATCCCCCCAACCTAAAAATCCGAAAATAAATCCGTCCCCTTTTCACTGCGGGCGGCAGCATTGAAGGCCTCGAGCGTAATTTGGTCGTAATTTTGGGACAGACCACGCTAAATTAGTCGTGAACTGTCCCCGATTTTCGTTTCACATCCCTTAACCACGATTTAAGTTATTGCTTATCATGCTAGCTATTTGACCTAGCTCATTTTCTTCAGCGCAACGCAAAGCGGCTTTATCTAGTGGCCCCACAAGACCTACATCTGCGCCGATATCAATCAAGAAAATGGCAACATCTTCATGCCTGTTTTCTATAGCAGCCATAAGGGGTGAGCCATTATATCCCCCGACGGATCCATTGATATTTGCACCTGCAAACACCAACTTCTCTACCAAATCGAGAAGTCCGTATCGACTAGCAAAATTTAATGCAGATCGCACCAAATTATTAACAACATTAACATCCGCACCGTACCGCAAAAACAAGTCAACTATTTCACGATCGCCATTTGCAACGCTTAACATAAAGGGAGTCCACCCATGCTGCTCCTTACGGGAAAATAGGGGTCAGAGCATGGTTTCAATAATGGTGGTCTGACCCCTGTTTCCCATACGCCCCTAGGCTGCTTCAGACATTATCAAGCCTTCGGCACTGCCGGTAATGCATCGAAGATTAAGTCGATATTGTCGGACGCGACGCACCAGCGTTACATAAAAGTTTGACTGGACGCTTAGGCCAACTAAAAAAATATAAACTACCGACATTAAAAAAACCGTCGCTCGACGGTTTTTTAATGAGAACTTAATAAATCTGGCTTAATACAGAAGTCCTAAATGGTTGCTTTGGGGTCAGACTTTTTGGAAGGTAATGTCGTATGTTTTGCCTACATTCGGCCCACCGCGCGCGACATAAACTTTACCGTCCAAGTTCCGGTAGCTCCTGTCAGGCGATGTCAAGGTGATAGTGAGTAGATTATTCTCGCCACCTTGAACTTCTGCTCGAAGATTAAAAAAAACAGGACTCTCGTCGGAAAGATTTTGATAGGTGAATGTTCCATCAACCTTGAAAGTAAGTCCATAATAGTTCAACTGGGCATTGGATATATTACCAGTCTGTGGGTCTGACGCGTAAATCATCAAGTCCGCCGCATTACGCTCGCCTGGATCATATACGGCTCCGGTATAAGTCCCATTTGGATTAACTTGCCCCATGATTTTCACCTCTTCTAGCAAGATCGTTAGTTTGCATATGAATCGTAAGTGTCATTTTTAAATGTCTCGCAAAAAAGACTAATGGGCTATGCATCCTTTGAAACCTGTTAGAACTACCAGTTTTTTATACCGATTCTGTTTGTCGGATATAGCTATTTTTTTGACAACCCATAAAAACCGAAGTATTAGAGCCTTGAGCTACCGGCAATGAAGATTTCATCGTTGTCGCGCTCAACACGATCATCAGCAACGCGCCACCCTTCTAGCGCTGGATGGGTCCTACGGTGCGCCTCGTAGATGGCGCCACGGTGACCATGCCAGACATGGCTAAAAGTCAATGTACGAATTAGATTCTAGAGCTCTAAACTATCGCCCAACCCATTCTACGATCCCTACGCATTCGTTCATTCACCTGCAAAAACAACTGCCTGATCGGCCGTATCTCGTTATTCATGTAAACCCGATCAATCTTCTCCACATCCCCAAACCCCGCCGCATTCTCCGGCATGCACCCCGCCAGCGCCGGGTTCATCCGCCACGCCGCAATCACGTCATTACGAGTGATATTCTTGATCCGCTCAAACTCATCCTTGGTCGCAATATCTCCCACCGGAATGATCTGAATCGCCTTGTCCCCTCCCCCCGGAATATTCACAAACAACGACCGAAAATTCCCCACGCCCTTGCTCGCCCCGATCTGCGCCTGCATCCGGTCCTCGTCCGCCTCCGACAAATTCGGATCATTGGTGTAGAAGATGAATCCCGCATGCGCCCCATTGTTGTAATACCGGCGCCGAAACAATGTGGCTGATTCGTTGAGCAACAGCGCATGCATGCAGCCCAGGTAGTCGGGCACACCGTAGATGTTCTGTTCCACGTCGTAGTCCATCACATGCTCTACCTGGTCCTCGTCAAACTCGATCTGCTTGCCACCCGGCATCAGCAGCACAAATCCGCCGCCGACCCTCCTGCGCATGTTCAACGCCGGCAGGTGTTCCAGCTCCAGCACCTACCCCAGCACATTGGTTTTACGCTGGAAGTACCCCTCGCCAAACACCATAAAATCTAACGCCGCCCGCCCCATGGTTCGCGCGCTGCACCCGGCCGAGGGGATGAAGTCACGCAGCAGAAGGTTGCGTTTGAAGCGCGGGATGGTGCCGTGGTGGGCGTCGGCGCGTAGCAGTTTGGCCAGCCCCGTGCGGGACACGGGCGGGGTGTAGAGTTGGCCGTCGTCGCTGGCGAACACGCCCATGTACTCCCCCAGGTGGCCGGTCAGTACCGATTCGGGCGCGCCGAAGCTGAATGTTTTTACCTTGCGCAGAGTGGCCGGGGGTCTGGGATCGCTCATGGGTGCCTTCGAGGGTGGACCAGCGGCTGCGCCGCTTTTTGTGGACGTTGAGGGCTTCGTGGGCCAGGGCGTGCATCACCGCCCAGGCGATGTCGGCGTGGCCGGTGGCGTCGGTACGGGAGGCGCTGTAGGTGATCTGTCCGCTGGTGGTGGCGCCGCGCTTTATGGTCAGGAAGGCGGCGGCGATGTCGTTCCAGCTGGCGTCCCATTCGATGCGACGGCCCTGGATCGTGTCCTGGGCTTTGAGTAGTTTCCAGGCTTTAATGGATCGGCCTCGCATGCGGGAAGAAGTCGCGCACAAGGTCGAATACGCCGAGCGCAGGGGCCGCTTCAGGGTTCAATCGGGTGCTTTGCACTTTTTGACGGGGCCACATATCTCAGTCGCATCTTCAAGCATCTCGCTGCTCTCGACACCCGCCTGATGGTTTTTTATCGCTCCATATAAAGCGCCATCCGGTGGCATACCCGCACAACCGCTATCGCCCAGGCAATAGCGGTAACGTTTATCAGCCACGCCTGATTGATTTGTCATTACCATGACACCACCGCAGCCGGCCTCAATTCAGGTGTAAACCATCGGTTGGGACACTTCAATCAAGGGAGAAAACGCATGGACGTATCCACGCTGGATAACGCAAACCTACGTGAGAAACTGGGTCATATTTACGAGAATGAACACCCACTATGGGCACCACTGTTCCTGATTCTTAACGCAAGTGGGCTCGGGATTGTTGACCGTTATCTGTCAAAAAAGGCAGTGGACTTCGAGCTCCGGCAAATCCGCCTGCTCCTTGCCGAGCTTGAAAAATATTCGCTAGGCACCACCCCCTCGGATTCACCAGACCTCATCCCCGCGTTACGAATCTCACTCAACGCGCTCAATGAGTCACGGAGCGAGGAGAAAGTCCGCGTTTTCGCCTCGATTCTGGCCAATATCTGGCACCAGAAAACCAGTAACTGGGACGCAACCTCTCAAACCTTGCGTCTGGTGCGCGACCTGGAAGATGTTCATTTCCTGGTGCTTTCAGAAGCAAACAAGCTCAACGTAGAACAACCCGGTAAAGGTATGTTTTCGGTGGGAAGGAAACTGTCACTCGCCACAAGTGCAATTGAAGACCTACTGCCGAGCGATCTGGACCCCATGCTGATTGCCTCTTGTGTGTCAGATCTCATTTCAAAGGGGTTGCTCAACGACTCGTTCATCAGCAACAACGCACTTGAGGGCAATGTTGAGTTCTCTGCCACAAACGCGCCCGTGACTTACTCAATATCTGACCTGGGCGTCTGGCTCATTGAACAGATAACCCCCACGCCTGCTGCAAGCGCCAGCTAAGCCAAACCGCCCTCCTCCAACAAAAAAGGCACTTGCCGCGAACGCCAAGTGCCTTCTCACACCACCTGAAACCCAATCACCGCGCCAACATAAACGTCTCATACTCCAGATCTTCCAGCGCCGACGACAACCGCGCCAGCCCCAGCAATACGCACACCAGCAACGACAACGTAAACCCGTAGCCGAAGAAACTGGGCCCCAGGTGCATGCTGAGCAGGGTCAGGGCTGCGTTGAGTACGGCAAACAGTACGCACAGTTCCAGGACCACGCGGCGTTTGTCGAGGTAGAAGAACACGTTGAGCAACGCCATGAAGACCACCTGGATGCTCACGCCGATCAAGTCGATGTAGAACAGTGGCAGGTAGTAGCTGGAGATGCCGATCCATTCCAGCAGGCGCGGGGCGAAGAGGAACAGCAGCACCACGGTCAGGCCTTGGACTTTGCAGATTTCCAGCAGGCCCTGGCGGATGGAGAGGGTCATCTCGGTTTTCAGCGAGCCGATGTGCTGCAAGGTCTCGCCATCGCGGATGGCACGGAACAAGCGGTCGTACCACTCGGCAAAGTCGGTCTCGATACGCACCAGGAACACGGCCATGCCGGGGATGATCGCCAAGTAAGCGATGAAGATCGGCATGTCGTACAGGATCGAGGCGCGCAGCGGGCCTATGACTTCGTTGGAAGTGCCTGGGTTGAACCAGAACAGGATTTTGTCGACCCAGATGCCGAAGTTGTAGAAGAACCCGGTCACCAGCAGGCTGAGGAACACGTTGCGACGATTGAGAAAATCAAACGCAATCATTTTCTCGGCACGGTACTCGCGCAGGATGTCGTACAGGTACAGGAACAACAGGCTGCCGTGCCCGATCAACAGCGCCAGCAACAAGCCGGGCATCTTCAGGAAACTCAGCAGGTAGGCGCACGCGACCATCAGCGAGTAACCCACTACCATTACCAGCAGGATGCGGTTGTATTTCTTCATCCCCGAGAGAAAGATGATCACCAGCCACAGGTTGCACAGCACCACGAAGTTCGACAGCACCAGCACGCGGTAGACCAGCGGTTGATCGAACAGCAGCGCCAGCACGATAACCCCCAGCACCCCGGCACCGACCGTCACCATCAACAATATGCCCAGCAGGTTGGGCAGAATCTGCTCGTAGTTGTGCTCGAACAACTGGTCGGACACGAAGCGGGTGAAGAACAACTGCAGGCCACCGGTCAGGATCAATGAGCTGGCCATCAGGTACGTCACCGTGACCAGAAACTGCCCCACCAATGAGTTGGGCAACAGCAGGCCCAGGCTGATGATGCCCACCAGCATTACGCTGATGATCGACAGCACCCACGGGCCGGAGCTGATCAGGCCTGCATACACATAGGCGTGCAAGGTGGCGGTGTATGAGTCGCGCGAGAGGATCTTGCGCAGTTCGAAGCCAATACCGGCCATTTAACTATTCTCCATGGCGGCCTGGTACAGGTCGCGGTAGCGCTGCAGCATCAGGGCTTCGGTGTAGTAACGGTTGACCCGCAGCAAGCCGGCGGCCTGTGCAGCCTGCCAGCGCTCGGGGCTGCGCAGCAGTTCCAGGATCGCGGCGGACGTCGCCTGTGGGTCGGCAATCGCCACCACCTTGCCCGCCACGCCCAGATCGCGGTCTTCGGCGCTGCCGCCTTCGATCAGTTCGCGGCATGAGCCGACGTCGCTGCTGACGACCGGCGTACCGGCAGCCCAGGCTTCGAGGATCACCAAGGGTTGTGCTTCGCTGATCGAGGTCAGCACCATCAGGCCAAGCTTGGGCAAGATGTCCTGGATGCGCTGGAAACCCAGGAAGTGCACTTTGCCTTCAAGCCCCAGGCTCGCCATCAAGCTGCGGCATTCGCTTACGTATTCCGGGTCTTCTTCCTCGGGGCCGACAATCCAGCCTTCGGCATGCGGCATGGCGCTGATCACGCCGCGCATGGCACGCAGGAACGTTTTCACGTCCTTGATCGGCACCACGCGCCCGATCAACCCGACCACCGGTGCAATGCCCGGCTCACGGGTTTCCATGGCGCGGGACCACTGCGACAGGTCGATGCCATTGGCGATCAGCGCCGTGCGGCTCGGATCGGCACCGTCCTTGATCTGACGCTGACGGTTGCCGTCATACAAGGCAATGATCTTGTCGGCGCTGTTGTAGGCCAGTTGGCCGATCCGTTCGAAGTAGCGCACCCACAGGGTACGGATATACCCCGAGCCCCCGTCGAGGCTGCGGTTGAGCGCCTGCCCGGAGGTTTCGGCAATCCAGGTGGCCTGGGCCAGATCGATCTTGCGCTCCTTGGTATAAATACCGTGTTCGCTCAGCAGGTAAGTGCATTTCCAGCGGTGCTTGAGGATGCAGCCCAGCAGCCCGGCGTAACCGGTGGAAATCGAGTGCAGCACCCGCGCTGGCGGTATCTTGCGCGAGGCCTCGGCGAGCATCAGCAACGGCGACTGCAACGAACGCAGCGTCCAGAAATAGTTGACAAAAGACGGGTCGGCGCAGTGCTGGCGATAGCCTTCGCTGAGGGTTTCCCAACTGGCACGGCTGCGCAGTACATCATCCAGGGTCATATGGCCCTCGGCGATGCAATTGAGCAGGCGCTCACCCAGTTCCCGCTCGGGCGGGTCCGGGTGGTGCAAAAAGCGATACAGGTCGGCCAACTGCTGCGGGTCGGCATCGCGCGGCGTGCCACGGGTATCGGCGGGGTGCGTCGCGTCTTCGAGGAACACCTCTTCGATGTGCACCACGTTCACCGGCACTTCATAACGCCGCGAGGTGTACGCCGAGCGCTGACCACCGATGAACATCACCGAAAAAGTCAGCTCCGGCAGGCCGAGGATCATCTGGTGAATCCAGCTCGATACGCCGCCGCGCACGTAAGGCCAGGTGCCTTCCAGCAGCAGGCAGATGTCGGCCGTCGGGGTGGCTTCCTTATGATTCATTCCAGCTCCTCACCAACTCAGCAAAGGGTGGCCGCTGACGGGTTTCTTCCGGCAGCCTGGCGAGCAGCCCGGGGATTTCGTGATAGCGACCCGCTTCAAACGCCAGCTCGGCATGGAAAGGCAGTAATTGAGCCTCACCCAGACCGTTTCGCTCAGCCTCGTGCAAGAGGGCCTCGGCTCGCTCGTTTTCACCGCGCTCCAGGGCAATACGGCCGGCCAGCAGCAACAGCTCACCGCCCTCACCGGCCGCCAGACCTTGCTCGGCATGCTCGCTGGCCTGGTTCAGCACGTGCTCGAGCACACTGCCTTGGGCCAGGCCGAGGTAGGCCAATTCCCAATACCATCGCGCCAGCATGCTGTGCACCGGGCCGGCAGTTCGGGGGCTGACGCCGGCCAACTGTTCCAACGCCATCTGAATGTGCAGGTTGATGTCACTTTCCTGCTTGTCGAGCATCGAGTACGCCAGGAGACGCACGTCATCACTGGGGTCACCCAAGGCCAGCTTGAGGATGGGTACCGCGTCCTTGCCAGGCATGCGGCGAGTCGCCAGCAAAGCGGCCAGACGCTGATCGGGATCGGGCGCGTGGCGCAGCACGTCCTGCAAACCGCCATCGGCGAAAATCGGTGTGCGTGTCTGGGCCTGCGCACGGAACGGCAGGCTTGGGATCCCCACCGATCGCCACGCCTGCTGGTCGCGTTTACGCGGCAGGTACAGCGCCGGGAAGATCGACGCAACCACGCCCAGGGTGCCGATCACCGGCACAAAGAACGCCAGGCTGAAAATGAACAGTGGGCTCCACGGCAAAGGCGCCCGGTAGCGCGCCGGCAACAGCAACCATACGGCGCCGCACAGCATCAGGCAGGCCAAGCCATGGCTGAAGGTGAACACCAGCAGTTGGTGCATCTGCGGCGCATCGAGCCACAGACTGGCCCAACTGCCCGCCTCCAGCAGCACGGCGCCGCTAAACAGCCACTTGCTGATCATTCAGGCCACATTCGTTGTAAAGGAAGTTACGCAGCCCGTTGCGATCACAGCCAGGCTCCAGGTTGAAAGGCATGGCCCGCACACCCAGGCTGTCCAGGTCCGTGTCGATACCAAAGTGCTCGTGCAACAGCATGCCAATCCGCGCCAGGTAGCCTTCGGTACCTTCCGGGCTGGTCAACGGCAACAGCACCAGCAGCAGGCGATGTTCGCGGTTGTTGCGCACCGCCAGGTGCAAGTCCAGGCCACGTTGGCTGCGCTCCATCAGACGCGACAGTTCCTCGTTGGCGCGCGTCATCTCGAACGCGAACAACCCGGCGGGCAATGTGTGCTGTTCCACATCCACCAACGACCGCTTGAGCTGCAACGAAAATTGCTGGGCGTGCGCATCGGGCAGGCTCAGCACTTGCGGATCGCGGCGCAACAGGTCGGCAATGTGGCCGGCCAGCAGCGACAAGAGGCTCAAGGTGCGGTCCTGGAACGCAAAGAACGGCATTTGCCGAACCGCCAGGATAGCCAGCAAGCGGCCTTCGGCATCGATCAACGGGATGCAGGCCTGCAGCGCGGAAAACTGCGCGGCGTTACCGGCGTCGATCAGTTCCTGGCGTACGCTCACCAGTTCGCCGCGCTCCAGGCATAGCCGGATCAAACCGTCATCGGTTTGCAGCGGCCCCATCACGCCGATCATCGCCAAGGCCTGGGGCAGTAGGTTTTTCTCGCTGTCGTCGACGCGGTACAAACCTGCCACGCGTAATGCACCGTATTGGCCGAGCATCGCCACGATCGGCTCGGCCAGCTCGCTCAATGCGTCGCCTTCGACCGGCATGCCGCGCAGTTTTTCACGCAGGCCCAGCAACGAGCTGCGCAGGCTCTGGTCACTGCCGGCCACGCGCTGCTCCAGCAGGTCATGGGACACCCGCAGGATCTGGTGGGCACGGGTGAATTCGTCGAGGCGGTACTGACGGTATTCGTTAGCCATCTGCAGACGCTCCAGGCGGCGCACCCACAGGTCGCGAACCTCACCCACCAGCATCCCGCACACCAGCACACCGACGATGAACGAGGGCTCAAGCTGGGTATAACCTGCATGCCCGGTGTAGCGCAGGGCAAACAGCGCCGCCACCAGCAGCACGGCGCTGAACAGGCCGCGCACAAAACCGTAACGCACACCCAACAGCAGTGGCGCCAGGATTGGCCAGGGGAAACCACCGTGCATTTGCAACGGGTCTTCGGGAGTCAGCCAGAAGCCGAGGCCAATGGCCAAGCCCGTTACCAGGAGTGTTTCCAGCCAAGACACCGGCCCGCTGGCGCGAGGCGCCAGGCTGTAATCCATGTGTGGAGAATTCATTGCGTTCACTCGAATCGAAGGGCGCCAACCAGTTTGTCGATTACCGTCTGAGCATTGCCCGCCAGGCTTTCACGGGACCAACCGGCGCGCGCGCCGCTTTTGCTCCAGAGCACACGACCACTGTCGGCGTCCAGCACACGCAGGCTGATGCCCACCGCCGGCTCGCCATCCAGGCCGTTCTTGTACTGCCACTCTTCGACGCTGCCGGCGATGACGTAATCGAGCTTTTGCTCACGTGCCCATTCCAGGGCACCGGTCAGGCGCTCGTTGTCGTCCATCAGCGCCTGCTCACCCTGGGTGCTGGTCGGATAAACACGCGGTTGCAGGCCATGGCTGCTGAGTACGCTGAGCAGGATCTGCTCGCTGCGCTCACCGGCTTGCGGGGTCTGCGAATAGTTGATCATCGGCACGATGCCCCACTGCGCGTTACGCGGCAGGTCAGGGCTGTTTTCACTGGTGAAGCTGGAGCAGCCGGCGACGAACAGCACTGTCAGGGCCAGGCTCAGGTTACGAATTGCTTGCATAGGTTTTTCTCCCGTAGATTCTGTAATCAGCGCCCGAAACGCACGCCGTAGCTCATGCCCAGTGTGCCGCCGGACTTGCCATCCCCGCCTTGTGGCGCAGATTGGTAGCCGAAGGTGAGGGCCAGTTCGTCGTCACCCAGCACTTCGAAACCAATGCCCGTGTTGACGCCGTAGTTGAAGGTTTGGTCGGTCCACTGCCAGCCCGCCGTCATGTCCACCAGCCAGGTGTATTGCGGCTTGCTGCGCACCAGCGCACCGGGGATGCCGCGACGCCAGGACGTACCGACATAGAGTTGGCCGTAGCGGCTTTGCAGGAGGTCGCCCGACGGGATGGTCTGCAACTCGATCGGGTCACCCGGCTCAGGCGGCGCGACATCAGGCACTCGAATCGGGCCTTTGAAGTCGCTGGAGAGGTAATCCAGGTTGCGATCCTTCACGTTGTTCTTCTGGTAATCCACACCACTGCGCACCGTCCAGTTAGGCCCGGCGAACTCCAGCGTGTGGTTAAACTCCAGCTTCAGCGCATGACCGCTGCCCAACGAGTCGCCGGCACGGGTCGAGAACGAGCGCTGCGCCACTTCCCAGCTCAACTGGTCCCGCGCAGTCAGGCCGTGACGGCCGCCGACCCAGGCGCGGTCCTGCTGGCCGAAAGCCCGCATCAGGCCGCTGTCGTCGCTCTTGCGATGCCAGTCCAGGCCGGTCTCGATCTGGTGGCTGTTACCCAACTGCCACAGGCGCGACAGGCCCAGGCCGTTACGGTCGTCGTCCTTGCGTTGGCTGGTGTCGGCGAACAGCTTCCAGCTGCCGTTTTCCACCGCGCGCACCAAGGTCAGGGCCGCGTTGCTCTCGTCGCCGATGCGCGAAGAGATGACGTCGTCGCCTTTATAGTTGCCGTGTTCCATCTCGACATCGGCGTACCAGTTGTCACCCAGGTTGTGGGCGATTTCCAGGCGCGGCGAGTCAAACGACAAGCCACCGAAATCCTGTTTCTGATACGACAGCAATGCGCCTTGCGGGGTGGCTTCGTGGATCTCCACCGCCTGGCGACGCAGTTGCTCGTTCACCGAATCCGGCTGGTCGTCGCCCAGTGCGGACAGGCTGGTGTCCAGTGCCTCGTTGGTACGCCCCAAACGGCTGAGCGCCTGTGCGCGCTGCGCCGGGTTCAGGTCGCTGCTGGCCAACAGGGTTTCGACCTGGGCTTTATTGCGGCTGCGCAAGGCTTCCTGGATCTGCTCGTAACGGTCGACCTTGAGCCCTTGGGTGCGCGCCCAGGCCAGCCAGTCGTCTTTCTGCGCTGGCTGGTTGGTCGCATCCAGGCGGGCCAGCAGGCGTTCGAACCACAGCTGTTTCATCGACGGCGAACCGTCTTTCCACTTCAGCAATTCTTGCTGGGCCTTCTGCGGCGAGTAGCTGCTCGACATCAAGCGCAGCCAGATCGCATAGCGTTGGGACGAGGGTTGCAGGTTGTCGGCCTCGGGGCTGCGCAGCAACTTCAAGCGCAGGCGCTGGGCGGCGTCCTGGTAGCCGGATGTGTCCAGTGCATCGGCATACGCGGCCTGCACCAGCCAGTCGTTCGGGCTGAGCTTGAGGTACATGCGATACCAGGCCAACGCCTCGGCATCGCGCCCCAACAGCTGGCTGGCGCTGGCGAACGGCAGCCAGAGCAGGCGGTCTGCCCGTGCATAGGCACGCCATTTGGCCAGCAGGAGTTTGAGTTTTGCCGTGTCGGCCTGGTCGACATACAGCCAGGTCAAACGCTCGCGGAACAGGTTGTCATCGGGGTAGCGCGACAAGCCCAGCAGATAGAGACGCTCGGCCTCGGAGGGATCGCCCTGCTCCACCGCCAAGGCACCGCGTACCGCCAGGACCTGGGCTTGCTCGTAGGCCTGCGGGTATTGCCTGGCGTCTTCCAACAGGGTAACGACCTGATCCCACTCGTGCAGCTCCTGGGCCAGTTGCAGCGCCTCGACCAACCGTTGCGGATCCTGGGCGCGGTGCCAGCTGTCGACCATCAACTTCAAGGCACGCTGCGGGTCACGGGTGCGATACAGGGTGATCAACTGGCTCTCGTCGCCACTGTTCAGCTTGCCGTTGAGGGACAGCAGTTTTTCCAGGGAGACGCGCAAGTCTTCGTCGCGCTCCAGGTCCCAGGCGAGCGCCGCACGGGTGCGCCAGTATTCCGGGTCATCGATGGATGAGTCGTCCGACTTGACCACTTCCCAGGCCGCCGGCTCATCAAACAGCTTCATTTGCGTGCTGGCCCAATCGACCAATTCGGCGGTGGTCAGCGTGTAGCGTTTTGCATAGTCCTTGTAGAGCTTGCCTTTGGCCGCGAACTGCCCGGTGTTTTCCAGGTTGTGCAGCAAGCGTGTCCAGGCCAGGCGATGGGCCGGGTACTTGCGCAGGTAGGTGCGCAGCCATGCCTCGGCTTCAGCCGGTGTACCACGGGATTCATGAGCGTAGATCAACGCATCCAGCTCGATGTCCGTGAGCGCACGCTGCTGCATGATGTCGGCGAGCAACGGGATCGAGCGGGCGAAGTCGAATTGCAGGCTGGCAAGGCGCCAGGCGTGCTCGCGGGTTTTCGGGTCCTCCTTGAGTTTGAGCAAGCGAATCCAGTAATCCAGCGCGGCTTCGTTATCACCGCGCCACTCACCGAGCTTGGCCATTTGCCCCAGCAACTCGGTGTCATCCGGGTAATCGATGACCAGCTCCTGACCGGTTTCCCATGCACCCGCCAGATCATTGATAGACAGGCGCACCTGGAATTCTTTGACCAGGATTTTGCGGTTGCCAGGCTCCAGGTCATGCCACTGCTGGAGCACGCGCTGGGCCAGGTCGAACTGCCTGGTCGCAACGGCGATATCCACGCCTTGCTCCAGCCACGCCACGTCGGTCTGCGGGTTCGTCAGCCGGGGCAGCTCGTCAGCCAGCACTTGCGCGGCCTGCTCGTCACGGCCGGCCGAGAGCAGGCTGTTGAACGCAAGTTGCGCGTACTCCCGTCGTTCGGCCGGTTGTTGGGCGTCACGCTTGAGTTGCAGATAGATGTCTGCCGCGTGCGCAGGCTGCTCACCCGCCAAGTACCACTGCGCGGCTGATTTGAGCGCCTCGGTGCGCTGCGCCGGGTCACGCCCTGCGATCTCTTCGAACACACTGGCGGCAAACGCCGGCGCCTGCAGGGTCAACGCCAGCTTCGCCAGGCTTTGCAGCTGGGCCACCGGCAGCTTGCGATGATCGAAGCTTTGCAGACGCTCGACCAACGCATGCTGCGCAATCAGGTCGTTGCCACTGGCTGCGATCAGCGCGTCCAGCTCCAGGCGATAGTAGGCCTGGATCTCCGGCTGCGGCTTGGGCCAGGCGTCCACGTGTTGGCGCGCCTTGGTGTAGTCACCCAGGCGAATCAGCAAGTCGACCAATTGCAAACGCAAATGGTCGTCATCCGGGTGCGCCGTCAGCAACAGCTCGGCATAGTTGGCCGACACGGCGTCGGGTTCGCGCCCGTCGGGCTGGAACACTTCTTCACGCTGGAAGGTTGCCCACAGCAGGCCGCCCACGGCGACAGCGACCACCGCCAATGCCCATGGGTTAAGCAGGCGGCTGCTTTTAGTTGCAGAGGAGTTGACCATTACTCACCTGCTTCATGGGAAGTTGAAAAGTCCAAAGGCCAGCCGAGGCCTTGCCAGCGAATCGTTGCCCATCGACTTCCACGCGGCAGGCGGTTGCCGAGCGTACGGTGAAGGTCAGGTCAAACTGACCGGCGAAGGAAAAGCTCACGCGCCGATCATCCAGGTAACGCCAATCGAGCAACGGCACGTTGGCCTCCTCCAGCGCAGGATGGGGATCTCTGTCCGCACGCAATGCGAGCAATGCCTTGTCGCTGCTCAGGGCCACATAGCGCCCTTGCGGCAAGTCACGTACACCCGCGACACCTTGGGATTGGAGCAAGTCCGGCCAGCCCATCTGTGCATCCAGGCGCACGGTACGCAGAGCGTCCATCCCGCGAATCTGCCAGGCGCCGTCCGCCGTTCGGGCCAGGCTCGACTGGTAAAGACCATGCAGACGGTCGACGTAGTCGCTCATCCACAACGACATCGGCTGTTGCTCGCGCATGTAGCCGTAGATCTCGTGCATGGCCTTGATCGAGGCTTGCTTGGTGCTGGAATAGAAGTGGTAGTAGAGGTGCAGCCCGCGCAGGCGACGCGGACTGTCGGTCAGTTCGAACGTCTCGATCAACTCACGGAAGCCGTAGTACGGGCCTTTCCACAGGTTGGTGTAGAGGTTTTCGTTGATGATCGGCGCGTAGTACTGCAACCCCCCAGGCGTCGGCCGCAGCAACGGGTTCAACCCGGTCAGGGACGGGTTGGCCTTGGTCATGATGGTTTCGGCGCCGTTGACGTTTTTCAAGCCCGCGTCATAGGCCAGCTTGATGGTGCTGGCGGATGGCAGCGCATCGCCTGGCCAGAACACCATCTTCACCGGCTTCTGTGGCGTAGTCAGGTTCTGATTGATGTAATCGCGCGAGCCAAAAATCTCCCGACGAAAATCGATTTTTTCGTAGCCGGCGATTTTCATGTTCAAACCGTATTCCGGGTTGAAATTTTCGCGCTTCTCGGCCTTATCCGGCTGCATGAAAAACGGATGGCTGTAGGTGTGCGTGGCCACTTCGACTTTAGGGTTGGCGAAGATCTCGCGGGCAATCGGCTCCAGCTCGCGGGCCAGGAAGGGGAACGCGCCACGCGGCGAGATCTCGCCCTCGATGATCGACACCGACGTCAGGAACGGGTTGGGCTTGATGTAGTCGTCCAGGGTATGACGACCTGCATAGGGAGTGCCGCGCACTTCGGCGCGGGAGGGAAATCCGTCGCCATCGATATGCACGGTCGCGATGCGCCGGCCATTTTCGGTGGTGGTGTCCGGCCGAGGTTGCGCCGGTAGACGCAGGCTGGCCTGAAGGAACGCGAAAGGGTCGAGAATCCAGCGGCTACGCTCGTTGTTGATTTCGAGCAGGTAAGGCGCCAGCGCAAGTCCCCCCCATTTACCGACCACCACCGGGTTGAAAACGGCGCCATTGGCACCGCTCAAGGACAACGCCGGGGTTGGGCCGTTGGGCAATACGCAGACCGCAGCCAGGTCACGGGAGCGAGGCACCACCGGTGCCTCGAATGCGCCCAGCAGGGCCTTGTCCTGGTGGGTGATGGTCAACACCTGAGTGGCGGGCGGCGCATCCAGCTTGAGGCCCAGGCGCTTGAGCAACAATTTGTCTTCAACCGGCAGACCACTGAAAAACGCCACTGGTACCTGCTCGTCCAGACGGGCATTGATAAAGCGATTGAACGCCGATGCATCCTGCGGCGGGCCGCTGGTCATCCAGGTGACCACACCCGCGTACAAGCCACTGAAACCGTAGAGCGGCAGGTCACTGTCGGCGGGCAGGTAATCGACTCGGTAACCGAGGTACTCCAACAAACCACCCAGGTTGCTATGGCCAGCGGCATCTTCCAGTGCACCTTCACGCGGGTCGTAGATCATCGCGATACGGCGCGGCTGGACCTCGATGCTGCTGATGCCCAGGGTGTTGAGGTCCGGGGTACTGATGTAGGGAATGAACCCCTCTTCGCGCAGACGCTTGGCGAGCGTGCGCGCCTCCTCACGACGCTCGGGTGGCAAGTAGTCGATGGCCACCAGCGGCACGCCCTTGGCGCGCAGCGGTTGCAGGTGGGTTTCGAGCCACTGGCGATCGGACTCGGACACCGGGCGATAGCGTTTGGCGGAAGCATCCCAACCGGCATGGATCGACTCGACCGCCACGGCGGCGGCAACGCCGTCCAGCTCAGGCAACACTTCGAAACCACGGTTGAAGAACAGCTTCAGGTTCGGCTGACGCTTGTGCAGCTCACGCAGCAAGGTGGCCAGGCCGACGCGCTGGTTCTCGCGCGAAGCCTCGGGCATCAGTTGGAAACTGTCGAGGGTGTCGAGGAACAGACCCGTATAGCCTTGCGCTTCCAGAGCCTTGGCACGTCCGAACAGATGCTCGCGCCAGACCGGCGACGTGAGATCCATCACCTGGCTGTTCCAGGCGTGATTGCGCACAGGGGAAACCGCGTTGCTCAACCCGGCTTTCTCGACCTCAGCCTTATTGCCGTCAAACTCACCGATGGACAGGTAGGCAAACGGCTGGCTGCCCAACGCCCGCAAGGTTTTCACATCGCCAGGGGTCATGTGGCCCGGTTCGACCACGGCCCAGTCGAACTGCGCCAGTTCCGGCAGCGGTGGTTGCTCGGCATACCAGAAAGCCACGCTGTTCGGTTGGGCCAAGGCAGCAGCGTGCACAGTCGGCCCGCCGACGAATAAGGCAAAAGCAGCCAACAGCCGCTCAGCGATCGCGCGGATACGCGTCCTGCGGAAAACGATTTCCATAATTCACTCTTGAAGATGACTGAGCCAATACTGCGTAGACGTCGGGCGAAGTGACCGGCGAACTACAAGCTGCGCAACAGCTGCGCCAAACCCTGGCCAATGGAGGTCGGTTGCGGGAGTGCAAAGCGCTCCAACAGACGGGCGTTATTCGCGCGCGAATGACGGATGTCGCCTTGACGTGAAGCTTGGTACGTCACGTTCAACGCAGTACCGGTGGCACGGCCCAGCTCAGCGATCAGGTCGTTGAGACTGGTCGAACGGCTGAGCCCTACGTTGATGGCTTCAGGTGCCGGTTCGCGGGTCTCCACCGCCTGGACGAGGATGCTCACCAGGTCCTGCACGTAGACGAAGTCGCGGGTTTGCTCACCGTCACCAAAGACGGTAATCGGCTTACCTGCCAGCGCACGCTCGGTGAAGATGCTGATCACGCCGGAGTACGGCGAAGACGGATCCTGGCGTGGGCCGAAGATATTGAAAAAGCGGAAGATCACTGGCTCCAGGCCGTGCTCGCGACGGTAGAAGTCCAGGTAGTACTCACTGGCCAACTTGTCGCTGGCATAAGGCGTCAGTGGCGACTTGGGCGTGTCTTCGGCGATGGCCGTGCCTTCGCCGTTGTTGCCGTAGGTAGCCGCGCTGGAGGCAAACACCACACGCGCCACACCGGCCTTGAGCATGCTTTGGCACACGTTGAGAGTGCCGACGAAATTGGCCTGGTGAGTGGCGACAGGATCGTCTACCGAGGCCTGCACCGACGCAACCGCAGCCAGATGCACGACTGCGCTGCAATCAACCATGGCTTGCTCGACCACGGCGCTGTCGGCGACATCGCCAACCAGCAGTTCCAGATCAGGATTACCGGCGGGCAGGTTAGCCACCTTACCGGTCGACAAGTTGTCCAATACGCGAATCTTGTAGCCTTTGCCCAGCAACGCATCTACCAGATGTGAACCAATAAAACCTGCACCACCGGTGACCAGAATTCGTCCTACAGCCATGAAGTTTACTTCCTAGAGACTCGAGCGCAGGCACCGACAAACGAGCCTGCTAATTAAAGGTGACAGTGTTTTAGGGCTACCCTGACCAACGTCGCCTGGCCATCCGAGTCCAAGCCGCCTTATCCCTGAATCTTGAAGAACCACAGCATGGGACGAATGCGCGTTACTAATATCACTTTAATGGCTTAGAGCCATCAACATCGCGGGAATCATGGTGGATCCAAAAGAGACTGTCAACAAATTGTCTAAGATGCCGCCAAACGGCAAACCCGAGTCAAACTTGCCACTTATTTGACGCTTCTAATAGGGCGCAGTCTTTTTTCACCCTTTCAGGTATCACGTCTACTGCACCCATATTCGTGGCCCAGGCTGGGTGGTCGAGACGACTTGGGTGACGATTGCTGGCTTCCACTTCATGGGCGGCTACACGGTGTTGGGCGATGAAAACTGGCAGTTCCTGCCCGGTTTTTCAGCGTTGGGCAGTGCTGAGGCGCGATTGCCTGCGCAGGTACACCATTTGCGCCGTCACGCCGATCACCAGCGCCAGCGCAATGCCCGCCTGCGCGCCCAGCAGCACCGGCGATTTCAGGTCAGTGACGAAGGGGTGACCATCGGGAACGCGGCGCAACGTCTCGGACACGGTGGGCACCATCAGGAAAAAAGCCGTCAGGCTCAGCAAGATCGTCTCCATATACACCCGGGCTCGCCCCAGCCAGGCCACGCGCCCTACCCCATAGCCCGCCAACAGCAGCGCAATCGTAATGATGCCGATGGCGTTGCTGACGGGCTGATGCGCGACCAGGAACACGGTGAGGCCACCGATCATCATCGACACGAAGTACAACAACCCCGGCACTGACCGAGGCACGATACGGCCATGCCGGATAAACATGTAGGCGGCCAGTGGAATGGCCGGCAGGCTGCCGAGGGTGTGCAGCCAGCCGAGAGCGGAGATTCCGAACATAGTGGGGTTCCCATGTGGTTGGATGATGTGCAAAAACGGTCAGCGCGGGAAAGGCTCATCCCGATGGCACCGGCGCGCTATGATCTCGGCGGTCAGCTTAGTGTGGGCGGGGTCGAACCGACATGATGAATCCCTTGGAAAACTTGATCATTCATCCGCAATTGCAGCTGGAAGGGCTGGCCAAGGGCGACCTGCTGTCCCAGGTACTGGCGCAGATCCGCCTGACGGGTGATCGGGTTTATTCCTGCACACTGACGGAGGCACAGCCCCTCACGCTGGATGAAAGAAGCGCGCACATCTGCGTGCTCCAGCACGGCCGGTTGCATCTCTACGTTGCTGATCAGCCTCCCGTAGCGCTGGAGCAAGGCGATGTGATCCTGCTGCCCCACGTTCCAACTGGCATCACGCTGACCGCCCTGAATGGGCCGGCAACCGTAGTCATCTGCCGCTTCTGGTTCGACGCGAGCAGTTTCCAGGCCATGCTGTTCGCCCTGCCTCGGCTGATCCACATCCAGCAAGCCGACGCCGCCGCATGGGCGGAAGGCATTCTGCATTTCATGTTGCTCGAAGCCCACGACACGCAACCGGGCGGGGCATTAATGATTTCGCGCCTGATCGACCTGGTGGTGATTCGCATCCTGCGCACCTGGGTGCACCAGGGCGCCGCTTCCGGATGGTTGGGTGGGTTGTCGGACGCGCGTATCGCCCGCGTGCTGAAAGCCATTCACGAAACACCGGGCAAGCAATGGCGCATCGACTACCTGGCTGAGGTGGCGGGCATGTCGCGGTCGAATTTCTGCGAACGGTTCAGCGCCCTGGTCGGCCGCTCGCCGCTTCGGTATCAGAATGAATGGCGGCTGACCCTGGCGAAAACCATGCTGGCCAAACAGGACGGCCGCATCGGAGAAGTAGGTTTTGCGATTGGCTATGAATCCGAAGCGGCGTTCAGTCGCGCCTATAAAGCTTTTTTCGGCCGCTCGCCTCGGGATGACAACGCCCGGCCGGGCTAGGCCGGGACGTGTGTATCAGTGCCCGGCGCTTTGCCCGCCGTCGACATGCAGAATCTCGCCGGTCACAAAACCGGCAGTTTCCAGGTAGACAATTGCCTGGGCGATGTCACTCACTTCCCCCATGTGCCCGACCGGGTGCAATTGCCCGAGCGCCGCGTGGGTTTCTTCGCCGTGCATCGGCGTCTTGATGATGCCCGGGCTCACTGCGTTCACACGGATTCCACGCTTGGCGTATTCAATCGCCAACGATTTGGTTGCCGAATTCAAGCCGCCTTTGGTGAGGTTGGCGAGTACCGACGGCACGCCATCAATGGCGTGGTCAGCCAGGCTGGTGGTGACGTTGACGATATGGCCGGCGTGGTTCTTTTCCATCTCGGCAATCGCGAGTTGAGTGATGTAGAAGAAGCCATGGAGGTTCACCGCAAGCACGTTGGCGTAGTCCGCCTGGGTGTAGGCGGTGAAGGGTTTGGCGATGAAGATGCCAGCGTTGTTGATCAGGCTGTCGATGCGCCCGAAGGTGGCCAGGGTGTCGCGGATGATGCGCTGGGCCGTGGCCGGATCGGCGATGTCGCCGGCGACGGTGAGGATGTCGGGGTTGGTGGACGGCTGGATCGAGCGCGAGGTGGCGACTACGCGGTAGTCGAGGGCACGGTAGGCCTGGACGACCGCGGCGCCGATACCTTGGGAGGCGCCGGTGATGATGACGACTTTTTTCATGAGGATGCTCCGGTAGGGATTCAGGCTTGGGATTTGCGGTATTCGGTGGTGGTGATGCCGGCGTAGCCCCAGTTATCGGTGTCGACTTCTTCGATGACGATATGGGTCAGGTCCGGGCGTTTGTGCAGGACGCGTTCGAGGGTTTCGGTAAATTCAGCGATGACCTGGGCTTTTTGCTCGGGGGTAACGCCGTCACGGGTGATGCGCAGGCTGACAAAGGGCATGGCGAGGACTCCAGTGGCCGACCATCGGGGTGATGGGCGAGCAGTGGGGCCAATTTAGGCTTGCGCTGGAAGGGGATAAAGGTGGGCCCGGTTACTTCATTAGTGATCCGATGTAACAAGTCCGCCTTGTATAGACGGGCATAAAAAAACCCCGAACCAGTCGGGGCTTTTTCGCCTGACACTCAGGCGCGACACAGGATCAATTAAAAAACGTTGATCGGGTAGTCGGCGAACAGACGGATTTCGTTCCCGCCTACGTTGTAGTTGCTGGCGTTGTTGGAAACGCGCAACCAGGACGCACGCGCACGCAGGCTCAGGTCTTTGGCCGGGCCGCTCTGGACCACGTACTTGAACTGGTTCCAGATTTCACGCTCGGTGCCGTCGCCGCGGTTGGTACCGTCGTCGATGTTGGTACCCCGTACGTAGGCAACGTTGTAGGTCAGGCCCGGCACGCCGAAGGTAGCGAAATCGATGCCGTAGCCCACTTGCCACGAACGTTCGTCCTTGCCGTTGAAGTCGGACCAGTAGGAGTTGGCCAGCAGGATGGTGTTGCCACCGTCGCCGATGCCGCCAGCATTGCGGTAGCCGCCGTACAGGTAGCCGGTGTCGCCGGTGCTGCGCTGGTGAGCCACGGTGAAGCTGTGCGGGCCAACGGCCCAGGTCGCGCCCAGGCTCCAGATTTTGTTGTCGCGAGCGTCTTCACTGCCTTGGTTTTCCAGGGCGAAGCTCTTGTCCAGCTTGGTTTTGTAGCCGTTGAAGTCAAACGTCAGCGACTGCTTCTCTGGCAGGGCCAGCACGTAGTTGACGTTGACGTATTGCTTCTTCAGCACGTCCTGCATGTCGGAGGCATACAGCGCAGCGGACAGGCTTTCGGTGAATTTGTAGCTACCGCCGATGTAGTCGATGCTCTTCAGGCGACCGCTGTCGGTGCCTTCCATGCTCTTGCGCGCTTCTTTGGTGAAGTGACCCGCGTCCAGTTGCAGACCGGCGATCTCTTTGGAAACGATCGAGGTACCGGTGTAGGTTTCCGACAACAGACGGGAGTTGTCGTACTGCAGCACAGGCACGGCCGGGAACTGATCACCGTACTTGAGCACAGTGTTGGAAACGCGGAACTTGACGGCAGCGCCGCCCTTGGCCAGGTCGTGTGGTGCCGAGCCAGGGTTGTCGGCAGTGCCATTACCCGGTTTGAAGAAGTCGATACCGCCCGCGCCGGCGCGACCTTTACCACCGTCCAGGCGGATAGCGTATTGGCCGATCACGTCCACACCCACACCGACGGTGCCCTGGGTGAAACCGGACTCCAGCTTGCCGATGAAGCCTTGGCCCCACTCGGCTTTGTCTTGCTTGCCGTTTTTGTAGTCGCGGCTGATGTAGGCGTTACGTGCGGCGATGTTCAGGTGGCTGTCTTCGATAAAACCCTTGGACTGGTCCTGGTCGTTTGCCATTGCTGTCGATGCGCTCAAAATCCCCAGAGCGATCAGACTCATCCGTTGCTTCAACATTTTCTTGTATTCCTTATTCCTGGTTGAGTACGCGCTGTGACACCAGGCTCCGTAATGCTTTTTCTGGTGTCGACTGAATCCGGAAAAAAGAAGGCCCGCGGACGACTGAACATGCCGCGGGCCTTTTTATTGGATGAGTCATGGCGGTTAGCCACAGGCGTTGGGCGCAATCCTAGTCGCGCCCGGAACTATGTGTCAATTTCGCGAATCGTCTGTATTTAGGCGAAATAATTCTAAGCCAGGGCTTACAGCCACATCGAAAGCGACAAAAAACCGCAGCCGAAACGACAAAAAACACATCTCGTAACATATTTCAAAGCCGATACGTTTGGCAATGGATAACGCGCGCAAATGCAAAGCATTACCATTAACGTGCTGTTTTTCTCCCAAACCATTCGGATACGTTCCTTAATGCCTGCCCTTCGCCTGACGCCCATCACCCTTGGGCTTTCCGTTCTGCTGTCTGCCGGTTTTGCCTGCGCGGCCACCACGTTGCCCGAAACCTCGATCAGCGCCGAAGCTGACGAAGACGACCCACGCGTCAAGGAAACCAGCACTGCCACCCGCACCGCCACGCCGGTGCGTTATGTGCCCCAGGCCATCGACTCGGTAAAGACCGAAAGCCTGCGCGCCTACGGCACCAATGACCTGGGCCAGGCGTTGAGCGGCATTCCCAACGTCAGCAGCGGCGCCGATACGCGCTTCGACAGCCTGCGCATCCGGGGTTTCGACGCGAGCAACGACTTCTACCTGGATGGCATCCGCGATGACAGCCAGTACGTGCGCGACCTGCATAACATCGAGCGCATCGAAGTGCTCAAGGGGCCGGCAGCCGTACTCTACGGGCGAGGCGGTCAGGGAGGGATCGTCAACCGTGTGAGCAAACTGCCTGGCGCCGGCCACAAGTCGAGTATCGAGGCCCAAGGCGGCAGCAACGATTTGCGCAGTCTGTATGCCGACCTCAGCACCGACCCCACCGATGACATCAGCCTGCGCCTGAACATGGGCAACCAGGACAACAACAGCTGGCGCGATGGCGTCAGCGGCAATCGCCAGCTGTTTGCACCGTCCATGAGCTGGCAGCTCACGCCGGACCTGAATTGGCTGGTGCAATACGAATACAGCCGCTACAACCGCACGCCGGACCGTGGCGTTCCCGGGGTCAACGGCCGGCCGGCGGATGTGAGCCGCAGCACCACTTACTTCGACAGCCGCGACTACATCGACGATAAATCCCAGTCCCTGCGCTCCAGGCTGGCCTATGAGCTCAACGACAACTGGCAACTGCGCCAGACCCTGGGCGTATTCAAGCTCGACAGCGATTTCGACAACACCTACCAGACCGCCTACGTGCCTGCGACCAACAGCGTGACACGCCAGCGCTGGCAGCAAGACCTGACCACGCGGAACCTCTTCAACAACGTCGAACTGGAAGGCGGCTTCAGCACCTTCGGCCTGGAGCATCGTTTGCTCACCGGCCTCGAGCTGGGCAGCCAGCGCCGCGATCCCAAGCTCTACACCGCCACCGCCGTCAGCCGTGGTGGCCAGGCCGTGCCGAGCCTGGACCTCAACCAGCCCAACCGCCACCTGAGCCATAACGGGCGGATGAGCGTGTCGAGCAACAACCACACCGAAGTGGAAAGTCGTGCGGTTTATGTACAAGACCAGCTGCGCCTGAATGATCAATGGCAGCTCCTGGCCGGCCTGCGCTACGACCGTTTCGAAGTGGACACCAGGAACAAAATCCTCAACACCCAACAGGCCGTCGACAGCCACAGCACCAGCCCGCGCTTTGGCGTGGTCTGGACGCCGCTGGAACATCACTCGTTCTATGCCTCGTGGAGCAAGACGTTCTCCCCGGCCGGTGGCGGCCTGATCGGCATCACCCCTAACGCCGCCGGCAGCGTCAACGACCTGAGCCCCGAGCTGACCAAACAGAAGGAAATCGGGGTCAAGAGCGATTGGCTCGACGACCGCCTGAGCACCACCCTGGCGGTGTACGAACTGGAGCTCTACAACCGCCGCACCAGCGACCCGCTGGACCGCACCATCACCCTGCTCAGCGGCTTGCAACGCTCACGCGGCGTGGAGCTGACCGCCACCGGCAAGATCGTCGGCAATTGGTACGTTCGCGGGGGAATCGGCCTGCAGGACGCCACGGTCGTGAAGGACAACAACGGCTTTGAAGGCAAGCGCGTCAGTGATGTGGCCAAGCGCAACGGCAGCCTGTTCATCACCTGGAAACCCGAGATGGGCTGGTACGCCGAAACCGGTTTGACGCTGGTGGGGGATCGTTACGCCGACAGTCTCAACACCGTGGTGCTGCCGGGTTATGGCCGTTGGGATGCCTTGGCGGGGTTCCGCCAGAAAGAATGGGACGTGAGGGCGGCGCTGAACAATATCGCGGACAAAACCTACTATGCGTCGGCGACCAGCGTGGCGCAGATCCAGCCGGGAGAACCGCGCAGCGTGGTGGTGACTGGGACCTACAGTTTCTGAATCGAATACATCCAAAGGGTGTAGGAAGGGGCTTGCCCCCTCCCACATTTGTGCTCGGTGTTACTCAGTTTTTCAGCAGGTCGCACAACACGTGCACTTCATCCTCGCTGAACAGGCCTGCCGGGTAGCGTTCATTCATCACGCTGCGCAAGTCAGGCTGGCGCCTGATCCGTCGCGAGCCGTTTTCCTTCAACCAGAGCGCCAGTGCGGGAATCGCGTCGCCGCTGACCCGCAAGGGGTGGGCCGCACGCGTGTACATCAGGTTGATATCGGCATTCATTTCAGCGCTCTCTCCTACTGCGTGAGCGGCTAACTTACTCAAGGTTTATGACAGAACTGCGCAGTCATCACCTTGGGCCACTGTGACAGCACCGATACAAGAGCTATGCCAATGTCTCGTGTTTATAGGTATTCGGACACAAAAAAGCCCGCGACCTTGCTGGGCCGCGGGCTTGCTGTGGGCACCGGAACCGGTTGCGCCCGGCTTATCGCCTCGATGCTGTTACAACTGCACTCACTCTTTGTGCGGTGCCGGCTGCTGCTGTGTCAGACAGTGGATATTACCGCCACCCAGTAACAGTTCGCGGCCCGGCACCATCACCACTTCGTGCTGCGGGAACAGGTCCTGCAGGATCGCCTTGGCCTGGCTGTCCAGCGGGTCGTCGAAGCTTGGGGCGATGATGCCACCGTTGACGATCAGGAAGTTCACGTAGGAACCGGCCAAACGCACCGACGGATTCCGCTCCTGGGAGCCGTCAACCGGGTCGACACCGGCGCATTCTTCCTCCGTGGCGTACAGCGGCCCGGGAATCGGCATTTTATGCACTATGAACGAGCGACCCTGGGCGTCGGTGCTGCTTTGCAGCACGTCCATTGCGGCGTGGCAGCGCGCGTAGTTCGGGTCTTGTTCGTCATCGGTCCAGGCCAGCAACACTTCGCCCGGGCGCACGTAGCAGCAGAAGTTATCCACATGGCCGTCGGTTTCGTCGTTGAACAGGCCATCCGGCAACCAGATGATCTTATCCACAGCCAGGTTGGCGCTCAGCACCGCTTCGATCTCGGCCCGGCCCAGGTGCGGGTTGCGATTGCGGTTGAGCAGGCATTCTTCGGTGGTGATCAGGGTGCCTTCGCCGTCGACATGGATCGAACCGCCTTCCAGCACAAAACCTTCGGTGCGGTAGCGCGGTGCGCGTTCGATCTCGAGGATCTTGCCGCCAACCTGGGAATCGCGGTTCCACGGCGCATACAGGCCACCGTCAAAACCGCCCCAGGCGTTGAAGTCCCAGTTCACGCCGCGCACTTCGCCGCTGTTGTTGATCACGAAGGTCGGGCCGGTGTCGCGCACCCAGGCGTCATCGCTGGACATCTCCACCACGCGGATATTCGGCACATCCAGGCGTGCGCGGGCGTTTTCGTACTGGCCGGCAGATACGGCAACGGTCACCGGTTCAAAGCGTGCGATCGCCTTGGCCACGGCCACATGGGCAGCCTGCGCCGGCTTGCCGCCCAGGCGCCAGTTGTCCGGGCGCTCGGGCCAGATCATCCAGGTTTGCGTCTGTGGCGCCCATTCGGCAGGCATGTAGAAGCCATCGGCGCGAGGGGTGCTGTGCAGGGTGGTCATGGCGATCAGGACTCCGAATGGGGTAAAGGCCGACTTTATAACGGATAAAAATCGGCTTTAAAAGCGACAAAAGATCATAGCTGATGAGTATGACAGTAGTTAACCGATAACAATCGATTAATCACACCTGCTCATCCAGCACCTTCGACAGCATGTCGACAAAGAAGTCCACGCTGCGCCTCGACGTGACCATCGGCGGCTTGATCTTGAGAATGTTCAGATAGTCGCCGGTAGGCTGCATGAAAATCCCCAACTCCCGCAGGCGATCACACAGCAAAGTGGTTTCTTCGGTGGCGGGCTCCAGGGTTTGCCGGTTACGTACCAATTCCAGGCCGAGGTAAAATCCGGAACCGTGGACGGCGCCAACCAACGGATGACGCTCGATCAGAGCTTCCAGGCGTGCCTTGAAATGCGCGCCAACCACCTGGGCGTTTTCCCACAGTTTTTCTTCTTCCATCACATCCAACACGGCCATGCCGATGCGGCAACTGACCGGGCTGCCCCCCGACGACGAGAAGAAGTAGCCCTCAGCCTCCAGCGCCTCGGCGATTTCACGCCGGGTGATGACCGCACCCAGGGGCTGGCCGTTGCCCATGCCCTTGGCCATGGTGATGATATCGGGCACCACACCCTGCTCTTCAAAGCCCCAGAAGAAATGCCCCATGCGGCCGTAACCCACCTGCACCTCATCGGCGATGCACACGCCGCCCTGGGCGCGGACAAGTTCATACACCCGTTGCAAATAGCCCGGCGGCAACGAGATGCCACCGGCATTGCCGTACACCGGTTCACAGATGAAACCGGCCAGCTGGCGTTGGCTCGCGGCGATTTTCGCCAGGTTGTGCTCCACACTTCGTACGTAATCGGGCGCACTGTCCTGCCCGCGAAACTCGCCGCGATAGGTATTCGGTGCGGTCACCGGGTGCACCCAGTCCGGGCGGCTGCTCAAGGCCTGGGGGTTGTCAGCAATCGAGGTGGACACCGCATCCGCCGCCACCGACCAGCCGTGGTACGCCTCCAGCACGCTGAGCATGTCGCGCCCGCCGCTGTAGGCCCAGGCCAGGCGTATCGCCAAGTCATTGGCCTCGGTGCCGCTGTTGACCAGGAACACCCGGTCCATGCCTTCTGGTGCCAGCGCGAGCAAGCGCTCGGAAAACTCGGCAATCGCCGCGTAATGAAACCGCGAGTTGGTGTTGAGCAACGACCACTGCCGCGCCGCCACCGCCGCCATGCGCGGGTGGCCATGGCCAAGCACCGCCACGTTGTTGAGCATGTCCAGGTAGGAACGACCCTGCATGTCGATCAGGTGGTTGCGCCAGCCACGCTCGATGCGCGGCGGATCGACGTAATAGTGCTTTTGCGAACGGGCGAAACTGGCGTCGCGGCGGGCCAGCAGGGCCTTGGGGTCCAGCTCGGGCTCGGCGTCGCAAGCCAGCCCCAGCAGCGCAGCCGGCGATGGGCAAAGCGCTTGCCACGCCGCTGCCCGGGACGGTGCGCAGAATAGCGGTGCGGGCAAGTCAACACGGCAAAGCTGCACTGTCAGCGGGCCCTCGGCCTCACCGATCACCTGGCCCTTGAGCACCGCAGCCCCCGGCTGCAACAGCGGCTTTACACCCCATAGCCGCACGGTCGCTTCGCTGTTATGCACATGAAGTTCATCATTGGCTCCTCGTCGTACCACACCGGCAAACGGCGCTTCGACGGAAGTCCCCGATGGCACGTGCAGCTCAACGTGCAACGCAAACGTCTCCGGCTCGGTCGCACTGTCGGGCCGGGTACGCGACAAACGGTATTGCCCATAGCGGCTCGCCGCCAACCCATGTACCGCCGCCGCATCCTGCAACAGGCGTTGATCGATGCCGGCTTGCTCCCAGTTGCCCGCCTCGAAATGCGGGCTGAGCACACCCAGGTCGATCAGCGCGAACTCGCGGCCTACCAACCCCGGCAACAAGGGCGCAAAACCTTGGCTGAGGATGGGTGCGGGTGCCTGGCCAACACGGCTGAGAATCGCCGCTTCCATCAGCTCAAACGGCACCGAGGTCGCTACATGGAAGATTTCCCACTCATGCTCGGCGTTTTTCAGCAGGTAACTGTTATGCGGATCCAGCCGTTGTTGCTGCTCGCTGCTCAAGACCAGCACCGCCGCCCGGGCGACGATCAGCGGCCATAACGCCTGTAATTCTGCGGGTTGCAAGGGCGTCACCGCATGACAAGCCTGGATTGCCGGCAAAATCGCAAAGGGATCGCCCTCGGCATGGTGCAGCAGGGCGGCGCAGGTCACCGACAGGTCGGCAATGCGCCAGGTGTGCACCAGATCGCCAAAATCGATCACGCCCTGAAGTTGCCAGTGGCGTTGCGCATCACGCTGCCACACCACATTGTCGTCGGTGATATCCATGTGCACGGCTTGCCACGGCAGGTGGTCGGCCAGGGAGCGCATGCGGTTGCGGACCTGCTCAGCCACTTGTTCCAGTGCTTCGCGGTGGGGCAAATCTTCCAGGGTGGCCAGCAGATGCTTGATCAATTCCAGGGCATGGCGCGGGTCCCATTGCAACGTACGCTCCAGGCCCGGATGTTCGAACGACGCCAGCGCCTGGCTCATCCGACCGCACAGATCGCCGAAGCCTGCGATCACCCTGTGCCCCAAATGCGCCTGATGGGTCAACGGCTGGCCGTCGATGTAATCCAGCACCCGCACATGCAAGGTTTGGCCGTCGAGGGTCAGGGTCAGCAGTTCCTCACCGGTCAGAGCCTTGATGACCTTGGGTGCGCGCACGGCCTGCAGGGTGTTGAGCGCCGCGTGCTGGGCCTGAAGCTCAACGGCAGCGTAGTCGCCCCGGCAGATTTTCAGAACGAACCGGCCACGGGCACTGTCAACTTTGTAGTTGAGATCCTGCTGGCTGCCCAATGACTGCAAGGTGCCCGTGAGGCCATAATGCTGCTCGAGCAGTTGAGCCGCCTGATCGGGGCTTACTTGCGGGCAGGGTAGACTGGCGCGATGGATCAGGGTGGCGAGCAGCATGGGGGTGGCCTCGGTTTTTTAGGGGTGTATATCGCCATTGTTCAGGGGGCTTGCGCAACCCCCTGCGCAAACCACGCTTGCACCGCCCGGCGGCACAACTCAAGCTATGCTCCATTCACTTAATGTCCGTCTAAGGAAAAGGCCCTCCGACATGCGCATTCTCATCACCGGTGGCGCCGGTTTTA
This sequence comes from Pseudomonas sp. NFR09, assembly GCF_900111535.1. Taxonomy (NCBI): domain Bacteria; kingdom Pseudomonadati; phylum Pseudomonadota; class Gammaproteobacteria; order Pseudomonadales; family Pseudomonadaceae; genus Pseudomonas; species Pseudomonas sp. NFR09. The sequence continues at coordinate 376,404 of NZ_FOIH01000004.1, forward strand.
TTGGCTCCGCCTTGATCCGCCACCTGATTCAGCACACCAAGCACGAAGTGCTCAACCTGGACAAACTCACGTATGCCGGCAACCTGGAATCGCTGACCAGCATCGCGTCCAACAGCCGCTACGAGTTCGTCCAGGCCGATATTGTCGACCAGGCCACTGTCAGTGCCGTACTGAAGCGCTTCGAGCCCCAGGCGATCATGCACCTGGCGGCCGAGTCCCATGTAGACCGCTCGATCGATGGCCCGTCGGACTTCATTCAGACCAATATCGTAGGCACCTACAGCTTGCTGGAAGCCACCCGCGCCTATTGGCAGACGCTCGACGAGCCCGCCAAGCGTGCGTTCCGCTTCCATCACATCTCCACCGATGAGGTGTACGGCGACCTGCATGGCGTGGACGACCTGTTCACTGAAACCACACCCTATGCACCCAGCTCACCGTATTCGGCCAGCAAGGCGGCGTCCGATCACCTGGTCCGCGCCTGGCAGCGCACCTACGGCTTGCCGGTGCTGCTGACCAACTGCTCGAACAACTACGGGCCATTCCACTTCCCCGAGAAGCTGATCCCGCTGGTGATACTCAATGCCCTCGCGGGCAAGCCACTGCCCGTCTACGGTGACGGTTTGCAGGTGCGCGACTGGCTGTTCGTCGAAGACCACGCCCGCGCATTGCTCAAAGTGGTCACCGAAGGTGTGGTCGGCGAGACCTACAACATCGGCGGACACAACGAGCAGAAGAATATCGACGTGGTACGCGGCATCTGCGCCCTGCTCGAAGAACTGGCGCCACAGCGCCCGGCCGGTGTCGAGCAGTACACCGACCTGATTACCTTCGTGAAGGATCGCCCGGGCCATGACCAGCGCTATGCCATCGATGCTGGCAAGATCGAGCGAGAGCTGGGTTGGACCCCCGAAGAAACCTTTGAAACAGGGCTGCGCAAAACCGTGCAGTGGTACCTGGATAACCTGGAATGGTGCCGCAGGGTCCAGGACGGCAGTTACCAGGGTGAACGTTTGGGCAACACCGACCTTAAGGATCTGATTGCATGATGAAGGGAATCGTATTGGCCGGCGGCTCCGGCACGCGTTTGCACCCCATTACCCTGGGCGTGTCCAAGCAGCTGCTGCCGGTGTATGACAAACCGATGATCTACTACCCGATCTCGGTACTGATGCTGGCGGGGATCAAAGATATTCTGGTGATATCCACACCGGTGGACTTGCCGCAGTATCGCAACCTACTGGGTGATGGCAGCCAGTTTGGCGTACATTTCAGTTATGCCGAACAGCCAACCCCGGATGGCCTGGCCCAGGCCTTCATCATTGGCGAGGAATTCATCGGCGATGACCCTGTGTGCCTGATCCTGGGTGACAACATCTTTCATGGTCAGCACTTCGGCGAGCAATTGCTCCGCGCCGCCAAGCGGCCGACGGGCGCTACTGTCTTCGGCTACTGGGTCAAGGACCCGGAGCGCTTCGGCGTGATCGACTTCGACAGCGAAGGCCGTGCGCTGTCCATCGAAGAAAAGCCCGCGAAGCCCAAGTCCAGCTACGCAGTGACCGGCCTGTACTTCTACGACAACGACGTGATCAAGATCGCCAAGGCAGTCAAGCCTTCGCCTCGAGGGGAGCTTGAGATTACCGACGTCAACAACGCCTACCTCAAGCGCGGCGACCTGCAGGTTGAGCGCTTTGGCCGTGGCTTTGCCTGGCTGGATACGGGGACGCACGACAGCTTGCTGGAAGCCTCGCAGTACGTGCAGACCATCGAACACCGCCAGGGTTTGAAAGTGGCCTGCCTGGAAGAAATCGCCTACGAAAATGGCTGGATCGACCGCGACCACCTGCTGGAACGCGCCAAGTATTTCGGCAAGACCGGCTATGGCCAGTACCTGTTCTCGCTGGCCGGAGAGAACAAGTGAACGTTGTTGAAACCACTTTGCCCGGCGTACTGATCCTCGAACCCAAAGTGTTTGGCGATGAACGCGGCTTTTTCTACGAAAGTTTCAATGCCCGCGCCTTTGAAGCGGCCACTGGGCTCAAGCGTGACTTCGTGCAGGACAATCATTCGCGCTCACAAAAAGGCGTGCTGCGGGGCCTGCACTACCAGCTCGAACACACCCAGGGCAAACTGGTGCGCGTCATCGCCGGGGAAGTGTTGGACGTGACCGTGGACATCCGCCGCAGCTCGCCGAACTTCGGCCAATGGGTCGGCGTGCGGCTGTCAGCACAGAACAATCGCCAGCTGTGGGTGCCGGAAGGTTTCGCCCATGGTTTCGTGGTACTGAGCGATCACGCCGAGTTCCTGTACAAAACCACCGATTACTATCAGCCCAGCGCCGAACGCAGCATCCTGTGGAATGACCCGACGCTGGCCATCGATTGGCAGCTGACCGAAGCGCCACAGTTGTCCGCCAAGGACCAGGCAGCTAAACCCTTGATGGAAGCCGACCTGTTCCCATGAAGATCCTGATCTGTGGCCAGCACGGCCAAGTCTCCCGCGAACTGCAACAACGCCTCCAGGGCTTGGGCGAACTCATCGTCCTGGGCCGCGACCAGCTTGACCTGGCCAATGCAGAGCAGATCCGCCAGCAAGTGCGCGCCCACCGCCCCAGCCTGATTATCAACGCAGCGGCTCACACCGCTGTCGATCAGGCCGAAAGCGAACCGGACGCCGCATTTGCCATCAACGCCATCGCCCCCGGCATTCTCGCCGAGGAAGCCAAGGCCCTGGGCATCCCGCTGATCCATTACTCAACCGACTACGTGTTCGACGGCAGCAAACCGGCGCCTTACACCGAAGCCGACACGCCGAACCCGCTGGGCGTCTATGGCCAGAGCAAGCTGGCCGGCGAGCAGGCGATTGCAGCCGTAGGGGGTCAGTACCTGGTTCTGCGCACCAGTTGGGTCTACTCCAACCACGGCAAGAACTTCCTGCTGACCATGCAACGCCTGCTGCAGGAAAAACCGCAGATGCGCATCGTCGCCGATCAGATCGGCGCACCGACCTGGGCCGGTAGCATCGCCAACAGTACGCTTGCGTTGATCGAGCGCTGGCAAGCCGGCACAGCGGGGGAATGGGGGGTGTATCACCTGACCGCCCAAGGTGAAACGTCGTGGTTCGGTTTTGCCGAGGCCATCGGCGAGCATCTGCGCAAGCAGGGCAAAGCCTGTGCCGAGCTGGAAGCCATCCCGTCCAGCGCCTACCCGACGCCCGCCCAGCGTCCCTTGAACTCACGCCTCGATTGCAGCCGCTTGCAACAACAATGGCACGTCAGCCAGCCGCAGTGGCAAGACGCATTGCGCGAGTGTCTTGCACAGCAGCACTAGGCATAATGCGCCTGTACCCACAGGCGCACGACTCCCATGACTCCACCCCTCCCGCGCAGGCCCCGCTGGCGCAGCCTCGCCCTCCTGGCGCTTTGCCTGGCGCCGCTATTGTGGCCGCTGGAGCATCTGGCCGAGCGTTATTACCGCAGCGAACTGGCCGGCCAGAACCGCCAGACCCTCGACCTGTACGTCGCCAACCTGCTCGGCACCCTGCACCGCTATGAAGTGCTGCCGCAAATCCTCGGCGACCTGCCGGCCCTGCGCACCGCATTGGACGCGCCCAACGTCAGCACCAACCTGGTCAACGCCAACCTGCTGCTCAAGGAGGTCGCCGCCCAGGCCGGGGTGGAAGTGATGTACCTGATGGACACCACCGGCAAGACCCTCGCGGCGTCCAATTGGGATAAACAAGACAGCTTTGTCGGGCGCAACTTCTCGTTCCGCCCGTATTTCAGCGAAGCCATGGCCGGGCGCCTGGGGCGGTTTTTCGGCCTGGGCACTACATCGGCCAAGCGCGGTTATTTCTTCGCCGCCGCCGTACGTGATGGCGATAAGATCATCGGTGTACTGGTGGTCAAGGTCGACCTGGACCACACCGAAAGCCTGTGGGGCAACACCCCGGAACAACTGCTGGTCACCGACCATAACGGCGTGGTGATCCTGACCTCGCGCCCGCAATGGCGATTCCGCGCGACCCGTCCGCTGACCGCTGAAGAACGCCAGGCCATCATCGCCATCCAGCCCTACCCGACCCGCGACCCGCAGCCGTTGAGCCTGAGCAGCACCGCGTGGCTGCGCCAATCCACGGCCATCGCCGAAACGGGCTGGAATGTGGAAATCCTTGCGCCACGCTCGTTGATCAACCGCCCGGTGCGCACCGTGGTTGCCGTCGGCGGCGCGACGCTGCTGGTGCTGATGTTGCTGCTGGGCCTGATGATGCAACGTCGCCGTCACTACCTGGAGCGCATTGCGTTCGAAGCCAAGGCCCGCCGCGAGCTGGAAGCGCGGGTAGTCGAGCGTACCAGTGACCTGGAGGGCCTCAACCGGCGCCTGAAACAGGAAGTGCTGGAGCGCGAACACGCCCAGCAGGAGTTGGTACGGGCCCAGGACGACCTGGTGCAAGCGGGTAAACTGTCGGCGCTGGGCACCATGTCGGCGAGCATCAGTCACGAACTTAATCAGCCCCTGGCCGCCATCCGCAGCTACGCGGAAAACGCCGAAATCCTGCTCGACCATGAACGCACCGATGACGCCCGCGGCAACCTCAAGCTGATCAGCGAACTGACCGGGCGCATGGCCTCGATCATCGCCCACCTGCGCGCTTTTGCCCGTCGCGACCGCCATGCGCCCGAAAGCGTGGCCCTGCAACCGGCGCTCGACGATGCGCTGGCGTTGCTGGCCAAGCGGCGACGGTCGATGGAGGTGGAACTGATCCGCGACTTGCCGGAGGCCACCCTGTGGGTACAAGCCGGCGAAACCCGCCTGCGCCAGGTGCTGGGCAACCTGCTGGCCAACGCCCTCGACGCCCTCACCGAAAAAGGCCCGCCGCGCAGACTCTGGCTGAGTGCCGAAACCACCGAACAGGGCGTCAACCTGTACATTCGCGACAACGGCCCGGGTTTTTGCATGGAGGCCCTGGGGCGCGCCAGCGAGCCGTTCTACACCACCAAGACACGCACCCAGGGCCTGGGCCTGGGGCTGGCGATCTGCGAAACCCTGATGCGTGCCTTCGGCGGCGAACTGCTGTTTGCCAACCACAAGGAAGGCGGCGCGCTGTTAACCTTGAAATTGCGTGCCGGCTCGCCGGGCGTCAGTCTGCAACCGTCCGAGGACCGCAGTGTATGAGTATCGATAACCAGATTCAGGTGGTGTTGATCGACGACGATCCACACCTGCGTCAGGCGCTGTGCCAGACCCTGGACCTGGCCGGGCTGAAAGTCCTGCCCCTGGGCGAAGCCAGCGGCCTCACCGCACGCCTGTCACGGGACTGGCCGGGGGTGGTGGTCAGCGATATCCGCATGCCCGGCATGGACGGGCTGGAGCTGCTCGCCGAACTGCACGGCCAGGACCCGGACCTGCCGGTGCTGCTGATCACCGGCCATGGCGATGTGCCGCTGGCGGTACAAGCCATGCGCGCCGGTGCCTATGACTTTCTGGAAAAACCCTTCGCCAGCGACGCCCTGCTCGACAGCGTCCGCCGTGCCCTGGCTCTGCGCCGCCTGGTACTGGACAACCGCAGCCTGCGCCTGGCCCTCAGCGATCGTCAGCAATTGAGCACGCGACTGGTCGGGCATTCGCCGCAAATGCTGCGCCTGCGTGAACAGATCGGCGCCCTGGCTGCGACCAAGGCCGATGTGCTGATCCTCGGCGAAACCGGCGCCGGCAAAGAGGTGGTGGCGCGTGCGCTGCACGACCTGTCGAGCCGCCGCAGCGGCCCGTTCGTGGCGATCAACGCCGGGGCGCTGGCTGAATCGGTGGTCGAAAGCGAGCTGTTCGGCCACGAGCCTGGTGCCTTCACCGGCGCCCAGAAACGCCGCATCGGCAAGTTCGAGTTCGCCAACGGCGGCACCTTGTTCCTTGATGAAATCGAAAGCATGAGCCTGGACGTGCAGGTCAAACTCTTGCGCCTGCTGCAGGAGCGTGTGGTGGAGCGGCTGGGCGGCAATCAACTGATCCCGCTGGATATCCGCATCATCGCCGCCACCAAGGAAGACCTGCGCCAGTCCGCCGACCAGGGTCGCTTCCGTGCCGACTTGTATTACCGACTCAACGTCGCGCCGCTGCGTATTCCGCCGCTGCGTGAGCGGGGTGAGGATGCCTTGATGCTGTTCCAGCACTTCGCCGATGAAGCCAGCAGTCGTCACGGCCTGCCGCTGCACGAACTGCAACCGGGCCAGCGCGCCCTGCTGCTGCGCCATAACTGGCCGGGCAATGTGCGCGAACTGCAAAACGCCGCCGAGCGCTTCGCACTGGGGCTGGAACTGGCACTGGATGCCACGCCGGACAACCCTGCCGCCGGTGTGTTGACGTCCACCTCGGGTGGCCTGAGCGAACAGGTCGAGCAGTTCGAAAAAAGCCTGATCGCCGCTGAGCTGACCCGCCCCCACGGCTCCATGCGCAGCCTCGCCGAAGCCCTCGGCGTACCGCGCAAGACCTTGCACGACAAGCTGCGTAAGCACGGCCTGAATTTCGCCAACCAAAGCGGCGATGACGAATGACCGCTCCCACTCGCCAAGAGGCCCCCATGAACCGCGACAGCCGTTACCTGGAATCCATCCTTCACCACGACATCCCCCTCACCCGGGAAATGGGCCTCAAGGTGCTCGACTGGCAACACGGGCGGCTGGAACTGCATCTGCCCTTGCACGCCAACATCAACCACAAGAGCACCATGTTCGGCGGTAGCCTGTATTGCGGCGCAGTGCTGGGGGGTTGGGGCTGGCTGCACTTGCAACTGCGTGAAGAAGGCATCGAAGACGGGCACATCGTGATTCAGGAAGGGCAGATCAGTTATCCGCTGCCGGTCACGCGGGATGCAACGGTGGTGTGCCAGGCGCCGGAGGAGAAGGTGTGGAAGCGCTTTTTAGCGACGTACCAGCGCTATGGCCGCGCGCGCATCACGCTGGAGACGTGGGTTGTGAATGAAGGCAGCGAGGAGCGTGCAGTGGCCTTTACCGGGCAGTACGTCCTGCACCGCTGACTGCCACACCCCTCCCACCTTCCGCCTCAGGATCTGGCCAGGGTCAGCAAGCGCTCGCGCCACGCAGCCTTGGCCGGCAACGCCAAAAAGAACGGGTTCAACAACGATGCCCGCGCCGGGTAGCTGAATGGCTCACCGCTCAGCTCCAACACTTCGCCCCCCGCGCCTTCGAGTACGCCCTGGGCTGCCGCCGTGTCCCACTGCGAGGTCGGCGCCAGGCGCGGATAGCAGTCCGCACTGCCCTCGGCCAACAAACAGAACTTCAGCGAGCTGCCGATATTCGTCAGCTTCAACGCGCCCAGGCCTTCGCTCAGCCCGCCCAGCAAGCGCTCCTGCTCCGCGCTGGTATGCCGACGACTTGCAACTACGGTGAACGACTCGCCCGCTGCCGGTGCTTCACGCACCTGGATCTGCTTGGGCGCTTCATTCACATCGGATCGCCAGGCACCCAAGCCGGCGCCACCGAAGTAGCAACGGCCGTTGGTGGGCATCGAGACCACGCCGAACACGACGCGGCCCTGTTCGATAAGGGCGATGTTCACGGTGAATTCTTCGCTGCCGGAGATGAATTCCTTGGTGCCATCCAACGGATCTACCAGCCACCAGCGCTGCCAGCCGGCGCGCACGCTCTGGTCGATATCGGCATCTTCTTCGGACAGCACCGGAATGCTCGGGTCCAGCGCGGTCAGGCCAGCCAGGATCAGGTGATGAGCGGCCAGGTCCGCGGCCGTCACCGGCGAATCATCGGCTTTGGACGTAACGGCCACGTCAGCGCGCCAGTACGGCAGGATCACTTCACCGGCCTGACGGGCCAGCTCGATCACCGGGGCAATAAACGGGTGGCCTAAAAACAGTTCGCTCATGCGTTAAACGCTCCTCGCTGGGTCAACAGGTCTCGTACCAGGTACAGCGCGGCCAGGGCCCGGCCTTCGCTGAATTGCTCATTTTGCGCCAGCATCGACAACTCGCGCAGGTTGACCCGGTCCACACGCATCGGCTCAGGCTCATCGCCTTCCAGGCGTTCTTCATAGAGGTCGGTGGCCAGTACCACCTGGATTTTCTGGCTCATGTAGCCAGGCGACAGCGACAGTTCCGTGAGGTGCTCCAACTGCCGCGCGCCGTAGCCCGCCTCTTCCTTGAGTTCGCGATTGGCCGCCGCCAGTACGTCTTCACCGGGCTCGATCAACCCCTTGGGCAACGACAGCTCATATTCGTCGGTGCCGCCGCAGTATTCTTCCACCAGCAACGCATGGTCTGCGTCGATCATGGCCACAATCATCACCGCGCCGTAGCCGGCACCGCGACCCACCAGGCGCTCGTAGGTCCGCTCAACGCCATTGGAGAAGCGCAATTGCACTTCCTCCACGCGGAACAAACGGCTACTGGCGACTATTTCGCGGGCGAGGACGGTGGGTTTCTGGCGCATGAGCGGCTCCTTGGCGTGATCGGGGTACTATACCGTGGCTTTTCCGATTGTCTGTGTCGGATATCTTTACTTACATGAGACCGCCCCATGCCCTCTTTGCCCTGGCACGCCATCGACACTGTCCTGCTGGACATGGACGGCACCCTGCTCGACTTGCATTACGACAACCACTTCTGGATGGAACACCTGCCCCAGCGCTACGCCGAACTGCATGGCGTGAGCCGCGCCCTGGCCGAGATGGAGTTGCAGCCGCTGTTCGAGCGTAACGCCGGACAGTTGCAATGGTATTGCCTGGACTTCTGGAGTACCGAACTGAAGATCCCGGTGCGCGAACTCAAGCTGGAAACCGCGCACCTGATCGCCCTGCGCCCGGATGCCGACACTTTCCTCGCGGCAATCAAACGGGCCGGCAAGCGCGTGATCCTGATCACAAACGCTCATCGTGATTCCCTGTCATTGAAGCTGGAACGCATTGAACTGGCGCCGTATTTCGAGCGGTTGATCAGCTCCCACGATTACGGTTTCGCCAAGGAGAACCCGCAGTTCTGGGATGCCCTGCAAGCCGATATCGGCTTCGACCCGGCACGCAGTTTGTTTATCGATGACACCTTGCCGATCCTGCGGAGTGCCCAGGCGTTTGGCGTGGGGCATTTGCTGGCGGTGAAAGAGCCGGACAGCCAGAAGGGGCCGAAGGACACGGCGGAATTTGCGGCGGTCGACGACTACCGAGATCTCATTGCCGGACTCTGACCCCATGTGGGAGGGGGCTTGCCCCCGATTGCTGTGCATCAGAGCCACATTCAGTCACTGACACACCACCATCGGGGGCAAGCCCCATCCCACCTTCGTCCTGCGTTTTACTCAGGAATACGCAGCGTCTGCCCTGGGTAAATTTTGTCCGGGTGCGACAACAGCGGCTTGTTAGCCTCAAAGATCTTGTTGTACTGATTGGCGTTGCCATACACCGCCAGGGAAATCGCGCTCAGTGTGTCGCCCTTTTTCACCACGACGAAACGGGCGGCAGCCACAACAGGCCCGGAAACGGTGATCTGGTCATCTACACTGGCCACACCGGCAATGTTGCCCAGCGCCAGCAGGATCTTCTCTTTCTCTTCCTGGGTGGCGACTTCACCGGTCACGGTCACCTTGTCGCCATCCACCGTGGTCTGCACATTCGGATTACCCAGGCCCACTTTGGCCACGTGCTCCTTCAACTGCTCACTGGCGTTTGCATTACCCGGCGTCAACAGGTCGACAATCTTTTCGCCGGCTTCCTTGATAAAGCTGAAAATGCTCATAGTGCGCGCTCCTTGTTAATTGATTTCCAGATGCCCAAGACTAGACCAGTCCTACCGACTTGGGTTCCAACCCGGCAAAAGACCCAAACGCGCTAGAATCCCCCCGCCATTGGAATAAGCCCTGGAGCGAAGATGGACATCAAACAGCTGAAATTCCTCATCGCCCTCGACGAGACCCGCCACTTCGGCCAGGCGGCCGCGCGTTGCCACATCACTCAACCGACACTGTCGATGCGCCTGCGCAGCCTTGAAGAAGAGCTGGACCTGCCTTTGGTCAATCGCGGCCAGCGCTTCGAGGGCTTTACCGCCCCCGGTGAGCGCGTGCTGGCCTGGGCACGCACGGTGCTGGCGGCGTATGACGGCTTGCAGGCCGAAGCGGCCGCCTGTCGCGGCAACCTCGTCGGCACATTGCGCCTGGGCGTGGTGCCGTTGTCGAGCTTCGATCCCTTGGCGTTGATGCAGCAACTGCACAAAGAACACCCGAACCTGCGCTTCGAGCTGTCGGCGCTCAGCTCCGAACAGATCCTTGAGCAACTGGCGAGCAATCGCCTGGACCTGGGCGTGTCTTACCTGGAGCGCCTGGACACCGAGCGCTTCGACTCGCTGGCCTTGGGCGAAACCCGCATGGGCCTGCTCTACGACCAACGCTTCTTCAGCTTTGGCGACACGCCGTTGAGCTGGGAAGTCCTGATCGAACTGCCCCTGGGCATGCTCACCAGCGGCATGCACTTTCGCCAATCCATCGACCACAACTTCCATAGCCGTGGGCTCAACCCGCAGCCATTGTTGCAGACCGACGCCGTCCATCAGTTGTTGCAAGCCGTGCATGGCGGCTTGTGCTGCGCCGTGATGCCTTTGGACGGTGGCCTGGATGCACTCACCGAGCATCTGCGCCTGCAGCCGATCGAAGACGCCCATACACTCGCGCGCCTGGGCTTGATCATGCGCCGCAGTGCACCGCGCTCGGCGCTGGCAGAGGCGTGTTTCGCGCTGTATCAGAAATCGCAAAACGAGTCTTGATCGACGTCATCTATCGGAAGATCAGTACTGGCAATTAGACGCGACGCTTTGTCGCGCCTAGTCTAAACACTGATCAATCCGCCGGTGGTACTGCCCCATGAACGCCAAGCGCCCAGTCTGCGCGGCGCCCGCTCTTGAAACGCCAGCGCCCGCCGCCAGCCAGAGCTACGAGTATTGCAATCTCGAACATACGGAATTCGCCAGCACAGCCCTGGCCGAGGAAGTGGCGTTGGCGATTGCCTACAACGACATCAGCCAAGCGGTAATGCTGGTGACGCCGACAGACCTGGAAGACTTTATCGTCGGCTTCAGCATAGGCAGCGGCATTATCGCCGACGTTAGCGACATTTATGATCTAAAACTCAGCGGATCGGGCTCGGCTCAATACGCTCAGGTGCAGATCTCCAGCCGCGCCTTCTGGAACCTCAAGCAACAGCGCCGGCAACTGGCCGGCACCAGTGGTTGCGGTCTGTGCGGTGTAGAGGCGGTAGAACAAGCATTGCCTGACCTTGATGTACTGCCGGGCGCGCCTTTGCCGCCTGCCGAATGGCTGGATGGCCTGCGCCAACGCATCAGCGCGTTCCAGCCCTTGGGCCAGTACAGCGGCGCCGTGCATGCCGCCGTATTTATGAACGGCCAGGGCGAATTGTTGCTGGGCCGCGAAGACATTGGCCGACATAACGCCCTGGATAAATTGATCGGTGCATTGATCCGCCAAAAAATTCCGACCGAAGGCGGCCTGGCGATTGTTACCAGCCGTTGCAGCCTGGAGTTGATCCAGAAAGTCCTGCGCGCGGGCATCCAGACCCTGGTCAGCCTGTCGTCACCCACCGGCCTCGCCCTGCAATGGGCGCGCCGGCATAACCTCAATCTCATCCACCTGCCGCAGAAAAGTGCGCCGCGGGTCTACAGCCCTGCGATGGAGAACCAGCCATGAGCCAGCACCACCAAGCCGACCAAACCCCGACCCCGCGCTACAAGCCCTACAAAGGCCCGGCCGGCGGCTGGGGCGCACTGATCAGCGTGGCGCAAGCCTGGCTGACCAGCGACAACGCGCTGAAAAACCTGCGCATGATGCTCAAGACCAACCAGAACGGCGGCTTCGACTGCCCGGGCTGCGCCTGGGGTGACTCGCCGGAGAGCGGCATGGTCAAGTTCTGCGAAAACGGCGCCAAGGCGGTCAACTGGGAAGCTACCAAGCGCCGTGTGGATGGTGCATTTTTCGCCAAGCACAGCGTCACCGCCTTGCTGGAACAGAGCGACTACTGGCTGGAATACCAGGGCCGCCTGACCGAGCCGATGCGCTATGACGCCGAAACCGACCGCTACACGCCCATCAGTTGGGAAGCGGCCTTCGACCTGGTCGGCAAGCACCTCAACGCCCTGCCCAGCCCTGACATGGCCGAGTTCTACACCTCGGGTCGCGCCAGCAACGAAGCGGCCTACCTGTACCAATTGTTCGTGCGCGCCTACGGCACCAACAACTTCCCGGACTGTTCGAACATGTGCCACGAAGCCAGCGGCGTTGCCCTGGCGCAAAGCGTGGGCGTCGGCAAAGGCACCGTGACCTTTGATGACTTCGAACATGCCGATGCGATCTTCGTCTGGGGCCAGAACCCCGGCACCAACCACCCGCGCATGCTCGAACCGCTGCGTGAAGCGGTTAAACGCGGCGCTCAGGTGGTGTGCATCAACCCACTCAAAGAGCGCGGCCTGGAACGCTTCCAGCACCCGCAACACCCGCTGGAAATGCTCACCAACGGCGACAAGCCAACCAACACCGCCTACTTCCGCCCGGCGCTGGGTGGCGACATGGCCATCCTGCGCGGCATGGCCAAGTTCCTGCTCCTGTGGGAGCGCCAGGCCCAGGCCGAAGGCAAGGAGGCCGTGTTCGACCACGACTTCCTCAACGAGCACACCGCCAACGTGCTGGAATACCTGGGCAAGATCGACGATACCTCCTGGGATGAGATCGTCGAACAGTCCGGCCTGACCCTGGTCGAGATCGAGCAAGCCGCGCGCATGTACGCCAAAGGCAAGAACGTGATCATGTGCTGGGCGATGGGCATCACCCAGCACCGCCATTCGGTGCCGACCATCCAGGAAATCGCCAACCTGATGCTGCTGCGCGGCAATATCGGCCGCCCAGGCGCCGGCCTGTGCCCGGTGCGTGGCCACAGTAACGTTCAGGGCGACCGCACCATGGGCATCAACGAACGCCCTCCGGTGGCGTTCCTCGATTCCCTGGAGCGTCGCTTCCAATTCCAGGTGCCGCGTGAAAACGGGCACAACGTAGTGGAAGCCATCCACGCCATGCTCGAAGGCCGCTCCAAGGTGTTTATCGGCCTGGGCGGCAACTTCGCTCAAGCCACGCCGGACAGCCTGCGTACCTTCGAAGCCCTGCGCAATTGCGACCTTACCGTGCAGATCAGCACCAAGCTCAACCGTAGCCATTTGATGCACGGCAAAGATGCACTGATCCTGCCGTGCCTGGGCCGTACCGACATCGATATCCAGGCCGAAGGCCCGCAAGCGGTGACGGTGGAAGACTCGTTCAGCATGGTCCACGGTTCCAATGGCCAGTTGCAGCCGCTGTCGAAACTCATGAAATCCGAACCGGCAATCCTGGCCGGTATCGCTGCCGCGACCCTGGGCAGCAAGCCGGTGGACTGGAACTGGCTGGTGGCCGACTACAGCCGCATCCGCGACCTGATTGCCGACACCATTCCCGGCTTCAAGGACTTCAACGAGAAGATCAAGCATCCAGGCGGTTTCTATCTGGGCAACTCCGCGGGCGCGCGCCGCTGGAATACCCCGTCGGGCCGCGCCAACTTCCGCCCGAACATCCTGCCCAAGGACTTGATCCACGAACGCACCCACGCGACCGGCCGCGTACCGGACCTGATCATGCAATCGATGCGCTCCCACGATCAGTACAACACCACCATCTACGGCCTGGACGACCGCTACCGTGGGGTCAAGGGCCAGCGTGACGTGCTGTTCGTCAACGAAGCCGACATCATCCGCCTGGGCTTCAAGCCGGGGCAGAAGGCCGACATCGTGTCATTGTGGGAGGACGGTCGCGAGCGCCGTGTGAAGGGCTTTACCTTGCTGGCGTTCGATATTCCGGCGGGGCAGGCTGCGGCTTACTACCCGGAAGTGAACCCGCTGGTGCCGCTGGAAAGCACCGGGGATGGCAGCCATACACCGACGTCGAAGTTCGTGGCGATCCGGTTGGAAGCGGCGAGTGACAATGGCTTGATCATGGCGCGCTCGGCCTGATCAGGACCGTTGTGGTGGGCAGACTTGTATTGGTCCGCTCGCCACAGGGAATTACCCGCAAAAGGAATTTCGGGCACAAAAAAGGCCGCTTTTGCATAAAAGCGGCCGTTCCGAAGTAGCTAAAGACTCGCAAAACAGACTTAAGTTCCCGAGTAAAAACAGTAACTTATAGAATTGTGTACAACTCGTGCTACTGGTCGGATTTCTATTGTCACAATCCAGATACAGCCTCAGGATCGCGCCGTCATCCTCTTGAGGTCTCCCTAATGAAGTTCTCCTCGATTCTCTTGTTGTCCCTTGGCCTGGTCAGTGGCGCAGCCATGGCCGGTGGCACCACCGAAGCCGGTGTGGGCGGCGCATTGGGCGGGGTTCTGGGTTCGGTCGTTGGCCAGCAGCTAGGCGGCAACACCGGTTCGACCATCGGCGCAGCCTTGGGTGGCGCGGGTGGTAGTGCGGTGGGCGCCGACAAGCGCAGCCGTGGCGAAGCCGCTATTGGCGGCGCATTGGGCGCAGCCGGCGGCAACGTTGTGGGCCGCAGTGTCGGCGGCAGCACCGGCGCACTGATCGGTTCAGCGGCCGGCGGTGGTGCCGGTGGCGCACTGGGCAACTACATGGGCAACAAGAGCGATGATGACGACCGTCGCAGCCGTGGCCGTGATCACCGCCGTTATGACCGTGACGACCACCGTGGGCGCGGTCATGCCTATGGGCATCGCAAGAACAAGCATCACTACCGCGACTGATAGTTGCTGAGTGTAGGAGCCGGCTTGCCGGCTCCTACAGGGTGATCAACCGCTGCAATGCCTCGCGCAACCGCCCCGGAATCGTCACCGGCTGGTTCGTCCCCCGATCCACGAACACATGCACAAACCGCCCCGCCGCACAGGCGTCTTCTTCGCCCGCCTTGAACACCGCCAACTCGTACTGCACTGAGCTGTTGCCCAGCTTGCCCACCCGCAGGCCGATGTCGATGCGCTCGGGAAAGGCGATCGACGCAAAGTAATCACACGCCGAACTCACCACAAACCCCACCACATCGCCTTCCTGAATATCCAGACCACCTTGCTCGATCAGGTAGGTATTCACTGCCGTGTCAAAGAAGCTGTAGTAGGTCACGTTGTTCACATGGCCATACACATCGTTGTCGTGCCAACGCGTGATGATCGGCTGGAAGTGAGGGAAATCGGCGCGTTGCGGTACGGTATCAGGCATCGGGTCATCTCGTGAAAGTGAGTTACAGGTCATTCAAATGGGCCTGGGCCCACTCGCGTACCTCGGCGTACGGATACTCTTCCAGCACAGCAAAACCCGGAATACCTCGCGCCTTCAGCTTGGTAAACAACGGCACGCTGATGCCCCCGAGGAAACGCGTCAGGCGTTCCGCGCCAGGCAGTTGCCCGGTGTGTTCATGATGCCTGTGGATAAAATCGCCGCACAGCTCCATGAAGTTCTTATCCACAAGTGGCGGCAAGCCCGGCGGCGAAGGAAGGCGCGCAACATGACCGTGGCACACCGAGCAATGCCCACAACGCTGCGGTGCATTTTCATCGCCAAAGTACTGTGCCAGGCGCTGCCCCAGGCAGTGTTCGGTGGCAAACAGATCGAGCATGGCGTGAATCCGCGCGACTTCTGCCACCTCGTGCTGCTTGAAGCCTGTGTATAACTCAGCGCTCAACACCTGTGGATCGAAATCGGTCTCCAGCAGGCTGTAGACCTCGGTCATTTGCTTGCTTTCCAGTTCGATCAGGCCCTGCTCCTGGAAATAATCCAGCGCCTTCACCACCCGATTGCGCTCGGCGTTGTGCTGCTGATACAGCACGTCGAAATCCACTGTCGCCCAGCTCCTCGCGCGCTTGCAAACCTGGATGATCGCCGCGACAAACTGCTGCCGCTCACCGGAGAAACGTGCCAGCAAAGCCTCAGGTTCGACCAGGTATTTGAAACGGTACTCGGCATAAAACGCGTAACGCGGCGCGATCACGCCCTTGAGCTCCAACTGCACCAGCAGCGTCTTCAACGGCAGCTCGCGGATATTGCTGAGGTCCGACAAGGACCTGAGCAAAAACTCCCACTGCCCATCGCCCCGTGCGGCCTGCAACTCTTCCAGCACCCGCCGGATACCTTCCTGCTCTGGCGTATCGCCGTACACGAAATTTTCCAGCACATTGAGGCTGTCGCGATTGGCCAGCACCAGGCAGTCGGATGGCTGCCCATCACGCCCCGCCCGGCCAATCTCCTGGCTATAGTTCTCGATGGATTTGGGCAGGTCAAAGTGCACCACGTTGCGGATATCACTCTTGTCGATGCCCATGCCAAACGCGATGGTGGCGACGATGCAATTGGAGCGTCCACCCATGAAGCGCTGCTGGATGCCCTCGCGTTTATCGTGGGGCAAACCCGCGTGATAGGCCTCGGCCTGGATGCCGTTGCGATTCAGGTGCTCGGCAATCTGCTCGGCGGTTTTCTGCAAGGTAACGTAGACAATGCTCGGCTGGTCGACGCGCTCACTCATCCACTGCACCAGCCGGCGACGCTTGTCCGCACCGCTGACCGGCTCCACCAGCAGGTTGAGGTTGGGCCGGTAGAAGCCCGTGGTGACCACATCGTCCGGGGCAATGGCGAACTTGGCCTGCATGTCGGCAATCACCTTGGGCGTGGCTGTCGCCGTCAGCAGCAGTGCTTGTGGGATATTGAACTGACGCTGGTAGTCCGGCAGTTTCAGATAGTCCGGACGGAAGTTGTGGCCCCATTCGGAAATACAGTGGGCCTCGTCCACCACCAACAACGAGATCCGCACACTTTGCAGGAAGTTACGGAAGCGCTCGTTCTTCAAGCGCTCCACCGAAATCATCAGGATCTTGAGTTCGCCCGACCGCGCACGGGCCATGACCTCATTGGCCTCATCGCGGTTCTGGGCCGAGTCGATACTGCCCGCCGCAATGCCATGGCGCTGCAGGAAGCCCAGCTGATCCTGCATCAACGCCAACAGCGGCGATACCACCAGCGTCAGGTGCGGCAGCAATACCGCCGACAGCTGGTAACACAGGGACTTGCCCGACCCGGTAGGGAAAATAGCGGCCGCCGAACGCCCGGCCAGTATGGCGCTGACCGTTTCTTCCTGGCCCGGACGAAACTGTGGATAACCAAAGACCTGTTGGAGGGTTTCGTGCATAGGCTGTCACTCCATTGACCGCTGAGGGAGTCAAAACCATAGATCAGCGATCGAGAATAGGTCGGGGATAAACGCTACAAACTGATACAGAGAAAACCAGCAGGCCGACGCAAAAACGAAGACATTAACATGCCTGATCACAAGCGCCCGACCCGGAGTCGTGAATGTCGCACAAGCCAGTATTCCCATCGCTACGCCTGAGCCTGCTCACATTGCCGCTGTTGCTGTTGGGGTGCGTGACCCCACCCTCCCCAAAGCCCGCCGAGCCGGATACACAGCGCTTTGAAACCCTCGAGTACCTGGCGCAAAAAGCCCTGCCCGTCGTCAAGGCATCAGCACTCTACGCACGGGGTGGCACAGGCCAGGGTGTCAAAGTGGCACTGATCGATTCAGGCCTGAACCAGGACCTGCCTGAGTTCTACGGTCGCGTGGCCGACCCGGGCTACGACTTTGTGCGCCACCAGCCGGGAACCCTCGATATCAAGGGTCACGGCACCCAGATGGCCGGTATTCTCGCCGCCAACAAGAACGACCAGGGCATCCACGGCATTGCGTTTAACGCCCAGTTGATTCCCATGCGCTTCGGTGATGACAAGGAGCCTTTTTATTTTGACAGTGAAATTGCCCAGGCCTGGACGCTCGCACACACAAAGGGCGCACGGATCTTCAGCAACTCATGGGCCAATCCCATCGAAGCCAACACCAACGAAGTTCCCATCTATGAACGCTTGATGGGGGACTCATTGGACGTGGCGAAAAAGCTGGTCGCCGAGGGTGCTGTTTTCGTGTTTTCCACCGGCAATGAGGTCAAGCGTGAGCCGCTTGCCGAGCCCGGCCTGCCGGCACTGGTGCCTGAACTGGAGAAGGGCTGGATAGCCGTCATGGCACTCAAGAGCGACGGCACCGCCATCAATCTCAAGTCCAACTATTGCGGCCTCGCGGCCCGCTGGTGCATCGCGGTACCGGGAGGTGACGGTGGAGCAGGGCTGTTGACCACCAACAAGGACGGCAGCTACGGACCTACGGCCGGCACTTCGCCAGCCGCTGCGCTGGTCAGCGGCGCCTTGGCTGCCTTGCAAAGTCGCTTTCCCGAAATGACGCCGCAACAAGTGCGTGACCGCCTGCTCAGCACCGCCAATCGAACAGGCATCTACGCCAACAGCGAAGCCTATGGGCGTGGGTTGATGGACCTGGACGCTGCCTCGCGCCTGTAATCGCGCCCAAACAAACAACGCGCCCTAAGGCGCGTTGTCGGTAGAGCATTTGTCGCTGTGTATCAGCGGTTCTGCACCCGCTCGATCGCCGTGTCATACACCGGGTTAGCCTTCTGCTCCTTGGCCAACTGGTAGTGACGCAACGCATCCGGGAACTGCCCCGCCGCTTCGTAGATCCGCGCAATGTTGTAGTAAGCGCCCGCTCGCACCGTCGCAGCGTTCGCGCCCGTGGCGAGGGCGATAGCCTTGCGATTGGCCCAGATCGACTCGGCGGTGTTGCCGGCCTTCTGATACGCCAGGCCCAGGTTGCCGTAGGCCTTGCCGAAACCATTGTCCAACTCGATAGCCTGGCGGAACAGGTCGATAGCCTGGTCCAGCTTGCCGGCCTGGTAAGCCGCTTCACCTTGCACGTTCAGACGTTTTGCATCGGCTTGCGCAGAAGAGCTCACCGCTACAGCGGTAACGGCCACGCTGTCATCCAGCAACGGTTTGACTTCGTTAAGCACGTTCGCCGCGTTCACCGTCACGCCACTGAAGGTGTTGATGTCCTGGAAGTCGCCACTGCCGGTCATGCGGAACACGGTCCACAGGTTGCCGCTGCGGTTTTTCGGCACGTAGTAGGTACGCACCAGCGATTGGCCCATGTACACGAATACCTTGGCTTCGCTGTTGGACAGCTGGCGCGAGCCTGGATTGCCGCCGTTGGTGAAGTCATGCACGGCATACACGTAGCTTTCGCCGTAGTGTTTTTTCTGCAGGGTGATAGTTTCCGGGCCGTAGCTGTCGACGTCATCCACGTCCAGTTCAGCGTCGGTGCCCGTCTTGTTCTCGAAGTAGATATTGTTGCCAGGGAAGATCATGTGGGAATCGAGGTCTTCCGGGGTCTTGCCCCAGGTCAGTACCACACGCAGGCCGTCGAGGTTTTCCATCACCGGGCTGATGGCATACGTCATGCCGGCGCATGGGCACTTCACCACCAGGTTCGAGTAGCCGGGCTTCTTGATGATCAGAAGATTGGTGGCATCGTCTGCGGCTTCGCTGGTGAGGGTCACTTGCCCCTGGGCGTTGGTACGGCCCACTACGTTCTGCGCACCGTTGCGTTGCAGCAACACCTCGGCGTCGGCGATTTTCTGGTCCTTGACCACCGCACTGAGCACTTCAATCGGCAATTGCGCCGCCTGGACTGAAAACGCGACCGCACACAATGACATTGCCGAAGCAACACGCAGCAAACCCATGCTTAACTCCCTTTAAGTAGCGGGCGGAATCGCCCTGCAAGATTTTGCGGTGAAACATACTCCGAAATGCGTGGGCTGGCGGATTATTTATACAGAATGTGACGTGGTTTTTATCCCGCCTGCCTGTTGAAGCATTGCGCTACAATCAAGCCTTGCTACCCAAGAGTACGCTGCCATGAGCGAACCGACGTTTGAGCAAAAACAGGATCATTACCACAAGATCCGCCGTTCCAATTACCTGGCCAGCCTGCGCCTGGAAGGGTTCGACACCCAACCGGCCGACGTCGACAAGCCCTTGCCGACCCGTGAAGCCGTCCTTGCCAAGTACCGCAACACCCCACGCTGAT
This sequence comes from Pseudomonas sp. NFR09, assembly GCF_900111535.1. NCBI lineage: Bacteria > Pseudomonadati > Pseudomonadota > Gammaproteobacteria > Pseudomonadales > Pseudomonadaceae > Pseudomonas > Pseudomonas sp. NFR09. The sequence continues at coordinate 396,430 of NZ_FOIH01000004.1, forward strand.
GCTCGACAAATACGGGGTGGGCCAGGATCCGTACTGCTATCCCGGTAGCAGCGTCCTGCGCAACCGCCTCGATCTGCACGACGAAGCCCAACTGCACCAGGCCGAGCGGGAATTATCCGAAATCGCCGTAGGCAACCTCCCTCTCTTCCCGCCGCCCTACGACCTCGAACGCCTGCAACACATACACCGCGTCCTGTTCGGCGACCTCTACGACTGGGCCGGTGAACTGCGCAGCGTCAACATCCAGAAGGGCGACACGCTGTTCTGCACCCCGGAACGCATCCCGCCGGAAGCGGCGAAGATCATCCGGCAAATGGAGGCAGCGAACTGGTATGTCGGGGCGAGCCAGGCCCAGCTGGTGAAGCAGATTGCCGAAGCCTACGGCGACCTCAACGTCATCCATCCCTTCCGCGAAGGTAATGGCCGAGCACAACGGATCTTGTTCGAGCAGATCATCGTGAATGCCGGGTTTTCAGTGAACTGGTGGCTGGTGAAGCACGCGGCGTGGATACCAGCGAATATTGATGCGGTGGCCTGTGATTATCGGGGGCTGGAGGCGATTTTTGAGCGGTGTGTGAGTAGGCCGGTCGGCAACTGACACACCCCAGCCCCCCCTCACATCACTTGCCTGTTTTGCTGTTAAGTCACTGCAAGCCACAAATCCCGGAAAGCCCTGTAAGAAACCTCCAAATACCACGACATCCCCTTCTGAAACTGCTTAAAACTCCTGCCCACCCCTCTATAAAACTCACCTTTCTCTGACTGAAACTGGCGCCCTTTCAGCAGCCCCGGCAAATACAAGTGAACATTGAAAGGACTCAACATATCGGCCACGGCTCAACAGCTCCAGAGTGGCTAAGACGATGAACGAATACATCGAATGGATTTATCTGCTCCTCCTCATCGCACTGGCCGCCATAATTGACAGGTCAATAAGGCTACCAGTGCTCAGAAGATGGTTTGGACTCTGCCTCTTGGTCACCGGCCCAATACTTCTGTTGTATGCCACCTCATGGATCAGAGGTGCTCAGCTTGGGAGCCTGCCGATAATCGCCTTCGTGACAGGCATCGGGTTATTGAGCACTCAGAATATCTATTGCAAAGTAAAAGCCAATCACCCATTCCTGCGAGCCCCCACCATGAACCTCGCCCCCAACTTCCCCGAAGACCCCGTTATGCAGCAACTCCTGCAGCTCTTGCACGAAGAAATCGGCCTGCCAAAACACAAGACGATCCGCCTGCAAACTTCGATCAACTTCGACCTGGGCTGCGACGGCAGTGAGGCCAAGCACCTGATGGAAGCGCTGGAGCAGGAATTCGCCCTCGACCTGGGTGACTACGACACTTATCGTTACTTCAACCCGCCGGTGTTTGATGTGTTCCTCAAGCGCCGGGCCAAGGGGCGCGGCGAAAAAGTGCCGCTGACCATCGGCATGCTCTACCTGGCGATCAAGACCCACAGCTGGGACACGCAGACGCTGGAAAACCTGAGCTGAGCGAACACAAACTCCAGGCACACCGGTACTCAAATGTGGGAAGGGGCAAGCCCCTCCCACATTCGATGAGCGTGCTCAAAACAACAAGGATCTTACATGGACGTAACAATGGGCCTGCTGGCCGCCCTGCTCTGGGGCGGCACGGATTTTCTCGTGGGCCTCAACGCCCGCGCCGTGGGCGTAAAACGCGCGGTGTATTTCGGCCAGGCGCTGGGCTTTCTGATCATGACCCTGCTGCTGGTCATCCTCCCGACCTTCCTGTTCAAAGCCCTCGACGCCGCGCTGAGCGTCTGGCTGCTGGGCATCGCTGCCGCCCTGTTCACTGTCTCCGGCGCTCTTGCACTGTCCAAGGCCTTCGCCCTGGGCAAAGCCGCCATCGTGGCGCCGCTGGTGACCTCCTACGGCGTGGTGACCACACTTCTGTCCTGGGCCAGCGGTGAACACATCAGCCCGACGCAACTGGGCTGCATCGCCCTGTGTGTAATCGGCGTGATCCTCTCCAGCATCCATAAGGACAACGGCGTCCCCCACAACAACCCCAGCCAGTCGATCGCCTACGCCATGCTCGCCGCCCTGCTGTATGGGACCAGTTTCTGGCTGCAAGGCCGCTACACACTGCCGGCGCTGGGACCGATCACCATGCTGTGGCTGGGTTACCTGGTGGGCCTGTGCGTACTGCTGGTGATGGTGTTGAAGATCAAGGACGGCTTGAAAATCCCACCGCTGAAAAACTGCGCGACGCTGACCGGGGCGAGCTTGATGAACCTCGGCGGGTTCTCGGCGTTTTCATGGGGGGCGATGGCGGGGTCGGTTTCGGTGGTGACGGTGATCAGTACGTTGTCGGGCGGGATTGCGGCGATCCTGGGATTCGTGTTTTTCAAGGAGCGGTTGTCGGCGGTGCAGGTGCTGGGGGTTGTGCTGGTACTGGTCGGCGCAGTGGTTTTACATATCGCCGACTAATCCGACACGCACAAAAAAGCCGCCTCACAAGAGGCGGCTTTTTCACAACGACTGAATCTTACAACTTGGGACCCGCGGCCTTGATCGCATCGCTCACTTCAAACTTCTTGAAGTTCTCGATGAACAGACCGGCCAGCGCCTTCGCCGCTTCGTCGTAGGCAGCCTTGTCGGCCCAGGTGTTACGTGGGTTCAACAGGCCGGTCTCAACGCCCGGTACGGCCAATGGCACGTCGAGGTTGATGGTGTCGAGGTGTTCGGTTTCAGCACCGACCAACGCGCCGCTCTGGATCGCTGCAATAACGCCGCGAGTGGTCGGGATGTTGAAGCGCTTGCCGACGCCGTAGCCGCCGCCGGTCCAGCCGGTGTTGACCAGGTAGACCTTGGAGCCGAAGCCACGGATACGCTTGATCAGCAGTTCAGCGTATTCGCCAGCCGGGCGCGGGAAGAATGGTGCGCCGAAGCAGGTGGAGAAGGTCGACTTGATGCCGCCGCCGGAACCCATCTCAGTCGAGCCTACCAGTGCGGTGTAGCCGGACAAGAAGTGGTAGGCCGCTTGTTCTTCGCTGAGGATCGACACCGGTGGCAGTACGCCGGTCAGGTCGCAGGTCAGGAAGATCACCGCGTTTGGCTCGCCGCCCAGGTTCTTCTCGGAACGCTTGGCCACGTGCTCCAGCGGGTAGGCGGCGCGGCTGTTCTGGGTCAGGCTGACGTTGGTGTAGTCGGCGTGCCCGGCTTCGTCGATCACCACGTTTTCCAGCACGGCGCCGTGCTTGATGGCTTTCCAGATGACCGGCTCGTTCTTCTCGGACAGGTCGATGCACTTGGCATAGCAACCGCCTTCGATGTTGAACACCACGCCTTCGCCCCAGCCGTGTTCGTCGTCACCGATCAGGTAACGGCTTTCGTCGGCGGACAGGGTGGTCTTGCCGGTGCCCGACAGACCGAAGAACAGGGTCACGTCGCCTGCTTCGCCGATGTTGGCGGCGCAGTGCATCGGCAGTACGTCGGAAGCCGGCAGCAGGAAGTTCTGCACCGAGAACATGGCTTTTTTCATTTCACCGGCGTAGCGCATGCCGGCGATCAGGACTTTTTTCTGTGCGAAGTTGAGGATCACGCAACCGTCGGAGTTGGTGCCGTCACGCTCTGGCACGCATTCGAAGTTGGCCACGTTGAGCACTTGCCACTCGTCACGACCGGCCGGGTTGTACTGGGCCGGGTTGATGAACAGGCAACGACCGAACAGGTTCTGCCAGGCAGTCTGGGTGGTCATTTTCACAGCCAGGTAGTGGTCTTCGGAAGCCCCTACGTGAACGTGGGAAACAAAATGCTCTTGCGCGTTGTTGAATGCCTCGACGCGAGCCCAGAGGGCATCGAACTTGTCGGCCGGGAACTTGCGGTTGATCGGGCCCCAGGCGATGGAAGCCTGGGTGGATGGCTCTTCAACGATGAAACGGTCGACCGGCGAACGGCCAGTACGGTGACCGGTTTCGACGACCAGCGCGCCAGTATCGGCGAGCACGCCTTCACCACGCTGCAGGGCTTCTTTAACCAGATCGTCAACACTCAGATCGGTGTATACGGCGTTGTTGGCTTGCGTCATGAGGTTCCCCGTCGGCCTATGGCCGAGTGCTCCAAACGTTTTGTAGTAGAAAGTTGCGCACTACTACCGCGAAAAAAGTGGGCCGGATTATGCCAGAAAAGCCCAAAAAGAGTAGGGCCCTCCCGTCAGAACTGCGCTAATCCGGCGTTTGTCAGGTGATTTACCTGTGCTTAAACGTTTTAGTGGCGGGTGTCGGAAGGGGTGTCGATGCCTGCGCCGGCGAACAATTGCGCTACATCGGCCGCATCGAACAGGTAGCGCTCGTTGCAGAACTGGCAGTCGATCTCGATATGGCCACCGTGCTCCACCACCAGGTTTTGCGCATCTTCCAGGCCCAGGCTGGCCAGCGCATTGGCCGAACGCTCACGCGAGCAACTGCAGTTGAAGCGCAGGCCCTGTGCGTCAAACAGTCGCACGGCCTCTTCGTGGTAAAGGCGGTGCAGGATGGTTTCGTTGTCCAGGCCCAGCAATTCTTCAGCTTTCAGTGTGTCAGCCAGGGCGATGATGTGCCGCCAGCTTTCTGCGCGATCATCGTCGTCTTTGATACGGTCAGCCGGCAATTGCTGCAACAACAGGCCGCGGGCGCGCTTGCCGTCGGCGTTAAGCCAGAACTTGGTGCCCACCTGCTGGGACATGACGAAATAGTTGGTGAAGCAGTCCGACAGGGTTTCGCCATCCAGATCGACGATGCCCTGATAGCGCTGGCCTTCGGTCGGGTCGATGGTAATTGCCAGCACGCCGTTGGCCATCAGGTCGGACAAGGTGGCATCCGGCGCGATCTGATCGGCTTCATAACGGGCCAAGCCACGGATTTCACGCTCGCTGGAGCATTCGATCATCAGCATCGGCACCGGGCCTTCGGAACGCGCCTGCAGAATCAGCAAACCGTCGAACTTCATGGTGCCCACCAGCAACGCTGCCGCGGCCATCAGCTCACCGAGCAGTTGCGCGACCGGCTCCGGATAAGGGTGCTTGGCAAGGACTTCGGCATAGCTGCGCTCCAGCGAGACCAGTTCGCCGCGGGCGTCGCTCTCGTCGAAGATGAAGCGTTGGGTGAAGTCGGTATCCGGTAGATCAGTCATAGGTCTGGGTATCTGAATTGATGACAAAATGATTACAAGGTTTATAGAATTAAACGCTTTAGCACCGTTTTGGTGCGGTTTCTAGAGCCATGAGGGACAGTTTATGAACAATCCGGGTTTGTTCCAAGCCAAGTGGAACCTCGGGCGATGGGCCGTCTGCAATCTACTCGCTATCGGGCTGCTGTGTTTTTGGCTGTGGCCCACGGGCCAGATGCTGTGTGTGATGTTCGACGAGTGGCTGTTTCACCTGCTCAATGACCCGCTGGCGAGCAGCTCCACATGGCTGCACGTGTGGGCTGTCGCCAGTTTGCGACCGTTCGATGCAGTGGTCGGGGTGATTCTTCTGATGCTGTTGATTCGCGGCGATTGGGTGTTCAAGGCGGTGCAAGTACGCCAAGCCTTGTTAGGTTTTGTCGGCATTCTGTTGCTGTTGCTGTTTATCCGCATGCTGTTTTCCAAACTCGCCGCGCACATGGGCTGGCAACACAATAGCCCGTCCATGGTGATCAGCGGGGCGATCCAGATGAGTGACTACTTCCCGGGCCTGGAGAAGACCTGGGAGTTGAAGGACCGTTCGAGTCAGAGCTTCCCGGGGGACCATGCGTCGGTGCTGCTGATCTGGGGGATGTTCATGACCGTGTTCGCCAAGCGCATCGGCCAGGTGCTGGTGATCTGGGCCCTGACGCTGCTGTTCATGATGCCGCGCCTGGTAGCGGGGGCACATTGGGGGCAAGACGATTACATCGGCGGAGTGTTGCTGGCACTGTTGGCGTTGGGCTGGGGGTACTACACACCGTTTGCGGCGAAGGTATCGGGTGGGTTGTTGCGGGTAACGGCGCCGGTGTTCGGGCTGGCTGCTCGTTTACCCATAGTGGGGCGAATGAGCGTCGTTAGAACACGGCAATAATCTGTGGCGAGCGGGCTTGCCCCGCTCACTACAAAAGCCCGTTCGATTGAGGCTAGTCATCGTTGCCACTGCCGCGAAACTTGAACAGGTCGCGGCGTTGTTTCTTGCTCGGTTTGCCATCGGTGGTCATGCCAGTGGCACCGGCCTTGCGCATCGCCGCCGCATTTTCACGCTTGGCGATGCTGGCTTCGGTTTCGGCGTATAACGCTTGCGCTTCAGATGCGCCACGACGAACGATGGAAAGCGCCTGAACCACGACCGTCTTTTCATCAAACCCTGCACGAATCTGAAACTCATCACCGACACGTGGCTCTTTGCCCGGCTTGCAGCGCTCGCCACGATGATGCACCTTGCCGCTCTCGATGGCGGCCTTGGCCAGGGCACGGGTTTTATAGAAACGCGCCGCCCACAGCCACTTGTCCAGACGGACCTTTTCTTCCTCTTCCTGCTTTTGAGCCACTTGAATTCCTCGCTCTGAAAAATGTCGCAACTTTACCGTTGAAACCCTTCGACGCATAAATCCCCAGGCTCACCTAAGATACGCCAGGTAGCACCCTGTTTTCGCGAGGATATGTTGTGACCGAATTCCCCCTTTCACTCACCTCGCCCAACCAGCGCTGCGTGGGTTGCCAGCAAAGCGAGCCCCTAGGGTTCGATTTTGCGTTCGCTTACCAGCCTATCGTAGACCTGCGGGACCATTCGATCTTTGCCCACGAAGCCCTGGTGCGTGGCACACAAGGCGAAGGGGCGCTGTCGGTGCTGAACCAGGTCAACGAAGGCAACCGCTACCGCTTCGACCAACGCTGCCGAACCCAGGCGATCGCCGGTGCGGCAACCTTGGGAATGCAAACTCACCTTTCGATCAACTTCATGCCCAATGCCGTGTACCGCCCGGAACTGTGCATCCGTAGCACCCTGGAGGCGGCTCGCGTACATAATTTTCCGTTGAACCAACTGATTTTCGAGACCCTGGAAAGCGAGCATGTAGATAACTATCGCCATTTGACGAATATTCTGCGTGAATATCGCGAATTCGGCTTCAAGACCGCCATCGACGATTTCGGCGCGGGCTATTCGGGGCTGAACCTGCTGGCCGACTTCCAACCTGACCTGATCAAACTCGACATGGCGCTGATCCGCGATGTTGATCAGGACCGTGTCCGTCAGGTCATCGTCCAGGGGATTGTCACAATCTGTGAGCAGTTGGGGGTTACTGTCATCGCCGAAGGCATCGAAAGTGCCGGCGAACGGGACTTTCTCTCCGACTGTGGAATATTTCTGATGCAAGGCTACTGGTTCGCCAAGCCTGCATTTAAAGCCCTGGCCGAGATATCCCCTCAGGCCTGGGCAAATTGATCGGTTATCCATATTGAAGACATTTGACCATTTGACCGTTGTGGGTCTGCGTGAGTGGGTGGCACTTCCCGACTTGGGAGTAGCAGGCCTGCGCGCGAAGATCGACACCGGTGCCAGCACCTCGAGCCTGCACGCCACCGACATTGAACCGTTCGAGCGCGACGGCGAGCAGTGGGTGCGTTTTACCGCACACTTGGGCAGCGTCGTGCAACTGCGTCACCGCCGCTGCGAAGCGCCGCTGGTGACGATGAAAACCATCAAGAGCTCCAATGGCCATGCGCAGGTGCGCTATGTCATCAGCACCACGCTGGCGCTGGGTGATCGGGTATGGCGGGTGGAGTTTACCCTGGCCTGCCGCAAGGCCATGCGTTACCGCCTGTTGCTGGGTTCCAAAGCCTTGATTGACGGCCATTTGGTGGTCAATCCCGGCATCAAGTACGTACAAGACAAGCCGGTGTTCCCGGTCTCTACCCTATCTGCCCCAGGTGCTGCATGAAGATTGCTGTGCTGTCGCGAAACCCGCGTCTGTATTCCACCCGCCGCCTGGTTGAGGCCGGCACCGAACGTGGCCACGAAATGGTGGTGATCGACACGTTGCGTGCCTATATGAACATCGCCAGCCACAAGCCGCAGATCCACTACAGGGGCAAGCCGCTGGAAGGGTTTGATGCCGTGATCCCGCGAATCGGCGCTTCGGTGACGTTTTATGGCTGCGCAGTGCTGCGCCAGTTTGAAATGATGGGGGTGTTTCCTCTCAACGAATCGGTAGCCATTGCCCGCTCGCGGGACAAGCTGCGCTCGCTGCAGTTGCTGTCGCGCCGTGGTATCGGCCTACCGGTGACTGGCTTCGCCCACTCCCCCGACGACATCCCCGACCTGATCGACATGGTCAATGGCGCGCCGCTGGTGATCAAGGTGCTGGAAGGCACCCAGGGTATCGGCGTGGTGCTGTGTGAAACTGCGACGGCGGCGGAATCGGTGATCGAGGCGTTCATGGGTCTCAAGCAGAACATCATGGTGCAGGAATACATCAAGGAAGCCGGTGGTGCGGATATCCGCTGCTTCGTGGTGGGCGACAAGGTGATTGCGGCGATGAAACGCCAGGCCAAGCCGGGGGAGTTCCGCTCCAACCTGCACCGTGGCGGCAGCGCCAGCCTGATCAAGATCACCCCGGAAGAACGCATGACCGCACTGCGGGCGGCCAAGGTGATGGGGTTGAGTGTGGCGGGTGTGGATATATTGCGCTCCAACCATGGGCCACTGGTGATGGAGGTGAATTCATCACCGGGTCTGGAAGGGATCGAGACCACCACCGGCAAGGATGTGGCGGGGATCATCATTCAGCATCTGGAGAAGAATGGTGGGCCAAATATGACCAGGACCAAGGGCAAGGGCTAGAGAAGCAGCCAGCACCCTCAAGCTTTAAGCTGCAAGGACAGGCAAAACAATCCGCCTTTCTCTTGCAGCTTTAAACCGGGAGCTTGCAACTGTGCCTATACCGCATCCCTGGGCAACATCAGCCCAAGCGGCAAGCGTACCCGCGCCTCCAGGCCACCCTCTTCGCGGTTGCGCAACTCAACATTGCCACCATGCATCGAAGCAATCCGCCGCACAATCGCCAACCCAAGGCCAGTGCCCTTGCCACCCCGGGCACGGTCGCCACGGGTGAAGGGGTTGAAGATGCCTTCCAGCTCGTCCGGGTCGATGCCCGCCCCCCGGTCCATCACGCTCAGCACCACATAGGGCGCTGCACTGTCGCCAGACACATACGCCGCCACTTCCACGTCAGAACCGGCGTGATGCAAGGCGTTGCCAATCAGGTTGTTCAACAGGCGCTTCATCGACACCCGACGCAACGCAAACGGCCGGATCGGCTCCAGACGCATGCGCACCTGTTCACCGTTCTGGTTATAGGGCGCGACCACCTCACGCACCAGGTCCGTCAGGTCGACTTCTTCCACTACCTCATCACGGCCATCGCGGATAAACGCCAGGAACTGGTCGAGAATCGCGTCCATGTCCTCAATGTCGCGGACCATGTCATCGGTGAGATCAGTATGGTTGCCCATCAACTCCAGCGACAGGCGCAATCGCGTCAACGGTGTGCGCAAGTCATGGGACACCCCCGCCAGCATCAGCTCGCGCTCGCGCCCAGCCTGTTCGACGTCTTCCGCCATCTGGTTGAACGCGCCATACACCTCGGTCATTTCGCTGGGCGTATCGCTGACTGGCAGGCGCACACTACGCCCCTGACCCAACTGGCGGGCGGCAAACACAAGACGCTTGAGCGGCTGGTTGAGCTGACGCACAAAGATCCACGCCGACGCCGTTGAAAGCAGCCCGATCGCCAGGAACCAGCCCAGCACGTTCCAGATTTTCTGCCCCCGCAGCGGATGCGGATACAACGGCACCTTCAACCAGTCCTCGCCCAGGCTCGGCGCACGCACCCACAATGCCGGCGATACATGCATGCGCAACCGCACCTCGGTGTCTTCACCGAGTTCAGCCTGCATCTGGCGCTGGTAGATCTCACTGTAGGGCCAATGCTGCTCGCCTTCCGGCACACCCGCGCCCGCCACACGAACCAACGTAGCGGCCTTGGCGATTTTTTCGCGATTCTCAGGGTCAGCTGCCCAATAGGCACGCAGGGTAAGGGCAACACCGTGACTGTATTGTCGATCCACCAGCACGTCCTCGTTCATCAACAGATAAACCAGCGTGAGTGCCTTGGAAAACAGAACGACGATCAGCACCAGCCAAAGGGTGCGGGAGAAGAAACTTTGGGGGAACCACAACGGGGTTTTCATAGAAGACAGCTGGATACCTTGCAGAAACGAGCGGCGCTCGCAGAATTGCAGACGCCGGGCATCCCGTCGACCCTCATGGAGTCAGACACCGGGAGGCCCGTAACCGCAAATCATCGGTCAACTGGTTTTGTTGCCATCCGGCACAAACACATAACCTACGCCCCACACCGTCTGGATATACCGTGGCTTGGACGGGTCCGGCTCGATCATCCGACGCAGTCGGGAGATCTGCACGTCGATGGAGCGCTCCAGCGCATCCCATTCCCGGCCACGGGCCAGGTTCATCAGCTTGTCGCGGGTCAGCGGCTGTCGAGCGTTCATCACCAGGGCCTTGAGCACGGCGAATTCGCCGGTGGTGAGCATGTGCACTTCATCGCCACGCTTGAGCTCACGGGTCGCCAGCGACAGTTCGTAGTCGCCAAAGGTGACACTTTCATCTTCGCTGCCCGGTGCACCCGGTACCGGTGGGGCCTGCCGACGCAGTACGGCCTTGACCCGCGCCATCAGCTCGTCGGGGTTGAAGGGTTTGGCCAGGTAGTCATCAGCGCCCAGTTCCAGGCCCTTGATGCGACTCAGCTCATCGCCCTTGGCGGTGAGCATGATGATTGGAATCTGGTTGTTCGCGCCGCGCAGGCGCTTGCAGGCGGTCAGGCCGTCTTCACCGGGCAGCATGAGGTCGAGTACGACCAGGTTGAAGACTTCGCGCCCCAGCAGTCGGTCCATCTGCTCGGTGTTCGGCACCGCGCGGGCACGGTAACCCTTGGAGTTGAAGAAACGCTCCAGCAGGCTGCTCAGCCCCGGATCGTCATCAACGATGAGAATTTTTTCGCCTTCAGCAGTTTGTGCAGTGCTGCTCATTGGATGCTCCTCTTATCTCGGCGCGCATTATGGCCTAGCTGCCGTTATACGCACCGTGTGCATTGTTAGCAGATTTTTCCTCTACCGCCAGCGAACCCGCGCCCTACAACCGTTGGCGCAATCCCCCCCAAGGACAGAACGCTGGTTATAATGCGCCGCCGCCGTGCAGGGCAACGTCAGATCGTTACCGTTTGCTGCCGAGGCTTTTTTCACCCGCTTGTCGCGATTTTTTCGATTTCGAGGGTCAATAGGCAGCCTCTTGACCCAGGCAGCGGCGCCAGTCGGGCCGCTCAACCAGCCTCCCAGGGCCTTGTTTTCCGGGCCTGCGAGCTGCTTTTCAGAATTTCAGGTGGTTTTATGGACAGCATCAACAGCCGCATCGCCGAGGAACTCGGTGTACGCCCACAACAGGTCGAAGCGGCCGTCGCTCTACTGGATGAAGGCTCCACGGTGCCGTTCATCGCCCGTTACCGTAAAGAAGTAACCGGCAGCCTCGACGACACCCAACTGCGTCACCTGGAAGAGCGCCTGCGCTATCTGCGAGAACTCGACGAACGGCGCATCAGCATCCTCGCCAGCATCGAGGAACAGGGCAAGTTGACCCCGCAACTCGAGCGCGACATCAAGCTCGCCGACACCAAGACCCGCCTCGAAGACCTCTACCTGCCTTACAAACAGAAGCGTCGCACCAAGGGCCAGATCGCCCTGGAAGCCGGCCTGGGCGAACTGGCCGACGGTCTGTTCAACGACCCGTCGCTGACCCCGGAAACCGAAGCTGCCCGTTTCATCGACGCCGAAAAAGGCGTCGCCGACGTCAAGGCCGCCCTCGAAGGTGCCAAGTACATCCTCATGGAACGCTTCGCCGAAGACGCCAGCCTGCTGGAAAAGCTGCGCAGCTACCTGAAGCAGGAAGCCATCCTCAGCGCCCGCGTCATCGCCGGCAAAGAGGAAGAAGGCGCCAAGTTCCGCGATTACTTCGAACACGACGAGCCGCTCAAGAGCATGCCGTCCCACCGCGCACTGGCAATTTTCCGTGGCCGCAACGAAGGTATTCTCAGCTCCGCATTGAAGGTCGGCGACGAATTGCCGGGCACCATGCACCCCTGCGAAGGCATGATCGCCCAACAATTCGGCATCCAGAATCAGAACCGTCCTGCGGACAAGTGGCTCGGTGAAGTGGTGCGCTGGACCTGGAAGGTCAAGCTCTACACCCACCTGGAAACCGACCTGCTGGGCGAGCTGCGCGACGGCGCCGAAACCGAGGCGATCAACGTGTTCGCCCACAACCTGCACGACCTGCTGCTGGCCGCCCCGGCCGGCCCGCGTGCCACCCTGGGCCTCGACCCGGGCCTGCGTACCGGCTGCAAGGTCGCCGTAGTCGACGCCACCGGCAAACTGCTGGACCACGCCACGGTGTATCCGCATGTGCCGCACAACAAATGGGACCAGACCCTCGCGATCCTGGCCGCCTTGTGCGCCAAGCACGCGGTGGACCTGATCGCCATCGGCAACGGTACCGCCAGCCGCGAGACCGACAAGCTGGCCGCCGAACTGATCAAAAAATACCCGGCCATGAAGATGACCAAGGTCATGGTCTCCGAAGCCGGCGCTTCGGTGTACTCGGCGTCGGAACTGGCGTCCAAGGAATTTCCGGACCTCGACGTGTCGATCCGTGGCGCGGTATCCATCGCCCGTCGCCTGCAGGATCCGCTGGCCGAACTGGTGAAAATCGACCCTAAATCCATCGGCGTCGGCCAGTACCAGCACGACGTGTCGCAGCTGAAGCTGGCGCGCGGCCTGGACGCAGTTGTGGAAGACTGCGTAAACGCCGTGGGCGTCGACGTGAACACCGCCTCCGTGGCACTGCTGGCGCGAATCTCCGGCCTCAACGCCACCCTGGCACAGAACATCGTCAGCCACCGTGACGAAAACGGCGCGTTCAAAACCCGTGCCGCGCTGAAAAAAGTCGCACGCCTGGGTGAAAAAACCTTCGAACAAGCCGCCGGCTTCCTGCGCGTCATGAATGGCGACAACCCGCTTGACGCGTCTGCGGTCCACCCGGAAGCCTACCCGCTGGTGCAGCGCATCGCCGCCGAGACCGACCGCGACATCCGTTCGCTGATCGGCGACGCCGCTTTCCTCAAGCGCCTGGATCCCAAGAAGTACACCGACGAAACCTTCGGTGTGCCGACCATCACCGACATCCTGCAAGAGCTGGAAAAACCTGGTCGCGACCCACGCCCCGAGTTCAAGACCGCCGAGTTCCAGGACGGTGTCGAAGACCTCAAGGACCTGCAACCGGGCATGATCCTCGAAGGCGTGGTGACCAACGTGACCAACTTCGGCGCCTTTGTGGACATCGGCGTGCATCAGGACGGTTTGGTGCATATCTCCGCGCTTTCGGAGAAATTCATCAAGGATCCCCGCGAAGCGGTCAAGGCCGGTGACGTGGTCAAGGTCAAGGTCATGGAAGTCGACATCCCGCGCAAACGCGTCGGCCTGTCGATGCGCATGAGCGACACCCCCGGCGAGAAAATCGACGGTGCCCGTGGCGCGCGCCCAGGCTCGGCACCGCGCCAGTCGCAAAACACTACGGCTCGCAAGGAAACCGCCACCGCAGCCCCAAGCAACAACGCCATGGCCTCGCTGTTCGCCAACGCCAAGCAGTTGAAGAAGCGCTGATGGAGATCCCGGCCGGCTTGACCCAGAGCGCCTTCAGCGAACTGATCGGCTGCCGCCTGCAACGCCTTGAAGAAGGCGTTGCCGAGGTGGCCCTGACCCTGGAGCCGCAACTGCGCAACCGCGCGGGCAAGCTCCATGGGGGGGCGATTTTCAGCCTCGTGGACATTACGATGGGGCTGGCCTGTTCCAGCGCCCATGGTTTCGACCAGCAGAGCGCGACCATCGAGTGCAAGATCAATTACATCCGCGCCGTGTCGGACGGTGACGTGCTGTGCACCAGCCGGGTGATTCATGCCGGCCGCCGCACGCTGGTGGTCGAGGCGGATGTGTATCAGGACGAAAGACTTGTCGCAAAAGCACAGGGCACCTTCGCTGTCCTATAGCTCCCCACCCCCGATTTGAGTTAATTTCGGCGCTGCACTAACGGCGTCGGAATTTTCTCGCTGCGCTGTAGCCAAATTCATGGAGTGAAGTCGGCATATTCAGAGCGGGTCAAATCGACTCAAAACCAGGCGATCACGCCAGTTTCAACTTCACCCTTGTAGACCGTCCTGCCCACCCCCATATTGGGGCGACTGACGCGTGAAGGAATCCAACTTGAGCGAACTTCTCAACCGCCGCCTGGCCCTGCTCGGCAAGCGCGAACACCTCTCCCTGCTAGAGCAGTGCTTGCACGGCATCGAGCGCGAATGCCTGCGTGTCACCGGTGAGGGTCGACTGGCGCAAACGCCGCACCCCGAAGCCCTGGGCGCCGCGTTGACCCACGAACAGATCACCACCGACTACTCGGAATCGCTGCTGGAGTTCATCACTCCCGCCCTGCCCGACCCGGCCGATACCCTGAGCAGCCTGGACAAGATCCATCGCTTTGCCTATACCAAGCTCGGCAGCGAATACCTGTGGAGCCCCTCCATGCCGTGTCCGTTGCCGGCCGAGGAAGATATTCCGATTGCCTACTACGGCACCTCCAATATCGGCCAGCTCAAGTACGTGTACCGCAAGGGCCTGGCCCTGCGTTACGGCAAGACCATGCAGTGCATCGCCGGCATCCACTACAACTTCTCGTTGCCCGAGGCGCTGTGGCCGTTGCTCAAGGAAACCGAAGGGTTTGTCGGCACTGACCGCGACTACCAGTCCAACGCCTATATCGCGCTGATCCGCAATTTCCGCCGCTACAGCTGGCTGTTGATGTACCTGTTCGGTGCTTCGCCGGCCTTGGACGCCGGGTTCCTGCGCGGTCGTTCGCACCAGTTGGAAGTGCTCGACGCCGACACGCTGTACCTGCCCTACGCCACCAGCCTGCGCATGAGTGACCTGGGTTACCAGAGCAACGCCCAGGCGGGCCTCACGCCGTGCTACAACGACCTGGCCAGCTACACCGACAGCCTGCGCGAAGCGGTGGCAACGCCCTACGCGCCCTACGTCGAAATCGGTACGCACAAGGACGGTGAGTGGGTACAGCTCAACACCAACATCCTTCAGATCGAAAACGAGTACTACTCCAACATCCGCCCCAAGCGCGTGACCTATACCGGCGAGCGGCCGATCCAGGCGCTGATGGCCCGTGGCATCCAGTACATCGAAGTGCGCTGCCTGGACATCAACCCGTTCCTGCCCATGGGCATCGACTTGCAAGAGTCGCGCTTCCTCGACGCCTTCCTGCTGTTCTGCGCACTGAACGACAGCCAGCTGTTCGCCAACAACGAGTGCGGCAACGCCACGTCCAACTTCCTCAGCGTGGTCAAGGAAGGTCGCCGTCCGGGCCTGCAATTGCAACGCCAGGGCCAGCCGGTGGACATGAAGGAGTGGGCGTCCGAGTTGCTGGAGCAGATTGCACCGCTGGCTGCCTTGCTGGACGAGAGCCACGGCATCACTGAGCACAGCCAGGCGCTCGACGCCCAGTTGGCCAAGGTCAACGATTCGTCCATGACCCCATCGGCCCAGGTGCTGGCGGCGATGGCCGAGCGTAAAGAGAGTTTTGCGCAATTCTCCCTGCATCAGAGCCAGTTGCACGCCGAGCATTTCCGCAAGGAGCCGCTGGCGGCTGAAGAGCAGGCGCGCTTTGAAGAGCTGGCGCGGACGTCGCTGGCGCAGCAAGCTGAGCTGGAGCAGAACGAAGTGGGCGATTTCGATGTGTTTGTTGGGTCGTACCAGGCCAGCATCCTCGCCATCAGCAACTAAGTAAGCTGAAACCGGGGCAAATGTGGGAGAGGGCAAGCCCCTTCTCACATTTGACGTCATTTCAATTCACGATCAGCGCTCACGGTTCTTCTCATAAGCTAATTCGAAAATGTTATTTATTTTCGGATTCTTAGATCATTTAGGCTCCTCACACGCCGACCCTCGGCCGCCTGATTGAGGAGCTTCCCCTTGAAACTGCTAACCCCTCTGCGTCTCCTGGCCGCATTGTCCCTGGCCGGTGCCAGCCTGTTTGCCCAGGCGGCGGACGTGACCATCGCTTACCAGACCACCGTGGACCCGGCCAAAGTCGCCCAGGCCGATGGCGACTATGAAAAAGCCACAAACGCCAAGATCAACTGGCGCAAATTCGACAATGGCGCCGACATCATCGCCGCCATCGCTTCCGGCGACGTGCAGATCGGCTACCTCGGTTCCAGCCCGCTGACTGCCGCGATCACCCGCAAGGTACCGGTGGAAACCTTCCTGGTCGCCACCCAGATCGGCGGCGCCGAAGCCCTGGTAGCGCGCAACGGTTCGGGCATCAACAGCCCGCAGGACCTGGTCGGCAAGAAAGTCGCCGTACCCTTCGTGTCCACCGGGCACTACAGCCTGCTGGCCGCGCTGAAGCACTGGAACATCGACCCGTCCAAAGTGACCATCCTCAACCTCGCGCCACCGGCGATCATCGCCGCCTGGAAACGCGGTGATATCGACGCCACCTACGTATGGGATCCTGCCCTGGGCGTGGCCAAGGAAAACGGCAAGGTGCTGATCACCTCGGGCGAACTGGCCAAGTTCGGCGCGCCGACCTTCGATGCCTGGATCGTGCGCAAAGACTTCGCCGAGAAGCACCCGGAAATCGTCACCGCGTTCGCCAAAGTCACCCTGGATGCCTACGCCGCGTACCGCAAAGACCCACAAGCCTGGCTCGCCGACAAAGGCAACGTCGACAAACTGGTGAAACTCTCCGGCGCCAAGGCCAGCGACATCCCACTGCTGCTGCAAGGCAACGTCTACCCGCTGGCCGCTGACCAGGTGACCCTGCTGGGCGCACCGACCACCAAGGCTGTGACCGACACCGCCGCGTTCCTCAAGGAACAAGGCAAGGTCGACGCCGTGCTGCCGGACTACGCCCCTTACGTCAGCGCCAAATTCATCACTCACTGATCGGGAGTTCATTGCGATGGCCTTGCTACAACTGGAGCGCATCAGCGCACAGTACCCAGGCGCCACAGAACCGGTACTGTCAGACATTTCACTCGACCTGGGGCCCCAGCAGTTGCTGGTGGCTCTCGGCCCGTCCGGCAGTGGCAAGACTTCGCTGTTGAACCTGATTGCCGGTTTCGTCGAACCTTGCGCCGGGCGTATCACCCTCGATGGCGTGCCGGTCAACGGCCCCAGTGCTGAACGCGGCGTGGTGTTCCAGGACGACGCCCTGCTGCCCTGGCAGGATGTGCTGGCCAACGTCGGCTTCGGCCTGGAGCTGGCCGGCGCGCCCAAGGCGCAACGCGAAATACGCGCCCGGGAAATGCTCGCGCTGGTCGACCTGGCCGGGTTCGACAACCGACGCATCTGGCAGCTTTCCGGCGGCCAGAAGCAACGTGTCGGCCTGGCCCGCGCCCTGGCCGCCGACCCTCGTGTGCTGCTGATGGACGAGCCCTTCGGCGCCCTCGACGCCTTCACCCGCGAACAGATGCAGGAGCTGTTGCTGCAAGTCTGGCGGCGCACGGCCAAGCCGGTGTTCCTGATTACCCACGACATCGAAGAGGCGGTCTTCCTCGCCACTGATTTGATCCTGCTGGCGCCCAACCCCGGCCAGATCGTCGAACGCCTGCACCTGGACTTCGGCCAACGCTACGCCGCCGGTGAGTCGGCGCGGGCGATCAAGTCCGACCCACGCTTTATCGAAACCCGCGAACACGTGCTGGGCAAAGTGTTCTCCCAACGGCAGGTGTCCGCATGAGCAGCTACGAACTTCCCGCCACGGTGACCAAACCGGTGGCGCACGCAGTGGCCCCGGTACGACGCAGCCTGAGCACGCGCTGGATCAGCGTGTTGACCCTGGTCGCCTTGCTGGCCCTCTGGTGGGCCGTGACCGCCAGCGGCTTGATCGAACCGCTGTTCCTGCCGCCGCCGTCCGCCGTGCTGCAAAAGGGCTGGCTGCTGGCGACCACCGGCTATATGGACTCCACCTTGTGGCAGCACCTTGGCGCGAGCCTCAGCCGTATCGGCCTGGGCCTGGGCTTCGCGGTGCTGACCGCCGTGCCCGTGGGGATCGCCATCGGTTCCAACCGAATCGCCCGTGGCATCCTCGACCCGCTGATCGAGTTCTACCGACCGATCCCGCCGCTGGCCTACCTGCCGTTGATCGTGATCTGGTGCGGCATCGGCGAGCTGTCCAAGGTGCTGCTGATCTACCTGGCAATCTTCGCGCCGATAGCCATCGCCACCGCCACCGGCGTGCGCACCGTCGACCCGGCCAGACTGCGTGCGGCGCAGTCGCTGGGTGCCACCCGTGCCCAGTTGATTCGCCATGTGGTCCTGCCGAGCGCCCTGCCCGACATCCTGACCGGCGTGCGCATCGGGCTGGGTGTGGGTTGGTCCACGCTGGTCGCCGCCGAGCTGATCGCCGCCACCAGCGGCCTGGGCTTCATGGTGCAGTCGGCGGCGCAGTTCCTGGTCACCGATGTGGTGGTGCTGGGGATTCTGGTGATCGCCCTGATCGCCTTCGCCATGGAAATGGGCCTGCGTGCCCTGCAGCGTAAATTGGTGCCGTGGCATGGCCAGGCACACTGAGTGAATGAGAACCGCATGAGCAGCCTGACCGTTACCCCATTAAGCACCGCCCTGGGCGCCCAGATCAGTGGCGTCGATATCACCCAGCCGCTGCCCCCTGAACAGCGCGACGCCATCGAACAGGCGTTGCTCACCCACTCGGTGCTGTTCTTGCGCGGCCAGTCGATCACCCCGCAGCAGCAAGCGCGGTTCGCGGCGAATTTCGGTGACCTGCATATCCACCCGATCTACCCCAACGTGCCGGACCAGCCCGAAGTGCTGATCCTCGACACCGCCGTCACCGACGTGCGCGACAATGCTGTGTGGCACACCGACGTGACCTTCCTGCCCACTCCGGCGCTCGGTGCAGTACTCAGCGCCAAGCTGCTGCCGGCGTTTGGTGGCGATACGCTGTGGGCCAGCGGGATTGCAGCCTATGAAGCGTTGTCCGAACCGCTGAAGCGCTTGCTCGATGGGCTGACGGCGACCCATGACTTCACCAAGTCCTTTCCGCTCGAGCGCTTTGGCAACACCGCCGAAGACCTGGCACGCTGGGAAGAAACCCGCAGGAAGAACCCGCCGTTATCGCACCCGGTGGTGCGTACGCATCCGGTGAGTGGGCGCAAGTCACTGTTCGTGAGTGATGGGTTTACCACCAGGATCAATGAGCTGGAACCGGCGGAGAGTGAAGCAATCCTGAAGCTCTTGTTCGCCCACGCGACACGCCCGGAATTTACCATTCGCTGGCGTTGGCAGGAAAACGATGTGGCGTTCTGGGATAACCGCGTGACACAGCACTACGCGGTGGATGACTACCGGCCGCAGCGGCGGGTGATGCATCGGGCGACGATTCTTGGGGATGTGCCGTTCTAAGGCCAGGCCCGTTAGTCATCACACCAGAAATCAAATGTGGGAGGGGGTTGCTCCCTCCCACATGGACTGTTTATTCAGCCGTGGATGGCTTTTCCCACAGGTTGATCCCGCCTTCCTGGGCAAACCGATCGATCTCCGCCAGTTCTTCCACGCTAAAGCTCAAGTTCTTCAACGCACCGACGTTCTCGATAATCTGCTCCGGCCGGCTTGCACCGATCAGCGCACTGGTCACCCGTGGATCACGCAACGTCCAGGCCAGTGCCAGTTGGGCCAGGCTCTGACCACGACGCTGGGCGATCTCGTTCAGCGCACGCACGTGGGCGATGTTGGTTTCGGACAGGTGCTTGGCCTGCAACGAACCACCGCCCGGGCGATTCACCCGTGCATCCGCCGGTACGCCGTTGAGGTACTTGTCGGTCAGCAAACCCTGGGCCAGCGGCGTGAAGGCAATCACCCCGGCGCCGAGCTCTTCGGTGGTGTCCAGCAGGTCTTTTTCCACCCAGCGGTTGAGCAGGTTGTAGGCCGGCTGGTGAATCAGCAGCGGCACTTTCCACTCTTTGAGCAGGGCGGCGATTTCGCGGGTTTTTACCCCTGAGTAGGACGAGATACCGATGTACAACGCCTTGCCTTGTTGCACAGCAGTGGCGAGGGCACTGGCGGTTTCTTCCAGGGGGGTGTCGGCGTCAAAACGGTGGGAATAGAAGATATCCACATAGTCGACACCCAGGCGTTGCAGGCTCTGGTCGAGGCTGGCCAGCACGTACTTGCGCGAACCTCCGCCCTGGCCGTAAGGGCCGGGCCACATGTCCCAGCCGGCCTTGCTGGAGATGATCAGTTCGTCGCGGTAGTGCTTGAAGTCTTCACGCAGCAAACGGCCGAAGTTGATCTCGGCGCTGCCGTAGGGCGGGCCATAGTTGTTGGCCAGGTCGAAGTGGTTGATCCCCAGGTCGAACGCGGTGCGCAGCAAGGCGCGCTGGGTGTCGATCGGGGTGCTGTCGCCAAAGTTGTGCCACAGGCCCAGGGACAGTGCGGGCAGCACCAGCCCACTGCGGCCTACGCGGCGGTACGGGATAGATTCATAGCGGTTTTCGGCAGCAATGTAAGTCATCGAATCCTCTCTTGGACGTCGGCAAATAAGGCCTGGGAATAAGGGTATTCCCAGGCCTTTTAACCAGCTGAATCGCTTAAGTCTGCCGTTCCGTTCTACAGCAATTGCCTACCAGAGTGGAACGACATAACTCACATAGAAGCGGTTTTCATCTTGCACGGTAGCACCGCTGATGTCCGGGCTGGCATGGGCGTTTTTCCAGGTGACACCCAGGCCTTTGAGGGTGCCGGTAGGCACTTGATACGCCACGGCGACGTTACGTTCCCATTCGCTGGTAGTGCCTTGCGCCGTGCGGATGTCATCGCCGTGGGCATAGGCGGCGGAGAACGTCAGGCCCGTGAGGCCAAGCTTACCGAAGTCATACTTGTACTGCGCAAGCCAAGTGCGCTCACCGGCGTGTTGAAATTTATTCAACTGCATGTTGGTCAGCGCCGGCGTGTCGGCGCCTGAGCCTGGGCCCTGGCGGTTGTCGCCGCTGTTCAGGCCGGAATCCAGGTAGGGGAAGTCGCTGTCGCCGCTGTTCTTCTGGATGCCCAGGCCGACGGTATGACCGTCCAGGCTGTAGCTCTCAAGCAGGCTGGCGGTGGTCTGGTTGATACGCCCCTTGCCCGTGCCGTCACCGTAGAGGCCGGCGGCTGCGTAGTCTTTGTCGCCATCGGCGTTGCCGCCCACGCCCAGGCTGCGGAACACCCGCAAGTCGGTGTCGATCGCGCCCACGGACAAGGCGTCATGCCGCTTGGCGCCGAGGAAGAACTGCTGGTAGTAATCCTCAAGGTTGGAGTACCACAGGCTGACCGTGGTGTTCTGGATGCCAGTGTAGTCCGCACCGCCGAACAGGAAGCGATCGCTCTCTTTGGTGCCACCGGCGGTGATCATGCCCTGGTCGCCGGTTTCGTTGCGGATCTTGGTCTTGAAGATATCGCCGCCGGTGAAGGTGAAGTCACTGAGGTCCTTGGACACCAGCTGCACACCCGTGTTGGTCTGCTGGTAAAGGCGCCCGTCGGTGTTGGCCAGCACCGGGTTGTTGCCGTAGAGCGTACCCAAGCGCAATTCATCCTTGGCGAAACGCATCTTGAACGTCGGGCTCAACACACCGAACTGGTCGGCGGACTTGCCGTTGTCCAGCGGGAACATGCTGCCCGGGTAGCGGCCCTGGTGATCCTTGTCGTTGAGGTCGCCGCCAGAGTCCAGCTTCAACCCATAGAACGCCTGCAGGTCCAGGCCAAACCCCACCGGGCCTTCGGTGTAGCCGGACTTGAAGTTGAACTCGAAACCCTGGCCCCAATCGCGAATGCTGTGGGCCTTGGCGTTGCTGTTCACCACGTCACGCCCCTGCTGGTTGAGGTAGCGGTTGAGCAGGGTCACATCGGCGTGGCTGTCATCGATAAAATCGGCATGGGCGGACAGCATAAAGCTCGCCATGGCGGCACCCACCATAGGGCTTATCAACGTCTTCATTGGTACCGGTCTCCGTCACTGTTCTGAAATGAAAGCGTCAAACGCTTCACACAATTACGCAGTGACCAGATGACAGTTACGCGTCAAACCGTGGCGTGAACGGATGAAATTAAATTTAAGAAACCCTTCTATTACACGGCTTAGCGGGCATTTTCGAAGACTTCGGCAAGCCAGTCGACGAACACCCGCACCCTCGGCGACAAGTGTCGGTTCTGCGGATACAACACCGACACCGGCATCGACGGCGGCGGTGTGTCAGGAAGGATTTCACGCATCACGCCCTGCTCGATCAATTCGGCCATGCGGTAGTGCGGGCACTGGATAATGCCCAATCCCGCCACTGCGCTGGCGGAATAAATCTCGGCGCCGAACACCGACAGCGCACCCTGGATACTCACTTCCTGCAGCTCGCCGTCCACCATGAACTCGAAGGGAAACAGTTTGGCCGTGGTGCGCGAAACATAGTTCACCGCGCGGTGCTCACTCAGCTCGGCCAGGCTCTTGGGTTCGCCGTATTTACGCAAGTACGCAGGGCTTGCGCAGGTGACCTGGCGCAGGTTGGCGACGCGTCGGCCGATCAGCGCGGAGTCACCCAGGGCGCCTGCGCGCAGCACGCAATCCACGCCTTCGGCGATCAGGTCGACAAAGCGATCCGCCTCGCTGATCGACAGCTCGATCTCCGGGTAACGCGCCATGAATTGCGGCAGTGCCGGCACCACAAAATACTTGGCCAGCGTACCGTGCAAATCCACGCGCAAACGGCCCTTGGGCGCCACGCTGCGAAATGCCAGTTCGGCCTCTTCCAGCTGCGCCAGCAACTGCAAACAGCGTTGGTAATACGCCTCGCCATCCAGGGTCGGGCGCACCCGGCGGGTGCTGCGTTCCAGCAGGCGCGTGCCCAGCCACGCTTCGAACTGGTTGAGGGTGTGGGTCAGGGTCGCCCGGGGCAGATTCAGGTCATCGGCCGCCAGCGTGAAGCTGGAACGCTCGTAAATCCGCACGAAAACCTTCATGGCCTTGACTTGATCCACGCTGCACTCCGTCGCGCCGATTGTTGGCGATTATTGAACAGTCAAGGCAACTCTGGCGCATTTATCGCCCTGGGTAAACATGTGAACCTGCTTCCACCTACCGTTAAAGGAACCCAGATCATGACGACTCAAGTAGCAATCATCACCGGCGCTTCCCGTGGCATCGGCGCCGTCATTGCCAAGCAACTCGCCGCCGACGGTTACGCCGTGGCCATCAACTACGCCAGCAGTGCCACCGAGGCGTCGAAACTGGTGGTGGAACTGCGCCAGGCCGGTCACCGGGCCATAGCGATTCAAGGCGACGTCGCCAACCCTGCCGACATCACGCGCCTGTTCGACCAGGCCGAGGCACAGTTGGGCAAGGTCGACGTACTGATCAACAACGCCGGCATCCTCAAGACCCTGCCCCTGGCCCAGCACAGCGATGAGCTCTACAACCAGAACTTCGATATCCACACCCGTGGCACCTTCAACGCCCTGCGTGAAGCCGCCACGCGCCTGAACGACGGCGGGCGCATCGTCAACTTTTCCAGCAGTACCGTCGGCCTCAACTTCCCCGGCTACGCGGTGTACATCGCCAGCAAGGCGGCGGTGGAATCCCTGACTCAAGTGTTCGCTAAAGAGATGCGCGGGCGTCGGATTACCGTCAACGCGGTGGCGCCAGGCCCGGTCGCCACCGAACTGTTCCTTCACGGCAAGACCGAAGAACAGATCCAGGGCATGGCCAAGATGCCGCCGCTGGAACGCCTGGGCCAACCGGAAGATGTCGCCCGCGTGGTGGCGTTTCTGGTGAGCCCGGCCGGTGGCTGGGTGAATGGGCAAATCCTGCGCGCCAATGGCGGGCTGGTCTGAGTCGTACATCTGGGCCAGCGATGTTCACTTTGTGGAGTTCTTTCATGCCAACCTTATCGATCCCCGCACTCGCCCCGCTTTACCGCTTTGCCGAACCCCTTGCCTACGCGCTGCTGCGCGCAGGTTTCGGGGTAATCATGCTCACCCACGGCCTGCCCAAATTGCTGGGCCGTGCACATGGTTCGATGGCCGACCCGATGGAGGCATCCATCAACCTGATCGAGAACCGCCTGCACCTGCCGCAGCCGGAGTTGATCGGCCTGCTGGTCGCGTTGTTGGAAGCGGTGGGCGGGTTGCTGTTGATCCTCGGCCTGGGCACACGGCTGGTCGCGGCCATGATGACCGTGCAGATGCTGACCATTGCTTACTTATTGGGGCCGACGTGGGCATGGATCGACCGGGGCATCGAGTACCCGGTGCTGATGGCGCTGCTAGCGTTGTACCTGGTGTTTCGCGGTGCAGGCCGCTACTCCCTGGACAATGCGTTGGGCAAGGGGTAGTCACTGCCGGCCAGCCCAGGTGTCAGAGCTGGTGATCGGCAGTGGCGTGTTCGGCGCGCCGTGAGTGGCACTGGCCCTGTACATCAGGGCCTGAACCTCAACGCACCAAGTGCAGGAACTGCAGGTGCCGTTCGTACTGGTCGAGGATGTCGTTGATGATCTGCTCCTTGGTGTAGCCCACCAGGTCGTAGTCCTGGCTGCCCTCGGCCAAGTGCACTTCCGCGCGGTAGTAGCGGCGGTTGTTGATCTCCTTGGAGCCCATGCCGCCACGGGCGAACGACGGCGTGAAGTAGCCGCGCATCTGCACCTGGTAGACGAAGGGATGTTCCTCGCCATGGCCGATTTCCAGGCTGACGCTGTCGTTGGAAGGGTCGGGCTGGGTGACCACACTCAGGCCCTTCTCGACGAACACCGCCGTTACCTCCTCAATCGCCGGACGCACGGTTGATTCCAGGAAGCGATACACCTCATCCCGCGACGGGAAATGCACCGCCTGGCTCAAACGCTGACGCCAGCCGCCTCGGCCCTTGCGCGCCGCCGAAACCGGCGCCAGCGAATGCAACTGGGCGATCTGCTTTTGCGACTCCAGGTAGAACGCCTTGTGCAGCCCCCACATCATCAGCAGCAGGATCATCGAGAACGGCAGCGAGGTCAGTACTACCGCTGACTTGAGCGAATCAATACTGCCGGCGAACAGCAAGGCGCTGGTGACCAGCGCGGTCATCGCCCCCCAGAACACACGCAGCCATTTCGGTCCGTCTTCATCGGCGTTGCCGCCCTTGGACGACAGGGTCGACAGCACCACGGTGCCGGAGTCGGCCGAGGTGACGAAGAACACGAAGCTGATAAACACCGTGACCGCGATGACGGTTTTGCTCCAGGGGTAGGTTTCCAGCAGCAGGTAGAGGCTCATCGACGGATCATCGATGGCCGACTGGCCGAGCGCGGCCATGCCGTGGTTGAGCACCTGGTCGATGGCGCTGTTGCCGAAGATCGACATCCAGGCCAGGGTGAAACCCAGCGGGATCAGCAGCACGCCGAACACGAATTCGCGGATGGTACGACCACGGGAAATCCGTGCGATAAACAGGCCCACGAACGGCGACCATGCAATCCACCAGGCCCAGTAGAACACGGTCCAGCCACCCAGCCAGTCGCTGGGTTTGTCGTAGGCGTATACGTCGAAACTCTTGGTCGGCAAGGCGCCCAGGTAGTCGCCGATGTTCTGGATCAGGGTGTTAAGCAAATGCTGGGTAGGCCCGGCGAACAACACGAACAGCAGCAGCGCACAGGCCAGCAGCATGTTGATGTCGGACATCACCCGCACGCCCTTGTCGACGCCGGCCACAGCGACCAGGATCGCGGCGCCCATCATCAGCGTGATGAGACCGACCTGGATCCACTGGGTATGGGCAATGCCAAACAGATAATCGAGACCGGAGTTGAGGTGCAGCACCCCAAAACCCATATCCGCGCCGAGGCCGAACACCGTGGCGATAATGCCAAAGCCATCCACCGCGTAACCGATGGGGCCATTGATGCGTTTGCCAATCAGCGGGTACAGCGCCGAGCGCAACGCCAGCGGCAGGTTATGCCGGTAGGCAAAGTACGCCAGGGCCATGCCCACAAACGCGAACACGCCCCAGCCATGCAGGCCCCAGTGCAGAAACAGGATCTGCATGGCCTGGCGCGCAGCGTCGGCGTTCATCGGCGCGCCCTGCGGCGGTTGCACCAGGTGCGTCAGCGGCTCGGAGACGCAGAAGAAGAACAGCGTGATGCTGATCCCGGCGGCGAACAGCATGCCGGCCCAGGACAGGTAACTGAATTCGGGCTCGTCGTGGTCGGCACCGAGTTTTATCTTGCCGTAGCCCGATAGCGCGGTGACCACCACGAAGACCAGATACAGGGTCATCGCCAGCATGTAGTACCAGCCGACCGTGTTGGCCGCCCAGTTTTGCGCCGCCAGCAGCCAGGCACCGGCCTGTTGCGGGATAGCGATGACGGTGATGCCGAACAGCAGGATAAACGTCGCGGCAAAGTAGAAGACCGGCGCATTCATGCGCACCAGGCCGCTGGATGGGGTGGACGATGCACTCATGAACGATGCACCCCAAGGATGAGGGATATGGCTGTGAAAAACGGACTCAGCAAAGGTAAGCCTCCTGTTGTGAGCGGGCAGCGAACCACCGGGTTTAACTTGAACGAGCATTCAAGTTAAACATGGATAGGCGGTCTGGGACTAATCGCAGGGCTGAGTGGTAGGTGATTCCTACACAAGCTCAAGGAAAGGTATGACGGATCGCGCTGAAAAACGTTCAGCACGCCTTTCAATATGTGCAGCCTGTCTCCTGTTGCATTCACCACAATCGAATGACCACTGCCCACCTGAGGTCATTCAGCCATGCCAGAGACATTGAAGCATTTTGATTTTATCCGGCAACAATTGCCGCCATGGTTGCGGAGCACGTCACTGCAACGTTTTGCGGCGTTGAAAAAACAGCGCCCAGACTTCACGGAACTCTATCGCAATGCCCCTGGCTCGGAGCAGCGCCTGCCCTTCAAGCACGCCCTGGACACCCACTGGGCCAGCCAGAACGCACTGGACACGCTATTCGAGAAACTCACCGACATTAAGGCCTTCGCCGAGCCCTTGCTGAAAAATGCCCTGCGTGACTACGGCGCTATTGATGTGTCGAATACTTCGATCCGTCTATACGCGCCGGCCACATTGCCCTGGTGGACGTTCGGGACGCACCCGGGTGTCTCCGTCCGGACAACGACGCTGCTCGACGCCGCCTTGCACAACTTTTCAGCTTCGGAAACCTTTGTCGATTACGCTTTCCTTGCGGCAGAGGATGCCCGTGGGCAGCGTGAGATACTCACGTTCAAACACAGGGTGACAGGTCAACCCCTCACCGCCGACCATTTAAAAACCTTGTGCCGAAACCTGGATATCGGTGCGCGCTATATGCAAAACCTCACCCTGACAGTGGGGTTCGGCAATGCCTCGGTCGCCACCTCCTTCCGACAAAAAGTCATCCACAACCTGAAAGCCGCCCTCAACAGTGCCGCTCACGTGGCGCTCGCCAAAAAAGACATCACCGAAGACAGTTACACCCTCATTCAGTCGCTGCTCCAAAGAGACGGCCCGCTTCAACTGGGCGGGCAAACGATGGACGTCTACGCGCTGAGCCTGCTGGATACACGCCTGCCGGGCATTTTCATCATCGCCCCCGCACGGTTGGACGCAGCGCTTCATAAAATCCTGGTCTATATCCCTGATGACCCCGCCCACCCTCTCAAGGACTACAGCTCGGCCCCGGCCTTCGTCAAAGAGTTGACCGGCCAACTGCGTGACCGCACGCCTCGCGACGACCCATCCCGCCCCAGCTACCAGCAGTTCTTCAGCCAGTTCGTGGCCCATCAGGAACGTGGGCGCTTTTTTTACCAACTCAATCAGTTGCTCTCCACTGTGCGCTGGCACGACAGAGAACCTGGGGACAGCCGCCCCAACTGGCGCCCAGAGCCGGTAGAAACCCCCAACCTGCAATTTCGCACCCTGGCTGTTCGTGACGATATTCAAAACCGTGGCGAAAATCCGGGCCAGGATGATCTCTGGCACTACCTCTACCGCGTCAAACTGAACAAATGCGTGAACGACGCCCGAGAGATTGCCATCTCAACAGCCTACGCCGACCGCATGGCGCGCTGGAAGTGGTGGGACAACCTGGAAAAAATGCTCTCGGACATTTTCAATGCCGCGCTCCTGGTCATCACTCCGTTCGTTCCCTTGCTGGGGGAGTTGATGTTGGCCTACACCACCTACCAGATGCTCGACGATGTATTTGAAGGCATCGTCGATTGGGCCGAAGGCTTGCAGCGCGAAGCAGCAGAACATCTGCTCTCGATCGCAGAGAACACGCTGCAGCTCGCGCTGTTCGAAGCGGGAGGCAAAGTGGGTGAAATTGCCAAGGTGAAACTGTCCACGTTTGTCGAGCAACTCCAACCCGTACAGACACCTTCCGCGCAGACGCGCCTCTGGGCCCCTGACCTCGCGCCTTACCAACATACCAACCTGCGCCTGCCCGAGACCTCCATTGCGCACGAAAATGGCCTTCACCACCATCAGGGCAAGCAGATTGTGAAAGTGGAAAACCACCACTATGAAGTCCGCAAGGACCCTGTCACCCAAACGTACACCCTTGCCCATCCCAAACGCCCCAGTGCCTACCAGCCTCCCGTGGCGCTCAATGGCAGCGGCGCGTGCGTGCTGGCCGGTGAACAGCCAAGGACCTGGAACAATGCTCGCCTGCTGAGACGCCTCGGGCCACAGACAAACGGTCTGACGGTCGGTGAACTGGAGCAGGTACGGCAGATAAGCGGTGTCGCGTTCGGGGATTTACGCCATATGTACGCCAACAATGAACCCACCCCGCCCTTGCTGGCCGATACCCTCAAACGCTTTGACAGTGAGAAGCGCATCAGAGAGGCCGAAGACGCCATCCGTACAGGCCAGCCCCTTGACCCGTCATCGGACTGGTTCGAACAAATGGTCACCGAGCTTGAGGGCTGGCCTCGCGACAAAGCCTTGCTGGTGTACCCGCATAGCGATTTATCAGGCACGCCCCGTCGCTATGGCAATGCACAAGCAACAGGTGCCGATGCCCTGAGCTTGAGCATCGCCGATGTCATGTCCGGCCGGCTGGCGGAAAAAGTCGTGGACTACCTGGATGAACCACAACTGACCCAGTTACTCGGCAAACAGTTACCTGAAAATGAGCGCGTACAGGCGTTGCGTGAACGGCTGGCCGCGTATGTCGAGCAGCAAAGCGCCTCCCTCGCCAACAGCGACTACTCCCGCCAGGAAGCCAGCGACGAGCCCTCTATCCAATTGCTGCGCAGCCAGTACCCGGACCTCCCCCTGAGTATCGCTCAGAGCCTGGTTCGCCATACCCGTCGCCGCCACCTGAGCATTATGAGTGAAAAGAAACGCCTTCCATTAGAGGTAAAAAACCAAGCGCGGGAGCTGGATTTCGAAGTCCGCAGTACTCGCATGTTCGAACAGCTTGTCCAGGGTACCCCGCCCTCGACACACACCGAAAACCTGGCACTCAATACCCTCAGAATTCACTCAGACAGTTTTGCGAATCTGCGTATCCAGGTGCGTGAACGAACCCCCACCGGCGACCTGAGAACCCAGGTCGGCGCAGAGGATGCCGCACACCTCAAGATCCTGGTGCGTAACCGAACAGGCCAGTACCGAGTGTTCAACGCCGAAGGCAAGCTGATACACGGCGCAACTGACTTCTACAATGCTGTATTCCAGGCATTGCCACCCGAAAGCCCCTTGCGCGATAGCGACACACTGCGCACATGGCTGATTGAAAAAAACAAAGCGCCCACCGAACGGCGCTTGGCCCTCGCCGAGGCGCCTATCCCCACCCATCCTGAACGTAAAACACTGACCCTGCTCGGTGGCGGCAACAGCATGAGCCGCGTGGTCGATGTCGAGGTAAATCCCGTTACGGTGCAGGGGGATATCAAACACTGGCTGCCGGGGATGTCCGAGCAAGGCGTGAAACGCTTCGCTGAAAAAGCCGAGAGTGAAGAGGGGCGATTACAACTGGAAAACCTGAAAGCCGAAGGCAAAGCCTTAGACAAGGCGCTACACACCTATTTGCAAGACAGTACCCGATTTCCTTATCGCAACTCGCTGGAAGAGGTGCTTGCCAGGAAGGCATTTACCAAGAAGTTGAAAGAAGCCTGGCGCGAGGGGTACACAAAACTGCACGACGAGTTCAATACGGCAGGCAACGACGTGTACTTGGACCTGAGCGATACAGTGCTGCCGACTGAACTGCCCGTGCTGCCCTTTGAGTTGGGATTGGTCACGCACTTGCATATGAATGGCAGTGGGTTTGCCGCTGAACATACGCCATTCCTGGCGCATTTCCCAAAACTGAAGGCGCTTGATTTAGCGGATAACCGTCTGGTCACGCTGCCCGAGGCCATTGGAAACATGCGCTCGCTCAAAGCCCTTGACGTGAGCAACAACGCTATTGCCTTGGACAACACCGCTGTCCAGCAGTTGAAAAAACTGCGGCGGTTGCAGGGGCTGGATCTTTCAAAAAACCCTCTGGGACGGGTACCGGATATTAGTCACATGCGCGACCTGAAGGCGCTGGACCTGTCCCACACAGGGATCAGCGAATGGCCTGCGGGCCTCTTTGCGCACGAGCGAGACGCGTCTTTTGACCTGTACCTTCGCGGCAACCCCATTACCACAATTCCAGAGGTCGCCAGGGAGTCCGCAGAGGCATTTACCGTGGCTAACACCTGGCTGGACCGCGCAACCCTCACACCTGAAGCCAGGGCCCTTTGGGACGAGCACAAAACTGACTTTGGGTTGGACCCTTATCGCACTTACCCGCCCAAGGGCGATGCTGACTTTTGGGTGGATGACCTGGACGATGAAAACCAGATACGTTTTGCCAATGTCTGGTTTGACTTGGAAAATGAAGAAGGCTCCCAGGGTTTTTTCGAGGTCATCAAGAAACTGGAGCAACCCGAGGCTTTCGAGGACCCGATGGACCAGATGCGTTACGAACAAAACCGAAGAATCCTGACCGATCAGGTGCGGCATATGCTGTTGAGCATGCACGAAGACACGATGCTGCGTCAGGAGCTGTTCAAAATGTCGAGCTTCCCGGGGCTGTGCCCGGACGCAAGCCGCCAGATATTCACCGAAATGGGGATTCAGGTCACCGCCACCACGGCCAGGCGATACAGTCGAACGCAAGCTGAACATGAAGAGACAATCACCCGTCTAGCCCAAGGCGCCGCGAGGCTCAAGATGGTGAACGATGTCGCCCGGGCGGACATCGCCAACCGTCTCAAACCTGCCAATCAAGGTGGCCAGGGACTGCGACTGTCCACCCAGGTTGTTGATGGACAGCCCGGCAGCGTCGACGAGGTGGAGGTTTACCTGGCCTACCAGACACGCCTGTCGAAAAGCCTCAACCTGCCCTGGGTCAGCGACAGCATGACGTATCGAAACACCGCCGATGTGCCCGAGTCTTCCATCATCCATGCGGGCAAAGCCGTGAAAGACTTGAGTGAAGGCGACGGACTGGTGAACCGCATGTTGCAGGAACCCTACTGGGAGCCCTTCCTGAAGGAACGCTACGCAAAAGACTACGCAGCCAACGAAGAAAACACGGTTCAACAGTTGGAAAGCCTGGAGCAACTGGATACCGAACAAAAAGCGTTTGCCCAGGCGCAGGGTCTGAACGAGCAGGAGAAAACGCAAAAACGCGAGGCACTGAAGTCCCGGATCGAACAGTTACAGATCGAGGACCGAGTCGTCCCGGACCAGGTCATGTCCGAGGACCTGTACAACCAGCTCTACAATGACCTGTCGGAACGTCGCATGGAGTGGCTGCGCGAACAGACCCACCTGTCACTGGAGCGGCTTGAACGCTGACATGCTCACTTCTGCGTGCCGTCATCATGCTGCAGGTTCGCCTGGGTGATATTCGCCCCCGCCGGCACGCTGCGGGTCAGCCACACGTTGCCGCCAATGGTCGAGCCCTTGCCGATGGTGATGCGCCCCAGGATGGTCGCCCCGGCGTAGATCACCACATCGTCCTCGACAATCGGATGACGCGGATGGCCCTTCTGCAACTGCCCGTCCTCATCCGCCGGGAAGCGCTTGGCGCCCAGGGTCACGGCCTGGTAGATGCGCACGCGCTCGCCGATGATCGCGGTTTCGCCGATCACCACGCCGGTCCCGTGGTCGATAAAAAAACTCGGGCCGATCTGTGCGCCGGGGTGGATGTCGATGCCGGTGGCCGAGTGGGCGATCTCGGCGCTGATGCGCGCCAACAGCGGCAGGCCGGCGCGGTACAGGTGGTGGGCCAGGCGATGGTGAATCACCGCCAGGATGCCGGGGTAGCACAGCAACACTTCATCCACACTGCGAGCGGCCGGGTCGCCGTGGTAGGCGGCCAGTACGTCGGTGTCCAGCAGGCTGCGCAGGGACGGCAAGGCCAGGGCGAAATCCTGGATCAGGCGGATGGCGTGGGCGTTAACGGCGCTGTCGTCCTCGCCGCTCTGGCGCGCGGCGTAGCGCAGTTCCAGGCGCGCCTGGCCGAGCAGGGCATTGAGCGCCACATCCAGGGTGTGGCCAACGTAGAAGTCTTCGCTTTCTTCACGCAGGTCCACCGGGCCCAGGCGCATGGGGAACAACGCGCCGCACAACGACTCCAGGATCTGCGCCA
Organism: Pseudomonas sp. NFR09; assembly: GCF_900111535.1. Lineage (NCBI taxonomy): Bacteria > Pseudomonadati > Pseudomonadota > Gammaproteobacteria > Pseudomonadales > Pseudomonadaceae > Pseudomonas > Pseudomonas sp. NFR09. Next base: position 429,235 of record NZ_FOIH01000004.1, read on the forward strand.
CCGCTTCACGCGAAGGCAACTCGCGGCCACCATGCTCACCGCTCAAACGGCCATTGCGCGTTCGCCACTGGTCCCGGGCGCCGCGCAACTGGCTGACGATGGTTTGTAATTGCCAATGACTGGAACGCTCACTCACGGTTTTCACTCCTGACGTAATGGCACTCACTTTACGGTATGCACCCTGGCCGCCCTTAAGAACCAATGGTGCAATGCTAAGAACCTTCCGGAATAAGCGATTGGCGGTTGCCCGATGAAAAGTGCCTGCCTATAGTCGCCCCATCCTCATCAACCGTGCGTAGCCATGATCAAACAACAGCTCGACCGTTTTAACCGCCTGGAACTGCTGGGTGGCGCCACCGCCCTGGAAAAACTCGAGCGGCTGTCGGCCTGGTCGGGCAGAGACATCTACGTCAAGCGCGACGACACCACACCGCTGGCCATGGGCGGCAACAAGCTGCGCAAACTTGAATACCTGGCCGCCGATGCCATCGCCCAAGGCGCCGACACCCTGGTGACCGCTGGCGCGATCCAGTCCAACCACGTGCGCCAGACCGCCGCGCTGGCCGCCAAGCTCGGCCTGGGCTGCGTCGCGCTGCTGGAGAACCCCACCGGCACCGAAGACCCCAACTACCTGGGCAACGGCAACCGCCTGCTGCTGGACCTGTTCGACGCCAAGCTGGAGCTGGTGGAGAACCTCGACAACGTCGACGACCAACTCAGTGCCGTCGCCGACCGCCTGCGCAGCAACGGCAAGCAGCCATACCTGGTGCCCATCGGCGGCTCCAATGCACTCGGCGCGCTGGGTTACGTGCGCGCCGGGCTGGAGCTGGCCGCGCAGATCGAAGCCAGCGGCATCGAGTTTGCCGCCGTGGTGCTGGCGTCCGGCAGTGCGGGCACCCACAGCGGCCTGGCCCTGGCGTTGAGCGAAGTGCTGCCGCAGTTGCCCGTGATCGGTATCACCGTATCGCGCACCGAAGAAGCACAGTTCCCGAAAGTGCAGGGCCTGGCCGAACGCACCGCCGAATTGTTGGGTGTGGATATTCCCGAGGCCTTCAAGGTGATCCTGTGGGACGAATATTTTGGCCCGCGCTATGGCGAACCGAACGCAGGCACCCTGGCGGCGGTCAAGTTGCTGGCGAGCCAGGAAGGCCTGCTGCTGGACCCGGTCTACACTGGCAAGGCCATGGCCGGCTTGCTGGACGGTATCGGGCGCCAGCGCTTCGAGGATGGCCCGATCATTTTCCTGCATACCGGTGGCGCGCCGGCGTTGTTTGCCTACAACAGCGCCTTCAACTGAATTAACGCGGACTAAATGTGGACCAACATGTGGGAGGGGGCTTGCCCCCTATGACGGAGTGTCAGCCATGACTTCTGTGACTGCTACACCGCTATCGGGGGGCAAGCCCCCTCCCACATTAGAAACTCTATATATTTCTTATTGGAATATCAGATTTAATTTATATTATTTTCAAGTCTTAAAAACCGGCTTTATAGTCGCGCCGTAGGCGAAGACGCGCTACGCGCTTTAAGGCAGGATACGACTACTGCGTCACCTGCTTCGCACACCATAAAAACACAGGGGCTCTTCATGACTATTTCTGTATTCCGTCGCACGTTGCTGGTTGGCACTCTGGGCCTGGCACTCGGGGCTGGCCTGATCGGCCAGGCAGTCGCGGGTGAACAACTGGGCAACATCAAAAAAGCCGGCGAGATCAAGATCGGCCTGGAAGGTACTTACCCGCCGTTCAGCTTCGTCGATGAAAGCGGCAAGCTGAGCGGTTTTGAAGTGGAACTGTCCGAAGCCCTGGCCAAGGAGCTGGGCGTGAAGGTCAAGCTGCAAGCGACGCCATGGGACGGCATCCTCGCCGCCCTTGAATCCAAGCGCCTGGACGCCGTGGTCAACCAGGTGACCATCTCCGAAGAACGTAAAAAGAAATACGACTTCTCCCAGCCTTACACCGTCTCCGGTATCCAGGCGCTGGTCCTGAAGAAAAACGTCGACGCTATCAAGACCGCCGACGACCTGGCCGGCAAGAAAGTCGGCGTAGGCCTGGGCACCAACTACGAACAATGGCTCAAGGACAATCAACCCAAAGCCATCATCAAGACCTACAACGACGACCCGACCAAGTTCCAGGACCTGCGCATCGGCCGTATCGACGCCATCCTGATCGACCGCCTGGCCGCCCTAGAGTACGCCAAGAAAGCCCCGGACACCGCTGCAGCCGGCGATGCCTTCTCCCGCCAGGAAGCCGGTATCGCCCTGCGCAAGGGTGAGCCAGAACTGCTGGATGCGGTGAACAAGGCCCTCGACAAACTGCGCGCCGACGGCACCTTGAAGAAGCTGTCCGAGAAATACTTCAACGCTGACGTCACTCAATAATGGAAGCAGGTTTCCAACTCGCGCTGGACTCCGCGCCCTTCCTGCTCAAGGGCGCGTATTACACGGTGATCCTCAGCCTCGGCGGGATGTTTTTCGGCTTGCTGCTGGGCTTCGGCCTGGCCTTGATGCGCCTGTCGCGCTTCAAGCTGGTGAGTTGGCTCGCCCGAGTCTACGTGTCGTTCTTTCGCGGCACGCCCTTGCTGGTACAGCTGTTTTTGATCTACTACGGCTTGCCGCAAGTGGGCATCGAGCTGGATCCGATCCCGGCAGCCATGATCGGCTTTTCGCTGAACATGGCTGCCTACGCCTGTGAAATCCTGCGTGCCGCCATCGGTTCCATCGAGCGCGGCCAATGGGAAGCCGCCGCCAGTATCGGCATGACCCGCGCACAAACCCTGCGCCGGGCCATCCTGCCGCAGGCAATGCGCACGGCCTTGCCGCCGCTGGGCAACAGTTTCATTTCGCTGGTCAAGGACACGGCGCTGGCCGCCACCATCCAGGTGCCCGAGCTGTTCCGTCAGGCGCAACTGGTGTCGGCAAGGACCTTCGAAATCTTCACCATGTATCTCTCCGCTGCCCTGATCTACTGGATTTTGGCGAGCATCCTGGCGCACTTGCAAAATCGCCTGGAAGACCGGGTCAACCGGCATGACCTGGAGTCCTGAAGCATGATCGTGGTTGAAAAACTGACCAAACAATTCAACGGTCAGGTGGTGCTCAACGGCATCGACCTGGAGGTCAAGGAAGGCGAAGTCATCGCCATCATCGGCCCCAGCGGTTCCGGCAAGACCACCTTCCTGCGCTGCCTGAACTTCCTCGAACAACCCACCAGCGGCCGCATCAAGGTGGGCGACATCGAGATCGACACCAGCAAGCCGATCAACCAGCAACAAAGCCTGGTGCGGCGCCTGCGCCAGCACGTGGGTTTTGTGTTCCAGAACTTCAACCTGTTCCCCCACCGCACCGCGCTGGAAAACGTCATCGAAGGTCCCACCGTGGTCAAGAAGATGCCACGCGAAGAGGCTATCGCTCTGGGGCGCAAGTTGCTGGCCAGAGTTGGCCTGGCAGGCAAGGAAGACGCCTACCCACGGCGCCTCTCCGGCGGCCAGCAACAGCGCGTGGCAATTGCCCGCGCGCTGGCCATGGAGCCGGAGGTGATCCTGTTCGACGAACCTACGTCGGCGCTGGACCCGGAGCTGGTGGGTGAAGTGCTGGCGACCATCCGCAGCCTCGCCGAAGAAAACCGCACCATGGTCATCGTCACCCACGAGATGAGTTTTGCGCGGGATGTGGCCAACCGGGTGATCTTCTTCGACAAGGGTGTGATCGTGGAACAAGGCGAAGCCAAGGCGCTGTTCGCCAACCCCAGGGAAGAGCGCACCAAGCAGTTCCTGAGCAAATTCCTCGCCCACTGATTCCCACCTGCAGGAGCCGGCTTGCCGGCGAAAAACGTCAACGTTAACGCGGTAAATCAGGTTTACCGCGTTGCCTGATCGCTCTTCGCCAGCAAGCCGGCTCCTACAAGGGGAATCCTCGTTCTCGCGGGTAAAACACCCCACCGCACCTACCTGAATATCCCCGCCTCAGTCAGACCGTTCTGATTATCTCCAAACCCGCCATTTAGCCCTTTGCCGCCATTGACGCCCCTCGGCCAACCCTCTTATCTAGCGCCCAGAGGATTGGATCCTATCCCGGCTATTCACTGAATCGTTTCGTTCGGCCCACCGCGCACACCTGCGCCAAAGGTCCGGAGCGATTGCTGCTGGCTGCATCAAGGAGATTACTTATGACGCGCCCCCTGCTCACCGCCCCGACACTGCCCCAGGCCGTCGGCAATGGCATCAATGCCCTGGCTGCTGCACGCTTGCAGGTTGACATCCCGCCGTATCCCGGCATGGATGAAGGCGACCTGATCGAGCTGTTCTGGAACAACTGTTTCGCCGCTTCACGTCGGATCACCACAGGCAAGATCGGCGAGTTCACTCACCTGCGGGTACCAGAGAGTTTTGTGCTGGAGGGGCCGACGCAGGTGCATTACCAAGTCATGCAGGTCGGCCACGCCCCTGCTCGCTCAGCCGTGAGGCGAGTGCGTGTAAAGACCCTGTGCCCAGGCGGCCAACCCTCGCCCCTTTGCGGTGACGAAAACCAGAACCTCGCCCCCGTGGGCCTGCCCGATATCATCCGCCGCTACGGCGTCAATGCCAGCCAGGTGCGGCGCGGTATTCCCCTGACCATCGAGCCTTACCTGCACATGACCACCGGCGATGCCATCACCTTGCGCTGGGGCGATGTGCGCCTGGATCTGCCGAAGATCCGGGCCAGGGAAGTCGGCCTGGCGGTACAGGTATGGGTACCTTCGACGGTGATTATCGAAGCGGGCGACGACTGTCGGCTGGAAGTGACGTACTGCATTCTTGACCGCGTCGGCAACAATTCACGCTGGGCACCCGCGCGCACCTTGCGCATCGCAGCGGGGGCACAGCGCCGCCCGGCCGGGACCGCGCTGACCTACCAGCCACGAGCGCTGGGATCGCCTTGTGAACCTGGGTGACAGACCTTCTATGCATATTCCCAAAAGTTAGTTTATTTAAATATTTAACACGCTTAGGGTATATACACCGGACCACCGGACATCTCTGATTTTTCTGTTTTTATTTCATTGAATGCGAGGTCGGTATGGTCAGGATTACCCCGGTGCGCAACGCCAGGGCATTACGTGCAGCCAAGGAGCGGCGCTGATGTCTAACTTGGCTCTAACCCCCCCCCAGAATGATCTGGACGTAGCCCCCCTGCTGTTGCCGGCCACCGTGCTGCGCAACGACGCAGAGGCGCTGAAGGCTGCCCATGAGTTGGCCCAGGCGGCTCGCCTGCAAGCCGCCAGGCGCGACCAGCAACGCAAACTGCCGTGGGCGCAGATCGAGCAGTTCACCCGCAGCGGGCTGGGCAGTATTTCCATTCCCCGTGAGTACGGCGGCCCGCAGGTGTCGTTCGTGACCCTGGCCGAGGTGTTCGCGATCATCAGCGCGGCCGACCCGGCCCTCGGGCAGATCCCGCAGAACCATTTCGGCATCCTGCACCTGTTGCAGGGCGCCGCCACCGAGCGCCAGAAAAAACAGCTGTTCCAGAGCGTGCTAGACGGCTGGCGCATCGGCAATGGCGGCCCGGAACGCGGCACCAGGAATACCCTGGAGCTCAAGGCGCGCATCACCGCCAACGGTGACGGTTACGTAATCAGCGGCCAGAAGTTCTATTCCACCGGCGCGCTGTTTGCGCATTGGGTCGCGGTCAAGGCGTTGAACGATGACGGCAAGCAGGTCATGGCGTTCGTGCGCCGAGGCACTGAAGGGCTGCGCATCGTTGACGATTGGTCCGGCTTCGGCCAGCGCACCACCGCCAGCGGCACGGTGCTGCTGGATCGGGTGCCGGTGGAGGCCGAACTGGTCGTGGAAAACTGGCGCATCGGCGAAACCCCGACGATACAGGGCGCCGTCTCGCAATTGATCCAGGCGGCCATCGACGCCGGCATCGCCCGTGGCGCGCTGGATGACACCATCGCGTTCGTACGCGAACGCTCGCGCCCCTGGATCGACGCCAAGGTCGAACGTGCCAGCGATGACCTGTACGTGATCGCCGACATCGGCAAGCTGAAGATCGAACTGCACGCCGCCGAAGCGCTGCTGCGCAAGGCAGGGCAAGTGCTGGACCAGGTCAGCGCCGCGCCCATCACCGCGCAGTCCGCCGCACGGGCCTCCATCGCCGTGGCCGAGGCCAAGGTGCTGACCACCGAAGTGTCGCTGCTGGTCAGCGAAAAGCTCTTCGAACTGGCCGGCAGCCGCGCCACCCTTGCCGAATTCAACCTCGACCGTCACTGGCGCAACGCCCGGGTGCACACGCTGCACGACCCGGTGCGCTGGAAGTATCACGCCATCGGCGCCTATCGCTTGAACGGTACCTTGCCGGCTCGCCATTCCTGGATCTGACCGACCAGACATCTGGAGAACATCATGACTTTCTCTCATCCCGTCGCGGTCATCACCAGCGACGAACAAGCCCTTGTTGTCGCCAGCGACCTGGCCGAAGACTTTCGCCGCGACAGCGCCCAGCGCGACCGCGAGCGCCGCCTGCCCTTGCCCGAGCTGGATGCGTTCTCGCGCTCCGGCCTGTGGGGCATCAGCGTGCCGAAGGAGCACGGCGGCGCGGGCGTATCCAATGTCACCCTGGCCAAGGTGATTGCCTTGATAGCCCAGGCCGATGCATCCCTGGGCCAGATCCCGCAGAACCATTTCTACGCCCTGGAAGTGCTGCGCGTAAACGGCAGCCCGCCACAGCAAAAACGCCTGTACACCGAGGTACTCGCCGGCCAGCGCTTCGGCAACGCCCTGGCGGAACTGGGCACCAAGACCGCCCATGACCGCGTCACCAAAATCACCCGCGACGGTGACGGTTTCCGTATCAGCGGCCGCAAGTTCTATTCCACCGGCGCGATCTACGCCCAGCGCATCCCCACGTCGGTGGTGGATGAACACGGCGTGCAGCAACTGGCCTTTGTGCCACGCGACAGCGAAGGCCTGAGCGTGATCGACGACTGGAGCGGCTTCGGCCAGCGCACCACCGGCAGCGGTTCGGTGGTGTTCGATAACGTGTGGGTGGCCGCGCAGGACGTGATCGCGTTCCAGAGCGCCTTCGAACGCCCGACCACCGTCGGCCCGCTGGCCCAGATCCTTCACGCTGCCATCGACACCGGGATCGCCCGTGCGGCCTTTGAAGATGCGCTGCACTTTGTACGCACCAAGACCCGCCCGTGGATCGACTCCGGCAACGACAAAGCCACTGAAGACCCACTGACCCTGAAAAGCTTCGGCCACTTGAGCATCCGCCTGCACGCCGCCGAGGCGCTGTTGGAGCGCTCGGGCGAGTACCTGGACCGTGCCCAGGCCGACAGCAACGCCGAGACCGTCGCTGCCGCCTCGATCGCCGTCGCGGAAGTACGCGCCTTGAGCACCGAAATTTCCCTGGCCGCCGGCAGCACGCTGTTCGAACTGGCCGGCAGCCAGGCGACCCTGGCTGAACATGGCTTGGACCGTCACTGGCGCAACGCCCGGGTGCACACCCTGCACGACCCGGTGCGGTGGAAGTACCACGCGGTGGGTAATTACTACCTGAACGATGAAAACCCGCCACTGCGGGGGACCATTTGATGGCGAAGAAAAAAATCCTGCTCAATGCCTTCAACATGAACTGCATCGGGCATATCAACCACGGCCTGTGGACGCATCCACGGGACACTTCGACCCAGTACAAGACGATCGAGTACTGGACCGAGCTGGCGCAAACCCTGGAGCGCGGGCTGTTCGACGGTTTGTTCATCGCCGACATCGTCGGTGTGTACGACGTGTACCAGAACTCGATTGATGTGCCGCTCAAAGAGTCGATCCAGCTGCCGGTGAATGACCCGTTGCTGTTGGTCTCAGCCATGGCCGCCGTCACCAGAAACCTCGGCTTCGGCCTCACCGCCAACCTCACCTACGAGCCGCCGTATTTGTTCGCCCGGCGCATGTCCACGCTGGACCACCTGAGCCGTGGCCGTGTGGGTTGGAACATCGTCACCGGCTACCTCGACAGCGCCGCCAAGGCCATGGGCCTCACTGAACAAGTCGAGCATGACCGCCGCTACGACCAGGCCGATGAATACCTGGAGGTGCTCTACAAACTCTGGGAAGGCAGCTGGGAAGACGGCGCGGTGCTCAACGACCCCAAGGCGCGGGTGTATGCGCAGCCGGGCAAGGTGCACAAGGTCGAGCACCAGGGGGAGTTCTACCAGGTGGACGGGTATCACCTGTGCGAGCCCTCTCCGCAACGTACACCGGTGCTGTTCCAGGCCGGCAGTTCGGAGCGCGGGTTGCTGTTCGCCGGGCGCCATGCCGAGTGCGTATTCATCAGTGGCCAGAACAAGGCGGCGACCAAGGTCCAGGTGGACAAGGTGCGCGCCAGCGCGGTCGAGGCCGGGCGCAACCCGGATGACATCAAGGTGTTCATGGGCCTCAACGTGATCGTGGGTGCCACAGAAGCGTTGGCCTGGGCCAAACACGCCGAGTACCTCAGCTACGCCAGCCCGGAAGCCGGCGTGGCGCATTTCTCGGCATCCACCGCCATCGACTTTGCCCAATACGAACTGGACGAGCCGATCCAGTACGTGAAGAGCAACGCGATCCAGTCGGCCACCAAGAACCTGCAGAACAACGACTGGACCCGGCGCAAATTGCTGGAGCAGCACGCCTTGGGCGGGCGCTACATCACCCTGGTCGGCTCGCCCGGACAGGTCGCCGACGAGCTGGAATCGTGGATCAGCGAGACCGGCCTGGATGGCTTCAACCTAACGCGCATCGTCACGCCGGAAAGCTATGTGGACTTCATCGACCTGGTGGTGCCGGAGCTGCAAAAGCGCGGGTCGTACAAAACTGAATATGAACAGGGAACGCTGCGGGAAAAAGTCTTCCAGGGCAGCGCCCGCCTACCCGAACAACACACCGGTTCCACCTACCGACAAACTGCTTCTCTGACTGGAAATACCCAATGAAAAAGACACTGCTCACTCATCCAGTCAAAGCACTGGCCCTGGCGTTCGGACTGTTCAGCTCAGCGGTATTCGCCGCCGATGCGCCGTTGAAGATCGGCACCACCGCCGCCTTTGCGATTCCTCTGGAAGCCGCTGTAGCCGAAGCCGGCAAGCAAGGCCTCAAAGTCGAGCTGGTGGAGTTCACCGACTGGATCGCACCCAACGTCAGCCTGGCTGCCGGCGATATCGACGTGAACTATTTCCAGCACATCCCGTTCCTGGAAAACGCCAAGGCCGCCGCCGGTTTTGACCTGGTGCCCTATGCGCCGGGCATCATCAACAACGTCGGGCTGTATTCGAAGAAGTACAAAAGCATCAACGACTTGCCCCAGGGCGCCAGCGTGGCGATTGCCAACGACCCGATCAACAGCGGTCGTGGCCTGCAACTGCTGGCCAAGGCGGGGCTGATCACGCTCAAGCCGGGCGTGGGCTACAAGGCCACCGAGGAAGACATCATCAGCAACCCGAAGAAGATCAAGATCCTGCAGGTCGAGGCCGTGCAACTGGTGCGCGCCTATGACGATGCCGACCTGGTGCAGGGCTACCCGGCGTATATCCGCCTGTCCAAGACCTTCGATGCCGAGTCGGCGCTGCTGTTCGACGGCCTCGACCATCCGGAGTACGTGATCCAGTTCGTGATCCAGCCCAAAAGCAAGACCGACCCACGGGTGATCAAGTTTGTGGATATCTACCAGCATTCGCCGGTGGTGCGTGCCGCCTTGGATAAATCCCTCGGCAAGCTCTACCAAGTCGGCTGGGAAGATAAAAAATGACCGCCGCCCATGCCCAACTGCGCGACCTGGGCCTGCCGCCCAGGGACGCCGAGCAGAGCGAATTGCACCCGGACCTCAATCGCGCGCATGTGCGTTTCATCAACCTGGGCAAGACCTACGACGGCACGGTGCATGCCTTGCAAGGCATCGACCTGGCGATCCAGCGCGGTGAAGTGTTCGGCATCATTGGCCGCAGCGGCGCCGGCAAGTCATCGCTGATCCGCACCATCAATCGCCTGGAACAACCCAGCAGCGGGCGGGTGCTGATCGATCAGGTGGACATCGGTGAGTTTGATGAAGACCGTCTGGTGGCCCTGCGTCGACGCATCGGCATGATCTTCCAGCACTTCAACCTGATGTCGGCCAAAACGGTGTGGCAGAACGTCGAGTTGCCGTTGAAAGTGGCGGGCGTGCCGAAGCAGCAGCGCGAGCAAAAAGTACGCGAGCTGCTTGAACTGGTGGGGTTGCAGGACAAGCACACGTCTTACCCGGCGCAGCTGTCCGGCGGGCAGAAACAACGGGTGGGCATTGCCCGTTCGCTGGTGCACGACCCCGAGATCCTGCTGTGCGACGAGGCCACCTCGGCCCTCGACCCGGAGACGACCCAATCGATTCTCGGCCTGCTGCGCGAGATCAACCGGCGCCTGGGTTTGACCATCGTGCTGATCACCCACGAGATGGCGGTGATCCGCGAAATCTGCGACCGCGTGGTGGTGCTGGAACATGGGCGCATCGTCGAGCAAGGCCCGGTGTGGCACGTGTTCGGCAACCCGCAGCATGAAGTCAGCAAAACCCTGCTGGCCCCCCTGCAACACGGGCTGCCGGACGAACTGCAAAGCCGCCTGCAGGCCACACCAGCGTCGGCGGACGCGGCGCTGGTGCTGCGTTTGCAATTCACCGGCGGCGACACCGACGAACCCGACCTCGCTGCCCTGTTCAGCGCACTCGGCGGTCGCGTGCGCCTTTTGCAAGGCGGCGTGGAACGCATCCAGGGGCATGCCCTGGGGCAATTGCTGCTGGCGGTAAACGGCTCGCCCCACAGCGCCGAAGAACTGCGCAAACGAGCCGGGAATTGGGCACAACACACAGAGGTGCTGGGCTATGTGGTTTGATCGTTTGGTACAAGGCGCCATCGACACCTTGTTGATGGTCGGCGTGTCATCGCTGATCGCGCTGCTGGTGGGAATCCCGCTGGCGGTATTCCTGGTGACCAGTGACAAGGGCGGCATTTACCAGGCCCCGGCGCTGAATCGCGTGCTGGGGGCGTTCGTCAATCTGTTCCGCTCGATTCCGTTCCTGATCCTGATGGTGGCTCTGATCCCGTTCACTCGGCTGATCGTCGGCACCACCTACGGCGTATGGGCAGCGGTCGTACCCTTGACCATCGCCGCCACGCCGTTCTTTGCACGCATTGCCGAAGTGAGCCTGCGCGAAGTCGACCACGGCCTGATAGAAGCCGCACAAGCCATGGGCTGCCGCCGCTGGCACATCATCTGGCACGTGCTGTTGCCGGAAGCGCTGCCGGGGATTGTTGGCGGTTTCACCATCACGCTGGTGACCATGATCAACTCATCGGCCATGGCCGGCGCGATTGGCGCCGGGGGCTTGGGGGATATTGCTTACCGGTATGGGTATCAGCGCTTTGATACGCAGATCATGCTCACGGTGATTGTGCTGCTGGTGGCACTGGTGGCGGTGATTCAGTTGGGTGGGGATCGGTTGGCGCGGGGGCTTAATAAGCGGTGAGGCAGGGTGCTGGTCTGTACCTGTTAGTTCTGACAGTTGTGGGGCCGTTTTTTGGGGTATCTAATCGGGTCAGCGTGGTAAACAACGGTATGGACAATCGATTACTGGAGTAAGGGCATGTTGAAGGTCAAGGCATCTTGCGGTACTGCGATCGCAGTGTTTTTCATAGCAGTATCCAGTGTCACAACTGCAGTTGCGACCCCGCTCCCGGAGGCAAATACCCGTGGGTACTTCGCTGAAACCTGGATTTGGGATTGCGGCCGGCCAGCTATGAATACGAGTATGGTTTGTAGCCAGGGAGTAGATCAGAGCGTTCAGTTCATTTCGGGATTCGCTAAAAATGGCAGCTCATGGTTTCAGTCGCTCTAAAATCAATGTTGAGAGGCTTCCGTTAGTTTTTGAAAGCGAAAGGTCAGGATGAGTCGTAACACCTAAGTTGTCCCGACAAGTTGTTAAAGATGAGCTGATGCTTATGAACAATCGGCACAAACGACTTTAATAGTGAGCTGGGGGCTTGCTTGCAGCTGCCCCTATGGTATGACGTAGCCGCTCGTGGGAAAAAGCCTGCTGGGGGTGATATACGTTACTTACAAGTTCATTGATTGGCGCGGGGTTCAACACGCTCTAAAATATTTCGCTCGTCTGTACCCGTTAGTTCTAACAATTGCGTCATTTTTTTGGGGTATCCAATCAGGTCATCATCGGTGATAGACAGCCGACTATTGGAGTGAAAGTATGTTCAAGTTCAAAGCGCCTAAAAGTTTGGCAATGATTGTTCTTTTAGTCATTGTGGCTACTGGCGGTAGTGCAATGGCGACTCCGCTTGGGCAGCATAAGAGTGCTATGTCCATTCATCACAGCATTGCCCTGAAAGATACATTGAATTTTCTGGGCGCCTATGAATTTTTACCTAACACCCCGATTTTGGACTTTTTAGGCAACGCTTTTTGCGGGCCTAAGAATTCCGGCTTACAAGGTCTGTGTTCTAACGTCGTATTCTAGCGGCGCTTGTCTCATAAATAGGGTCTGCGCCTATTCGTCTTTAGTTAGCCCAAAGGTTTGGCAACAGTTGCATGTTTCCTAACTAGGCAGCTGTCGGCCATGCACAAGCAATCCCATTAAATACTCTCTCTTTAGCGTACAGCTTAATCTTATGGAACCGCCCACCCCCAGCTCTGCCACAGTCAGCATGATGTTCGTCAGTGGCAACTTACGCAATGATTCCAAGCAGTACGATGATACATTCATCCCCTCGCTTACATTGGCGGCACATTGGGCGATCACGAAGAGCTTCTCTGACCCACTCGCCCCAACCGTCTCAAATGAATAAACTTACTCCTCGACCAATGAAGTTAACGAATATCTGCAAGCATTTACCGCTCGTATAAACCTGTTAACTTTGACAGTTGTTGGCGGTCTTGTTTGCGCATCTAATCAGCCCAAACCTTTATCCAAGGATGGAACGATGATGAACAAGTACCTGATAAGTTTCGTGAGCTGCCTGCTGGTCGGCGCGTTTGGGCTGTCGGTCAACGCCGCCGGTTACATCGACCTGGGTCATGCAACAGGTGAGCAATGCAAAACCGAAAGCGTCACCAACAACGGTATTGCTGTCGGCAACTGCTCTCCTGCCAGTACCAGCGCCAACAACGTCCCGTTTGTCGCAAACGTGAACACGCCGAACTCGCAGGCGCGACTGGAGCCACTGGATCCTCATCAACCCTGTGTCGCAAGGGCCATCTCCAATGACGGATGGATTGGCGGCAGCTGCAACGATGCCAACAGTGTCGACCAGGCGGTGATCTGGAACGCAGCGACGCCCGGCGCTGCACCGACTGTGCTGACGCCGCTTCCAAGTACTTTACTGCGTGCTGCAGATGTGCGAACCATGATCACTGCGTTCAATCAACGTGGAGACATGATTGGATGGAGTATCAGCAACAACGATGAACGCTCCACTGTCGTCTGGCTCGCGGGCACCGGCACACCTGTACGGGTTTTTTCATCGCTGCTTGGCCTGCTTGGCTACAACGACAAGTGCATCCCTACCGATGTGAACACCACCCTTGCCAACGGCTACCCCAGCATTGCTCTGAACTGCCCAGGCGCCAATGGCATCACCGTACCTCGAATTGCTCAAAGGAATGCCTCCGCCTACGCCGTCACATCCTTGCCCATTGCGAGCGGGGCCAACCGCTGTACTGTCAGCGGCATCAATAACTTGATGCAATCCGTGGGTGATTGCGAATATCCCCAGGCCGACATCAACCTGAACCGGACGGCCGTCTGGAATACACCCACCGCCGCGCCGCTGACATTGACCCTCGCCGTAGACTCCAAGAATGCAGGACTGGCAATTAACAATACGGGGGTTGTGCTGGCAGCGCGTCAGGATGCTACGGGCAGAGCCAGCTATTTGACGTGGCTTCCAACTCTCGGGGTGTTCGGCATTCAACTGATCGTCCCGCCCACCTGGGCTGTTTGGGTGCAAGCGTTCAGCATCGCTGACAACGGCATCGTGGCGTTAAATAGCACTGATAGCGATCAGTACAACACTGGATGCATCTGGACACCTGCTACAAGCGGTAGTCCCGCAACGAACAACTGCCTTGCCTCAATCGGGGGTGGCAAAAAAAATCAACTGACCACTCTCTCCCAAAACGGCGGATATGCAGGAGGCGTTAACGTTAACGGTGCCCAAGACCTGGATGCAGTAGCAACGCCACTGCCCTGAACTCAGGGGCCCGTCAGCAAAACATGGGATATAGTCACCGTTTAACCGCCCAAGCGTCTCCCTATGACTCTCAAGCCCGACGACCTCAGCACCATCACCGCCACCACCCTCGGCCACTACAACAAAGTGGCCGAGGACTTCCGTGAAGGCACCCGCGATCACGATGTGAGCCAGAACATCGATGCCCTGCTGCGGCATATCCAGGGTCCGGCACCGTTTACTGTGCTGGATTTCGGCTGCGGCCCCGGGCGTGACTTGCAGACCTTTACCCGCATGGGCCATATCGCGGTGGGGCTCGACGGCTCGGAGCGGTTTGCGCAGATGGCGCGGGAGGACAGTGGCTGCGAGGTGTTGCAGCAGGATTTCCTCAAGCTGGACCTGCCTGTCGAGCGCTTTGACGGGATCTTCGCCAATGCGGTGTTGTTTCATATCCCCAAGCAGGAACTGCCACGTGTGCTCAAGCAATTGCATGGGGCATTAAAGGCGGGCGGCGTGTTGTTCAGTTCCAACCCTCGGGGTGACAACCAGGAAGGTTGGAATGGGCCACGGTACGGGTCTTATCACGACCGGGCGGCGTGGCAAACACTCCTGACGCAAGCCGGGTTTGTGGAGTTGGAGCATTACTACCGGCCGGCAGGCTTGCCCAGGGCGCAACAGCCCTGGTTGGCGAGTGTGTGGCGCAAGCTGTAGATTTTCATTGCATGGTCTGACGCCATCGGGGGCAAGCCCCCTCCCACAGTTTGATGTGTGAATACAGTCAACATGTGGGAGGGGGCTTGCCCCCGATGACGCCTGCTGAGGCAGCCTTACTCCACCTGATACACCAACGGTTTTTCACCCACCCCATGTGCAGTCACACTGCGCCCGGCATAACCTTCTTTTTCCTCGCCAGAAAAATTCGCCACCAACCGCGTGCCATCGGCAAAGGTGGTTTGCTGCACCTGCCTGTCCGCCGTCAGCCAACGAAAATCCGTCATCGCCTGGGTCGCCAAACGCTGGTGCAGCGGCCGGAAGAACCGATCCTGCCGCTGGATCACCGGCAGCCGCTGTTTAACGGTCGAGGCACTCAGGTGATACAGCGGCGGCACGTTGTAGAGCAGTTGCGTCAGCTCATTCTCGACCCGCACATTGCTCAGTTTGAGACTGTCGAACAGCCAGTGGTGTGTGGTGATCACCGAGCCGTGGAACACCGCCTGGTACAACGGCAGCCGCATGCTCGGCTCAAAGTAGACCGTGCGAAACGGCTCTTTGAGCGGCACCGGCTTGAAGAACACCGTCGGCTGCTCCGGCGGGTACCAATTGCCCACGTAGTAGGGCGATTGCTTGTCCTGGGTCATGGCCTGGTCACCCCAGCCAATCACCGGCGTCTGCATGCCATGGGCGAACAGAATGCCTTGGGCGGTGATGGCGTTGCCGTCTTCGGAACCGGTTGGCAATTTGAGCACCGTGTTGAGCCAGCGCGAGGCGTCGACATTGCCCTCGGCGTTTTGCGCCTGGGTCATCCGGGCGCCGTCGCGGTAGCTGTCGAACACCATGCTGGTGGCATAGGCATCGAGGAACCAGGCGTTGAAACCGGCCTTGGCCTGCACGGCCTTCACACGGGCTTCGAGCAAAGGCCGCACGCAACGTGGGTCGGTGTAGTGACCGGACTGCTGGAAGCCGGTTTTCAGCTTGCCACCCTTCAACATAATCGCGCAGTCGCGGTAAGCCCTGCTGCCCAGGTGGGCGGTGGTCCAATCCGGATTTTCCGTGGCAGACAACGCGGTTTCATAGGAATCGTAGGGCGCCATCAGGTAACCCGCCTCAACCCCGGCGCGGATCGCCTCGGGGTGCCACAGGCCGCCCTCCCAGCCTTCGCCCAGGGTCAGCAGCAAGCGTGAAAGACCTGTATCACGCAGTGACTGGATCGCCCGGCTGCCCCAGGCTTGGGGGGTATCGCTCAGCGCACCGGCGAACGCGACGGCCAACTCGCTGCGCAGCTCACCATAACGTGCAGCGAGGCGCGTCATATCCGGCTCTTGCACCTGCCAACTCTGCCGGGCCTTGCTGTTGATTGCCGCATTCAGCCCCCGCAGCAGCGCGGTCTGCTCATAGCGATTCAAGGCCGTCGCCTGCGCCAGGATCTTTGTCGACTCCTTGTCGAGCAAGCCTTTGAGTTCATGGCCACGCAGGCGTTTGAGCAACAACGGCCAGTCACGGACATCCTCCGGCGCCAGCAGGTCATTACCCCACAGGTAGACATGGCTGGCACCCAGCAACTTCTCGGCCTCGGGTGTCTGCCGCAGTTTTTCCGCCAGCGCTTCATAACGCCCTTGCTCCACCAGCCATTGGCGATAGCGCTTGGCGCCGGCCAAGGGATCGGCCTCCCCCAGGTGCAACAGCAGGGTCATCGGCGCATCAGGGTCGAGCGCGGTGAACTCATGGGCCACGGACAGCGCCATCCCTTCCTGCCAGCGCAGGCGATTGTTGTAGGGGTTGGTCAGCAACCAGTTCAAGGTGAAGCGCCCGTGGTCCAGACCCCACAGCGGCAGGCTGAGGTCCTGGGTGGTGTTGAGATCACCTTGTTCCTGCAAAAACGCGTTCCATACAGCGTTGTCGGCGGGCACGTAATGCCCTTCGGCCAACGGCCACATCAGCCCCTGCCCAACGGCGCTGGCGGGTTGTTGAAGGATCTTCAATTCAGCGGGTTCGCGCGCGGTGATGGCAAGCGTCAGGTCGCGTTGCGCAAGGCTGGCTGCCACACGAAAGGCCCCCCACTGCCAACTGGCTTGTTGGGCGTTCTGCACGAGTTCGCTGACTGCGCGTGCGGCAACGCCGCTGCTGGCCTGCACCGGCGCCTGGCCGTTGGGGGTGACGCGGATGGAGAGGGTCGCGGGGTCGAGTTCGACGCGCCACAGCGGGTTTTCAAGGACAGTGCTGGCAAGGGCCAGCGGGGAGATGAGGAATGTGCAGAGCAGTAAGCAATGACGATGCCAGTTCATAACGTTCGACCGGGTGGGTGGAGGTCGGGAGGGTAAAACAGGCTGCTGCCTGACATGGCAGTGATAGATATTTCAGGAAGTTTCTCACAGCCCCCCAGCCCTATGTAGATCCAAATGTGGGAGCGGGCTTGCCCGCGATTGCGGTGGGTCAGCCACTCCATTGTTGACTGACCGACTGCTATCGCGGGCAAGCCCGCTCCCACATTTTTGATCTGCATTTTTTCTGGTTAACCGCGTTGCTCCGGCTTGGGTTCGCGGATCTTGTACCAGGCCACGTACAGCGCCGGCAGGAACAACAACGTCAGCAAAGTCGCGATGATGATCCCGCCGATCATCGCGTAGGCCATCGGCCCCCAGAACACCTCACGGGCAATCGGGATCATGCCCAGGCTCGCCGCCGCCGCCGTGAGCAGGATCGGCCGGCGCCGATGCTCGGTGGCTTCCACCACCGCATCCCACGGCGTATAGCCGGCCACCTCATACTCATGAATCTGCGTCACCAGGATCACTGAGTTACGGATGATGATGCCGATCAACGCCAGGATGCCGAGGATCGCCACGAAACCCATGGGCGTGCCCGTAGGGATCAACGCCAGCACCACACCGATCAGCCCGAGCGGCGCGACGCTCGCCACCAGGAACATCTTCTGCACGCTGTGCAGCTGGATCATCAGGAACGTCGCCATGAGGAACAGCATCAACGGCACCACGCTGGCAATCGGTCCCTGGGCCTTGCCGCTTTCTTCCACGGTGCCGCCGGTAGCGACCTTGTAGCCCACCGGCAGGCCAGCGCTGAACTTGTCGATTTCCGGTTTGAGCTGCTTGACCAGGTCCGTCGGCTGCATCTCATCGCGCACCGAAGCCTTGATGGTGATGGTCGGCTTGCGGTCGCGACGCCACACCAGTGGCTGCTCCAGCTCGTAACGCACGGTGGCGAAGGCCAGCAGCGGAATCGACGTACCGTTGGGCGTGACGATCTGCAGGTTCTGCAAGGTTTCCGGCGTACCACGTTCGGCGTCTTCGGCACGACCCACCACGTTGATCAGGTAGATATCGTCATGCACCTGGGTCACCGAAGCGCCGCTGACCACGCTGTTCATCAGTTGCGCCACGTCTTCCGACGACAGCCCCAGTTGGCGTGCCTTGTCCTGGGCGATGTCGATGCGCAGCACTTTGCCCGGCTCGTTCCAGTCGTAGATGATCTCGCCCAGATGAGTGTTCTTGTCCAGCAAGGTCGCCAGTTCGATGGCGTGCTTGCGCACCTGGTCGGTGTCTTTGCCCGACACGCGATACTGAATCGGCCGGCCCACTGGCGGGCCCATTTCCAGCGGCTGCACGTAGCTGCCGATCCCGACGAAATCATCACGCAGGCGCTTTTGCAGGCGCGCGATCAACTCGCCGCGTTCTTCCAGGCCCTTGCTCACGATGACCAACTGCGCGTAGTAGGGGTTTTCCAGTTGCTGGTCGAGGGGCAGGTAGAAACGGATCGCGCCCTGGCCAATGTACGTGCTCCAGCGGGCAATGTCCGGGTCGTCCTTGATGATCGCTTCCAGGCGGTCGACGGCCTTGCGCGTCTCGTTGATCGAGGCGTTTTGCGGCAGGTTGAGGTCGACGAGGATTTCCGGGCGGTCCGACGAGGGGAAGAACTGGTTCTGCACGAACTGCATGGAAAACACCGACGCCGCGAACAGCGCCACGGTGATGCCAATCGCCCACCAGCGGTTACGCATGGCCCACAGCATGCCGCCATTGAAAGCCCGTCCAATCCGCCCCGGCTCTGCGTTGTGAGGTTTGACGTTGGCGCTCAGGATATGCACGCCGATCACCGGCGCAAACAGCACCGCCACCACCCACGACACCAGCATCGCCACGGCTATCACCGCAAACAGGGTAAAGGTGTACTCGCCCGCCGAGCTGGCGTTGAGGCCGATCGGCACAAACCCCGCGACGGTCACCAGCGTACCGGTGAGCATGGGGAACGCCGTGGAGGTGTAGGCGTAGGTCGCCGCCTGCTCCTTGGTCTCGCCTTTTTCCAGGCGTGTGATCATCATCTCGACGGTGATCATCGCGTCGTCCACCAACAGGCCGAGGGCAATGATCAGCGCGCCGAGCGACACACGCTGCATGGTGATGCCGCTGTATTCCATGAACACGAACACCAGGGCCAGCACCAACGGAATCGAGCACGCCACCACCAGTCCGGCGCGCATGCCGAGGCTGATAAAGCTCACCACCAGCACGATGATGACGGCCTCAAACAAGGCACTGGTAAAACCGCCGACCGCCTCTTCCACCACTTCCGCCTGATCGGACACCTTGTGCACGCCGACGCCCACTGGCAGGTCGGCGGTGAGTTCGTCCATGCGCTCGTGCAGGGCCTTGCCGAACGACTGGATATTGCCGCCCTTCTGCATGGCAATCGCCAGACCGATGGCCGGCTTGCCGTTGAACCGGAACATCGGCCGCGCCGGGTCCACATAACCCCGGCTGATGTCTGCGATATCTGCCAGGCGATAGAAACGGTCATTGAGCCGCAGATTGACGTTGGCCAGGTCCTTCTCCGAGGCGAACTGCCCCGAGGTGCGCACCGAAATCCGCTCCGGCCCGGCCTCGATCACCCCGGCCGGCGTCACCGCGTTCTGCGATTGCAGGCTCTGCACCACCTGGCGCTGGTCAATCCCCAGCGCCGCCAGTTTGCGCGTGGAGAAGTTCAGGTAAATCACTTCATCCTGCTGGCCGATCATCTCGACCTTGCCCAACCCCGGCACCGAGCGGATCTCGGCGCGTACCTGCTCCACGTAGTCACGCAACTGGCGCATCGACAGGCCATCGCCGGTAAAGGCGTACACCGAGCCAAATACATCACCGAACTCATCGTTGAACGACGGCCCCTGCAAACCCGGTGGGAAGCTGCCACGAATGTCGTCGATCTTCTTGTGTACCAGGTACCAGATATGGGGGATGTCCTTGGCGCTGGTGGTGTCCTTGAGGAACACGAATACCGTGGACTCGCCCGGCCGGGTGTAGCTTTTCACGTAGTCGAGGGAATCGAGCTCTTCGAGCTTTTTCTCGATGCGGTCGGTGACCTGCTTGAGGGTTTCTTCCTGGGTCGCGCCCGGCCAGCGGGTCTGGATCACCATGGTCTTGATGGTGAAGGAAGGGTCTTCCTCACGGCCCAGGTTCATGTACGAAAACACGCCCATCAGCAGCGCGACGAACATCAGGTACCAGACGAAGGACTGATGCTTGAGGGCCCAGTCGGATAAGTTGAAGCTCCCTTTCATCGCGGGCTGTCCTCGTCGATTTTGACTTTTTGCCCAGGTTTCAGGCTGTTGACGCCGGCGGTGACGATGCGCTCGCCGGGTTTGACGCCGCCGTTGAGCAAGGCGCTGTCGGCATCGCGGCTGATCACCGTGATATCACGCGGTTGTACCGTCTGGCTCTGGGTGTCGAGCAGCCAGATGCGGGTCTTGCCGTCGACGTCCTGCAAGGCGCTCAGGGGCACTTCGATGCGCGGGGCGATGGCGGTGCTCAACGTTACGCTGATCGCCGTGCCCAGGCGGAACGCGGGCGGCGTGTCGGCCAGGGTCAGGCGCGCACGCCGGGTGCGCGTGGCGCTTTGGGCCTGGGGTTCGATCTCGCGCACGATAGCGGTGGTATGCACGCTGGGGTCGAGCTGCCCGGCAACCAGGAACACCACGTCCGGTGGCAAGCGCTCGGCGAGGCCGGCGGGCAGGTCGATCACGGCTTCCTTGATATCCGGGCGCGCCAGGGTGACGACCTGCTGGCCGGCACTGACCACCTGGCCGGCCTCGGCATTCCAGGCGGTGACGATACCGGCGTGGTCAGTGCGCAGTTCGGCGTAGTTGAGCTGGTCCTTGGCTTGATTGACGGAGGCCTGGGCCTGATCGAGCGAGGCCTGGGTGGTCTTCAGGTCGGTCTGGGCGATATCCAGCTGGGCCTGGGCGCCGACGCCACGGTTGAACAACTCCTGCTGGCGGCGCGCATTGGCCTGGGCGTTGATGTATTGCGCCTGCACGCGGGCCAGGTCGCCCTGGGCCGAGCGCAGTTGGTTCTGTTGGTCGGTGGGGTCGAGGACGGCGAGCAAGGCGCCCTTCTCCACCTCGGCGCCCACGTCCACCGCGCGGCTGGCAATGCGGCCGGGTACGCGGAAGCCTAAGTTACTTTCGTAGCGGGCCTGGATTGTGCCGGCGAAGCGACCGAGGTTTTGCTGGTCTTGCGACTTCACTTCCATGGACAGGACCGGGCGCACGGGCTCGGGCGGCGGTTCTTCCTTGGAGCAGGCCACCAGCAACACGCTGGCGACGAGTATCCCCGTGAGGCGTTTCATGGCTGCGCTCCTGGCTGGGCAATCTCGACAATCATGCCGGGATGCAGCAATTGCCCGCCGGCGACCACAACTTTTTCGCCGCCCTTGAGGCCGTCGCCAATGATGACTTTGCCGGTGAGGTAACGCGCCACGGTGACTTTGTGCAATTGCGCCTTGCCGTCGCCGTCGACCAACCACACAGCGGGTTCGCTGAGGTCTTTGGTCAGCGCGGCCCACGGCAATTCGATACTGGCTTTCGCCGGGCCATTGGCGGTGGCGCTTACCACCGAGCCCAGCTCCATGCCTTTGGGTAAGGCCTGCAGGGCGATTTTCACCTGCACAGTGCCGGTGTTGGCGGCCACGGCGGGGGTGACCTCACGGACCTTGCCCACGGCCTTGATGCTGGGGTTATCCAGCAGGCTGACGGTGATCGGCGCATCGGGCGGCGGCTCCACCAGCAGGGACTCATAGACGTTGAACACCGCATCACGCTCGCCATCGCGCGCCAGGGTGAAAATCGGTACGGTGGCCTGTACCACCTGGCCGACTTCGGCCTGGCGTGCGGTAATCACCCCAGGCGCTTCGGCGATCAGCGCGGTGTAGCCGAGTTGCTCGCGGGCGTTGGCCAGTTGAGCCTGGGCGGCAGCCAGGGCGCTCTGGCTGCTGCGTAACGCGGCCTGGGCGGAATCGTATTCGCTGCGGCTGGTGTAGCCCTTGGGCAAGAGTTTTTCCTGGCGCACAAATGCAGCGGCAGTCTGCTTGACCCGCGCCTGTTCGGCCACGACCTGGGCCTGCGCGGAATCTACGTTGGTCTGCAAGTCCTTGGGGTCGAGCTTGGCCAGCACTTGCCTGGCGCTCACGCGGTCGCCCACATCCACCATGCGCTGGATGATTTTGCCGCCCACGCGAAAGGACAGATCGGTTTGCACCCGAGCCTGGATATCCCCGGTCAGCGTGACCGCCGCCGCGAAGTCCGCCGGCTGCACGGTCTGCACGAACACCCGCGAATGGGCCTTGGGTACAGCCTTGTCCTCGCCACAGCCGCTCAACAGCGCCAGTAGGCCAAGGCCGAAAATACAGGTGGAAATGCGAGCGCCCATGCAGGCTCCTTTTGCGTGATGCCGACGTGCCAGTGTGTATGCGACTGTGAGCTTAGTTCAGGGTTCCTTATCTGCATGGAGGCTCCCATACTCCAATGGTTCCCAAGGCGACTGGATGCCCATGCTCAAGACCCACGCGGTGGCCAATTACCGGTTTGCCGGCGAACAAGGTGCTGGGGGAAACCCGGATTGACGGGCAGGGGATTCTGGATGCGCCGGCTTGGCATTGGCCGGAGTAGGCGGTGGTTGTGCTGGCCTCAGCGGGGGCAAGTCGAATCGTCGCACCGCCCCTCCCACATTATTGATCTGTGAATACATTCAAGTGTGGGAGGGGCGGTGCGACTTGCCCCCGATAGCGGTATCAGCCCTGCCACTTACCGCCTTCGACAATCACACTCTCAGGCTTGGTGTCATCGCTCAGTTCTTTACGCACATACTGGTCATACAGCTTGAGCAAAAACTTCTCCTCGCCCAGCTTGGCCAACTCGGCATTCACCCAGTCGCGCAGTTCGATGTTGCCTTTCTTCACCGCCGGCGCGATGGGCGCTTCATCACCGAGCTTCTCTTCCAGCACGCGGTAGCCCGGGTTCTGCTTGGCCCAGCTGAACAGCACCAGGTTGTCCTGGGCGTAGGCGTCGCCACGGCCGGCGGACAACGCTTGCAGCGACTCGGAGTTCTTCTCGAACTTGAGCAGCTTCCAGTCCGGGTGATTCTTGGTCAGCCAGATATCAGCCGTGGTGCCGGTGGTAACGATGGTGGTGCGGGTCGCCAGGTCATCCAGGCTTTTCACCGCGCTGTCGTTGGGCACCATCGCCTGTACCGCGACTTTCAGGTTGGGGTTGGTGAAGTCCACCGCTTCCTTGCGCTCGGGCGTTACGGTCATGTTGGCGAGGATCAGGTCGACCTTGTCGCTTTGCAGGAACGGGATGCGGCTGGCCGGTTCGACGGCGACGAATTCGACTTTGTTTTCATCGCCCAGCAGGTCCTTGGCGAATTGGCGGCCGATGTCGGTATCGAAGCCGACGTAGCGCCCGGCTTCGTTGACGAAACCAAAGGGCGGCTTGTCGGTGAATACACCCACGATCAGCTTGTCGCGCGCCTTGATCTTGTCGAGGTAGCTTGCGGCGGCAACCGGTTTTGCAGGCTCTTCGGCCTTTTTATCGCAGCCGGCGAGCAGGGCGACGGCAAACAGTGGCAGCAGTAGTTTTTTCATATCAGCTCCAGTTCCTGGGTTTTCTTGGGCAGTGTTGAAACAAAGGAGAACTTCTCCAGGAACTGCTGCGCGCGTGCGGTTTGCGGGTTCGTAAAGAATGCCTCGGGGGTGTTGTGTTCGAGGATGCGACCGGCCTCCATGAACACCACGCGGTCGGCGACGGCGCGGGCGAAGGCCATTTCGTGGGTGACGATCAGCAGGGTCATGCCATCGCGGGCCAGGCCCTGGATCACTTCGAGCACCTCCTTGACCATCTCCGGGTCGAGGGCTGCGGTGACTTCGTCAAACAGCATGACCTGGGGGTTCATGCACAGCGAACGGACGATGGCGATGCGTTGTTGTTGGCCGCCGGAGAGCTGTCGCGGGAAAGCGTCGCGCTTGTCCGCCAGGCCGACGCGGTCCAGCAGTTTCTCGGCCTGTCCACGGGCTTCGCGGGGGTCGCGTTTTTGCACTTTCAGCGGGCCGAGCAGGATGTTGTCGAGCACGCTCATGTGTGGGAACAGGTGGTAGCTCTGGAATACCATGCCCACGTCCTGACGCACCTGGCGCCAGTCGGTGTGTTTGTCCAACAGCTCTTTGCCGGCGAAACGCAGGCTGCCGCTGTGCGCGACTTCCAGCCCATTGAGGCAACGCAGCAAGGTGCTTTTGCCGCAACCGCTGGGGCCGAGAATCACCACCACTTCACCGCTTTGCACGCTCAGGTCGATGCCCTTGAGCACCTGCGCCTCGCCAAAGAATTTGTTGAAACCCTGGAACTCGATCAATGCGTTCATGCCTGGCCCCAGCGCCGTTCCAGCACCTTGGAGGCGGCCGACAACGGGTAGCAGATAAAGAAGAAAAACAGGAACAGCACGCCGTAAATCAACACGGACTCATAGGTGCGCTCGATGATTTGCTGGCCGACCTTGATCACGTCCACCACACCGATCAGCACCGCGAGGGAACTGGTCTTGATAATGCGCGTGTAGACATTGATGGTCGGCGGCGTCATGCGCTTGAGCGCTTGCGGCAGCAGCACGTAGCCGTACAACTGCGGACCTGACAAGCCAATCGACAAGCCCGCTTCACGCTGGCCACGGGGCAGCGAATGCAACGCGCCGCGCACCACCTCGCCCACTTCGCTGGCGCCCCACAGCGACAGCACCAACACCGCGCACCAGAAGCTCGGAATGCTCAAACCAAAGAAAATCGGCAAGCCGAAAAACACCAGGTACAGCCACACCAGCACCGGGATCGCGCGGAACAATTCCAGGTACACCCGCAGCACGCCGTTGATCAGGCGGTTGTTCAAGGTGCGCAGGACGCCGTACAGCACGCCGCCGACGGTGCTCAAAGCGATACTCAAGAACGAAATCGACAGGGTTTGCGCAGCGCCCTTGCCCAGTTGCGGCAACGACACCCACAGCAACTCAAGACCCGAACTGGCCATGCTGGAGCCTCCTTTCCAGGCGGCTGAGCAGCAGCGACAGCGGCAAGAACAGCAACACGCAAATCAGCGTCAGCACGGCGAGCATTTCGTAGGTCTTGTAGTACAGGGCGATGTAGCTCTTGGTGGTGTAGAGAATCTCCGGCACCGCCACGGCGGAGACCACGGTGGTCTCTTTGAGCAGGAAGATGAAATTGGCGAATAGCGCTGGCAGGCTGAGGATGCCGGCCTGGGGCAGGATCACATGGCGCAGCAGTTGCCAGTCGGACAGGCCGATGGACTTGCCCGACTCGATCTGCGCCAGCGGCACCGCTTCCACACCGGCGCGCAGCACTTCGGTGAGGTAGGCGCCGCCGAGGAAGGTCATGGTGATGATCGCCGCCCAGAACCCGGAGATATTGAAGCCCAGGGCCGGCAGCGCGAAATACACAAAGAACAGCTGGATCAGCAGCGGCGTGTTACGCGCCAGCTCCACATACAGCGCCACCAGGCGCGACAGGTAAGGTGTGCGAAACACCAGCAGCGCGGCGTTGATCAGCGCCACCAGCAGGGAGGTGGCAATGGCGATCAGGCCCACTTGCAGCGTCACCCCCACGGCCTTCAGGAACGCCGGCAGGGTGCTGAGGATAAAAGCGAAATCGAAGGTCATTTCCAGTCCATGACGCCGCAAGGGTAATGCAGCGAGCGCAATCCGATCCGGTGTGGGTAACGCCGGGTAGCGCGAACTTTAAAGGTATAAAAAGTAAAGTTTAAATACCCAAATAGCATATTGATATCACCCAAAAAGATAACCGCCGGATTCGCGGGTTTGGCGGGTGAGGACTATGGTTTGGAGGTCTGAGATTCGAGGGATCGAACCATGAAGGAAGTGAAACCGATGGATCCGCAGGAGTTGGTGAAGTGGTTGATGGCGTTGCGCAGGGCGATCAATAGCAGAGCTCTCTAGATCAAAGCGGATCAAATGTGGGAGGGGGCTTGCCCCCGATGGTGGTAGCTCAGCAAAAAATGTGCTGACTGAACCACTGCTATCGTGGGCAAGCCCCCTCCCACATTTGGATTGCATTCCAAATTCCGGGCATAAAAAACGCCGACGCTATATAAGCCGTCGGCGTTCAAACCTTGAAGGGGGTTTGGGTTACATCAGAACGCAGGCACTACCGCACCGTTGTACTTCTTCTCGATGAAGGCTTTGACTTCCGGGCTGGTCAGGGCCTTGGACAGCTTCTGGATCGCATCGCTGTCCTTGTTGTCCGGGCGAGCCACCAGGAAGTTCACGTACGGCGACTTGGCGTCTTCGATGATCAGCGCATCCCTGGCCGGGTTCAGGCCGGCTTCCAGGGCGTAGTTGGTGTTGATCAGGTCCAGGTCAACCTGGTCCAGCACGCGTGGCAGCAGGGCCGATTCCAGCTCCTTGAATTTCAGGTGCTTGGGGTTGTCCTTGATGTCTTTTGGCGTGGCCAAGGCATTGGTCGGGTCTTTCAGGGTGATCACGCCGGCTTTCTGCAGCAGCAACAGGGCGCGGCCGCTGTTGGAACCTTCGTTGGGGATGGCCACGGTGGCGCCATCTTTCAGATCTTCAATTTTCTTGATCTTTTTCGAGTAGCCGCCGAACGGTTCAACGTGCACGCCGACCACTGTCACAAGGTTGGTGCCCTTGCCTTTGTTGAAGTTTTCCAGGTACGGCAGGGTCTGGAAATAATTGGCGTCCAGGCGTTTCTCGGCAACCTGCACGTTTGGCTGTACGTAGTCGGTGAAGACTTTGATTTCCAGGTCCACGCCTTCTTTGGCGAGGGTTGGCTTGACCAGTTCGAGGATCTCGGCGTGCGGGATCGGCGTGGCGGCCACCACCAGTTTTTCGTTGGCCTGGGCGAAGCTTGCAGTCAGGGCAGCCGCCAGTGCGGTAAACAACAGAACCTTTTTCATGCAGTGTCCTTATCGGAATTCCGGGGGCGTCTCTGACGACCGTTTTTTATGTAGTGTGCCAGCGAAGTGCTATCGCGGCGTGGGAGGGACAATACCTAGATTTTTTATTCCCGAACAATATCTTTTATTCACGTTGATATTCCATTTTGTTCATGCAGGAATTTACTTAACGTTTCCCGCTCGGCGGGGCTGGCGCGCTCGAAAATCCGCCGCACCTGTTCCAGCGCAGAACCCGCCACCGGCAGATTCAAATGTTCGGGCAAAATCTCATCCCCACTGCTGACCAGCAGGGCAAAGTGAATAACGTTTTCCAGCTCGCGGGTATTGCCCGGCCAGCTGTGGTGTTCCAGCACACGCTGCGCGGCATCGCTGATCAGCGGCACCGGCAGGTCCAGGCGCTGACTGTAGATGCCCAGGAAGTATTCGGCCAGGGACAAGATGTCACCGACCCGCTCGCGCAGCGCCGGCAAATCCAACCGACCTTCGCTCAGATAGTGGAACAGGCGCTCATGGAACTTGCCGGCCGCCACGGCCTGGGCCAGGTCGATGCTGGTGGCGGCGAGCAGGCGCACATCCACCGGGCTCGGCTGATGGGCACCGACACGGGTGACTTCGTGGTTTTCCAGCGCGGCCAACAGTTTCACCTGGATCGGCAGCGGTAAATCGCCGATCTCGTCCAGGTACAAGGTGCCGCCATTCGCCGAACCGAACCACCCTGCCCGGCTGCTGGCCGAACCACTGTGGCTGCCGGCGGCATAACCGAACAATTCGGCATCGGCATAGGTCGGGCTGATCGCACCGCAATTGACCGAGACAAACAGACCGGTGCGGTCGCTGCCCCGGTGAATATGCCTCGCCAGCAACTCCTTGCCGCTACCGGTCTCGCCGCGGATCAACACGGGCAAGGCACGGGGTGCGAGGCTTTCGAGGTCTTCGCGCAGCTGCCGCGAACGCGGGTCGACAAACACCAGCGCCTTGGCGCGGATGCTCAGTGGGCTTTTTTCCGCGTCGGGAAAGGTCAGCAATGGCTGGCCGTAGGTTTCATGCAGACTCATGGCAGGCTCCCGCCGCCAATCCACTCAAGGGACGGGGCGTTGAAAAAATTCAGGCAGTACGCCGGGCGTGATGCTCAAGGCGGCTTTGCAGGCGATAGAGGTAGGCGAACCCCTGTTCCCAGCGCTGGTGGCCGGACTTCACATTGATGTGCCCCGCCCCCGACAGAATGCCGGCTTCGGCGCCCCAGTTGCGGGCCAATTCCAGGGCTCGCGCGGCGCTGACAGCACTGTCGTTGTCGGAGCTGACCACCTGGCTGGGGAACGGCAACAGGTCGGTCGGGATCGGCGCAAAATTACGCAACGCAGGTGAGCAGGCGGGCCGTTCGACATCGGCCGGGGCCACCAGCAAGGCACCGCGCACCTGGCGCAGGAAGTGCACCGGCGCGGTGGCCGCCCAATGCGCCACCGTGATGCAGCCCAGGCTATGGGCGATCAGGATCACCGGCGTGCTGTCGGCTGCGATGGCCTCGGCCAGCGCAGCGACCCAATCTTCTCGACGTGGCGTCAGCCAATCGGCCTGCTCCACGCGGGCGCTGTTGGGCAGGCTGGCCTGCCAGTGACTTTGCCAATGATCTTCTGGCGATCCTTGCCAGCCCGGCACGATCAGATAACGAATCGACTCGCTGTGCATGGGTGTGCCCTCCTGCAGCGTTTAACGTTGCTGAACAGTATAGGGACGGGTGTTATATTCGTTAAGGAATAAGAAGCTATTTATTAATAACCAAAAATTCAAAACTAATGAAGTTCAAAATGTGGGAGGGAGCTTGCTCCCGATGGCGGTGTATCAGTTACAGATTGATTGGCTGACACACTGCAATCGGGGGCACGCCCCCTCCCACATTGATCGCATTTCAAGTTGAGGATTGAATCGCAGGCAAAAAAAAGGCCGCACCCTGCCAAGGAAACGGCCAAAAACTTGTCGAGGCTTTTGCAACTAACGCGCGGTAATCACCGACAGTTTGGTAATGCCCGCGCGTTCGATAGACGCCATGGCTCGCGCCACTTCGCCGTAGTTCACGCCATCATCCGCCTGCAGTTGCACCCGCACATCGGGGTCCTTGGCCTTGGCCGCCTGCAGGTTGAACTCCAGCAGGTCCGGCTGGATTTCGTCCTTGTTGATAAACAGTTTGCCGGCGCCGTCGATGCTCACCACCAGCGGGTCTTTCTGCTCCACCGGCGCGACCGCCTCGGTCTTGGGCAGGTTGATCGGGATCGCGTTGGTCAAAAGCGGCGCGGTGACGATAAACACCACCAGCAGCACCAGCATCACGTCCACCAGCGGCGTGACGTTGATCTCGCTCAGTACCTCATCGGTGTCTTGCGTGGAGAAGGCCATGTCAGGACGCCTCCTTCACTTTCTGCGGGTTGCCGGCAGTGGGTTTGTTCAGGGTCGGGTGCAGCAGCACACGGAAGGAATTTTTCTGCGCCAGGCTGTAGAAGTCGTGGGCGAAGTCATCGAGGTCGGCAGCGGTCAGCTTGAGGCGACGCAGGAAGTAGTTGTAGACCAGCACCGCCGGCACGGCGACGGCGATACCGACGCCCGTCGCAACCAGTGCGGCACCAATCGGGCCGGCCACCGTTTCGAGGCTGGCGGAACCGGCGGCACTGATGCCCTTGAGCGCTTCCATGATGCCCCACACGGTACCGAACAAGCCGATGAACGGCGAGGTGCTGCCGATACTGGCGACCACGGCCAGGCCGGTTTCCAGGGAGCGCCGCTCTCGCACGATCTGCTGGCGCAGGGCTCGCTCAAGGCGGTCCTGGTGGTTGATCGCCTGGCTCAGGTCCGCCGCGTGTGGGGTTTCGCCCACCTGGATCGCGGCGTAGCCGGCCTGGGCCACGCGGGCAGCGGCACCCGGCTGGGTTTGCGCCAGCTCGGCAGCCGAGTCGAGACTCGACGCCGCCCAGAACTGTTTATGGAACTTGCGATCCTGCGCCTTGAGGCGTCCGAACTGCACGCCCTTGAGCAGGGCCAGGCCCCAGGTGGCGACCGAAAAAACCACCAGCAGCCAGATCACCGCGCTTTCGATGGATTCAAGTGGAGATGCTAATGCCATGATGTCTTCCCTCTGTGCAGGTCGCGGCGCGTGCAACACACCGCAGCCGAATAATTAGTGAATCTTGAAATCGATCGGGACGCTGACCCAGCCGTCCTGGGCCACCTCGCCCTGCTTGGCCGGCACGAAGCTCCAACGCTTCACGGCGGTCAGTGCGGCGTCATCGAGCTGCTGGCGACCGCTGCTCTTCTGGATCTGGATCTCGCCCGGCTTACCGCTGGCCAGTACATGCACCCGAAGCAACACCGTGCCTTCCCAACCGCGCCGCTGGGCCAGTGACGGATACTCCGGCGCCGGGTTCTTCAAGTACGCGGCGTTGGCCGAAGCGGGCGTAACCGGAGCCGGCGCCGGTGGTGCTGGAGGCGCGGGCGGCGCGGGAGTCGGTGGCGCAGGCGGTTGCTCGGGCGGTTTCGGTGCAGGCTTGGGCTCAGGCTTTGGCACCGGCTTGGGTTTGGGTTTAGGAATCGGTTTTGGCGGCGCCGGCTTGGCGGCCAATTCATCCACCACCGGCGGCGGTGGCTCGACCACAGGCGGCGGCGGTGGCGGCACGGGCGGTGGCGGTTCCACCACCGGGGGTGCCGGCTGGGAAAATTCGATGGTCATCGGTGGAATTTCCGGCGGCACGATCGGCAGCACCGGGGTCGGCTTCTGGCTCACCCAGTAGATCACCGCACCGTGCAGGGCCAGCACCAGCAGGCCGAGCAGAATACCTTCGCGACGGCTGGAGAAACGCTTCGGAGTCCTCTGCGTTCGCAGTTGTCCCAACGGCGCGCGGTGCGGCCGGCCAAGGTCGACCAACTCACCACCCGGCGCCTGGCGCCACGGCGCCTCGTGTGCACTGGCGGCGGTCTGGACATTGCCCATTGATTCACTCCCTACGGTTTTTAAGCAAAAAAACCGACAGGCCTGCTTGGAAGGCCGTCGTGGGCTGAATCATCGGCGCCAGAGTCTTATCTCTTAAAGTAATCTTTAAAGTTATACATAGACCTAAAACGAATAAATGAAACATGCTGAAACGCCAAAGCCCCGTCCTGCGTGGGCTGGCGTCCAGGCGATGTTTTTCAATGCTTTCCGGGCATAAAAAATATTCGGAAAAGGCATCGTTCAGGCTGGGCTGTTAGCACACAAATCCAGCAATTGGCGTTGCAGGCTCTGCCCCGCCGCGCCGAGGCCAGTGCGTCCGTACAACGCCAGCCGCACGCCCTGCACCGCAGGCAAACCGCTGTCCGCGCCCAATACGACATGCCCGGCCTGCACCACACGCCGGGGTAACAGACTGATACCCAACCCCGCCGCCACTGCCGAACACACACTGGCCAGGCTCGCGCTGGAGTAACCGATGCGCCAGCGCCAGCCCCCCACTTCCAGGTGTTGCAGCATTTCATTGCGGTACAAGCCCCCCACCGGAAAGGCCACCAACGGCAAAGGGTCGCGCCCCAGGGATGGCGTACTGCGGCTGTCCACCCAACACAACGGCTCTGGCCATGAGGCCAGGCAGTCGTCGCTGTCGCCCATCTGCTTGACCAGCAATACGTCGAACTCACCGCTACGGTACTGGCGCTGCAACTCGGGGCCAAGACCGCTGGTGACCTCCAGGCGCACCCTGGGGTACGCCAGCACAAAGGCCGATAACAGAGGCATCAGGCGTTCGGCAGCGAAGTCTTCCGGCACACCGAGGCGCAGCACGCCGTCGCTTTGCTGGTTGATCAATACGTCGGCGGCTTCCTCATGTAACGCGAGGATGCGCCGCGCATAGGCCAGGAGGCGCTCGCCTTCCGCCGTCGCCACCACACGACGTTGGTCGCGATCCAGCAACTGGCACGCCACCGCCTCTTCCAGGCGGCGGATCTGCTGGCTGACGGTGGACTGGGTCAAGTGCAGGCGCTCTGCCGCGCGGGTGAAATTGCCGCAGTCCACCACGGCGACAAAGCTGCGCAACAACACGGGATCGAACATCGTGCTTACCATTCCATTTGCCACTGGTTGGCATGGTTATATTTAATTTCAGAATACCTCGGCGACTGTGGATACTTCACGCCTCATTTGCACACTCCGCAGGTTCTGCATGTCGCTTAACTCCTCAACCGCAGGCCGGTTCGCCGGCTGGGGCCTGCTGGTGGTCCTGGGACTGAACCTGCGGCCGATCCTCAGTTCCATCAGCCCGTTGCTTGGCGAAATCCGCCTGGCCACCGGCCTGAGCTTCCAGAGCAGCGCCCTGCTCACCAGCCTGCCCGTGGTGTGCATGGGCCTGGTGGCGCTGGTGGGCGTGCGTGTTGAAGCGCAGCTGGGGGAACGACGCGGCATCGCCCTGGGCCTCATGATGATCCTGTTGGCGTGCCTGGCCCGCTGGCTGATGGGCCAAGGGTCGACATTGCTGGTGACTGCGTTGCTTGGCGGTGCCGGCGTGGCACTGATCCAGGCGTTGGTGCCGGCGATGATCAAGCGTGAATTCCATCATCGCGTGCCGGTGGCGATGGGCGTTTATTCGGCCTCGTTGATGGCCGGCGGCGGCCTGGCGGCGCTGCTCAGTCCGGTGGCAGCCACGTATTTCCAGCAATGGGAGGCCGGGCTGGGCGTGTGGTTGTTACCCGCGTTGGCGGCGCTGCTGCTGTGGGCCTGGTTGCCACTGGGTGCGGCAAAAAACGCGAACGTCATCCCTGCCTACAAGGGGCTGCGCAATCGCCGTGCCTGGCTGCTGGCGCTGTATTTCGGCTTGGTGAACTGCGGCTACATGAGCCTGGTGGCGTGGCTGCCGGCCTACTATCAGCAACTGGGTTGGGGCGTGTTGCCCAGTGGTTCATTGCTGGCGTTCATGACCATCTTCCAGGTGATCGCCGCGCTGTTGATGCCGGTGCTGGCACAACGCGGGATCGACCGTCGGCCGCTGCTGTGGATCAGCCTGTTGGCCCAGACCATCGGCTATCTGGGCCTATTGATCGCGCCGTTGCAGTTTCCGCACCTATGGGTGGCGCTGTGCGGCTTTGGCCTGGGAGCATGTTTTGCCCTGAGCCTGTTGCTGACCCTCGACCACCACCGCGACCCGCGCCAAGCCGGCCAACTGGCGGCGTTCGTGCAAGGCGTGGGCTTTTTGATCAACGCGATTTCGCCGTGGATGACCGGTTGGCTGCGCGAACTCACCGGCAGCTTTGTCAGCGCCTGGGTGGTGCTGACCGTGACAACGGTGGCGATGCTGGTGGTGACCCGCGTATTCAGCCCGGCCACCTATCGCACCGCCAGCGTACCGGCCTAAAAGTCGTAGCGACCGGTCACACCCAGGGTGCGAGGCGTGCCCAGCAAGCCTTCATAACCGCCGTTACCGCCGGTCCACAGGGTGGTGTAGTAGGTTTTGTCGAAGGCGTTTTTCAGCCACAGCGACACATCCCACTGCCCCTGCTGATAGTTGCCACGCAAGCCGGTAGACACGTTCACCACCGCGTACGCCGGGATCTGCCCGTAGTCCGAGTCCTCCACTGTCCCCACGGCCTTGGAGCGGAATGCATAGCTGGCAGTGACGTAGGGTTCCAGACCGTTGTCCAGGTTCCACTTGTACTCGCCATTGGCATTGGCGATCCATTTCGACGCGCCCACCACCTGATGCCCTGTCAGGTCACAGGAGGCCGGGGCACCCGGGCGCAGGCTGACTTCCGGTGGGCACGGGGCGTCCTTGTAGGACAGGTAGCTCACATCGTTGAACGAGCCATTCACGTTCAGCGTCAGTCCTTTGATGGGAACCAGGGTGCTTTCCACTTCCACCCCACGCGAACGTACGGAGCCTGCGTTGGTCAGGTACTGCACCCGGTTGTCCTGATCATAGGCGTTGGTCTGGTAGCCATTGACCTGGGTCCAGAACAGGTTGGCATTGAGTTGCAGGCGTCGGTCCCACAGCGTGCTTTTAAAGCCCAGTTCAGCGTTGTTGGCCCGTTCGGTGCCGACCAGCAGCGAATCCGCGCCGGCCGTTGGCGCCGAACCCACCGCCAGGTTGACCCCACCGGATTTCTCGCCATGGGACAGGGTCGCATAGCCCAGCAGGTTTTCATTGAAGCGGTAACTGAGGTTCAGCAGGCCCGAAGGGCTGGTGCTGTACTGGTTGAGGTCTGCGGAGTCGTAGGCCCCGGCACGCCCACGCCGAGCCGTAGCGGCCGCGCCCGTGACAGCCGCGCCACCCACCGGCGCATTGCGAGTCACCCAGGCGCTTTTCTCTTCATAAGTACCCCGCAGACCGGCGGTGAAATCCAGGCGCTCGGTGAGGTGCCAGGTCCCTTGGGCAAACAGCGCGAAGCTGTCGGTGCGGATGTGCCCGTTGCCCACACTGCTCACGTTGGCGAGCGCCCCCGTCGCCGTACCGTTCCAGATGTCGGCCTGGGGTCCGTAATAGGCGAAGGACTTGTTGTCCAGGGAGTTACCGAAGTAATAGGCACCCAGCACGTAATCGAAAAATCCGCCGGTCGGCGAAGCCAGGCGAAACTCCTGGGACCACTGCTTATCTTCCACCGACACCCCGGCGTTATAGGACGCCGGCACATTGAGACCATCATCATTGCGCGGTGTGAAATTCCACCAGCGATAGGCGCTGACCGAGGTCAGGGTGAAATCACTCGGCAGCGTCCAGTTGGCTTCCAGGGACGTACCGCCCTGGAACACCGTGACATGCTGGTCGTTGTCCAGATTGACCTTGCGGTGGGTGCCGTCCACCAGCGTTGCGCCAGCCGCCGCAGCGCGTGACTCATAGAGGTTGGTGCCATTGATCGTGGGCCCGGTGCTGTAGAGCACGCGGGTGCCGGCGCTGGAATCCTCTTCGTTGTAATCGCCAATCCAGCGCAGGTTGAACGTATCGCTCGGCTTGTACAACAGTTGTCCGCGAAAGCCCTGGCGTGAACCACCATTGAGATCATGGCCGTCGTGCTCGTTCTTGATGTCGCCATCGCTGCGCGTGCGATACGCCGAAAAACGTCCCGCCAGATCATCGGTGAGCGGGCCGGAAACCGTGCCCTTGGTCTGGAAATAGCCATCTTCGCCCAACGACGTCTCGATGCTGCGCTCCGGGGTAAAACTGGGCGCACGGGTACTGATATTGATGACCCCGGCAGTGGTGTTCTTGCCGAACAACGTACCCTGGGGGCCGCGCAATACCTCGAGCTGTTCGATGTCCATCAGGTCGAACACCGCCATCCCCGGCCGGCCGAGATAGACGTTGTCGATATACAACCCCACGCTGCCTTCCAGGCCATCGCTGGCCGGGTTGTTGCCCAGGCCACGGATTGACACGCTGGACTGGCGCGCATGCATGTAGGCAACGTTGACGCTGGGCACCAGTTGTTGCAAATCCTGGATGCGGTAGACCCTTTGGCTCTCCAGTGCCTGGCCGCCAACCACGCTCATCGGCGTCGGCACCTCCTGCGCGCTTTCGGTACGACGGCGTGCCGTCACCGTGACGGTTTCCAGTTGGCCGCTGGCGCTTTCGCCCTCAGGTTCAGGGGAGATCACCTCGGCCGCGTGACTGGACGACCAACTGGCGCTGCCGGCCAGCAACAAGGCCAGCGGCAGACGCTTGAGCCTCCAGGAAGAGCAAGGTACAGCGGGCTTGAACACACTCATAAGCGGCTCCGTAACCAGGAAATACTCATCGACACATATTCCCCAAGGTTATTTATTTATGTTTTTTAGAACATTTACTGCATAAGAGATAGCCTTTATAAGGAGTCGACCTAATGCATAGCCAATGCATTTCCCCGATATTTTTGATGTGAAAAATGCATATCGATTTGCGCCAGCTCCGCCACTTCATCGCCCTCGCCGAACAACGCAGTTTTGTGGCGGCGGCGTTGACCGTGAACCTGTCGCAATCGGCGTTCAGCCGCAGCATCCAGGCCCTGGAACATGCCGCCGGCTGCCAACTGGTGGACCGCGGTCGCAAGGACCTGGCGCCCACCAAACAAGGCCAGGTGCTACTGGAGCATGCCCGGCGCCTGGTCAGCGGTGCCCAGCAACTGGCCAACGAGATCAGCCAGTTCAATGGGTTGGAGGCCGGTGAGCTGCGCTTTGGGTGTGGCCCCGCACCCGCAGCCGGGTTGATTCCCCGCGCCATTGGCAGCTTTATCGGGCGCTACCCGAAGGCACGCGTGCTGTTCCAGGTAGATGACTGGCAAAGCCTGGGCAAGCGCCTGCTCAGCGAGGAGTTCGAATTCTTTGTCGCTGATACCCGTCACTTCGAAGCCAACCCTGACTATCACACCCATCGCTTGCGTCCACGCCGCTGGAATTTCTGCTGCCGCGCCGGCCATCCCCTGGCCGGTCGCGAGAGCGTGAGCGCCGCAGAGTTGATGAGTTATCCACTGGCCGTGACGATCCGCCCGCCCAACCTGCGCAAGGTCATCGTCGACCTCAGCGGACGCCCCGATTACCTGCCCAATGTGGAGTGCGAAAACGGCTACAGCTTGATGGGTGTGGTATTGCGCTCCGATGCCATTGGTATCGTCAGTGCCAACAGCGATGTGCTGCACATGGCCCGAGGCGAATTGGTGTGTTTGAAGATCGACGGACTCGCCGAAGACCTGGAGGAGCGTTTCACCCGCTACGGTATCGTCAGCCGCGCAGGGTACCGGTTATCACCACTGGCGGAGGCGATGATCGAGCAGATCAAGGAGATTGATGCGCTGGATGAGGATGTGTGTGCGCTGGAGAATTTCGCTGTCTGAACTGATGCCATCGGGGGCAAGCCCCCTCCCACTTTTGAATGCATTTCAAGTGTGGGAGGGGGCTTGTCCCCGATAACGCCTGCAGCAACGCCCATGCATGGCCTGCATGAAACCCAGTCCCCAAATGCACTTGCCAGCCCCGGCGCAAAGGACGAAAAAAGCCCCCTGTCCTCCGTTCGGTAAACCCTCATGCCTCAACCAAAACCTGTACGCAATGTGCTGTACATCATGTGCGACCAACTGCGCCGCGATTACCTGTCGTGCTACGGCCACGCTCATTTGCACACGCCGAATATCGACCGTCTCGCCGCCGCCGGTGTGCGATTCGGCCGTGCCTACACCCAGGGCACCATTTGCGGACCGTCGCGGATGTCGGCCTATACAGGACGCTATGTCAGCAGCCACCAAGTGGCTTGGAACGGGGTGCCACTGCCGTTGGAAGAGTTGACGATCGGCGATTATCTGCGCCCCCACGGTATCCGCACCGCGCTGGTAGGCAAGACCCACGCCACGCCAAACCTGGACGCTTTGCAGCGCCTGAAGATCGACCCCCACGGCGCACAGGCCGAGCCACTGAACGAGGTCGGTTTTGAAGCGTATATGCGTCACGACGGGATTTACCCTGACAGCCCGTTGTTCGACGACAAGCGCGAGTCCGCGCCCTACACGCATTACCTGCGCGAACAAGGCTACAACGGTACCAACCCATGGCATGAATGGGCCAACGCCGCAGAAGGTCAGGGCGGTGAGCTACTCAGTGGCTGGCACATGCGCAATGCCGGGCTACCGGCGCGGGTAGCCGAGGCGC
The DNA here is from genome assembly GCF_900111535.1 of Pseudomonas sp. NFR09. NCBI lineage: Bacteria > Pseudomonadati > Pseudomonadota > Gammaproteobacteria > Pseudomonadales > Pseudomonadaceae > Pseudomonas > Pseudomonas sp. NFR09. The sequence continues at coordinate 467,075 of NZ_FOIH01000004.1, forward strand.
ATTCGGAAACCGTCTACACCACCGACCGCGCCATCGACTTTATCCACGAACAAGCCGAGCAGCCGTGGTGTCTGCACCTGTCCTATATCAAGCCGCATTGGCCTTACATCGCCCCCGCGCCGTACCACGCGCTGTATGGCGCCGAGCACATCCAGGCGCCCATCCAGCCGGGGCAACCCAGCGATCACCCGGTTTATCAAGCGTTTCGCCAGCACCAGGAAAGCCTCAACTTTTCCCGTGACGAGGTACGCCTCACGGTGATCCCGACCTACATGGGGCTGATCAAACAGATCGACGATCAACTCGGGCGGCTGTTCGATGTTCTGCAAAGCAATGGGCGCTGGGACGACACGCTGATCGTGTTCACCAGCGACCATGGCGATTTCCTTGGCGATCATTTCCTCGGGGAGAAAGAATTCCTGCTGGAGCCGGCCGTAGGCGTCCCGTTGATTGTGCGCGACCCACGCGCCAGTGCCGATGCCAGCCGTGGCACATTCGACGACCGCCTGGTGGAAACCATTGATGCGCTGCCGACCTTCCTCGACGCCCTGGGGCTGCCTGCTGCCGACCACCGCCTGGAAGGCCACTCACTGATCCCACTGCTGCACCGTACGCAAAGCGCCTGGCGACGCTACGCCATCGCCGAATACGACTACGCCTTCCAGGCCCCGGCCCGTGAACGGTTGGAGCAGCCCATCGACCGTTGCCGCATGACGATGGTGCGCAGCGAACGCTGGAAATACCTGGCGTACGATGGCTTTCGCCCACAGCTGTTCGACCTGGAAAACGACCCGCAGGAACTGCATGACCTGGGGGCCGACCCGGCGTACGCCGACGTGCGCGAAACCCATTCGGGCTATCTGTTCGAATGGCTGCGTGGCCTGAAGCGGCGCACCACCATCAGCCACACAGAGATCGATCTGCGTGGCCAACGGTTTCGTTATGGAGAGCCGGAAACAGACAAGGTGGTGCAGATCGGCGTGTGGTGATCACACACCCTTGGTGGTCTTGCTGGCCTGCCCGTGCACGCTCACCGGCACATCGCCCTTGAGCGTGACCCGGCGCACAATACGCTCCTGGGTGCCATAGTCATCCACTGCGTAATGCTGGGTGGCGCGGTTGTCCCAGATCGCTACATCACCGGTGCTCCAACGCCAGCGCACGGTGTTTTCCAGGCGGGTGACGTAGCTCTGCAACAGGTTGAACAGCTGCGCCGAATCTGCCTGGGAGTATCCTTTGAGGCGCTTGACGAAGTGTCCCAGCAACAAGGTTTTCTCGCCGCTGACCGGATGTACGCGCACCACCGGGTGTTCGGTTTCGTAGACAGTGGAGGTGAACACTTTGCGGTATTCCTCCAGCGTCTCCACCGACACATCCGGCTTGCGCGCGGCGTAGTCGTATTCGTTGCTGTGCACCGCCCACAGGTTGTCCGCCAGGGCTCGCAGCTCGACGCTGAGGTCATTGTAGGCGCTGGATGTGTTGGCCCAGACCGTGTCGCCGCCGGACCTGGGTGCCAGCACCGAACGCAGGATCGAAGCCTTGGGATAGGCGTCGACGAAGGTCACGTCGGTGTGCCAGGAGTTGGCGCGCTGGCCACGACCGCCGTCCAGCTCCATCAGGAAACGGGTGCCGTCGCGCACTGGTACGGTCGGGTGGGCAATCGGTTCGCCCAGCAGGTGCGCAAATGCTTCCTGGCTCTGGTCATCAAGGTGGGTCTGCTCGCGGAAGAAGATCACCTTGTACTGCACCAGGGCCTGCTGGATGGCCTCGACGGTAGCGGCATCCAGGTCGCCGGACAGTCTGACCCCACGGATCTCGGCGCCAATGCGCCCGCCGACGGGGTGAATGTCCAGCGCTTGGGCGATGGGTTGAACAGCGAATGCGACATTGCTCATTGTGGTGACCCTCATGTGCCTGATGGTGGGAACGCTTTCCGACAACGCTCTATTCATATGCAATTTAGATCTAGCAAATTAATGAATGCTTCGTTGACGGAATAAGAGCTTGCATTTAAAACCTCAGCTCCCTCGGTCGCAAATGCCTTCGACCTATTTTTAAAATGCCGGGAAAGCATATGGATCTTCGCCAACTGCGCTATTTCATCGCCCTCAACGAACACCGCAGTTTTGTGCGTGCCGCGGACGCCATGGGCATCACCCAACCCGCGTTCAGCCGCAGTATCCAAAGCCTGGAACATGAGTTCGGCTGCGTATTGGTGGACCGTGGCAACAAGGACTTGCGCCCCACTCCCGAGGGCCAGGTAGTGCTGCAACATGCGCTGAGCCTGGTGCACGGTGCCGCCTTGCTGAGCAGTGAAGTCACCCGCATGACCAAGCTCGATGCCGGCGACCTGCGCTTCGGCACCGGACCGGCACCCGCGGTGAAACTGGTACCCGATGCGGTGGCGCGCTTTATCACTGCACACCCGAAGATCCGGACCAGTTTCCAGGTGGATAACTGGGAAAAACTCAGCCGCGCTCTGAGCCGCGAAGAAATCGAGTTCTTCATTGCCGACATCCGCCAGTTCGAAAACGATCCAAACTTCCAGACCCGCGCACTGAGCCCCAAGCGTGGTGTATTTTTTTGCCGTCCGGGGCACCCGCTGCTGGCCAAGGACAGCCTGTCGACCAACGACATGTTCGACTATCCGCTGGCGTCGCCGCTGATCTCCCAGGGCATTCGCAAACTGCTGGCGAACCTCAGCGGGCGCATGGACTTTTCACCCAGCATCCAGACCGAGCACTTCCCGGCGCTGGTGAAGATCGTGCTGCAGTCCAATGCCATTGGCGTGGGCACCGAAGAAGCATTTGCCGAAGACATCGCCCGTGGCTCCCTGGTGGTGCTGCACTGGCGCAACCTGCCGCAGAACATGGACACCATGAGTGCGCGGTGCGGGGTGGTCAGCCGCACCGGCTCGCGCCTGTCGCCGGCGGCGAAGGCAATGATCGAGACGCTGGTACAAGTCGACCGCCAAGACGTGAGCGTGGCGGTCTGACGTCGCTTAGAGACCCGCCGCCTGCAGATTCGGCGCCACCCAGTCACTGACCTGGAAGGACTTGCGAATCAGCCGCTCCTTGGTCGCCAGGTCTACCGACTCCTGCAATTTGCCGAGGAACACCGGGTCGAGGGTCGAGGGGAACAGCTCGCTGAGCTTCTCGTTTTTCAGGTCATTGCTCAGGATGATCGGTGGGTAACTGGCCAGCCCCGACACCAGGTCGATATAGGCTTGCTTGTTGTTGTCATCGGTCAACCACTGCACCGCTTGCTGCTGGGCCTTGAGCAACTTGACCACGACATCGGGGTGCTCATCGACGAACTTGCCACTGCCCACCAATACAGCCTGGATGCTGCCAGCGCCGCCGAGGTCCTTGGTGGTCAGTGGCAATTCGGCCAAGCCCTTGGCCTGCAGCGCACTGAGGCTAGAACTGCCCCAAGTGGCATCGATCTGCCTGGCAGCCAGGGCGGCGCTCGCGGCGCTGAAATCCAGATTGATTACTTTCAGGTCTTTTTCACTCAGGCCCTGGCTGGCCAGGGCGCTGTCGAACGAGAGTTGAGTGGCCGTGCCGCGAAACACCGCAACGCGCTTGCCCTTGAGGTCCTGCAGGGTCTTGATGCCAGAGCCGGGAACCACGCCAAGATACTGTTTGACGCCGCGTGCCGAAGCACTGAGCAGGCGGGTGTCCAAGCCATTGGAGCGACCGATGATCGCCGCCAGGTCGCCCAGGTAGGCCAGGTCCAGTTGACCGTTGGCGAAGGCCTCGTTGATCACCGGTCCTGCGCCCTTGAAGTAATTCCACTGGATCTTGATGCCTTGGTCGGCAAAGGCTTTCTCGAAGATCTGCTGGTCGCGCAACACATCCGTGATACCACCACCACTGTGCTGGCTCCCCGCGCTGAGGTCGGGTACGGCAATGCGGATTTCCTTGAGTTCGGCGGCCTGGACCCAACCGGCCAGGGCGGTACCCGCGAACAATGCAATCAAGCGTTTAAAGGGCAGTTTCATAAGCGCAGCTCCTGTGGGCGACGGTCGTCCGGGAGCAGAAAGTAGGCACAACCCACACAAAACTTTAAATACTATAAATGCACAATTTAATAGCTTTTAGAACTATAAGGCTTAAAACGCCGCCCCTTGGGGCCTATGCATGAACAGCATTGAAAATATTCTCCGAATGCATTGGATGCGTGCCCGGCTGAGGCATTAAATGCATTTTTTTATCCCTCAATCATCTTGATTGTGTTTTTGTAAGATCAAAATCACATAACGTCATCGGCGACAACGGAGGTCCTCCATGGCCCGAATATCACTGTTGAGCCTGCCTCTGGCCGCTCCCCGTCATGATCGGGCGCACCGCTGGCCAAAACTGGGAGAACGGTTATTGCCCTGGCTGTTGCCCTTGGCGCTGTTCGCGCTGTGGTGGCTGGCCAGCCACAATCACTGGATGAGCGAGCAGATTCTGCCACCACCCTCACTGGTGTGGAGCAGCGCTGTGGAATTGGCCGGTGGCGAGTTGTGGGCTCACCTGGCAATCAGTGTTCAGCGCTTGTTCTGGGGACTCCTGGCGGGCATCGGCGCCGGGGCGTTGCTGGGTGCCCTGCTGGGGTTCAGCGCCCGTGTCGAGCGCGTGGTATTCCCCACGTTCAGCGCTTTGGCGCAAGTGCCGACACTGGCCTGGATCCCCCTGTTCATGGTGTTTTTCGGCATCGGCGAAACCTTGAAGCTGGTGGTACTGGTGAAGGCAATCGTAGTGCCCGTCACCCTGCATGTACTGGTCGGCGTGCGTGATGCCCAGCCCCACCTGCGTGAAGCCGCCCGCGTGCTGCGCCTGCCCACTCACCTGCTGATTCGTCGGCTGATCCTGCCGGCCGCGCTCCCCGCGTTCATGGCCGGCGTACGCCTCGCGCTGGCCGCCGGCTGGACCTCATTGCTGGCCGTGGAGTTGTTGGCGTCCAGCGAAGGCATTGGTTACTTGATGGTATGGGCTCGCCAGTTGTTCATGCTCGATATCGTTTTCGTGTGCATCGTGGTGATCGGCGTGTTGGGCGTGGTGATGGATCGCGGCATCGGCTGGCTGGACCGCAAATGGGTGCACTGGCCCCATCCGGCGACGGCACAGATTCCTCAGGGCCCCCGCTATCAAGGCTGGCAACGCCTGCAGCCTTGGCTGTTGCCGCTGCTGTTGCTGGCGTTATGGCAACTGGCAACCCAGCAGGATTGGGTGGATGCGAACATTCTGGTCAGCCCATGGACAGTCCTGCACACCACCGTGACGGGCGTGCTGGATGGCAGCCTGTCCGGCGCCCTGGGCAAAAGCCTGGGCCGTACGCTGGGCGGCTTGATCCTCGGCACCAGCCTGGGGTTTGCCATGGGCCTGTGGCTGGGATTGTCGCGGCGCAGCGAGCGCGTACTCGGGCCGACGCTGTCTGCGCTGCGCCAGATTGCGATCTTCGCCTGGGTACCGTTGCTCACCGCGTGGTTCGGACTGGGCGAGTTGGCCAAGGGGGTGTTTATCGCCCTCGCCGCGTTCTTCCCGTTATTTATCGCCACCCAGCGCAGCGTATTGAACCTGTCACCCCAACTGCGCGAGGCGGCGCAGGTGCTGCGCCTGAACCTGTTCCAGCGCCTGCGCCGCCTGGTGTTGCCCGGCGCTGCGACGGGGATTTTCGCCGGCCTGCGCCTGAGCCTGATCTATGCCTGGCTGGGCACCATCGGCGCTGAGTATTTCATGCCCTCCAACGGCGGCATCGGCAGCCTGATGATCGGCGCTCAACAGTTGCTGCGCATGGACCTGATCATGAGCGGCATGCTTCTGGTCGGCCTCACTGGCGCCGCCCTCAACCTTATCGGCCAACGCATCGAAACCCGCGCTACCCGCTGGAGACACGCATGAACGCACCTATCGTCCGCTTCAACCATGTGGGCAAGAGCTTTGACGTCGACGGTGTCGAGCTGGAAGCCATCCGTGAATTCAACCTGGAGATTGCCGAAGGCGAATTCGTCGCGATTGTCGGTTCCAGCGGGTGCGGCAAATCCACCCTGTTGCGCCTGCTGGTGGGCCTGGACACACAGTTCCACGGCCAGATCCAGGTGGACGGCAAAGCCGTCAGTGGCATCGGCCGTGAGCGCGGCATTGTGTTCCAGGAACACCGCTTGTTTCCCTGGCTGACCGTGGAGCAAAACATTGGGCTGGGGCTGGTCAACGAACCATCAGGCGACGCCGAGCGCAGCCAACGGGTCCATGATTTTATCGAGCTGGTCGGCCTGGCCGACTTTACGCGTGCCTACCCCCATCAGCTCTCCGGCGGCATGGCGCAACGCGTGGCAATTGCCCGCGGCCTGGTGGCCAGCCCCCGTATCCTGCTGCTGGACGAGCCATTCGGCGCCCTCGATGCGCTGACACGCCAGCAGATGCAGGATGAACTACTGGCGATTCGTGCCCGCGCCAGAATCACGACAGTGCTGGTGACGCACGACGTGGAAGAAGCGATCTTCCTCGCCGACCGCGTCGTGGTGATGGAGCCAAGGCCAGGCCGGATCAAACAAGTGGTGCAAGTCACCCTGCCCCATCCGCGCCAACGCAGCAGTTTCGAGTTCCATCAATTACGTGAGGAGCTGTTGCACGAACTGACCAACGATGACCATTACCAGCCCCCTGTGCGCGAACAGATCCGCAACCTGCCCCTGGCCTTTATTGCCTGCTGAATGAGGAGTGCCTTGATGCCGCAACGTCCCAATTTTCTCGTGATACTGGCCGATGACCTGGGCTTTTCCGACCTCGGCGCCTTTGGCGGGGAAATCGCCACACCACACCTGGACGCCCTGGCCCTGAACGGCCTGCGCCTGACCGACTTCCACACCGCGCCCACCTGCTCGCCGACCCGCTCGATGCTACTGACCGGCACCGACCACCATATCGCCGGCATTGGCACCATGGCCGAGGCCCTCACACCCGAGCTGATCGGCAAGCCCGGCTATGAGGGCTACCTGAACGATAAGGTCGTGGCCTTGCCGGAGCTGCTGCGCGAGGCCGGCTACCAAACCCTGATGAGCGGCAAATGGCACTTGGGCCTGACCGCCGAACTGGCGCCCCACGCGCGGGGTTTCGAACGCTCCTTCGCGCTGTTGCCCGGCGCGGCCAACCACTATGGCTTCGAACCGCCCTACGACGAGACGACGCCCGGCCTGCTCAAATCCACGCCTGCGCTGTATATCGAAGACGACACTTTCGTCGAGCGACTGCCTGAACATTTCTATTCATCCGACGCCTTTGGCGACAAGTTGCTGCAATACCTCAGGGAGCGCGACCAGGCGCGACCGTTCTTCGCTTACCTGCCATTCTCCGCCCCGCACTGGCCGTTGCAGGCTCCCGCCGAGATCGTCGACAAATACCGTGGCCGCTACGACGCCGGACCCGAGGTGCTGCGCCTGGAACGCCTGGAAAAGCTCAAGGCCCTGGGGCTGATCGACGCGGATGTCGAACCCCATCCACTGATCGGATTGAGTGCCCAATGGGCCGGCCTTACCGAGACACAGCGCCAAGTGTCGGCGCGGGCGATGGAAGTGTATGCGGCCATGGTCGAGCGCATGGACTGGAACATCGGCCGGGTGGTGGAGTACCTGCGCCAGCAGGGTCAACTGGATAACACGTTCATCGTGTTCATGTCCGACAACGGCGCTGAAGGTGCGCTGCTGGAAGCCTTTCCCAAGTTCGGCCCCGAGCTGCTGACCTACCTCAACCAGCACTACGACAACAGCCTGGAGAACATCGGGCGGGCCAACTCCTACGTCTGGTACGGCCCCTCGTGGGCTCAAGTAGCAACCGCCCCGTCACGGCTGTTCAAAGCATTTACCACCGAAGGCGGGATTCGGGTGCCGGCACTGATGCACTACCCTCGGCTGACGCTTGAAGGCCGGATCAGCCATGGGTTTGGCACAGTGATGGACATCACGCCGACGCTCCTGGACCTGGCCGGTGTGCGCCATCCGGGCCAACAATGGCGCGGCAAGCCGGTGGCGCCACTGCGGGGCAAGTCGTGGCTGGGCTTCCTGTCAGGTGAAACCGCCGAGGTGCACGATGAGCACACCGTCACCGGCTGGGAGCTGTTCGGGCGCCGGGCCATTCGCCAGGGCCGGTGGAAAGCCGTGTACATCCCAGGCCCGGTGGGCCCGGCGACATGGCAGCTCTATGACCTGGGCCAGGATCCCGGCGAGATCCACGACCTGGCCCAGCGTCACCCGGACAAACTGGCCACGCTTATCGACCATTGGCAGCAATACGTGGACGAAACCGGCGTAATACTCAGCGCATCACCGTTTCAGCCGGATTGAGCCCCGCGTTTGTGCGCGCTTGCGGCTCCAGCCGATTGGCCCGCGCAAACGTCCCGAAGTCATTGAAACGCACGCCCATCTCAGCCATGACCTGATGCGCCACCTTGGCGGTCATCTGGCGGATGTAGAACGGTTCCTTCACCACAAAATGGTGAATGCCATGGGTGCTGCCGAAGTTGAAGCAGAACGCCTGCAGAGGCCACATCCACCAGGGGTTCAACACTTGGGTCTGCTGGATCACATTGCCCAGTTCCACATCGCCGTAGTAGTGCATGTTGGAGCTGACAAAGTGCAGGCAAAAGGTACGCAGCACGTTGGGGCCGATGATCACCACGACAGCGATATCAATCACCTGCATCATCTGCACGGTGCCAGCTGACCACTCGATAGGCGCACCGAGCAGACTGGCAATGCCATTGGCGGCATGAAAGCCAAGGAACACATACCACGCGCCCCAATGCAGCAGTGCCAGCGGTGCGTACACCAGCAGCGAGCGCTTGAGAATCGTCAATTTGTGCGTCCAGGTCGTGGCCCGCAGGATGCGGATGAAGGCCGACATGACGTTATCGCCGACCATCAGCAACCGCGCAAAACCCCAGGGCTCGCCGTTGGTGATGGCGCGCTCTTCCATGTCGGTCTCGGTGCCGGACACCTTGTGATGGTTGAGGTGCAGGTGTCGGCGTACCCACGGGTTGATCGTACTGGGCCGCGCCAGCCACACCAGGCCCATCATCAGGTTGTGCGGCAGGCGCTGCTTGCGAAAGTACATGCTGTGGATCAGGTCGTGTTCCAGCTCGTGGGTCAGTGAAGCCAGGAACGCGTTGAGCAGCAGGCACACCCACCAGGCCATATGCCCGCTGATGTAGAGCGCTGCGCAGCCAATCATGCCCGCCAAGGCAAAGGCCAGGATGCCCGCGCCCAACGCGTCCTGATGCAGCAGCCAAGGGTGCTGCTGGCGCAGGCGCACGCCCTCGGCCAGCACCACTTCACGGATATGCGCCGAGCGCTGTTGTGCGTTCATCTGCTGGGGACTTGCAGAAGTACCGTCCATGCTTCCATCCTCTGGTTATTGATGGATGCATCCTGGCCCAAGCGGTCCGCCAGGGCATCAGCCACGCACGCCAACCTGTTGACCGCAAGCGCCAATCGCCATGACCGAACCCACCTCCCTCGCCAGCTGGACCCGCGCCCTGCGCAAGCAACTCGACGCCCTGGGCCTCGACAGCGCCGCGCTGTGCCTGGAAGCCGGGCTCGACCCGCGGCAGATGGACGATCCCAACGCGCGCTATCCGCTGTCAGCGACCACGCGTTTGTGGGAGCTGGCGGTGCAGGCCAGCGGCGACCCGGCGATTGGTCTGCGGGTGTCGCGGTTCGTCAGCCCCACCACGTTTCATGCGTTGGGGTATGCGCTGGTGGCCAGTGGCAGCTTGCGGGAAGTGTTCGAGCGCATCGTGCGGTATCACCAGGTGGTCAGCGATGCACTGGCCCTGGAGCTGAGCGGCGATGGCGAGCGCTACCGGTTCCGCTTGCTGCAACTACCGGGAAACCCAGCGCCAGCGTTCGAGGCCATCGATGCGTTTGCGGCGATCTATGTGCGCACTTGTCGCAATCGCCTGGGGCGCGAATACGCGCCGCTGGCGGTGTACCTGCGAAGGCCGGAACCGGCCGATCCCAAGCCATGGCATACGGTGTTTCGCGCGCCGGTGTTTTTCGGCGCTGAGGAAGACCGCCTGGAGTTCGCCGCCCAGGATTTCGACAGCCACCTGGACGACGCCAACCCCGAACTGGCCGAACACAACGAAACCGTGCTCAAGCGCACCCTCGCCCAACTGCAACCGCTGACCTGGGAACGCAAGGTCCGCCGGGTGATCGAAGCGCAGTTGCCCGACGGCGAACCCAGCGCCGAGCGGGTTGCGCAGGCGCTGCACCTGAGCCTGCGCAGCTTGCAGCGGCACCTGGCGGACGAAGGCTGTCGATTTGATGCGTTGCTCAATGAGTGCCGGGAGAATTTGGCGTTGCTGCATTTGCGGGATCCGCAATGCTCATTGGCGGAAATCAGTCATTTGCTGGGGTTTGCTGATACCAGCAGTTTCAACCGCGCGTTCAAGCGCTGGACGGGGATGACGCCGGGGCAGTTCAGGGATGGGTTGCGGTAGGTGGATTTGCGGTGTTCGTGATGGCCCCATCGCGGGCAAGCCCGGCTCCTACAGGGAATGCATTCCAAATGTGGGAGCTGGCTTGCCTGCGATGGCGGTGGTCCAGGTATTGAAGATGCCGGATCAATCAGCGCCCACGGTCACGCCGCAACAACTTCTTCACCCGCGCCACCAAGGCCTTGGCTTCAAACGGCTTGAGCAAGTAATCATCCTCATGCAGTTCCAACTCGCGCAGACGGTCCTCGATTCCTTCCGGGGTCGTCAAGAACAACACCGGCGTCTCGCCCTTCTTGCGAATCGACTGCTGCAACCTCCAGGCATTCAAACCCGGCAACATTACATCCAGGATCACCAAGTCATAGTCAGTGCTTTCCACAAACCGCTGAGCTGCCATGCCATTGGCTGCGACTTCTACTGCGAAGCCGGCCTCACTCAAGCCCTGGGCCATAAGTTGCGCCAATTTCGGCTGGTCTTCCACTAACAACACCTGCATGCCTACCTCTTGGTTCATTACAAACCTGTAATCGAATTGTTCGGCTTTTGAGCGAGACCGCTGGCTAAGGTAACGGCCTGCTTTCTGGAGCCGTTCCCATGTACCGCAATACCTTGTTCTTGAGCTTCGCCATCAGCGCCAGCGTCCTGGCAGCACCACCGCTGCCGCGCCACGCCGACCTGGATTTGCACACCGCACGCCAACTGGCAGACGCCAGCCTGGCGCAGTGCACGGCGGCACTTACCGTACTCGACCGGGGCGGTAATCCATTGCTGAGCCTGCGGGCCGATGGCGTAGGTCCACACAACAGCATCGCCAGCCAACGCAAAGCGTACACGGCGTTGTCGACTAAAACCCCCACTCGGTTGTTTGCCGAGCGTGCGCGCAACAACCCAGAGGCCGCCAACCTTAACAGCTTGTCCGAATTGCTGTTGCTCGGGGGCGGCGTGCCGCTGTTCGCCGACACTGAACTGGTAGGCGCGCTTGGCATTGCCGGTGCCGGCGGTGCCGAGCAGGACGACGCGTGCGCGGTAAAGGCGGCCAATCAACTTGGCCTGACAATCACCCCTTGAGGAAACCTCAATGAAAACACTGACTATGACCCTCGCCGCCCTCAGCCTGAGCGGCCTGAGCAGCCTGGCCCTGGCGGCCGGCAACCCGCTGAGCGTGCATGTGCTGAACCTGGAAAACGGTCTGCCGTCTGCCGGTGTCAACGTCACCCTGGAGCAACACGTAGGCGATCACTGGCAGTCGCTGTCCGAAGGTGTCACCAACCAGCAGGGGCGTATCGCCGAACTGTTCCCGGCCAACCAAGCCATGAAGCCGGGCGAGTATCGCGTGGTGTTCAAGACCGGTGACTACTACAAGAAAGCCAATCGCGAGACGTTTTTCCCGGAAGTCCCGGTAATATTCGAAGTCAAGCAGGCCGACCAGCACTACCACATCCCGCTGCTGCTGAGCCCTTACGGTTTTTCGACGTATCGCGGTTCCTAGCCAGCCCCCGCGGCCTGCCGCAAGCGCGGCAGGTCGAGCACTTCAATCGCGCCGTAACTCAGCTTGATGATCTCCTGCTGCTCTAACGCCTTGAGCAAACTGTTGGTGGTCTGGCGCGACAGGCTCAGCATCGCGGCCAGATCTTCCTGGGGCAGTTGCAGGACGCGACGGGAATGCTCTATCTCGCCGTACCCGCCGGCAATCATCAGCAGCCGGTGAGCGATACGTGTCGACGCCGGCATCAGGCTCATCTGTTCGATATTGATCAGCGACAGGCGCAACTTCTGGCTCATCAACAACGCCATGTCGCGCCAATACGCCGGGCTTTGGTCAAGAATCTCGAGCATCGCCGATTGCGGTACCTGCAACAGCGTGCACGGCCCAACCGACAAGGCGTCGTGGGTACGTGGCAAACCATCGAACAGGCAGATCTCGCCGAACCAGTAAGGCGTTTCAACCAGGCTCAGAATAGCTTCCTTGCCCTGCGCATTGACCGCGCTGACCCGCACCGCCCCCTCCAATACCGCATACACCCCACAGGGCGGATCACCGCGCCGGAACAGGTACTGCCCCGCCGTCAGCTGACGCAGCCGAGCCGCCGCCAGCAAACTATCCTGTAGCGGTACAGGCAGGTGGCTGAACCACTGGCCGGTGGCCAATCGGGCATGCCAGGTTGCCGCAATCATGAGAACTCCAGAGATTGTCGCCCAGTTGACAGTCAGTCGCTGGCTGACGGGAGATGATCAAACATCCTACAGGAGGAATAACAATGAAAAGCCTCATCGACCACCTCAGTCAATATGCCGCGTACCACCGCGACCCGCGCAATATCGCCAGCCACTTTGTCGGCATTCCACTGATTGTGGTGGCAGTGGCCGTGCTGTTGTCACGCCCCGAATGGGCCGTCGCTGGCCTATGGATCTCACCCGCCGTTCTTCTCGCGCTGTTCTCTGCGTGGTTTTACCTGCGCCTGGAATTGGCCCTGGGCGTGTTGATGACCGTGCTGATGGGCCTGTCGTTATGGGCCGGGCACGTGCTGGCGGCGCAGAGCACGCTGGTGTGGCTCAGCAGCGGCATCGGCCTGTTCGTGGTGGGTTGGGTGATTCAGTTTGTCGGGCATTACTACGAAGGCAGGAAGCCGGCGTTTGTGGATGACGTCTCGGGATTGATCGTGGGGCCATTGTTCGTGGTGGCCGAACTGGCATTCCTGTTGGGGTTGCGGCATGACCTCAAGCAGCAGATCGAGGAGCGCTCGGGGCCGGTGGTTCGACGCGATCTGAAGCCGAGAGAGGCCTAAATGTGGGAGGGGGCTTGCCCCCGATGGCGGTGTTTCAGTGACATGTTTATCAACTGACCCACTGCTATCGGGGGCAAGTCGAATCGTCGCACCGCCCCTCCCACATTGGCACCGTTTCACAGTGCGGGGTTATCAGGCTTTCTGCCAGACCTTGGGCTTGAAGAACAGCGTCTCGCCCCGCGCCAGGCCAGTCAGGCTGTCGTGGTCTTTCACCACTTCCGCTTCGATCAGCTCGCTCTGGCCTTCCACCTTCAACGTCACACGGGTGGTAGCGCCGAGCGGACGGATATCCCGCACTTCAGCAGCATGGTGGTCTTCCAGCTCATGCCGCGACAACGACACTTCGTGGGGACGGAACAGCACGTGTTTGTCTTCACCCAGGTGCAGGCGGTTCGAATCACCCAGGAAGTGATAAACGAAATCGCTCGCCGGGTTTTCGTAGACGTCACCCGGTGAGCCGATCTGCTCGATCACACCCTTGTTCATCACCACGATGCGGTCGGCGACTTCCATGGCCTCTTCCTGGTCGTGGGTCACGAACACCGACGTCAGGTTGATGTCTTCGTGCAGACGCGCCAGCCAGCGACGCAGCTCTTTACGCACCTTGGCGTCGAGGGCGCCGAAGGGTTCATCCAGCAGCAATACTTTCGGCTCCACCGCCAGGGCGCGGGCCAGGGCGATACGTTGGCGCTGGCCACCGGAGAGCTGCTCCGGGTAGCGGTCCGACAACCAATCCAGTTGCACCATGTTCAGCAATTCGTGGACCTTGACCGCGATCTGGCTTTCGCTCGGGCGCTGGTTCTTCGGCTTCATGCGCAGGCCGAACGCCACGTTGTCGAACACGGTCATGTGACGGAACAACGCATAGTGCTGGAACACGAAGCCGACGTTGCGATCGCGCACGTCGTGGCCGGAGACGTCTTCACCGTGGAACACGATGCTGCCGTCATCCGGGGTTTCCAGGCCGGCGATGATGCGCAGCAAGGTGGTCTTGCCGCAGCCGGACGGGCCGAGCAAGGCCACCAGCTCGCCACTCTGGATGTCCAGGTTGATGCTGTTCAGGGCCTTGAAGGCATTGAAGTTCTTGCTGACATTACGGACTTCGATCGACATGACTTATTCCTCAGCCGCACCGGCGCGCAGGCGGTTAATACGGTTCTCGCTCCACTGCTTGAGCAGCAGGATGAAGAGCGCCAGGATCAGCAGCAGACTCGCCACCGCAAACGCGGCAACGTGGTTGTATTCGTTGTAGAGAATCTCGACGTGCAGCGGCAGGGTGTTGGTCACGCCGCGAATGTGGCCGGACACCACCGACACCGCGCCGAACTCTCCCATGGCCCGTGCGGTACACAGCACCACGCCGTAGATCAGGCCCCATTTGATATTCGGCACGGTCACATGCCAGAACATCTGCCAGCCATTGGCACCGAGCAGGCGCGCGGCCTCTTCTTCCTGGGTGCCCTGCTCCTGCATCAGCGGGATCAGTTCACGGGCCACGAAAGGCACGGTGACGAAGATGGTCGCCAGCACGATGCCGGGCAAGGCGAACACGATCTGGATGTCGTGGTCCTGCAACCACGGGCCAAAGAAGCCCTGGGCGCCGAACATCAACACATAGACCAGGCCGGCGATCACCGGCGATACCGAGAACGGCAGGTCGATCAGCGTCACCAGGATGCTCTTGCCACGGAACGAGTACTTGCTCACGCACCACGCGGCGCTGACGCCGAACACCAGGTTGAGCGGCACCGAGATCACCACGGCGATCACCGTGAGTTTCAGCGCCGACAGCGCGTCCGGTTCGAGGATCGCGGTGAAGAACGCGCCGAGGCCGTTCTTCAGGCCCTGGGTCACCACGATAAACAGCGGCAACAACAGGAACAGGGCGAACACCAGCCAGCCAAGGCCGATCAGGATGCGTCGCGACGCGGCGCTGCCACGGCGGGCAGCATTGGCCGAGGACGCGGCGGAAATAGACGATTGGGACATGTTCCGCGCCTCCTTATGGACGTTCGATGCGCCGCTGCAACAGGTTGATCAGCAGCAGCAGGACAAAGGAAACCACCAGCATCAATACGCCAATGGATGTGGCGCCGCGGTAGTCGTACTGGTCGAGCTTGACCATGATCAGCAACGGCAGGATCTCGGTTTTCATCGGCATGTTGCCGGCAATGAAAATCACCGAACCGTACTCACCGACACCACGGGCGAACGCCAACGCGAAACCGGTCAACCAGGCGGGCAGGAGCGCCGGCACCAGGATGTGACGGAACACCTGCAACGGCTTGGCGCCCAGGCAGGCGGCGGCTTCTTCTACTTCCCGGGGGATATCGGCCAACACCGGCTGTACCGTGCGCACCACGAACGGCAGGGTGACGAAGGTCAGCGCCAGGGTGATACCCAGCGGGGTGTAGGCGATCTTGAAGCCCAGGTCGGCGGCGAACTGACCAACCAGGCCGTTAGGCGTGTACAGCGCGGTCAGTGCGATGCCGGCAACAGCGGTGGGCAACGCGAACGGCAAGTCGATCATCGCATCGATGACCTTGCGGCCGGGGAAGGTGTAGCGCACCAGCACCCAGGCCAGCAGCGTGCCGATCACGCCATTGATCAACGCTGCGTACAGTGCGGTGCTGAAGCTCAGTTGCAACGCCGCCAGCACACGCGGTGCGGAGATGATGTTCCAGAACTGATCCCAGGTGAGTTGAGCGGCGTGTACAAACATCGCCGCCAGGGGGATGAGTACGATCAGGCTGAGGTACACCACGGTGTAGCCCAGCGTCAGCCCGAAGCCGGGTATGACGGGGGAGATACGACGCGACATAAGAGTCCTTGGTCAAAGGGTAGAAACCACTGTAGGAGCGCGCTTTTCTGTGGGAGCCGGGCTTGCCCGCGATGCAGGCACCACGGTGTATCAGTCACACCGCAGTGATGCTATCGCAGGCAAGCCAGCTCCCACAGAAAAGCGAGCCCCTACAGGTATTTTGGCTTACTGCGCCGTGTAGATCTGGTCGAACACGCCACCGTCGTTAAAGAATTTCGGTTGGGCAGTTTTCCAGCCGCCGAAGTCTTTGTCGATAGTCACCAGGTCCAGTTTCGGGAATTGCTGGGCGTATTTGGCGGCCACTTTTGCATCGCGTGGGCGGTAGAAGTTCTTCGCCGCAATCTCCTGGCCGGCCGGGCTGTACAGGTGTTTCAGGTATTCAGTGGCGATTTCGGTGTTGCCCTTTTTCTCGGCGTTCTTGTCGACCACGGCAACCGGTGGTTCGGCGAGGATGGACAGGGACGGCACGACGATGTCGAACTTGTCGGCGCCACCGTCTTCCTTCAGTGCCAGGAACGCCTCGTTTTCCCAGGCCAGCAACACGTCACCCTGACCGTTGTTGACGAAGGTGATGGTTGAGCCGCGAGCACCGGTGTCCAGCACCGGCACGTGCTTGAACAGCTCCTTCACGTATTCCTGGGCCTTGGCTTCGCTGCCGCCGGCCTTGAGGCCATAGGCCCAGGCGGCGAGGAAGTTCCAACGGGCGCCGCCGGAGGTTTTCGGGTTCGGGGTGATCACGGACACGTCTTTCTTGATCAAGTCGCCCCAATCCTTGATGCCTTTTGGGTTGCCCTTGCGCACCAGGAACACGATGGTCGAGGTGTACGGGGTGCTCGCGTCCGGCAGGCGGGTTTGCCAGTTTTCCGGGAGGGTCTTGCCCAGCTTGGCGATTTCGTCGATATCACCGGCCAGGGCCAGGGTGACCACGTCGGCGCGCAGGCCATCGATCACGGCACGGCCCTGCTTGCCCGAACCACCGTGGGATTGCTGGATCTTGACGTTGTCACCCGGGTGGGCCTGTTTCCAGTAGTTGGTGAACTCAGCGTTGTAGTCCTGGTACAGCTCACGAGTAGGGTCGTACGAGACGTTGAGCAACTCGTAGTCCTTGGCAACCGCGGAACCTGCAAACACGGCGCTGGCCAGGGCGGCCAGGGCGTAACGGCGAATCGACGACATAGAAGCTCCTGAGATTCTTTGGGTGTTGGCTTTTTTTATAGTTGCGGGTCTATCGCCGTTCTTGCTCAGCTCGGTTTGTTACCCGGGTTCTGCAGGCGGAATTTTTCCTTGCGTTCAATCTGTACCACTTGGGCGTTGTGCACGGTGATTTCCACCGCGCCAAACCGCAGATCGCGCAAGGCGCTCTGGATCTCACGCAAAATGGCTGCTTCGTCCTGGCCGTCGACGCTACGTAGAGATGCGCTCATGGTCTCGCTCCTGAAATGAATAGTGCCTGGCAGTGGCGGCACTGCTTGCGGCGTGAGGGCGATAGTAGATAAGCGCGGATATTCTTAAAAATACTATTTAAGAATGTTTATATAACCAAAAAGAATTTTCTGGTGGGACGTGGGGTTGCGTGCGGGTTTGGTGCCCAAGTACGTAAATAAAGCCTAGAGAAGATCCAAATGCGGGAGCGGGCTTGCCCGCGAAAGCGGTGTGTCAGCTAAAAATGTGTTAACTGATGCACCGCATTCGCGGGCAAGCCCGCTCCCACCTTTTGACTGCATTTCAGGTCAGGATTGGGGGGGCTCGGTGCCAATCAATTTCGTGGGCAGGCACCGGCCGGCCAAACCAATACCCCTGCCCCATATCGCACTGCTGATCCAGCAGAAACCGCGCCTGTTCAACCTGCTCGATTCCCTCTGCATGCACTTGCATGCCCATGCTTTTCGCCAGGGCGATTACCACGCGCACGATCGCTGCATCGTCCTCGTCCCACGGCAAACCGGCAACGAAGCCCTGATCGATCTTGAGCTTCTGCACCGGCAGGCGCTTGAGGCGCAACAGCGAGGAATAACCGGTCCCAAAATCATCGATTGCCAGGCGCAAACCCAGCTCGCGCAGGCGATGCAGTTGTTCCAGGGCCATTTCAGGGTCATCCATCACCGCGCTTTCGGTGACTTCCAGTTCCAGGCAGGCGGGATCCAGACCCGTGTCGTGCAGCACCTGTGCGACCTGCTCGTACAACTCGCGCCGGGCAAACAGGCGGCTGGAGACATTGATGGCGATAAAACTCAGCGGCACCTCATCGGCCAGCCATTGGCACATCTGCCGACAGGCCTGGTCCATGACCCAGGCGTCGATATCGGCAATCAACCCGGTGCGCTCGGCAATCGGGATGAACTCGCCCGGCGGCACAAGACCGCGCTCCGGGTGCTGCCAGCGCACCAGCGCTTCGACGCCGATCAGGCGGCTGCCCTGCAGGTCGTGCACCGGCTGGTAGTAGACGCACAGCTCCTGCTGTTCAAGGGCACGGCGCAGCTCACTGGCGATCTCCACCCGGTTCTGCGCATGGGCGGTCAGTTCTTCGGTGTACAAGGCATAGCTTTCGCGGCCGGCACTCTTGGCCTTGAACAGCGCGGAATCGGCGTTGCGCAACAGCTGTTCGGCGCTCAGCGCGTCGTTGGGGAACAGGCTGATGCCAATGCTGGCGCTGATAAACAGCTGATGGCCGTCGAAGATGAACGGTTGCTTCATCGCATCCAGCATGCGTTGCGCCAAACTGGCCGCTTGCGCCACCTGTGGACAACTTTCCACCAGCACGGCGAACTCATCCCCACCCAGCCGCGCCAGGGTCACGCCTGGACCGAACAGCGCCTTGAGCCGTTCGCCGACCAGCTTGAGCAACTGGTCGCCAATGTTATGGCCCAGGCTGTCATTGATGATCTTGAAGTGGTCCAGGTCCAGCAACAGCAAGGCGCAACCACGCTTGTGGATTTGTGCCGAAGCCAGCGCCTGTTCGGCACGGTCGGTGAACAGCAGGCGGTTGGGCAGGTCGGTCAGCGGGTCGTGATGGGCGAGGTGAGCCAACTCGTGCTCGGAGTCCTTGATGGCGCTGATATCGGAAAATACCGCGACATAATGGCTGACGTGGCCCTGGTCATCGTGGATCACACGAATGGTTTGCCACTGGGGGTAAATTTCGCCGCTTTTGCGCCGGTTCCAGATTTCACCGCTCCATTCGCCGGTGCGCTCCAGGCTCTGGAACATCTGCTGGTAGAAATGCGACGAATGGCGCCCGGACTTGAACAGGCTGGGCTGCTGGCCCATGACGTCTTCGCGGCTGTAGCCGGTGATCGCCATGAAGGCCCGGTTCACATGCACGATCAGCCCCTGCGCGTCGGTGACCAGCACGCCTTCGCGGGTGCAGTCGAACACGGCGGCGGCCTGGCGCAGGCGTTCGCGGTTTTCCTTCAACGGTTGCTGAAGCTGGCTGGCACGCGCAAATCGGGCGCACATCAGGTAAATCGCCAAGGCGCTGAAGGCCACCCACACATAGCCACGCACTTGCAGCCAGCGTCCCAACTCCCACGGTTCATCGAGAAAGCTGATCAATAAGTGGTTGCTGAGCTGGAGCCACGCGATGGAAACCAGCAGGTATACCAGCCCCACACGCAGGGCACCTCGGTATGAAAACGGCATATGTTCAGTAATCCTTACCAAAAAAACAGAATCGCCCTACAAAGGCTGCGGATTATAGAATAAGAAACATCCAGTCACTCCTATCTGAAAGGGCGGCTGGTTTTCTCTGTAGGCTTAGTGATAATGCGTGAGCTGTTCTTTTCTTTATCTGAGGGCCATACAGCCTATGTGGTACAACGGTTTTCTTGACCTGTCAGCCTGGCAACTGGTGGCAGTCACGCTGTTGATGACCCACGTGACCATTGTTGGGGTCACGGTCTATCTGCACCGTTATTCAGCCCATCGCTCCCTGGAGCTCAATGCCGGCCTGAAACATTTCTTCCGCTTCTGGCTGTGGCTGACCACGGCGCAGAACACCCGCGAGTGGACTGCCATCCACCGCAAGCACCACGCCAAATGCGAAACCGTCGACGACCCGCACAGCCCGGTCATCAAGGGCCTGTCCACCGTGTTGCGCAAAGGCGCCGAGCTGTACCGCGCCGAGGCCGAAAACCCAGAGACCCTGCGTATCTACGGCAAGAACTGCCCGGACGACTGGATCGAACGCAAGCTCTACACCCCCTACCCGCTGCTGGGCGTGGCGATCATGGGGGTGATCGACCTGCTGCTGTTCGGCACCATCGGCATCACCATCTGGGCGATCCAGATGATGTGGATTCCCTTCTGGGCCGCCGGCGTGATCAACGGCCTGGGGCATGCCGTGGGCTATCGCAACTTCGAATGCCGTGACGCGGCCACCAACCTGGTGCCGTGGGGCATCATCGTCGGCGGCGAGGAGCTGCATAACAATCACCATACCTACCCCAACTCCGCCAAACTGTCGGTGAAGAAGTGGGAGTTCGACCTGGGCTGGGCGTGGATCAAGGTGTTCAGCTTCCTGCGCCTGGCCAAGGTGCAGCGTGTCGCCCCCATCGCACACCGCGTGGAAGGCAAGGGCCACCTGGACATGGATACCGCCATGGCGATCCTCAACAATCGTTTCCAGATCATGGCCCAGTACCGCAAGTTGGTGATCGGCCCGCTGGTCAAGCAGGAGCTGGAAAAGGTCGATCACTCGGTGCGCCATCAATTCCACCGCGCCAAGCGCCTGCTGTCGCGGGAAACCAGCTTGCTGGATGACCGCCATCACGTGCGCATCCAGAGCATGCTTGAACACAGCCATGCACTGAAAGTGATCTACGAAAAGCGCCTGGCGCTGCAGCAGATCTGGCTCAAGACCAGCTCCAATGGCCACGATATGCTGGCGGCCATCAAGGAATGGGTGCATGAAGCCGAGGCCAGCGGCATCCAGTCCCTGCGGGATTTTGCGCACCAATTGAAGACTTATTCGCTGCGTCCTGCGGCAGTCTGATGCTGCGGTGGGAGGGCTTGCCCTCCCACCTATCGGCTTTTTGGCGTCATTTACCGGGCACCGGCAATCGGTCCTGTTGACGGAACTTCACTGCAATTCGCCTCTCTCAATGAACACTTCGCCATCATGGTGGCCCCTTGTAGTGACCGCTGCTCCTGTTTGCGGCGCGCCCAGAGAGAGTTGTGCCGATGGTTCACGAAAAGTCCTCCTTAATCGACGCGCCTGCAGCTGAGCATCCCCGCCCAGCGGCGGCGGCGACCCTGCTGGCGCTGGTGCATGCCCAGGGCGAAGTCGAGCGACTGAGCGAACGTGAGCAATTGCTGAGCTCAATGCTGGTCAGCGTGAATGCTGTGCTGTGGGCCATCGATTGGGAAACCCGCCGCGTGCTGTATGTGAGCCCCGCCTACGAACGCGTCTTCGGGCGCTCTGCCGGCCTGCTGCTGGCCGACCACCGGGAGTGGCGCAACAGTATCCACCCCGAAGACCTCGACTACGCCGAATACAGCCTGGCCCGCGTGCTGGAACAGGGCGCCGTGGAAGACCGCGAGTACCGCATCATCACCGCCGACGGGCAGATTCGCTGGTTGAGCGACAAGTGCTACATCAACCAGCAGGTCGAGCCCGGCGAGCCACTGATCGTGGTGGGCATGGCCGAAGACATCACCGAAAAGAAACAGATGGAGCTGGAGCTGCACCGCCTCGCCACCACCGACGTGCTGACCCAGAGCAGCAACCGCCGGCACTTCTTCGAATGCGCCAACCAGGCCTTCGACAGTGCCTGCGCACAAGGTGCCCCGCTGGCCTTTTTGCTGCTGGATATCGATGACTTCAAGGACATCAACGACAGCTACGGCCACCTGGAGGGCGACCAGGTACTGCGGCGTATCGCCGAGAGCGGTCGAGGGGTGCTGCGCCGTGGCGACCTGTTCGGACGCATCGGTGGCGAAGAGTTCGCCGCCGTACTGCCTGGCTGTGCGCCGGAGATGGCGTTGCAGGTGGCCGAGCGCCTGGGCCGGGAGATCCAGGAGCTGAGCTTCAGCTACGAAGGCCAGGCTTTCAGCGTGACCATCAGCCAGGGCCTTGCCAGCCTCACCGAGCGCGACTCGACCCTGGACAGTCTGTTCGCCCGTGCCGATGCGGCCATGTACGAGGCCAAGCGCCTGGGCAAGAACCGTGTGATCGCGGGCTAGGAGTCGACACTGCTCAAATGTGGGAGGGGGCTTGCCCCCGATAGCAGGGGGTCAGCCAGCACATGGGTGACTGATACACTGCCATCGGAGGCAAGCCTCCTCCCACATTAGGATTTGCGTACTCGAGTCAGCTCCGAAAAGCCCAGCTTGAGCAATCGCGCCGTCTTGCCCGCCGCCAGCTCTTCCAAACCTTCATGTTCAGTCAAACGCGCCATCTGCGCCGCCAGGTTCACCACCAGCGCATCCCGCGCATACACACCGCCCTCAAGCGAGTAGATCGCCGCAATCAACTGGCGCAGCTCCAGCGGCAAACGCCAACGCGCGCGCAGTGCCGAGCCGTAGGCGGCGCCAAAGGTGTAGAGGGATTCGCCAATCGCTTCGTCATCCAGCTCGCCGCCACCCTGGCGCCAGTCCTCCAGGCAGCGTAACAGCGCCAGGTCGCCCAGCCGATGGAGGATACCCGCGCTGTAGCAGCGATCGTGATCCAGCTCCAGCATGCGGGCCAGGCGCAGGGCGTAGTCAGCGGTGTCCTGGGATAATTGCCAGTGCCGCTCGGCGTAGGCGACCAGCGCCGGGTCGCTCAGTACCACGTTGTGCTTGAGCGCCAGCCCGAGGATCAGGTTCATGCTTTGCCCCGGCACCAGCTTGTGCAGGGCGCCGGGCAGGGTCTGTACCGGTGCGCCGTGATGGCCTGCACTGTTGGCAGCGGCGATGAGCACGGCAGTGATTTGCGGGTCCATGCGCACCTGGTCTTCCAGATGCTTGAGGTCAAGGCTTTCCGGCCCGAGGCTGTGTTGCACGGCGGCTTTCACATCGACCCGCAAGGGCGCGCCATCGCACACTTCGCGGCGCCGTTCGAGGAACACTGGCAAGGTCATGCCGGGCGCCAGCGGTGGGATCTCGCAGTACACCGTTTCGCCTTCGTTGAGCAGCAGGTCCTGCAGGCGCTGGGTCAGGCCTTCCATGTTCAAGGGTTTGGTCAGGTACGCCGTGGGCGCCAGGGGCAAGGCTTCGCGCACGCTGGCGCTGTCATTGCGACTGCTCAGCAGAATGAACGGCAGAAGCGGCGAGCGGCGCTTATGGCGCACACTGCGCAGCAGGCTCAGGCCATCGATGCCGGGCAACTCCCAATCGGCCAGGATCAGGTCATAGGCCTTATCTCGCAGCAGGGTCGCCGCTTGATGCCCGTGCGCACACACATCCAGCCGCGCATCGCAGCGCACATTCAACAGCACTTGCTTGAGCAGGTCCCGCGACCAAGGGTCCGCCTCGGCAATCAACACGCGGGGTACAGCGGGTAAATCAACAGCAGTCATCCAGCACGCTCCATCGGCAATGCTTGCAACCTTAGTCAATGGAGCCGCCTACGTACAATGAACACGACCTGAATGTGCGGCAATGGGCGTAAAAAAACCCGCCGGAGCGGGTTTTTTTCTGTCGAACAGGTCAACTTTCTCTTACAGCTCGGAGAAGCACTCTTCGATGATCGCCAGGCCTTTGTCCAACTGTTCGTCCGGCGAAGTCAGCGGGACCAGTACGCGCAACACGTTGCCGTAGGTGCCGCAGCTCAGCAGGATCAGACCCTTGTCACGCGCCTTGGCCACCACGGAAGCAACAGCCGCCGCATTTGGCTTGTGGGTGTCGCCGTCATCGAACAGCTCGACCGCGATCATCGCGCCCAGGGCACGTACTTCGCCGATCACCGGATACTTGGCCTGGATGGCTTTGAGACCGGTCACCAGACGCTCGCCAACTGCCTTGCAGCGGTCCAGCAGGTGCTCTTCTTCGAACACTTCCATCACCGCCAGCGCAGCTGCGCAAGCGATCGGGCTACCGGCGTAGGTGCCGCCCAGGCCGCCTGGCGCGATGGCGTCCATGTATTCGGCCTTGCCGCACACACCGGCCAGCGGGAAGCCGCCGGCGATGGATTTGGCAAAGGTGGTCAGGTCGGCGGCAACGCCCATCTGTTCCATGGCGAAGAAAGTACCGGTACGGCCGGCGCCGGTTTGCACTTCGTCGGCGATCAGCAGGATGCCGTGCTTGTCGCACAGTTCGCGCAGGCGCTTCATGAAGGATTTCGGCGCGACGTAGAAACCGCCTTCGCCCTGCACCGGCTCGATGATGATGGCAGCGATATCACGCGGCTCGGCATCGTTCTTGAAGATGCGTTCGATGCTGGCGATGGCGTCGTCGTCGCTCACACCATGCAATTCGTTCGGGAACAGCGCGCGGAACACGCCGCCTGGCATCAGGCCCATGCCGGCCGAGTAAGGCACGACTTTACCGGTGAGACCCAGGGTCATCATGGTGCGGCCGTGGTAGGCGCCGGTGAAGGCGATCACGCCGGCACGGCCCGTGGCGGCGCGGGCGATTTTCACGGCGTTTTCCACGGCTTCGGAACCGGTGGTGACCAGCAGGGTTTTCTTGGCGAAATCGCCTGGGACCTTGGCGTTCACTTTCTCGCACAGTTCCACGTAAGGCTCATAGGCCAATACCTGGAAGCAGGTGTGAGTCAGCTTGTTCAGCTGCTCGGTCACAGCGGCGATGATCTTCGGGTGCACGTGGCCGGTGTTCAGCACGGCGATGCCGCCGGCGAAATCGATGAACTCGCGACCTTCAACGTCGGTCACGGTGGCGTTCTTCGCGGATTCGGCGAAGATCGGGTGAATCTGGCCAACACCGCGCGGTACAGCGGCTTCGCGGCGTTTCATCAGGGATGCGTTGGTCTTGCTCATAAAGTCCTCATTCGCCACTCATCGGGTGGCGTGGTCCAAGGAATACGTGGCGGGGAGGCAACTACGGCAGCATGCGATGATCGACTGCCACAGCTTTCCCGGCCACTACGAATTACGCGGTGAAACACGCAAAGGGTCAGCGCTCTCGTGCCCTTTGCGTTTGCTGCAATCTCTTGCCGGGTCAGATGCCCAGGCAGAGGTATTTGATTTCCAGGTAATCCTCGATCCCGTACTTGGAGCCTTCACGGCCCAGGCCCGAGGCCTTGATGCCGCCGAACGGCGCCACTTCGTTGGAGATCAACCCGGTGTTGACGCCAACCATGCCGTATTCCAGGGCTTCAGCCACACGGAACACACGGCCCAGGTCGCGGGCATAGAAGTAGGACGCCAGGCCGAACTCGGTGTCGTTGGACATCGCGATCACTTCGGCTTCGTCTTTGAAGCGGAACAACGGCGCCAGTGGGCCGAAGGTTTCTTCCTTCGCCACAGCAGCGTTTTTCGGCACGTCAACCAGGATGGTCGGCTCGAAGAAGTTACCTTCCATCACTTTGCCACCGGCCAGCAGCTTGGCGCCTTTGCTCAGGGCGTCAGCGATGTGTTCCTGCACCTTGGCCACGGCTTTCTCGTCGATCAGCGGGCCAGTGGTGGTGCCTTCTTCCAGACCGTTGCCGATCTTCAATTTGGCCACCGCCACTTTCAGCTTCTCGGCGAACGCGTCGTACACCGAGTCCTGGATGTACAGGCGGTTGGCGCAGACGCAGGTCTGGCCGTTGTTGCGGTACTTGGAGATGATCGCGCCTTCGACGGCCTTATCCAGATCGGCGTCGTCGAACACGATGAACGGGGCGTTACCGCCCAATTCCAGGGAAACTTTCTTGATGTCCTTGGCGCATTCGGCCATCAACTGGCGACCGATTTCGGTCGAGCCGGTGAAGGACAATTTACGCACGATCGGGTTGCTGGTCAGCTCACCGCCGATGTCGCCGGCACTGCCGGTGACCACGCTCAACACGCCTTTCGGGATACCGGCACGGTGCGCCAGTTCAACCAGGGCCAGGGCCGAGAACGGGGTTTGCGAAGCAGGCTTGATCACCATGGTGCAACCGGCGGCCAGGGCCGGGCCGGCTTTACGGGTGATCATCGCGGCCGGGAAGTTCCACGGGGTGATCGCGGCGGTCACGCCGATCGGCTGCTTGATCACGATCAGGCGCTTGTCCGGCTGGTGGCCCGGGATCACATCGCCGTAGATGCGCTTGGCTTCTTCGGCGAACCACTCGATAAAGGAGGCGGCGTAGACGATTTCACCCTTGGCTTCGGCCAGTGGCTTGCCTTGCTCGAGGGTCATCAGGCGACCGAGGTCTTCCTGGTTTTCGATCAGCAGTTCGAACCAACGACGCAGCTTGTTCGCGCGCTCCTTGGCGGTCAGTGCACGCCAGGCCGGCAGGGCCTTGTCGGCGGCTTCGATGGCGCGGCGGGTTTCAGCGGCGCCCATCTTCGGCACGGTGCCAAGAATCTCGCCCGTGGCCGGGTTGTTGACCTTGATGGTCTGACCGTTGTCCGCATCGACCCAAGCGCCATCGATAAAGGCTTGCTGGCGGAACAACTGGGTATCTTTGAGCTGCATGTCGGGTTTCCTTAACAGCACCGCGCGCACGCGGAGCGAATTAGAGTTGTTGAAAGGCGCCTTGTGGGCTGCCGTCAGGGAAATCAGCCCCAGCACGCGGGATAGCGTGAATAGCGCGCGGGAGACAGAGCGTTTGAAATCTCAAACGAATCCTAGGATCAATGGGGGTACAGGGCAATAGTCTGTTCGAAAAAAAGAACGAAAACGGCGCTTTTAGTCGATCTTTCTGATCAGCGTCGTTGGGCCGGATTCTGCCCTTCTGATGGGTGGCGCCCGGCCTAGGGCCTTTATGCAGCGAATTCCTACGCTTGAACGCCCAAAGACCAGCATGGACGCCCAAGGTCGACATGGGTATGATGTCGCCCGCACAAGCATCCGTAGCTCAGCTGGATAGAGTACTGCCCTCCGAAGGCAGGGGTCGTGGGTTCGAATCCCGCCGGGTGCACCATATAGCAGTATCGGGCTGTCTCAGACAGTCTACGCCCCCCAAGAAGCCCGCCCCGTGCGGGCTTTCTTGTTTCTGACGATCAGAGCAACGCCAACGTCGGCTCCCGAAGATCATGGCTAAGTGCCAATTTGGGATACGGATGCACACGACACGGCGCCTATGCTGGGGTCGAACTCATCGAGCCTGAACCGAGGAGATCAGGCCATGATCCGTTACCTCCTGATCATGCGTATTAACCTGTAAACCGTAGCCTCGGTTTATACCGCGCGCCCATTGTCCATCGCATCCGTATTCTGGAGGAGCGCCAGGGTATTGGCCCTGTCTTCAATGGCAACGGGCGCAGTGAGGGTGTGAAATGGATAAGCCGCAGGAAATTGACGAGGAACATCGGCTCGCGGCGCACGCGCAACGAATTCTAAAGAGTGGTGCGCTCGGTAAATCGCGGCAGGTCATTCGTCTTTTCGAGTTTCTCCTCGAGCGATCACTGACGGCAACCGCAACGAAAGAGGTCGAGATTGCACTCGCCGTGTTTGGTCGATCCACCAGTGTGGACCTGGCGGCAGATGCGACGGTTCGCGTGCATATTCACCGTCTGCGCAAAAAACTGGATGCTGCACCCGCCGATGAGCGGGGCGAACGGCTTGTCCTGCCGCGGGGCGAATATCGCCTGGTCGTCGCGGCTCCCGATGAGCACGCCATGTATTCCGACCCTGCGGGCCGAAGCTTGCTTGACCTTGATTGGCGGTATTTTGCCGGTGCTGCGCTTTTCCTCACATTCAACGCACTATGCTGGCTCTGGTTGGTAGGCAAGCCACCCAGTGATTCGCGTATCGAGAGCATTCTCTGGAGCGGTCTGACGCACAGCCCAGCACCGCTATTGATCGTGTCCGGCGATTTCTATGTATTCGGTGAACAGGGCACTGACGGTTCGATTCTTCGGATGATCGCTGACTCCAGCATCGCGTCCAGCGAGGCTCTCAATCAGTACAAGCAGCACATGCCTGGGGCCGGCCAAAAGTATATCGATATGAATGCCTATCACTTGCCGAGTGGACTCGCATCGGCGCTGGTTTCGGTGACGCCCATCCTGTCCGCGACGAGGTCCGGCAACTCAAGCCAGATCAAGGATGTGACGACGTCACGTTTCACCAATCAAATGCTGAGCGATCACGATATTGTCTATGTCGGTTTACTCGACACTCTTGGCGATCTGCGGGAGCCGTTCTTCGATCTATCCGGTTTTTCGCTGTCGGCCAGCGGCGATACTCTTGTGGATCGGGCGAGCGGGGATCAATTTCAATCTGATTGGGCCGAGCCATCCACTGAAAGAATCATGCGGCGTGATTACGCGTACGTTGCTCGCTTTCCCGGTCCCGCAGGCAATCACATCGTCGTCGTTGCCGGCATTATGGATCCCGCACTCGTAGAAGCCGCAAAAATTGCATCGGACAGTGCCGAACTGAGTCGCTTGAAGACCCAGCTCGGCAACAGCGAAGCCTTCGAAGCGATGTATGAGGTGCGCACATTTGGTCCATCGAATGTATCGGCAGAGTTGCTGATCGCCCGCCCGCTCGACGTCGGTCAGATGTGGCGTGCGAGAGGGGCCTCGCCTGCCGGTGGCGAAGCCAGGCCGAGACCTCTCAAGACCGAAGAAGCAGCTCAATAGCCACTGCGGTCAGGGATAGACCCTACGCAATGTCCACGAACATATCCGCCTTGTCGCGCCGGACCTTTTCGAGGGTTACCAGCCAATCGCTGTCGGTATCCCGGTAGCCCAAGGCCAAAAGAACAGCACTGTTCAACCCCTGTTCGGGAAGCCTCAGAAGCGCATTTACCGCCTGGTTGTCGAACCCTTCCATGGGCGTGGCATCGACACCGAGATCAGCAGCAGCCAGCAGCGCGAACCCCAAGGCGATGTAGCATTGCTTGGACGCGTGGAAATACTGCTGCTCCTTGCTCATGCTGCCAAAAGAGTCGAGCAGCGATAGCCGGTAATCATCCGTGACACTGGCAGGCAGCTTGCGTATGCCATTGCTGTATTCAAAAAATGCGTTGACCCGCTCAGGCGTATATTCATCCCACGCAGCAAAAATCAATACGTGGGACGCTTGGGAAATTTGCTGTTGGTTAGCGCAGATTGGCTGTAACTGCGCCTTCAACTCGGGGTTAGTGATAACCAACACTTTGAACGGCTGCAGGCCCGAACTGCTGGGGGCGAGGCGTATGGCTTCCAGGATCGGGTCGATCTTTTCCTGGGCCACCTTGTCGCCGTTGTAGCTTTTGGTTGCATAGCGCCAATGAAGGTTGTCTTTCAGTGCCATGTTGATTTCCTTGCAGGGAATTGAGCCAGCGATTGCTTGGCGTGCTTTAAGCTCCAGGTGTTTATCACGTGCTCCGGCGCCCTCATGGATTCGGGCTCTTGCCTTCCCTCAAGTGACGCCAAAGTGTGATGAAAGGATCGATATAGAAGCCCTTCAGGGTGTTGTGCGGATTGTTGGCGCCATATTCTTCGTCATTGCATCCCCAACGCCAGGTTTCACCCTTTTTGGGCAGGTAGAGTGTTCCGAACATCCAATCCCAGAGGGTCAGTACAACAGCGTTGTTCTTGTCCCAGTGATGGGGTTCCATACTGTGGTGAAGGTTGTGCATGACCGGCGCCAGAACGATCCTGTTCAGCCACCCGTAGGAGATGGGCAGGTGGACGTGGGAAAACACATCTATCACGAAGAACGCTATATAGGCCGTGGTGGTGACTGCTGCCACCGTGCCAGGGTGAATGGGGCTCCCCGTTGCAAACAGCACCAACCCGGTGAAGGCTCCACCGAAAATCGCCGGGATGATATTCAGGCCAAAGAACTCGATGGGGTGCTGTCGGAAGAGCGTCCAGGGCGTGAGTGTTTCAGCGGTATGGTGAGGTTTGTGAAGATGCCATAGCAATGCATTGGTATGGCACCAGCGATGCACCCAATACCCTACGAAGTCGACACTGAGGAAATAGACTAGAAACTGAACAGAGACGAGCAGCCAGGTCGACGTGATCACGGGATCCCGGGCGCCGAACTCCGTGGTGAAATAAGCGCCAACATTGTCAGCGATGGCGATGCCATTGATGGCGATGACACCGACAAGGGGAAAACCGAGCATCAGCAGGATAATACCGTTCCACATATCCACGCGCGATGAGGGGTGGTCGTATTGCTCCTTGGGTAAGGCTGCGTTAGTTAGAGAACGCAGGGTCAGAGGCCCCTGCCACTTTTGCGACAGGATGAACATCACCGCGATCACGGTGACGAAAAGAGGAAGCCCAAAGGCCCATAAGTTTATTATTTCCAGTGTCGGCTCGTAGAACGCGACAATTGATTCCCAGAATTGATGAATCGTCATCGTATATGCCTCGCCATTTATTGTTTTGTTATTGTTTTGAGGTCATGGAAAACCTCGCGTTATTTCTCTCTCCGTGCACGCCCGGTCAGATGATTGTTTCAACAGGGCTGTAGGGATACTGCATATGGCGTCATGCCTGTGACCAGTTGAGTAACGGTTAATTAACGGTACGTAAAAGGTTACCTGCTGCGTTTTCTTGGTAAAAAAACCATTTAAATCAGTGAGATCGCCTTGGGAGCAGACACAGCGGCAAAACGGGCTACTACCCGTTCAGGAACGGAAAAGCCCCAGATCTTTCGACCGGGGGCTTTTTAATGTTGCGGGGCAAAGACCGCATCGCCCGCCCTTCGCTTCAAACCCGGGCAGGCGACACAATGATTTTCACATTATGTTCTTTGTTTTTGACCAGTTCCTCGAAGCCCTGCCCCACGATCTGCTCCAACTGAATACGCCCTGTCACCAGTGGCGTGATGTCCAGCCGCCCGTCCGCGATAAATGCGATCACGTCAGCGAACTCTCCGTTGTAGGCCAGCGCGCCCATTACCTGTTTTTCCGTGGCCACCAACTCGAAGAAGTTGAATTCGCTGGGCTCCTCGAAGATGCCCACCAGTACGCACTTGCCGGCCTTGCGGATCAGGTCGATGGCCAGTTTGGCGGTGTGTTTGTTACCGATGCATTCGAAACTGACATCCGCCCCGAGCCCGCCGGTCAGGCGGCGGACTTCGGCCAGGGCATCGCATTGATTGGGATCGAGCACTTGGGTCGCTCCCACTTCCAGCGCCTTGGCCTTGCGTGCTCCGGACATCTCCAGCGCGATCACCTGAGCAGCACCGGCGGCCTTGGCGCACATGATGGTGCACAGGCCAATGGTGCCCGCGCCGACCACCACCACGTTTTGCCCCAGCAGGCTTCCGGCTTTTTTCACCGCGTGCATGCCTACTGCCAGAGGTTCGATCAGTGCCCCGGCTTCTGCCGGAAAGTTCGCCGGCAACTTGTACAACAGGTTGGCGGGCACGTTGACCCATTCGGCAAAGGCACCGTTGTTCATTAGCCCGGTGAAGGCCAGGTTTTCGCAAATGTTGTACAGCCCGTGGGTGCAGTAGTAGCACGTGCCGCAATGCTGGCAGGCATCGGCTGCCACCGACTCGCCCACGCTGAAGCCCTGCACCCCGGCACCGAGCTCGACGATTTCGCCACAAAACTCATGACCGAGAATGCACTGGCCCTTAATGCCGGTCAGCGGGTGCGGCGCATCAACCGGTATGAACACCGGACCGGCCACGTACTCGTGCAGATCGGACCCGCAAATGCCGCACCATTGCACTCGGATCTGCACCCAACCCGCAGGGGGCGAAACGGGCAGCGGCACATCTTCGACGCGGATATCGTTACGGCCGTGCCATACAGCGGCACGCATGCTGCGTTGCGAATTGCTCGAGAGGCTCATGGCGTTTTTCTCCTTGAAGCGGATGGCACTGGCGTGCCGGGCGGTTTACCAGTGCCAGAGCAAGGCCAGTGCCAGCTGCGCGAAAACGCCTGGACACGCCTTTCATAGAGCGGCCGAAGAAAACCCGAGGGTAGCCGGCATTGAGTTCAAATGAGATCCGTGATGCCAGATCGCAAGCGGCGGCCATGAGACCGTGAGACATCGCGTCTCACGGCCTTTGTGGATCAACGCTTTTGCAACGCCTCCAAACGCGCCGGCAAGTCTTCGTCAGGGAAACGCGCATGCAATGCCAGCAGTTCTTCATCCGCGGCTTTGCTTTCACCGGCTTCACGCAAGCGCACAATCTTCTGCAACCCCTCCTCTAACGAAGGCAACACCACCGGCGCACGCTTGCTGAGTTTGGCGCCGGACTCCTCCGCCATCGAGCCCATGACCTGCGCACTCTCTGCCTGGGGCGCGGTGGCCATTCGGGCGACGGGGGCAGGCGCGGACATCGCGGGTGCAGCGGGACGCGGTGCTTCGTCGCGAAGCGCGGAGAAGGTCGCGGTGGAAACGTCGGGTTGCGGCACGGGTTCGCGCATCACCACGCCGATCATCAATGCCAAGCCTGCAACGGTGGCGAATGCCATCTGCCAGCGCGGCCGTTGGCAGGCTTGCAGCCAGCGTTGCCACAGGTTCGGCTGCCGCGCCGGGGCTTCACGGCGGGCGGCGTTGAGGATGAAGGCGTCGAGGGACGCCGGCGGCTCGACGGGGCTGTGTTGACGATAGTGCTGGAACAATTCGTCGTCGGAATCGGGAGTGTTTCGGGAGTCGATCATGCGGGTATCTCCTCGGCCAGCAGGCGGCGCAGTTTCTGCTGGGCGTAACGCAGGCGGCTTTTCACGGTTTCCAGCGGGGCGTTGGTGAGGGCGGCGATTTGCGGCACTTCGAGGTCGCCGTGCAGGCGCAGCAGGAAGACTTCGCGCTGGTCTTCGGGCAGGTCTTGCAGCGCGGCATCGAGGCGCGCCTGGTCGCGGCTCAGGCTCAGTTGCTGCTCGGGGCCGGCGCTGTCGTCGGCCTGGGCATGCAGTTGTTCGTCGTAGCTGTCGTGCAAGGGGTTGTGGACGCCGTGCTTGCGCCAGTGGTCGATCAGGCGGTTGCGGGCGATCTGGAACAGCCAGGTGCGAAAGCTCGCCCGGCCTTGTGGCTGGGTGGCGCTGCGGATCAGGCTGAGCCAGGTCTCCTGGTAGATTTCCTCGGCCAGTTCGGTCTTGTTGCTCAAGGACACAAGGAATCGGTACAGGCCCTGGCGGTGCCGCGCGTACAAGGCTTCGAACGCGGCGCTGTCACCGGTGCGGTAGCGGGCCAGCAGCGATTCGTCGCTGGGTAGATCATCTGGAACAGCCATGTAGGGGGCGAACTCCTTTTTATCAGCCGAAGCTGGTCTAACTGTGGGAGGGGGCTTGCCCCCGATAGCAGTGGGTCAGTAGCACACTTGATGCTGATACACCGCCATCGGGGGCAAGCCCCCTCCCACATTCGATTGTTGTCATGGCTGTGATCAGGGTTTGAGGCTTTGGGCCAGTTCCACCAGTTGCACGAATTCATTGCGCAGGCCGAACGGATCATCGCCTCGGGCCGAGCGGGCCAGTGCAGCGGTGTCCTGCAGGCTCATGCTGCCAGTGTAGCGGCCATCACCCTTGAGCTGTTGGGCAAAGGCCGCCACTGCCGCCGCAAAGCGCAGGTCATCGCTGGCCTTGGTGGGCTCTTGGCTGATGGGCCTTTCGATCAGTTGGCTGGCACCGCCCACAGCAGGTTTGTAGCGCACCCGCAGCATCGCCAGTTCAGCGGATCGATCCCCGGTCACAGGCGCAGTGGCATAGCGCAAAGGTTCCAACCACCCCTTCTCGCCTTTCGGCACAATTTCGTACAGTGCCGTGACCGTATGCCCTGCGCCAATGTCACCGGCGTCGACTTGGTCGTTATTGAAATCCTCACGTTTCAAGGCGCGGTTTTCATAGCCCAGCAGGCGATATTCACTGACCTGCGCCGGGTTGAATTCCACCTGCAACTTCACATCGCGCGCCACCACCGCCAGGGTCGAGCTGAGTTGGTCCACCAGCACTTTGCGCGCTTCGCGCAGGTTGTCGATGTAGGCGTAATTGCCGTCGCCGGCATCGGCCAGTTGTTCCATCAGGTGTTCGTTGTAGTTATCCACACCGAAGCCCAGGGTAGTAAGGGACACGCCGCTTTTGCGCTGCTCTACCGCCATCTGTTTGAGGCTGTCGAAATCACTGATGCCCACGTTGAAGTCACCGTCGGTCGCCAGCAGGATGCGGTTGATGCCCTTGTCGATAAAGCCTTCGCGGGCCATCTGGTAGGCCAGTTCGATGCCGGAAGCGCCCGCCGTGGAGCCGCCTGCGGTGAGTTGGTCAATGGCGTTACGGATCTTCACCTTGTCTCGACCGGAAGTCGGCTTGAGCACTACCCGGGACTCACCGGCATAGACCACCAGCGAAACGCGGTCCTGCTCACGCAACTGATCCACCAGCAATTTCAGCGTGCTTTTCACCATCGGCAAGCCTTCGCGGCGGTCCATGGAGCCGGACACATCCACCAGGAACACCAGGTTGGCCGGTGCCAATTGCGCCACGGCACGGTCGGACGCCTTGATGCCGATGCGCAGCAACTGGGTATGCGGGTTCCACGGTGTGGCAGCGACTTCGGTGGTCACGCCAAAAGGTGAGCCGTCGGTGGGCAGCGCGTAGTGGTAGGGGAAATAGTTGACCATCTCCTCCAGTCGCACGGCGCCTTCGGGCGGTAGGCTGCCTTGGTTGAGGAAACGCCTGACGTTGGCGTAGCTGCCGGTATCGACGTCGACGCTGAAGGTGGACACCGGCGTCTCGGCCACGCGATGCACCGGGTTGTCCGGCAGATTTGCGTATTGTTCACGGGGTTCGCTGCGGTAGTCCATCACGGCTGACTCCTGCATATGCATCGGTGCAGGCATTGCCATGCGTTTGGCCAAAGCACCCTGGGGTGACGCGCTTTGCAGCTCGGCGACGGGCTCGGCCGGCTTGGCCAACTCAGGGGATGAGGACAGCCCACAACCGGCCAACGCCACCACCATGGTAACGGCAAAGCCTTGGGCGGCAGGACGCAGGAAAAACAGAGGGTGGGACATGGGCTGAACCTCGTGAATGAATGATCCGTTCACAAGGTCAGACGCGAGGTGTGGAATGTTCGGGTTAACCCTGATTCAAATAACAGTCCAACTGTGGGAGGGGGCTTGCCCCCGATGGGGTGGGTCAGTCAAACATGGACTGACTGATCTACCGCTATCGGGGGCAAGCCCCCTCCCACATGAACTCAGTCCGTGCCGTATTTGGGGTTACGCGGACCGTACAGGATCCCCGCACGCTGCCCCGGTGACAGCAGGCGCGCACTGGTGATACCGGCAATCGGGTGCGCCGCATCGGTGGAGCTGTTGATCACCTGCTTGACCGCCGCCGTGATCAGCATGCCGACGAGGCCGCCGCTGTTGTTGTTGCCCTCTTCGCTGGACGCTCGCGCCGAGCCGGTCCACAGGGTGGTGCCGGTACGCAGGTCCACCAGTTTGGCCGAAGCCGTCACGGCGGTGTCACTGGAGATCAGCATGTACTTGGTGCCGTACTCGGTGACGGTGATGTACAGCGCGGCGTCCGCGCCGAAGATGTCATGCAGCTTGGTCGGTGGCAGGGCCTGGATGTCGTTGGCGGTGGTGAGGCCGTTCTGGCGGAAGGTTTCATCCACCAGGGCAATCGGCAGCACGTAGTAGCCGGCTTCCGCCAACGGGTAGGTCACTTGCGAGACCAGGCTGTAGGACGCCTGCACTTCCGGCGACTCATTGAGCGGCGGCAGTACCAGGATCGACTTCGGTCGTGCCTGCTTGTACGCCGTGTAATCAATGGTCTTGGGGGCTGCGCAACCGCCGAGCAGGGCCAGGGCCAGCAAGGCGCCCGTGAGTTTCAACAGGCTCATTTAGTGGCGACTCCGGTCTTGGCGTTTTTCAGCAGAAAGTCCATGTACGAGGCGGATTCAGGGAACAACGCCTTCTCGGTGCGGAACTCCTGCACCATCTGGTCATCCTTGCCCATGCTCAGGTACAGCATGCCCAGGTGGGCGTGGTAACCCGGCGGGGCCTTGCGGCCGCTGGCATTGATCTTCTGCAGATCGCGCTCCAGCGCCTCCACCTGCGCCTCCTTTGGCTCACCCTTGAAGTATTCGTAAACCTGCGGCTGATAACTTTCCCATTGATACAACGGCTGGGGCGCGGTGTGGCACCCGGCGACCGTCGCCACTGCTGTCAGCATCATGGCCAACTTGACTGCCTTGCTCATCCTTGTACTGCTCCTTGAGGTGCTGCTGATCAGTTGCGCGGGTTCCAGGCGCCGGCATTGATGCCGTCGACGAGGCGGTTGATGGCTTCGCGCATGGCCAGGTCGAGGACCTTGCCATTGAGGGTGGAGTCGTAGCTGGCGGTGCCGCCGAAGCCGACCACTTCACGGTTGGACAGCGCGTACTCACCGGCGCCCTGGGTGGAATACACCACTTCGGAGGTGCTGATGTTGACGATATTCAACGCGACTTTGGCGTAGGCCACTTGGGTCTTGCCACGGCCGAGAATGCCGAACAGCTGGCGGTCGCCGGTTTCCTTGCGGCCAAACTCGGTCACGTCGCCGGTCACCACGTAGTCAGCGCCCTTGAGCTTCTGCACGGTGCCTTTGATCGCGGCTTCCTGGGAGATTTCGCCCATGTTGTCGCGGTCCAGCACGCTGAAGCGGTTGGTCTGCTGCAGGTGGGTGATCAGGATGGTCTTGGCCTGGCCGCCGAGGCGGTCGACGCCGTCGGAGAAGATGCCGCGCATGTAGCTGGAGCGGTTGTCGAACTTGCCTACGGCAATCGGCACGCGCACGCCGGAATAAGCGACGTTGGCGCTGGCGACTTGTTCCACAGGCATAGCGCGGTTGCTCTCCGTGGCACAACCGGCCACGGTCAGCAGCGCTGCGGCGGTGAAGCCGGACAGCAGGATTTTGGACAGTGTGTTCACAGGGTGCTCCTAAGTGGGAAAACGGGTACGGCAGCTAACGCTAGCGGGACGGAATGTCACGCAGGTCGTCAACGATGAATCGGCTCAACAAACCGGTGTAGAAGGTCTCGACGCTGGAGTTGCCAGAGTTGGTCAGCACCCCGGCCATCGTTTTCATGTTCTGCCAGTCGCCCTTGTACCCGCCTGGCATCAACCCTTGGCGAGCCTGAGAGAAATGCAGCACCTCGGCGCCGGCTTTCTTGACCTTAACCTGGTAGTTGAAGTCGACACTGGCGAGGATGGTCTTGTCATCGACGATTGCCGTCATGAAACCACCTTGGGTGTCTTGTATGCGCCGGGTATAGATGACGTTCACATCCAGCAGGTAATCGGCCTTGTCCTTGCTGGCGGCGTAGCGCTTGGCCTTGAGCAGGCGGTCGACCAGATCAACCCCGAGTTGCTGGCGCACTTTGTCATCCGGCAGGAAGCGTTCGTTCTTGCCGACCACCTCGACGTCGAAGGTGTCGAGCCAGTAAGTAGCGGTCTTGGGAATGGTCACCGGCGCCGGGGAGATGTAGTAATCCGGCTTGGAGGCACAGCCCGCCATGAGGCAGGCCGCGAGAAATACGGCAAACACGCGCATGTATGAATTCGTCCCTGAAAAGTATCGTGTTTTGAACAGTGGCGGCATTTTACGGAGTTGAAAGGCGTTCTCAAGCTGTTTTACAGCTCGAGCGGCGCTGAACTTCACGATGAAAAAGATCAGTACTGCGATGGCACAGTCGATGCCCCGTGCAACCAGGCGACGACCGATGCTGGCCAGGACGGTCGGGCGTTCAGGGGTATTGCTTGCATCCATACGGTGTTGCTCCAGATTCAAGGTGTTTGTGTCTGCGTTGAATGTGAACGACCCATGGCATCAGGGCTCCAGCACTTCACTTCAAACCGACCTTGAGAGACCGCTCGGACGACCAGGAGTCCTGGCCTGCCTGCAATAGCGGCTCGGCAGGAAAGCGATATTGACCGAATGCGGTGACCACGGCCTGGTCTACCTCGGCGTTGCCCGAGCTTTCGATCAATAGGATTTTTGGCACATTCGAACCCGACAGGCCTTGCACTTGCAGCGTCACCGGCTTGCTCGCGCTGCCGCGTTTGATTTGCTTGTTCAAGGCAATCTCGATGTCCAGTGCCGTACGATTGAGGCTCTTGCGACTGGTGTCACCCCAGGCCTCGTTGTAGCGCTGTACCTGTTCAGGCGTCAGTACCGGCCGTTGCGCACGAATGCGCTGAAGGCCTTTCCACGCGACATCGCCGGCATGCTGGCTGGCCTCCACGTAATACATCATGGCCCCGAACAAATCCTGCGGACCACCGCGCCCCTCTTCCATCAATCGGGCCAAGGCGAGTTTGCTTTTATCGCTGTCGCTGTTGGTCAGCGCCAACTGATAAAGCCGTCGCGCCTCCACATCGTTGCGCACTTGCCCGTGGCCCTCCTCGGCCATGCGCGCCAGCCTCTCGTAACCGACGCCATCCACGGCGGCGACGGACTCATAAAGCGATCTGGCCTTGACAAAATCTTGTGGCAGGCCGCCACGACCGGATTCGTACAAACCACCGAGCGCAGTCTTACAGCGCACGTTGCCGTTATCGCTGGCTTGACGAATGAACTGAGCCTGATCGGCTGTGGGGCTTTTCTCGCCCTCGGACAGCATGCACTGAACGTTGGCCAGACTCTGTTCAAAGGAGCTTGGTGGCCTGGCAGCTTGACACCCGGTGACGAGGCCCGTGATTGCCAGTAGAACCATTGCCTTTTTCATGTGATGCGTCCGTGGAGTCGGGAAACAGGGGCAGCCCAGCATTAACGCACGCGCCGGCTTATTTGAGCTCTTTGACCAAATACCCACTGGAGATCTGCGTAATCCCCGTGAGCGCGCGGCGCAACGCCTCGGGGTCGGTGCGATAGGTGAGCGGCGTGTAGCCGTAGACGTTCTGGCCATTGAACGGCGTGACTGCCTCGCTGGTGCGCCAGACCATTTCATCGCCGCGATTCATCTGCGCCAGCACATTGAGGGTGGGGTACACCACACTGCTGAACCCTTGGGTCAGGCGAAAGCCCCACTCGGCCACGGTCAGTTGGATCTGCGCATCGGCGGGTTCGTCGTCACCCACCACTTTGAGGGTTGAGGTCTTGCCCAACGCATCGATGAAGCCCTGTTTGAGCAACACGCCCAAATCGATTTTTTCTGCCTCCATCACCGTAAGGATCGCTACCGGCGTCGGCATCTCGGCCAACTGCCCAAGTTTCATGCCACCTGCAAACCCGGCGCCGCTCAACGCCGCCGTGCCCAACCTGGAAGCACCGCTGGCCATGCCAACGCCCGCGCCAAGCCCGGCCCCCAATGCTGCGCCCCAGGCTTGCTCACGGCCCATGTAGACCATCTGTTGCGACTCCCACTTTACCGGCAACACCTTGACCGTCTTGATCTGGGCGCGGTGTTCGGGCGTAAGGGGATGGCTGACACAGCCGCTGAGGATAAGGGTGGCAAAGAGGATGAAGAGGAGGTTTTTCACATCAGTCCTTGAACGTTTGCGCAGGGTGAAAAATGACGGCCTGCCGGACCTGGAGCCCGGCAGGCTTCAACGGTTTAACTCACTTGCTTTCTTTTGCCACGGTGCCCAGCGACGCATCCTTGACCAGGTAACGGCCTTCGAGGTCGCTCAGCACTTTGAGGCTGTTGCGTGCGATGGCGAAGCCCATGTCGACTTCCTGCTTGAGGTAGACCACCTGACCCGCCTTGACATCAATCGGCATGTCCGCCCAGTTTTCAGCCTTGGAACTGATCACGTGCTTGCCCGGTGTCACGAAAAAATAGATGTACTGGTTACCGCGGTTGTAACCCATCTCCGAGTCGGCTTCCTTGTCATCCAGGAACACGTTGAAGCGAACCATCATCCCCACGTTGCTCGGACGCACCACATACACCAAGCCTTTATCGGCGACAGCAGCCTTAGGCAACGAATAGTTCGCCACATCGGCCTGCATCTTCTCCACCGACGGCGTCGAGGAACAGCCAAACAGCGTGGCCAGGGACAGAACAACAGCGGCTTTGCAGAACAACTTGATCATGCGTTTCTTCCTTGTGGGTAGCGGTGGGGCGGTTTCGAAAACGCCGACGACGGCCGGTTCACCTTTCCTGATGCGTCTGGCCATCGCCAGTGTGTCGGCAGTGGATGGCGTTACATGAGGCATTGTGCCATCACTGCGATCTCGTGTGCGGTTTTGTACAAAATGTGGGCTGGCCCGGATTTTCTCCTGATCGGCAAGTAATTATTAAATGAGACTCTCCCCTTTTTTGCGCTTCGCCAGTTACCTTTATTTTCTCCCGCAACTATTCGACGGAAGAAAATAGGGGTCAGAAGAAAATAGGAAAATAAGGAAAATAGGGGTCAGACCACTATTCTTCTACTCTTTTAGATCAAACTTTTTGGGCGCCCTGACACCCCCCTGAGAAACTCGTCTACCTAATGCCTGCTCAATCTCGGCCGCAAACTTGTGATCGCCCAAAACGTAA
Source organism: Pseudomonas sp. NFR09 (assembly GCF_900111535.1). Taxonomy (NCBI): domain Bacteria; kingdom Pseudomonadati; phylum Pseudomonadota; class Gammaproteobacteria; order Pseudomonadales; family Pseudomonadaceae; genus Pseudomonas; species Pseudomonas sp. NFR09. The sequence continues at coordinate 507,598 of NZ_FOIH01000004.1, forward strand.
TTACCGTTTGTAGAAGATCGAATTTGCTCTATCAACTCAGGTGAAAGCCGATCCTTGAATAAAGACCGGTAGGATTCGGCTCGTTGCACGGTGCTGCTACCTAACTCTCTATAGACCGCATGTGGGCTTAAAAAGCTTGATGGCTCGCCCTGTGCATTTGCCCTGTAGCTGGTCCAGCGATAGTCGCCCGGATGAGCAACCATGCCAGCTCTAACCGGATTCATTTCGATATATCGATAGCAAGCTAAAACATAGTTATCTTTTTGAACCAGACAGGAGCGGTAACGTCCTTCCCACAACGTGCCCGTTCGTTGATAGGTTCGATTGATGTATTGAACGTAGCGCTGCCCCAGCCCTCTAACTAGTAGAGAAATAGGGGTCAGACCACCAATATACATTGGTGCACTAATCGTGGTCTGACCCCTATTTCCATAAGGCCATCGGGCGCGCATGTTACTGCGTGGCTCGCCAGTGCACGTAACCTTTAACCGCTACGAATCAGCCAAGTTCAATAGCCTCCGGCATCCAGATCCGCAATGGACAACCAATAGTCGACAACGTTATCAAAGCGTTCATCACCGGCCCGAGCCTGCAATTCCACCAGTGCCTGGCGAGCATCGGCGATGGACCAGCCAGTGGAGTTCAAGGTCAGCCATGCACAGTCAAGGCGCCCCGCTTGCATATAAGCCTCGAACAACGGCTTTTTCTCGCGTTCAGGATCAAACCACGCGGGCAATTCCACGCCTTTGGGCACCGGCATGTGCTCGTCGACAACTTCAAAATAGCAACTGCTTTCCCACCAATCAGGGGCTGGGGCGGACGGGTTCGGGAAGTTTCCGGTGTAACGCGTTACGCCGTCAGCAACACTGGCCAGTGGCGTCAACGTCTTGAACGGTTCGACGTTGGCGAAGCCTTTGGGGTCGTCGCCACTTTTCAACGATTGCGCATCCAATGCGTCCAGGCAATCAAGCCCCACCGCCTTGGCGAACTGCTCAAGTTCGGGCGTGACACCCTCCTCAAGACTCATCGACATCATGGCGAGCACGGCCATCAGTTGCTCAGGCGTGCGGGCGATCTCGACGGTCATTCGGTCGCTGCCAACGTACATTTTTACGAAGGTGGGTTCACGATCAACAAACCAGTGCTTCCAGTACCCAATATAGGTAGGCCGAGATCCGTCACTCCATATCGGGATCAGCGCAGGTGGAAACCCATACCACTCGGCAGGGGCCTGCAGCGTGCAAATGGGCGGCTCGATGCTTCCATCGGCGCATGCTACCAGCGTGTCGGGTAACCCCAGCGCTTCCAATGCTGTTTTAACGTTCATGCCTTCACCGTTTTGGCGCCAGGGGCGTCGACCATTCGGGGATCTCTATTCGGTGCAACGGAGAAATAGGCCCCACCCAGATGTTAGAGGTCGCGCTCGTTTGTTGGTGTATCAGTTGATGAGCCTCGCGCGAAGGTACGGGCACAAGATGGCGAGGGTCAACGATCTGCGTTGGGAAATCTGTCTTGCCGAAGTTCCAATGGTGAACTTGGGCAATTTCCTGACCTGCCTCACGGGCAGACTTAACAAAGCGACTGTTCACCGCGCTGAACGCATCTTCGAGTATTTGCTGACTGGGGTTCTGGCCGCTGGCCAATGTATCCAAGTATCGCGTGTAGCCGTTCGGGCGGTTTGCACTGGCCGCAGAACGCATGGCATCGTTCCACATCTGCAGTGATTGCGGGTTATCGGCCACGGTAGAGAAGCCAAAGCTCGGAAATAGGGGTCAGACCACCAATATACATTGGTGCACTAATCGTGGTCTGGCCCCTATTTTCTCCTATTTCATACTCGACCTTGTGTACCTGTCACAGACTTCGGAGTAGTTAAGCGTCACCGCATTAACGTCATCTACAACACAATTCCATTTCTTGCCAAACTCGTACGCCAACCATAAATACATCTCCATTGAGCCTTTCGAATGACCCAACTGCATTTCGATCATTGTCTTAGGAGGGGCACCCAACAAATTTTCCCAATCGAGAATATCTTGCGAATCATAAAAATTCATGAATTTTTCGGAGTTGAGTAATGAAATATACAAAGTGGCCTCGTCCCAATTCAATATTCCACGATTACGTTTTCCGATACTAGCGACTCCGCCTATAGAGTGGATAAAATCAGCAAACGCATCTTCATCAATTGCCACATCCGATATGATTGAAGCTGAGTCGCTCACGATTACAACCCTCCTTTTTTGGCACCATACTCGAACAGTTCGTCGACACTATTAATTACTTTAACCCCTACCTTTTCGTAAGCTTTGATCTGCTGCGGCTTAACCACGTTCGGAGCAAAAAGTATGACCTCCTTACGATCAGGGTTGAGCATAGTGTTATTTTGTAATTTCTGTAACTGTTCGATTTTTCCAGAGAGAAATAGGGGTCAGACCACCAATATACATTGGTGCACTAATCGTGGTCTGACCCCTATTTCCCTGCGACGATTTGTCATACCGCTTAGTATCCTCCGACACTCAGAGGAAAGAGGGGCCTGACCCTGAGGAATCCCCACCGGATTGTCCCGCTCGAGATTGGCGGATATGGAGCTATTGGTGCGCGATGAAGTACACCGGCAAGCTCAGAGGCTAGAGTAGATTTGTGGGGACTCCTCAGGGTCTGCCCCCTATTTTCTGTTTTTTCTTTTTTTCAGTCACACTAGCTAGTTAGCTGCTAAGTAAGTGCCATTCAAATCTGTCCCTTTTATCATCATCAAGGAAAATTGGTATCCACAAAGTCTCTAGCAAAATCTTCTGCGTTTATTTTTACACCAGCTCGCGCAAATTTTTCCGAATTCACGCGCCACACTTCTTTTATTTTCTCCACCAGGGATTCCGGAAAATCCATCTGAGACGCGACGACATCACTCCAACTGCCTTGCACCCCGTACAGCTCGTGCAACTTGGGCTCCAGCGCACTTAACGCCGCACACTGCTCGTCTGTCAGCTCATCAATAGCCGAAAGCACGTAGCATTCCAGTAGCCGGAGAAAAGGCTTCCCCTCATATCGATTCATAACGGCTCTCAAATAAAATCCGGGTGAACTTGCAACTGCTGCAGAAACTTATCGAAGCTATCGGCAAGTTGGGTGCGTTCTGAGCCTTCATGTGAATAATACCAAACAGAACCGGATGGCGAATCCAGCGAAATATAAAACTGGCTGCCACCTCCGTCGCGCCCAATGGGCAACATGAATGGCCCCAACACTTGAGCCCAGTCATCAAGAGCCTTATCCAGGCTGTCGATACCTGCGTCTCCTAGTGAATAAAACCAATCAACGCTGACGCTAGCATCTGGTGATGCGTTCAAAAAGAAACTTCCGGCTTCAGGATGCCCACCGTTGGCACTTCGAATGAATTGAAGGTAGGTTTCTGGAAGCCTACGGCCCAGCCGAGCCTCAAGGGCGCGCACGCTTGAGTCATCACCACTGAAACCCACGCTGGGGCGTCCCCCGACATTGATGTTCAACTCAGCAATATTCATTCTTCCACCTAATTTTTTGGGGCGCCTCTTGGAATTGCCCATTCAGAATATCCACCCGCAGCCCCCGCATCGGGATGCAGTACGCGCCACCAAGGAGAACCAGGTGTGTGTTGGGCGGTCGGTACTAATCGCATGATTCCTTCCTGATTGAAAGCAGTCGACGACGACGCATGCTCCCATGTCCAGCCAGAAGGTGTTTGCCGCCCTCCGACTTTTGAAACCGACGATTTAATATTCGGGATCAGTGTCTCCATCATTTGCGCAAACGCAGAGTCCATGCTCAACGCGTTGTCCAACGCAGCATTGGACCTATTGAAATGCACGTCTCGGCTGCGACCGAAATCGGCCGGGTTCAAGGCAGTTTCAAACGCTACGCTGTAACCTGTCGGCTTTTCTGGAGGTAGTACCGACTCTAGATCGTGGAGTTGCTGCGCCAGTTTACGTTCTGCTTTCGCCGCTTCCGCGACCTTTGCGACTTGCTCCACTTTACCGGCCTGGCTCGCGCTACCCGGCATGCCCATCAGTAGTAAATCGGCGCCGAGCTTGGTGTTCTTTGCATATTGCTCGTAGGTATTACCTTGCAGGCCAAACACCAAACCCTGGCCGCCGTTGCGAGTTATCCATTCACCCGCCATGTCGGAAGACGGCTCGACGAAGGGATCGATCAGTTTGTTCGCCTCCTCCAATGAATTACCGCCAAAGGCAATCTTGAACAGTGAGCTCATACCCTGAGCCATCTCCAAAACGCTCCGCCCCAGGCCTGCTCCACTGCCTTGAGCGCCACCAGCAGAGGGCACCTTGTCTCGATAATCGAGGTTGGCTTTGTAGTAATCCACCAGCCCGGCGCTCTTATAGGTATCGGGGTCACCCAAATAGCTGATGTTAATGTTGCCGTCTCTGTACTCACTGGCGTGTGTCGAACTGAAATTTTTCAGCAAGTTAACAGTTTCGTCGGCGCTGTAAGTGCGACGGGTCCCCTCGGGATACATCGCACTGTTCTCGTAGATAGACGCCAAGGGAGCCAGCGCTTCACCCAAGTGTTTCAGAGTGAGGGGGTCAAACTGACTCTCACCAGCTTTTTCGATCGTAGCTTTCCACGTTTTATCGGTATAGGACGCCAGCGCTGCGGCCATGCGCCTTTCTGCTTCAGCAGGGGAAATTCCCGCTTCCGCCGCTAACTTATCGGCTTCTTTTTGTATTAAACGCGCTTCCGTAGGGTGCGCTTGACGGTTGTATTGCTCGACGGCTGTTGCCGTACTCCCAGCAACTACCGCACCCGCAGCGGTGCCGCTACCGCCCACAGAGGCGCCCACACCGAGGGCGACCAACGCAGCCAACGTCTCCTGTTCCGATCCCCTGATACCATTTTTACCCAGTGCATCCGCAATGCTAGGCATCAAGGCCGCAGAAGCTCCCGCACCCAATGCACCACTCTGCACATTGCCACTGGACAACCCAATAGCCGCCCCCGCCAACGCGTGCAACATCACACGTGCCGCACCGCCTTCAGCCCAAGCCGCCCGAGTGGCCGCATCCGACTTCGGATCAGTCGCACGCGACTGGGCATAATCGCCAATCTTGTTGAAGATATCGCTGGAGGCCGTGTTGGCGACAATACCAACCGTCGTTCCTACAGGCGCGCCACCCAGCCCTGCGGCGATTAGTCCGGACGCGATATCGGCCATTAAGCGTTTGTCGCCACCGACCTGCCAGCGCTGGGCTTCCGTATAAGCGGCATTCGCTGCGAGCACCGTTCCAGCGGCATCCGGCGAACCGGTTTCGGTTTGGGTTTTGGCTTTATCGGCCAGTGCTTTCGCCTCATCCGCCTTGGCTTTGCCCACCGCACTGATCACCCCACTGGCCAACTGCGCCGAGCTTTGGATCAGGTCAATACGCTCTTGCATGGCCTTTTCATCTGGCCGGTCAAGTTTCTGATTGGCATTGGCGGTGTCGCGATTCAACCCCACCAGGTCATTGGCGCCATCGGCATTGCGAACCACAATCGTGCCTTTGCTGACCGCGCTACGGGTGTAGCTATGGTCTTTTTCCTTGAGCGCTATCGGGATGCTGCCGCCCATCGAGGCACCGCTGGTGCTGCTGGACGACACCGAAATACCGGCAGACTGGCTTTTGATTTCGCTGACATTCTTGATGTCGCTGACGATCAGGCGGTCGGTGCTTAGGCGGTTCTTATCAGCTGACGCCTCACTGGCAATCACCGCGCCTTGCAGGGTGGTGTTCTTGCCGACATTGATGTCGTAGCCGCCCGTGCCCGCATACAAACCGCTCTGGTCGGTCACGCCCTTGTAGTCGCTGTTCATATTCGCGGCGGCAAGGTTCGCCGAGCCCGCTACGGTAGAGCCGTAGCAGAACGGAGGGACGCAGATACTGGCGCCGAAGCCTGCGCTGCTCTGTTTGCTGCGCGACGACTCGGTGTCCTGGAGGGAGATGATATTGAGGTTGCCGCCAATATCTGCCTTGATACGGTCCGCACGAACCTGGGCGCCTTTGAGGGTGGTATCGCCACCGCTTTGTAACAACAGGCTGCCTGTATCGAGGGTGCTATTGACCTGAGTGACGGAGTTACCGTTGCCATTGTTCTTGGCACCCTGCGCTCCGAGGTCGAGGGTGAAGCCGTTTTGCTCGCCAATATTGAAGCTGGCGCCAATGGCGGTTTTATTTTTCGACCCTTCGTTTTTGCGGTCGGTGGTGTTTTGTGCGCTTTGCATCAACACATCGTTTTTGGCTAACAACAAGGTGTTGGCGGCTCTCAAGCTGCTGCCAGTGATCTGGATATCACCCTGAGTTCCCGTCGCAGCGCCCGTGGCAACGATCGACAAGTCTTGCCCTGCGTTGAGCGTGCTCTGCTTGGCGGTGATGCTGTTGTATTCGCTGCTGTTCTTGCTGCGATTATTAGCCAGTTCGGTGCCGATCTTGATCAGCGAACCGTTGCCGGGCGTGCCGCCGGTTTTGTTTTTAAAGCCGGAGCTTTGCGCATTGGCGTCCGAGGCCTGGCCGTTCAGGTTGTAAGCGGCGAGGGCCGCCTGGGCGATTTTGACTGCCTTGAGTCGTGGGTCATCAGCACTACGGGCCGCTTTGACGGCGTCGCGCATGCTGGTGGCGGTGTCCACCACCGAGCCCGCAATCACCCGCCCTACCGCCAAACTCTTGGAACTGTCCTTACTGGTCTGACTGGCCGTCTCCATCCCCGAAGTAACGGTGACATTCGCCCCACTCAACTCCATGTTCTTGGTGCTCACCAGATCACTGGCCACCACCTTCAACTCACGCCCCGCCCTCAACGACACATTGCCCGCACTCGAACCAATCGTGCTGCCGGTCAAGGTCATTTCATTGGCCGTGCCGTTGTGCTTCGAGCTGTTGATGTACAGCTTCTGGTTGCCGGTCATGTCGTCCAGACCGAGCTTGTTGCCGGTCAGCACGCCGGTGAGGTCGCGATTTTTTTCCTTGTGCATGTCGGTGCGGGCGAAGGTGTTCTGCGCCGCGTCGATGGTCAGGTCGCGGCCGGCCTGGACGGCGAGGTCGCCGGTGCTGACCAGGTTGGAACCAGTGACCGTGGCGTCGCGCTTGGCGGCGACGGTGACGGTTTCGCCGGAGACCATGCTGCCCAGGGCGGTGGTGCGTTTTTCGTCGACTTTGTCCTGGACCTTGCTCGACTTCAGGCCGCCCCAGCTGCTTTTGCTTTCCTTGCGTTCGTGGCGGGCGCTGTCGGCGTTGCTGACGGCGAGGATGTTCACGTCCTGGCCGGCCACCAGTTGCGTGGCGCCTTTTTCAGCAGTGACGGCACTGCCAGCCAGCAGCAGGTCTGCACCGGCGACGACTGTGCTGTTCGTCCCCGCGCTGACAAGGCTGCCAACGTTGTTCACGACGTCAGTTTCATCCAGGCGGAATTTTTTGCCCTGGGAGGTTTTCTTGGTCTTGCTGTAGAAGCTGTAGTCCTGGTTTTCAGCGGCTTTGAGCTCAAGGTTTTTGCCGGACACCAGGTACGCCTCGCTGCCGGCATTGACCTGGCTGGCGACCAGTTGCAGGTTCTGCCCGGCACTCAGGGTGGCGTCGCCGCCGGCCTTGATCACGCTGGACACTTGCTGCACGTGGTCTTCGATGCTCTTGACCTTTTTTGTGTTGCCCGTGGAGTGCTGCTCGTTGGCCGCCGCAACGGCGTTGAGGTCGCGGGTGGCAATCAGGTTGACGTCGCGCTTGGCCTCGACCTGGCTGGCCACGGCGCTGATGTCGCGCCCGCCAATCACATGCAGATCGCGGCCAGCGTCGACCACGGAGCCTTGCTGGGCGATGGTGGTGAAGCTGGAACGGTTGCCGATGGCGCCGCTGTCGAGGGTTTTCGAGGCGGTGATGTTGACGTCGCCCACGGCCTTGACCGTTGTGTCGGCACCACTCTTGAGCACGCCGCCGACGCTGTTGAAATTGCCACCGGCTTGCAGGGTCAAATCGTTGGCCGATTCGATGCGCGCGGCGCTGTCGACGAAGTCGCTGCGTTCGGTGCGGTAGCTGCTGGCGCTTGCGTGGGTGGTGACGCTGCGTTCGTTGAGCAGGTCGGCGCCGGCGGCGAGGTTGACGTTGCCCGCGCTGATCACACCGCCCGCGCGGTTGGTCAGGTTGTTGCCGCTGAGCAGGTCGAGGCGGCCACCGGCTTCCATCAACCCACTGTTGGTGAGGTTGCCGCCAGCGTTCGCCAACAGGCTACCGGTGGCACGCAAGGTGCCGGCGTTGTTGAGGTTACGGCCGGTGATCAGGTTGACGTCAGTGCCGGAAATCAATGCGCCGTTGGGCGCCAGGCGGTTGCCGGCCTGGGCCAGGTACAGCACCGGCACCAGCACTTGTTGGCCGGCGACGGTAGCGTTTTCCAGCCACACGATGTCGTGGGTCAGGGCGGCGACTTGTTCGGCGGTGAGGCTTACGCCTACGGACAAATTCAGCGCGCTTTTGCTGCTGATGGCGTTGTCCATCAGGTGCTTGAACAGGTCGGCGTCGCTGGTTTGGCCATCGATGAAACGCTGGCCGGTGCGAGCGAGCACGGCTTGCTGGATCAGGCGCTGTTCGTAGAAGCCATCGCCGAGGCGTTTTTGCGCGGTGTCGGGGTCGTAGCCGAGCTTGCTCAGCATGTAGTCCGAGCTCATGAACTGGCGCATGTCGGTGAGCAGCGGGTTGGTTTCGATCAGGTACTTATGCGGGTTGGCCGCGAACTGGCTGGTGGGCAGGCCTTTGGCGCCATCGCTGTCGCTGAGGTGAAACAGGCCGTTCTCGCCAGTGGGCAGGTCGAAGCCGGGCAGGCCCAGTGGGTTGACCTGTTGCTGGGCAACGTCCGGCGGCAGTTGCGGGTTGAGGCTGACCAGGGTCGAGTAGCCCGGCGCATGGGTGTTGGCACCGCTGCCGACGTAGGTGTAGCCACCGCGCACGACGCTGTTGTCGATGCCGGCCTGGGCCTTCACATCCACGCTGCCGCCGGCCTGGATGACGGCGGCGTAGCTTTGGTCGGGCACCATCAACTGGGTGGTTTTGCGCAGGTCGGTCTTTTCGCTCTCCATTTTGCCGATGAACGACGCCAGGCCGGCTTCGACGCCTGTCATGTCCTGGCCTGCCGAATAGCGCTGGGTGAAAGCCGCTGCCTCGCGGTACCAGCCCCCCGGCTTACGCTCGCGTTCAGAGGTAAAGATACGGTCGTATTGGGTGTCGTGGGTTACCAAACCAATGTTGGTCAGTTGGTCGACGCGCACGGTCATACCGCCACCGGCGGCAATGCTACTGCTGCTGTTGAGCAGCTCGCCGCCGGTGAGCAGCATGTTGCCGCCCGAGGTGATGCTGGACGCTGCCGTGGCCTGGGTGACGATGAAGTGATCACGCTGGGTAATCAGGAACGGGCGGTTCTGCTTGGGGCCGTCGCAGTCGCCACCGGTCACGCCAAAGATGCAGGCGGTGGGCGTGATGGAGGCGCTGTAGATGCCGGACTCGGTGTTGAGCACAGTCCTGATGTTCTGGATCGTGCTGGCGGCCAGGATCAGGTTGCGCTCGCTTTCGAGGGTGCCCGAGCTGTTGATGATGCTGGTGGCCAGGCCACCCTGGCCGTCGCGGTCGACGCGCAGGTTGCCCATGGCGTAGATCGTGGCGCCGAGGTTTTTCAGGCGGTCGACCTTGAGGTTCAGGTCGCCGCCGCTGAAGATCAAACCGTGGTCGTTGAGCAGGTTGCCCACCGAAAGATCCAGGCTGCCCTGGCTGGCGACGCTGCCGCCCACGGTCCAGTCCTGGCCGCTGCCAACCAGGGCGCGGGTGCCGAGCAGCTTGCCGGTGGCGGTCTGGTTCAGGGTCCCGACATTGACGGTCAGGCGCCCGGCCTGGATCGCGGTGCTATTGGTCCAGTTGGCTTTATCGAGGGTCAGGTCGCCGTTGGTCACCAGGCTGCCGCCGACTTCGTCGAGGCTGATGCCACTGAGGTCAAGCACGCCGGTGCCCACGTGCAACACCTTGCCGCCGGTGTTCTGGAAGCGGGTGGCGGCGAGGCTCAATTGATCGTTGGCGGTCTCCAGGCTACCGCTGTTGTTGAGCAGGCTGCCGATGGCGTAGCGGGTTTTGCCGCTGGTGCCCAAGGCGCGCATTTGCCCGCTGTTGTTCAGGCTGGCGGTCTCGACATCGAGGGCCGTGGCGCTTTCGATCAGGCCACGGTTGGTCAGTGCGCCATTGAGGCCAACGTCGATGCGGTTGCCGGCGATCTCGCCGCCGTTATCCACATTCATACCGGTCAGGTGCACACGATCCCGGGCGAACAGCGCACCGCTGCCGTTGTTGAAATCCGTGGCGTCGATCTGCGCATCACCGGCTTTGGCGGCGATGCGGCCACCGTTGTTGTCGAGGGTGCCGGCGGTGATGGTCACGCCAGCGTTTTCACTGTGGATCAGGCCATTGCCGCTGTTCTGCAACAGGCCGCTGGTGGTCAGGACCAGGCCATCGTTGGCGGCCAGGGTGCCGTTGCTCTGGTTGTCGACGCTGTTGGCGAACACGGTCAGCAAGCCCTGGCTGGCGAGCTTGCCGCCCTGGTTATTGATGTGCGCGGCGCGCTGGATCAGCAACGGCCCGGCGCTGGCCAGCTTGCCGTTACGGTTGATCAGGTCGCCGATCAGATCCAGGGTGATCGCCCCACCGCCGGTCAGGCTACCGGCGCTGTTATCCAGGCTATTGCCGTTGAGGGTGAACGCACCGCTGCTGTCGATGATGCCGCCCTGGCTGTTGTCCAGCAGGCCGCTGACGTTGAGCGTCTGTGCGCCGTCGCTGAGCAGGCGACCTGTGTTGCGGTTGTCGACACTGGCGGCGGTGATGTTCAGCGCCTGCTTGGCGCTCAAGGTCGCGCCCTGGTTATCCAGACTTTGCGCAGTAGCGGTGAGGCTGCGATTGGCGATCACAGTGCCGGTGTTGGTGATGCGCTGGCTGTCGAGGCTGACGTCGCCACCGGCATTACGCGTGTTGTCAGGGTTGACCCCGGCTTCGATGATGCCGCTATTGGTCAATTGGCCGTTGCTGGCCAGGGTGATGCTGTCGCGCGCGGCGAGGGTCTTGCTGTTTTTCAGGGTGCCCTTGGTCTGTGCCTTGAGGGTGGTGCCGGCGTAGACCGCGCCCTTGGTCTCCAGGCTGGCGGCCTTGATGTCCACCGCACCGCTGGCGGCGGCCTGGGCCATGCTCAGGTGGCCGTTGGCATCGAGTTGAATGTCGCCGCCACTGGCGGCCAGCGTACCGTCGAGCTTCACGCCCACACCGGCTTCGGTGCCCACCAGCTTGATCGCGCCGGCGTACATGCCGCCCAAGGCCGACGAGTCAATCGCCAGCTCCGGCTTGGCACTGCCGTCATCGGCACGGGCGGTGGTTTTCAGGCTTTGGGCATCGACGTCATTGCGCCCGGCGATCACCGTGAGTTGTTTTGCGTTGATCTGCGCATTGATCTTGGCCGAACGGGTGATGATCTCGAAACGGTCGACGTTGCTCGCGTTCAGGCCTTTGCCGTCGATGGTCACGGCGCCGCCGTCGACCTGATAGCTTTTCAGTTGCCCCGCCTGATCGATCACCGGTTTACCGGTGGTCAGGGTGACGTTGGGGGTGTTGATGAAGCCGCAACCGTTGCAGCTGATGCCGTAAGGGTTGGCGACGATCACCTTGGCCGACTGGCCCGCCACTTCGGTGTAGCCGCGCAATTGGCTGGGGCTGCCGCCTTTGACTTCGTTGAGGATGACATTCGCCGCACCGCCCTTGAGGTTCGGGTTGCCGACAATGATCCCGCCCAGTTGCGTGCTTTGCACAATGCCGTTGGCGTTGTTGAGGATCACGCCGTTGGGGCCGACGTTGTAGTCCTTGAACTGGTTGTGGGACAGGCCGCTGCCATTAGGGGTGGCGATGTTCACCACCGGCACGCCGTTGCCCGCCTGGCCGACCGTGGTACCGGGGCCACTGACCACGATGCCTTCGGCGCTCGCCAGCAATGGCTGCCAGAACAGCGCGTTGGCCAGGATCAAGGCCAGGCCGCGTTGGCTCAGGGTTTTCAGGGCAGTAACAGGGCGAACGTCCATATTCAAAATCTCAAAGCAGCGGGCGTTGAATTACAGGTAGAAATCCAGGCGGAAATAGATCGGCGCTTCGCGCTCGGTCATCACGCCAGGTCGCTCCAGGGAGTGGGCAAAGGTCACGCTGGTGCTGACGTTTTTGCCGCGGGCGAACAGCTCGAGGGAGTTACTCGACACCCGGCCGTGCTGCTCATCGTTGTAGCGATCGTGGCGAATCACGCCCTGGTCATAGCCGACGCTGGCGCCGTATTCGGCAAAGGCCGGGCGCATCCAGTCGAGGGTCACCGGGCGGGCCCAGCGCACTTCGTTGCGCCAGTAGCCGCCGCTGTCGCCGGTCAGTTGCTGGTCCTTGAACCCACGCACCGAGTACGAGCCGCCGAGGCTCATGCGTTGCGCCGGGTACAACACGTCTTCACTGCGCTGCCCGGTGGCCAGGCTGGAAAAACTCAACGATTCGCCCCACAGCGTGAAAGGTTGCAGGTAGCTCAACGTGGCGGTGTATTTGCGGTAGCGCGGGGTTGGGGTGAGGTTGCCGCGGATACGTTCCTGGTCATCCTTCTGGGCGTCAAAGGCACCGGTGCCGTTCTGCATGCCGACATCCAGGTTGACGAAGGCGCTGCCGATACGGCGTCCATGGTTGATGCCCACCTGGAACTCGCTGAGGCGGTTGCTGCTGACGTCCAGGCGCTCGTCGTTGAAGTAGTTGTTGGTGCGTAGATGGGTCAGGCCGACATTGACCGAGGTCTTGCTCACGTCATCGCGATGCACCACGCGCTCGGCACGCAGCTGGTGGTTCTGGCTGTCGCCTGTCTGCTTGTACTTGTAGCCGTCAAGGTCGCCCGGCGTGCGGTAGTCGCTCTCGCTGTAGGTGTAACTGAAGTTCCACCAGCCCCACGGCACGTTGTAATACAGCATGCTGTTTTTCGAGGTTTTCTGGTGGTCGCTGATGGCGTCGTGACCACCGCGCAGGATCAGTTGATCGGCCAGGCCCAGGGGGCTGTCCCATTCCAGGCCTGCGCCCCATTGCTGTTCGCCGGTGCTTTTCTGCCCGTCGTTGTTACGCGACAGGCTGGCGCGCCAGGGCTTTTGCGGGGTGTTCTTGACCAGCACTTCACTGCCGCCGATCTGGCTGCCGGGGGTCAATTCCATCTGCGCCTGCCTGGACGGCAAGCGGCTGAGCTGGTCGACCAGTTGCTCGACCTCCCGCAGGTTCAGCGCCTCGCCGACCTTGCCAGGAAACGCCATGGCCAGTTCGCGGTCGGTGACGGTGCTACCCTGCGCGCCTTTCAAGCCTTCGAGTTTGCCTTCCACCACCAGCACCTGCAGGTGGCCACTGGAAAGGTCCTGTTGCGGCAGGTAGGCACGGCTGGTGACGCGGCCCTTGGCGATGTAGTAGTCGGTGATCACCTTGAGCAGCTCATTGAGCTGCGCCACGCCCAGGCATTGGCCGATGTAGGGTTTGAGCAGACGCGTGCGGTCGGCGCCGGACAGGCTGTCGGCGCCCTTGAGTTCGATGTCTTTGATCGGGAAGCAGCGGGTGTCGACCGGCGTGGCCGGGGCCTGGGGCTTTGCTTCTTTGCCAGGCAGGTCCTGGAGTTCTTCCAGGCGCCGACGCTGCTCTTCCAGAAGACGGTTCTGGCGGTCGCGGATCAGGTCCTGGTCCCCTGGCGTAGGGGCGGCCATGGCACTGTTCAGGCTCAAATAAGCGAGCAGGAAAGTGCACAGAAAGTACCGAGTCCGTGGCAATAATAAAGACATGTTCGATCCGTCGAAAATCAAGGGCCGGCAAACTAACATCGAACTTTCACCAACTCAAAAGACCGAGCTAGTTTCACATTCGTACTAGTTATTCACGCAAGCATTTGATTAATAACAACTAAAAATAATCAATCAGATGAGCGGGCTGTCATCGGAAGTATTATTCCGACCAGCGGCAGCACTATTGATCGCGATTCATCGGAGAACTTAGAAATTGCCATTAATTGGCCATCAAGTTCCTGCCGAGATAGGTTAGTACCGGGAAAAGCAGAAAAGTTCGCGGGTGTTTTGTGAATTGGATCCCATTTGTCGGGATTAACCGAAGTCGTTCCCACCTTGCATGGGAACGACCTTGCAGCCTGCTGGCTCAGCTGGCGTCTTTGTTCTGGTCCTTGCCGGGCACCAGGGTCAGCCCCGGCTTTTCTACATCGCGGGAGACATGGGACTTCACACCCGCCACACCGCCCTCGTCGTCATTCTGGATGACCAACACCCCGGGTCGGCGCAACTGCTCCAGGTCCCCTTCACCGAGGCTGAAGCTCTCGCTCAGGCGCTTATCGCTGAGGGCGTTGCCCTCGGCACGGCGCTGGGCAAACTTGCGCCCCTTGCGTTGCTGGTAGCGCGCCCAAGTGACCAGGATCACGGCATTGAACAATGCAATCCACAGGTACACCTGCAGGGTATTGAGCGCGGCAAAAATCGGTGCCTCGATGCGCGGCCCACCGTGGGTTTCCAGCATCGAAGTGATCCCCCGCGCCAGCAGCCAGATCAACCCGGCCCAGGCCATCAGGGTCAACAGCACATCAATGATCCACATCACCAAACGTTGGCGGGTTCTGACCAGTTTCATGATCACGCCTCCTCTTCAATGGGTTTGATGCCGCGATCGGGGCTGACCCAGCGCGCACGCTTGCGATGCTGGTTGAACAGCACCTTGGGGAAACTGACCAGGGTGGTAAACAGGCTCACCAGCCAGAACACCATCGGGTACCACACCGTCCAGAACAGGGTTTTCCACAGGTCTTTTTCGTAGCGGCGGTCGATCATGATGCTCACCGCGAACTGCACCAGGCACACCATCGCCAATACCAGCCCGGTAAACGCCGGCGGTACCAGCGAGTCCACGGTAATGGCCGGTGGCAGCACCATGAATTTGCCGAGTACGTAGAAGATCACCGACAGCAGGAAGGTAAACGCCCAACCGGTGGAGAGGCAGTACTCGAACAACAGCGGCCACAGGTAGCGATGGCGCCATTGCCAGATGCCACGGATGTTCTTGAACAGCACTTCGGCACCGCCCTGGGCCCAACGCAGGCGCTGCTTCCACAGGCCGCCGACGGTTTCCGGCATCAGGATCCAGCACAGGGCGCGAGGCTCGTAGAAGATGCTCCAGTGATCGAGCTGCAGCTTCCAACTGACATCGATGTCCTCGGTGATCATGTCGGTGCTCCAGTAGTCGATGCGGTCCAGCGCCTTTTTACGGAACGCTACTACCACACCCGACACCGTGAAGATCCGGCCGAACACCCGTTGCGTACGCTTGATCAAGCCGATGATCGAAGAGAACTCGCCCACCTGCACTCGACCGATCAGCGTCGAACGCGTGCGGATGCGTGGGTTGCCGGTGACCGCACCCAGGCGCGGGTTGTCGAGCATCGGCGCGACCATGTAGGCGGCAGCGTTTTTGTCGAGCAACGCGTCGCCATCGATGCACACCAGGTATTCACTGCGCGCCGCCACGGCGCCCATGCGCAGGGCCACGGCCTTGCCCTGGTTCTGCGCCAGGTGCAGCACCCTTAGGCGTGGATGCTCCAATGCCAGGGCGTCGAGCACTGCGGCGGTGTTGTCCTTGGAGCCGTCATTGACCGCGATCACTTCAATGTTCGGGTACAACTGGCCCAACGCCGCATGGATGGTGTCGGCCGCGTTATCGCCCTCGTTGTAGCAAGGGATGATGATCGAGATCAGCGGGTTGCCGGCCAGGGTTGGTGCCGGAGTGTCTTCTTTCCACGGCCAATGGCGCTCCCAGTGCAGCCAGAAGTACAGGCCGCCCGCGATCCACAACGCCGACATGAACAGCGGGTAGAAGAACACAAAGTCCATCAGGAACTGCCCGGTGACCAGGAAGATCAGGCCCAGGGGCACACCCAATACCAATGCCAGCACGAATAAAGCCAGGATTCTATCGAACATGGTCAAGGGTTCCATTGGTTGGAAAGGGCCGGACGCACAGTCTTCAGGTCCGGGGAGTTTTCCAGGAAGTTGTCCGGGTAGTAGCCAAAACTCGTGACACCCTGGCGCTTGAGCACACCCATCCACTCAGCCATCTGTTGACTGTCGATGTCCGGTGCGGCCTTGGTGCGCCAGTCTTTGGCTTGCAGTTCGAATACGGTGCGCTCCAGCGCGCCAGGGCGTGCCTTGACCGTCGCCACCAGCTTTTCCAGCCAGGCGTTGGAGGTTTTGTATTCCTGGCCTTCCATCAGCGGCATGGCCATGGGCGCGGTCCAGTCGTAGGTCTGGAGGAAGTCATCGAGGTTCTGCGCGAACCAGGCTTCGCTGCCTGGGTTGAGCATCGGCTCGGCGAAGATATTGCGCGCCGTCAGCAACTGCGGCCCTCCGATGGCGCGGACCTTGGCGGTCAGCTCCTTGGTGAAGTCGATCAGGTAGCGGCTCTTGAAGCGCGTCCAGCGTTGCATCACCGCAGGGTCGGCACGCAAGGCCTGAATCGTGCCCGGCAGGCCGGCGGCGACATAGGCCTTGAGCGCGGCAGGGCTGGCATCTTCGAAATCGTTGAACACCGCATCGTCGTGGTACAGCACGCCGTCGATGGCGTTGTTGCGCGCCAGGTCTTCGTAGATTTCACCAATGATCTTGCGCACCTGCGGATCAAACGGCGACAGACGCTTGTATTGGTCCGGGTCGAGGCCGACCTGGCCGGTTTTCGGGTCCCAACGTGTCACCCGTGGCAGCTTGGGGTCGAGGGCAAAGCTGAGCACCGGCATCCACGCGTACACCGCAGCATGAGCCCGGGTGTGCAACTGCCAGGAGACGCGGTTGAACAGGTCGGCACGTACCGGCAGGTGACGGTTGGGGAAGTACAGTTCATGCACCAGGCCGTCGCCCTTGGGATCGGCGAAGGCTTGCAGGAACACGGTGCCCGCGCCCATGTCCACCACTCGCTGTACAAGCTGGTCGAGGTTGCGTGCCTGTTGGGCCGGGTCCGGGTCGTAGACGTTATCCAGGTCCACGTGCAACACGCGCAGCGGTGCCTTGGCCTGCGCCGCGACAATGCTGTTGGCGAAGTGCTCGCCATCCGGGTCGGACGCCACCAGGAAGCGCGGGCTGTTCATCAAGTCGGCGGAGCTGTCGAGACCATCTTCCAGGGTCAGGGCCATCTGGTAGCCCTGCTCGCCAATGATCGCCAGCGAGGTGCCCTTGGCAGCACCGTAAGGCCATACCCAGACGCGTGGTTTCTTGCCGGTGACGTTCTGGATCTTGTTGGAGATGGCTACGACGTCGGCACGCATGCGCGCATCGAACTGCGCCTGGCTTTCATAGCGGCCCGTCGCCGGATCAAAGCGCAGCGAGGTTGCCGCCGGCTCCAGGTTGCCCTGGGGGTTGGCCAGGATGCCTTTATGGTTGTTGTCGGTATGCGCGGCAATTTCCACCAGGCCCGACTGCGACACTTCGCGAATCTGCTGCCAGGTCAGGAACTCCCCACGCGGCCGTGGCTGGCCGGCGAAGTCCACCGGCTGGTTCATCGGCGTATCGATCCAGTAGCCCACTGGCGCCAGCAGCGCCGGCCAGCGATAGGCGCGCAGCACCGGCATCACCCGGGTGTAGAAACTGGAGTAGCCGTCATCGAAGCTGAGCATGATGGCTTTGGGCGGCAACGCCGGCCCACCGTTGCGCGCCGCCAGGATCTGGTCGACGCTGACCGCCTGGTAGCCGTTCTCGCGCAGCCAGGCCAACTGCTCGATCAAACGTTCGGTGCGCACCGCCACCACTGCCTGATCGGGGTCGCGATCCTCGACGTCGTGATAGGCAATGCCCAGGAAATGGTTTTTCGGCCACGGCGCTTCGTTGGCCGGTGTCGGCCGCTCGGCGGGTGGGGTGAAAGGTGCGGGTTGCTGGGCGCAGGCACTGGCCAGCATTACACCCAGGATCAACAGGCAACGGCTGAAGACGGTCATGGTCAGGCTCTTCTAGAAACGGTAAGTGAGGTCGACGAGCAGACGCAGATCGCGTTCACGATCACCGTCGTATGGTCGGCTGACCAGGCTCAGGTTGGCGCCGGCTTCCAGTACATCGTTCCAGCGAAAGCGTTGGCCGTAGCCCACCAGACCGATGCCACCGGTGGAATAGTCCCGCTGGCTGTAGGTACCCGCACCGACCTGGAACTGCTGACTCCACTGGGTCTCGTAGCGGTGATAGAGCACGTGGTTGATGTTGAGGACGGGCAACACGGTGAAGTCCGACTTCGGGTTGAAGTAGATCGTGTCTTCCTTGCTGTTGCGGCTGGCGCCGACTTCCAGGCCCAGGTCCACCTGTACTTTCGGCGAGCTGTAGAGGCCTTCGCGGCCACTGAGCAAGGCTTCGAAGCGGTCGTTGCCGTCGCTGAAATGGGAAGGGCTGAGGGTCAGTTTCCATTCACGGCTTTCGTTGGCGCGCCAGCGGATGAAACCGCTGCCGCCGTTGGCTGTGATCCCGTCATTCAATGCGCGCAGTGGCGTGGTGGATAGCAGGTAACCCAGGCTGCCGCCGTATTGCCAGTTGTCGTTGATGTCGCGGGCAATCGACACGGCGGCGCCTTGTTTTGAGCCATCGCCGTAGGAATGGTTGGAGACCTCGGCCTCAATGGTCATGTCGCGTGTGCGCCGCTCTACGCCAACCACTTGCCAACGATGCTGCCCGGTGCCCTCTTCGAACGTGGCGCGGGCATAGCCGGCACCGGCGAACAGGCGCCAGTCTTCGTCGATGGGTGGCGTGTAGAGGCGGCTTTCAATGCCCCAGTCACGGCTGCCCGAGACGGCACCGGCATCGCCGTTGTTACCGCCGCCGAAGCTTTTCCCGGTGTAGGCCTCGACCCGCAGCTCGGCCATGTCATGCACTTCGCGCAGGCGTTGCAGGCGCTGCACCTGGCGGTTGTCCGGGTTGCGGGCGACCACGTCGTCGGTGAGGATGTCGAGTTGACGCCATTCCTGCAGGTCCAGCGCGGTGAAGCCCTGCGACATTTCCAGGCCGATGTCGCGCGGGCTCTGCGCTTCGGTTTCCTTGAGCGAGCTTTCAGCGCGTCTAGGCCAGTCGCGGGCGCGGTACATTTCCGCTTGCGCCAGACGCAGGCCGATGCTGCCAGGGGCCTTGCCCACCAACTCCTCCAGGGCCTTTTCGCTGGACGGCAGGTCGGCGCCATAGGTGCCGGCCTGTGCGGACAATTGTTGGGCGTCCATCCACTCATCGTTCGGGTTGCCGATCGGCAGCCCCTTCAGTTCAACCCGGGGTTTCTGGGTGTCGGCCAAGTGCTTGGCGACCGCACGCGCTTCATCCACCTGGTCGTTTTCGAGCAAGGCGTAGAACAGCGCGGTGGTGTCTTCTACACGGTCGCCCACGTCCGCATCGGGAGCATCCAGCGCCTCGCGGTACAACGGCGCGGCCTTTTCCGGCAGACGCTGATCGAGGTAGGACGCGGCCACCCAACGCTTGGCGTAGGTGGGCAAGCGCACACCTTCGGCCTGGAGGGTCTCGTATTCGCGGATCACCTCTGCGGTACGCGCCCGTGCCTTGAGCGCGCCCAGGCGGTCGATGCGCCAGATCACCACGTCGTCATGGGCGGTGGCGTCAGGGGTCCAGCGAGCAAGGAGCCTGTCGTAGTCCTGCAGCGCACGGTCGGCGATGACATAGCGTTCTTTCTCGGTACGCGTTGCGAACTCGGCGATGCGCACACGCTCGGCGGCCAGGTCACCTTCGAGGCGACGCTGGGTCACCGGGTCGACAAGCCCCGGACGCTGGGCCGAGAGACGCAACGCCGGCTGCGGCAGACGGGCCTTTTGCAGGGCGACCACGTATTCGCGGGCGACCTCAGGCTTGTCGCCGGCGCGAATAAAGGCCTGGTCGAATTCAAACAGCGCGTCGTACTGCAAGCCTGCACGGGTCAGCGCGTAGCCCAGCGCCATCCGGCGGTTGGGATCGTCGGGCTTGGCAGCCACCAGTGCGCGTGTGCGTTGCACCGCTGCGTTGGCTTTGCCACCGTCAGCCTCGGTGAGGGCCAGGCCCAATTGCAGGTCAATGTTATTCGGCTCACGCAGCAGCGCCTTGCGATAGACCGCTTCGGCCTGCGCCCACTGCTTCTGGTTACGATACGTGCGCGCAACCGTGGCCAGCGCCTGGGCGGTCAGGTTGCGATTCTGCCCCTGGGCCTCGTAAACCTTCAGCACCTCGGCATCCTGGCCGGCCCAACCGGCGATCACCAGGTGGTCGCTGATCTGGCCTGGCGTCTGGCGCTCGGCTGGCAATTGGCGCAATTGAGTCAGGGCGGGGGTGAAGTTGCCGTTGCGCGCCTGGATGATCAGGGCGTCATAGGCCGGGTCGGCCATGGCGAAAGTGGGCATCAGCAACTGGCTGCACAAGGTTACCCCGATGAGCAGCCGCAACCGGCCTGAGGCACTGAGTGGGAGTGTTCGCAGCATATCGTGAGCTTCCTTACACACGGAAAGCTGTAACGATAGGTGGTCCTGAGCGGTTTGCATCAGGGTGTCGGCGTCTCGTGACCCGACCTAGCTTTCCTGTAGGAACTATCCCCGACGCGTGGATGGAAAAGGACAAGTCATAACAATTGTTCAGAATTGCACTGCAAATCTGAAATACGAATGGGGGAGCAGGGTTAGCTGCGATAGAGGGTTGCCAGTCGACATAGGTGTCGACGGTTTGACCTTTATCGCAGCTAACCCCGCTCCCCCATTTTTATTTCAGGGCGATGACGAAATTTTTACTGCGCGCCGCCAACCGCACCGACCTTGGACATCACGAAGCTGATGAATTGCTCGACGGTCATTTTCTGGCCATTGAAGGTCACTTCATTGTTGGCGTAGTGCAGCTTGGACACCACATCGCTGCCCACCAGGGTTGCCAGCTGCGTACCCACGGCCATGCCGCTGACCATTTCGCTGGCCATCTGGGATTGCTGCTCGATGGCTTTAGGATCGGTCACACCGCCGACCTGCGCTTGCAGGGCCGCCACGTCGGCGATCATCGGCTTGGACAGCGTCAGGTTGGCGTCCAGCAGCGAGACCATCTGCTTGCCCAGTTCAACCGGCGGCAGCTCCATGGAGGTCGGTTTGGCCAAGTCCAGCACCAGGTTGAATTTGCTCTCGCCGTGGGTGGTTTTCAGCGACAGGTTTTCCAGCGCCAGGTGCGGCTTGGCAGCCAGCAACTGGTTGACGTTGGCTTCGGCCAGGGCCTGCTCGGCTTCGGTGAGTTGCAACTCCGGCACCGGTTGTCCGGCAGCGGCAGCGGCTTGCACCGGCTGCATCTTGTCCTGGTACAGCTTGGTCAGCACCAGGCCCGAAGGCACATCGATGTTCTTCACGCTCAGGGCCATGGCGGCAGAGCCGACCGGTTTGCCCTGGTAGCCGATCTCGTCGATCTTGTAATCGACGCGGCCGGCCATGTTGTTGTCTTTGACTTCGCTGGAGTCTTTCTGCTCGAAGCCCTTGAGGGTCAGCACGGCTTTCTGCGGGCCGAAGGTGACTTTGGTGTCGCTCAGCTCGATGGTGTTCTGGCCGGTATAGAAGCCGAAGGTGGATTTCTCCAGGTTGCTGGCCACGGTCAGGCCGGCAAACTCAGCGTCGAATGGCGCGCCATTGGCGTCGACAACGGCCAGTTTGAGGCTGTTCACGTAGCCATCCACCTTGACCTTCTTGCCTTCGGCAGTGCTGTCGAAATCCAGGTTGAGGCCGGAGAAGTCCACAGAGGACGTTTCGTCCTTGAACGCCAGGGGCAACAGTTCGAGATTGCCGTTCACCGAACGGCTGTAGCCGATATTGGCCACGCCTTTGAGCGGCGATACATCTTTGGCGGCAGCGAACCACTTCTCGGTGGTGGCGTTCTTTTCCAGTGCATAGTGACTGGTGGCCATGACCGGCAGCCATTTCAACGACACCAGGCGCGAGAACGGCAGCGGGCCGTGTTCGATATGGTCGACAATCAGCAGCTCGGGGTTCGGGTTCTGTTCGCCGAAGACCGAGCCCTGGCCCTTGAGGCGATAGTGCGCGGTACTGCTGAACAGGCCACGGTCCAGGGACACCAGCTCCAGGGAAACGGTGCCGTCGACGCCGGCCATGGAGCGTTGCAGTTCCTTGTTGGCGTCCTGCACGGCCGTTTGCAGCACCGGCTCCAACTGCTTGCCGGTGTACCAGGCACCGCCTGCACTGACGACGCCCACGGCGACAACAAAACCCAAAAGAACGACTGCTGGCTTATTCATGAAGTGACCTGATCAAATCCTGTGAGAAGTGGGCTGTCTTCCTTGAACCCCAAGGGGATTGGCTCAAGCCCGCCGAAAACGGGGGAAGATTAGCACTGGGGGCCGCGAACGGCCCAGCTTTTCAGAGGGATCAGTTCAGCAGTAGTTCAGGAGTACTCCAACTCAATTTCATCCAACTGGTGGTCGAAACTCTTCAACCGCGCCGTCCAGGTGTACACCAGCACCTCAAACTCGCGGTGTATCACGGCGTTGCCCGGGGTATCGGCCTTGGGGTCGCAGAAGTCCAACTGGTAGCGCTCGCGGGCCATTTGCGTGGCTACGTCGGACAATTCCCGCGCGTTATTCAGCCAGTGCCTACCTTCGGCAACTTGTTTATCGAGCGCCACGCACTGTTTTTTCAGGACTTCGAGGCTTTTTTCCAGGGGGGTGCCGGTAAGGTCGCCCATGACTTCCTGGAAGGTACGCCCCGGCTGCCAATAGCTGCCCCAGAAATAGCGGTCGAACACCGTCTCGACCCGGCGCAACGCGACCTTGGTGTCCCAGATCGCGACACGGGTCTTGCCCTGTTCGAGGAGCTTTCGCTTCACCCGCTGATTTTGGTAGGAGGCCCAGGCCACCACACCGATGGACAGGGTGCCGATCACCAGGCAAGCGCTGTCGAGAAACACCATGGCCTTGTCGAGTTGGTGAGCCAGCATGACGCCGTAGAAATAAGCAGCCGATAACAGCACCAGTGCGAAGAGCACGCACCAGAAAGCGGGAGCATAAGGGTTTTTCATTATTGGAATCCCCATGAGCAAACGCGAGCAGTGTCAGGTGGAGCGTCACGGCGCCCCACCTGACCAAGCATAGCTTTTAGCTCAGGGTTTGCCGGGCTGTGACGCTTGCGTTCGTCCGCTTTCCCAGCCGCCGCCCAGGGCCAGGAACAGATCGATCTGGCTCATGGCAACCTGGGTGTTGGCCGCCGCCAGCTGGGCGCGCACATCGGTATAGGTGCGGGTGGCTTGCAGGTCGGCCAGGAACGACGCGCGACCGGCCTGGAAGAAGCGATGGGTCTGGCCCGCCGCTTCCTTCGCGGACTCGCCGGCCTCATTCAGGGCATCACGGCGTTGCAGTTGCGCGGTGTATTGCGCCAGGCCGGTCTGGGTTTCGCGGATGGCATTGAGCACCACGCCGTCGAAGTGGGCCAGGGCGCCCTGGGTGGCGGCTTCGGCTTCGTGGATGCGTGCGCGGGCGCCGTTGGTCGGCACCGTCCAGCTGATCATCGGGCCGAAGCCCCAGCGGTTAGTGGGCGCCGTGCCCAAGTCGTCCAGTATGCCGACGGTACCCACGGTGGCGCCAATGCTGATGTCAGGGTACAGCGCAGCGGTGGCCACACCGATACGCGCCGTGGCGGCGGCCAGTTGGCGTTCGGCCTGGCGCACATCGGGCCGGCGCTTGAGCAGCGCAGCGCCATCGCCCACCGGCAGCAATTGCGCGATATGCGGCAGCTCGGCGCAAGTGCCGGTGCCGGCCGGCAATTGATCCACCGGCTTGGCCAGCAGCATCGACAGGCGGAACAGTCCGGCCTGGCGCGCTGCTTCGTAGCGCGGCATGTCGGCGCGCAGGGATTTGTATTGGGTCTGCGAACGGGTGACCTGGGTTTCATCGCCCCGCCCGGCGTCGCGCAGGCGTTGGGTCAGCTGGGTGCTCTGGGCTTGCAGGTCGAGGGACTCGTTGGCGATGGCCAGCTCTTCATTGGCTGCGCACACCTGGGTGTAGGAACGCACGACATCCGCCACCAGGGTGATGCGGGCGATGTCGGCAGCGGCCTGAGCCGCATCCGCGTTGGCCTGGGCGCTTTCGATACCGCGCTGCAAGGCGCCGAACAAATCGAACTGGTACGAGGTGGTGATCCCCACGCTGCCGATGTTGGCCACCGGGACTTTTTCCGTCAGCAAAAACGCTTCACCGGATTCCTGCAGACGCTGGGCCTCGGCCTTTGCGCCCGCGCTCCAGCCGCCTGCGGACTCAGCTTCCTGGGTCTGGAACCGCGCGCGCTGCAGGTTGGCGGCGGCCACCCGCAAGTCGGTGTTGGAGGCCATGGCCTGGCGCACCAGCTCATCCAGGCGCGGGTCCTTGTACAGCTTCCACCAGTCGGCCGGCACCGGGGCCGAGACGACGTTGCCACCCTCGCCGGCAATCTGCCCTTGCAGGTCGCTCCGGTTGATGGCGGACTTTTCCGGCAGCGTGTAATCCGGCCCCACCACTTGGCAGGCCGACAGCAGCAACCCCAGCGTAGCGGTGGCCAGCAGCTGCTTCATGGCTTGTCTCCGTCTTTAACCTTGTCGCCGATGATCGAGACGGTGGCCGTGCGCCCGGCGATCATGCGGAAGTCCGCCGGCACATCGTCAAAGGCGATACGCACCGGAATCCGCTGGGCCAGGCGCACCCAGCTGAACGCCGGATTGACGTTGGGCAGCAGGTTGGAGCCGCTGCTGCGGTCGCGGTCTTCGATACCGGCGACGATGCTTTGCACGTGGCCATGCAGGCGGGCGTTGTCGCCGATCACCCGGATGTCCACGCCCATGCCGACATGGATACCGTCGAGCTTGGTTTCTTCGAAATAGCCGTCGATATGGAACGAATTGCTGTCCACCACCGACAGCACCGGGCGCCCGGCGGTGACGAACTCCTGGGTACGCGGCGCACGGTCGTTGACGTAGCCGTCCACGGGGCTGCGGATCACCGAGCGGTCGAGGTTCAGTTGCGCGGAATCCACCGTCACCTGGGCTTCGGCCAGGGCCGACTGGGCACGGGCCACGCGGGATTGGCTTTCTTCCAGTTGCTCGCTGGGCACCAGGTTGCCCAGGCCTCGGTTGCGCTTGTACTCGCGCTGGGCCTGGGCCAGGGTTTCCCGGCGGTCGGCCACGGCGGCCTGGGCTTGGCGCAAGGCCAGCTTGAAGCGGTCCTGGTCGACGGCGAAGAGCACCTGGCCTTTGGTCACCAACTGGTTGTCGTGCACGTCCACGCGCTGGATCAGCCCGGACACGTCCGGGGCGATCTGCACGATGTCGGCACGGATGTGGCCGTCACGGGTCCAGGGGGCAAACATGTAGTACATGACCATGCGCCACACCACGACGACCGCAAACGTCACGATCAACAGCGTGAGGACTACACGGCCGATGGTCAAAAAAGGTTTTTTCATGTCATCAGGTATCGACTGAGTGAGTCCACCGCGCCCAGCAACAGCGCGTACAGCCCCACATTGAACAATGCCCGGTGCCAGACCAGGCGATAGAAGTGGAGGCGGGTCAACAACCCGTGCACCACCAGGAACAACACATACGTAATGCCCATCAGCACCAGCAGCGTGGGCAGGAACACCCCGCTGATATCCAGATCACCGATCATAAAGGCGCTCCATCAGGCAGCGGCGCTTGCATCTCAGTGCCGCCAATGAACTCCACACCCGGCAGCAACGCCAGGCGCAAACCGGCCAGCGCGTGCAGCAAGTGCAGGCGGGTGTCGTCTTCGTCTTGCAGGCCTTGGCCGTTGAGGGCACGGCGCGTGCGGTCCAGGGTCATCAGCAGACCGCTGGGCGCGGGCAAGCGTTCACCGGCCTTGAGACACGCCTTGAAGTAGCCGCCCACGCCTTCCACCACTTGGTTGAGCAACACCCGTGGCACGCCGAGGATGCGCGGCGAGTAGGCCAGCAAATCGAGCAGGTTCAGCGCCACGCGCAAATCGCGCAGGGCGGTGCCGGTGTCCTGGTTGATCAGGGCCAGGCGCGGCAGGTGTTGCATCAGGCGGTCGAGCATCTGCACGGCCATGTGGCGGTGTTCGGCCAGGGTCGCAGGTTCGGTGAGGCTGACGATGTCGCGCCAGCTGAAACGGGTCAGGCGCTTGGCCGCCAGCTCGGCGCCGAAAGGCCGCGCGATCAGCGTCCACACAAAGGCGAACAGCAGGCCCACCGGCCCGGCCAGGTTGACGTTGGCGAAGTTGAGGAAGTCGGCGTCGTAAGCACCCTGGATGCTGATGAACGACGAGGTGTTCACCAGCGTCAGCAACATGCCCAGGTAGAAACGCGGCTGTACAGTGAGCGTGCCGATGCAGATGAACGGCACCGCGAAGGCCAGCACCAGCATCGGAAAGTCGTGCAGATTGGGCAGCACCAGGAACAGATAGAGACTGGCGAACAACACCGACATGGCGGTCCAGAAAAAGAACCGGTAGATCTGCGGCGCCGGATCGTCCATCGAGGCAAAAAAGCTGCAGGCGACGGCGGCCAGGATCACCGCGCTGCCGCCGTCGGTCCAGCCGAGCAGGATCCACAATACCGACGCGACAATGATCGCGGTGACGGTGGAAAACGCCGAGTAGAACATCAGCCCACGGTCGAGGAACGGCGTGAGCCGGCCCAGGCGCCAGTGGCGGTAGACGGCGCGCCAGGTGTCCTGGCTTTCGCACTGGATGGCGGCTTGCAGGCTGCGGCAGTCCTGCCACAGGTCGATCCACTCGGCCAGACGATACAGCGCATTGGAGAACAGCAGCGTGTGACGATCGTCGAGCGCTTCGCCGCTGGGCTGCAGGGCGTCGACCTGATCACGCAGGACGCGCCAGCGTTCCATTGGCGCCGCTTCTTGGGTGTCCTCCAGCCACTGGCTGGTCGCTTCCAGCAGCGGCGTGATTTTATCGAGGAACTCGGGCGCGCGATGTTCGATGGCATAGAGCGCGTCGTCGAGGGCGTCCACCACCGGCAGCAGGTGAATCATGCGCCCGCGCAGCTCCTTGGTATTGCGCACCGTCTGCGGCCGTGCGCCTTCGTGAGGCAGCTGGCCGATCATCAATTCGAGGGTATTGAAGGTGGCGACCATGCCGCCGCGCAAGGTGCTGATTTCTTCAGGCGCCACATTGCGCGTGATAAAGCGTTGGCTGTAGACCTGGGCATCGGCAAACCACTTGGCCACCGAGCCATCGAACACCGGCATCAGCCGGCGCGGCCAGAACATCGCACCCACCACCGCCGCTACGGCGATACCGAGGAAGATTTCTTCGGTACGCGCTTCAGCTACATCCCACACCGCCAGCGGGTTATCCACCACCGGCAAGGCGATCAACGGCAAGGTGTAGCCGGCGAGCATCAGGGCGTAGTTGTTGGCGGTGCGCAGGTGCATCGACAGGAACAGCAAAGTGCCCGTCCACAGGGCAATCACCACCACCAGCATGTAGGGCGACTGCACGAACATCGGCACGAACAGCACGGCCGCCGCCGCGCCCATGAAGGTGCCGATGGCACGGTACAGCGCCTTGGAACTGGTCGGGCCGACAAACGGGCTGGAAACGATATACACCGTGGCCATCGCCCAGTACGGACGTGGCATTTGCATAAGCATGGCGATGTACAAGGCAATCATCGAGGCCGCGAAGGTGCGCACCCCGTAGAACCAATCACGAGCGGGCGGGAAACCGGTAAAAAATCCGTTCAAAGCGACGCCGCCTCGAAGGCACGCAGCACGCGCAGCGCGGCCTCCATATCACCTTGGGTCATGTCGGCCAGCACTTCTTTGCGCAGGCGTACCAACTGCACTTCCACCGCCTGTA
Organism: Pseudomonas sp. NFR09; assembly: GCF_900111535.1. Taxonomy (NCBI): domain Bacteria; kingdom Pseudomonadati; phylum Pseudomonadota; class Gammaproteobacteria; order Pseudomonadales; family Pseudomonadaceae; genus Pseudomonas; species Pseudomonas sp. NFR09. The sequence goes on from NZ_FOIH01000004.1 coordinate 535,530, forward strand.
CCAACTCGCGGCCACGCTCGGTGAGGCTGAGGGACTTGGCGCGACGGTCGTGGATGTCTTCGGTACGGCACACGTAACCGTCGGTGCACAGCCGGTCGAGCAAGCGCACCAACGACGGGCTTTCCATCCCCGAGGCCTGGGCCACTTTGACCTGGTGCACACCGTCGCCCAGGCGACCGATCATCAACAACGGCACGGCGCAGGCTTCGGAGATGCCATAGCTCACCAGCGTGGTCTGGCAGATTTTGCGCCAGTTACGGGCGCCCACCACCATGCTGCTGCTGAGGTTCATCTGGAGTTGTTCGAGGGATTGAGGCACTGGATAGTTCGCATACAGTTAGTTTGCTAACTATCAATATGATAGGTGAAGCCAGATGCGTCAAGTTTTGAAACAATTTTGCGGATGGGTGGTGGGTGGTAGCGGTAAGTAAAGCGGGTCTTGGGGGCCGGTGCTGAATTCCCGCCATCAACCCCATGGCCCGTGCGTCAGAAAAAGTTCACTAACGCGGAAAAACCTCAGATTTTTTTAACCTTCACCAGATTTTTTCAACTTTTGCCCTTTCTGCTAAGTTTTTTGCACCCCTCGCCCACCCCGCAACATCAAATTCAACTCATCCACCACCTCTGCCCAATCCGCATCCTCCAGAATCTCCTCGCGCAAAAACGCCTTCTGGCTGTCCGTCCAGAAAAACGCATCCGCCAGGTTCAGCTCCGGTTTGAGCGGTGAATGCACCGCCACGAATTTCTCGATACTCACCGGGTCATCCGGCAGCCCGAGCTGTTTGAACAGTGATGGCAAGCTATGTACGGGCGATTGCATGACGGGCTCCTGATAGAAAAGCATTTACCCAGTCTAGCGGCAGCCCTCGGGTTGCGCCGACGGGACGTTGCACAACACGAACAAGCGCGCCCTGGCGCCTCCGCCATCCTGGCGACTGAGTTCGCGCCAGCCTTCGGGCAGCGGGGCGAATTCGTCCGGCGCTTCATTGCTGCTGATCAGCCACACACGGCGGGTTTCGGCGGGCAGTGCCGACAGGCGGTCGAGGTAGATGCGTCCGCCGTCCTGGTCCACCAGGGTGCCGAAACCATAGGCATTCGGCCGGGTTGAGGTGCCATCCGGCTTAGGTGGGGTGTAGAGCTGCAATTGGGCATCGGTCTGGTCGTAATACACATAGCTCAGGTACCACAACATGTCACTGAGGACGATGCGGTCGTCTTCCTGGTAATTGCGGTTGACGAACTCCACCGGCACATTGAACTGGTCGTGCTCATCCACGGTGAAATTGTTCTTCAATCCCACCAGCTCGACGCCGACGAATAGCACAAACAATGCCGCGCCCAGCAGTGCAAACCGCGACGGCAGACGATCAATGGCCATCGCCAGCAGGATCGGCAAGCCCAGGGCGTACACCGTCAGGTAACGTTCGATAAACACCGGGGAAATAAACGACACGCCGTAGACCAGCAACAGTGGCAACAGGAAAAAAAGCAACAACAGGCTGGCCGGTCGGTGGCCTTCGCGATCGCGCCAGGCGGTAATGACAACCACCGCCACCAGCAGCAGCGGAAACAGCCAGAACAGCGGCGCCCAGAAGCCGACGCCTTCATCCTGCAGCACGAACTGCCAGATCATCGACGGCAGGGAGAACAGGCTGACGGGATCCTCCCAACCGATGTCGCCCCCCACCTTGAGCTGTTCGACATGCTGCACCAGGTCCAACAGGTTCGGCAGCCACGGCAGGTACAACAGCACAATCGCAGCGTTGGCCGCCCACCAGGCCGGACGCGTGATCAGGCGCTGGCCTCGCGGCGCCGTGCCACACAACACACCCAGGTAAGCCCAGTGCACCAGCACACAGAGCGCGGTGAAGTAGTGGGTGTAGAAACCGGCACTCATCAACACGACATACGCCGCCAGATAACGCGTGCGCTCGGGCTGGCGCACCCAGTACACCAACGCCAGCGTGGCGCCCAGCAGCCACACGCCGAGCAGCGAATACATGCGCACTTCCTGGCTGTAGCGTACCGCCGTCGGCAACAGCGCCAGCAGGATCCCCGCCAGCACCGCCGCCCGGCGGGTGGAGAGTTGCCGGGTCAGCCAGACGCCCAGGCCCACGGCGACCACACCGGGAATGGCGCTCATGCCGCGAATCGACCAGATGCTGTCGCCGAACAGCTCGATCCAGCCGCGCAGCAGGAAAAAATACAGCGGCGGGTGCACGTCGTGTGCGGCGTGGAACCACAGGTCGCCCACGGCGTATTCGCTGAGCAGCAGGCTCGAACCCTCGTCACCCCAGATCGCCGACGCCGTCAGGTGGTAAAACCGCAGGGCCATGGCCAGCGCCAGGATCGGCAACCACCAGAGACCGCTGATCCAGCCGGCACCTTCCCACGTGAGGCGATTGAGTGCCGGTAACGTCCCGACCTTTTCGTTTTGCTCTACCACAGACCGACGCACCTCAATTCCCCTGATTGCCCAAGCGCAAACACCGCCACTCTAGGACAAAAGCCCAGGATCCGCCGCTGGAATCGGACAAATCAGCAATTTGTGCAGGGCTTCTCCGAAGCAACCGCAGGAACAGGCTATTATTGCGCCCCTCCAAGGACTCAGGATCAAGGACACGTCATGCGCATCGGTTTTCTGTCACCCCTGGCACTGGCATTGCTCGCCGTTATTTCCCTACAGGCTCAGGCCAGTTCCGACGACTCGTGCTACCCCGACTGGCGGGTTTCGCGTGACAGCCTCGATTCGTGCAGCAACCTGCCTTTCCTCAGCCCCGGCAACGACAGTCGCGTCAACCTGCGCCTGCTGCTGGCCGACCAAAACGCGGCGCCCCTGGCACCCAATGCCTTGAGCGAAGACGATCTGTCCCAGGGCTTTGGCGCGGTGCCCTTCCCGGTCTACCGCCTGGCGCCGATTCCGAGCACCAACGAAGAACCGGATAACAAGCCCGACGACTCGCGCACTGCCGAACTGGACGCGCTGCTCCAGCCCCTGGGCATCAAGCGTGACGAGTACAAAACCGCCGGGGAAGAGTTTCTGAGTGGCGAAGGCAGTCGCTGCCGCAGCAACGACGATGACAGCGCCACCGCGTTCATCAGCCAGGTGACCAAGGCCGACATGCCGGCGGCCGAACGCGAGTTGCTGGTGAAGGCGCGCTTGCAGTTGCTGACGACCTGCTCGTGGGAAGGCCAGGTAGTCGACGCCCAGCAGATCCAGTCCGCCGATGGCCAACTGTTGCGCACTTACCTGCAAGCCGCTGCCGACTTCTACAGCGGCCGTTTCGGCGATGCCGAACGGGGGTTTGCCGCCGCCAGCTCCAGCCCTCTGCCTTGGCTGAAGGAAACCGCGCTGTACATGACGGCACGCACGTCCTTGAACCTGGCCCAGGCCGAGGCCTTCGACGAATACGGCATGCCGCAACTCGCGCGTGTGGACAAGTCGGCCTTGAACGACGCCGAACAAGGTTTTCTCGGCTATCTGAAGACTTATCCACAAGGCGTTTACGTGGCCTCCGCCCGAGGCCTGCTGCGCCGGGTTTATTGGCTGGGGGATGACAACAGCAAGCTTGCCGAGGCCTACGCCTGGGCCATGACCCAGGCCACTGACACACAGCGCAATGTGTCGGTGGATGAGCTGGTGGAGGAAGCCGACCTCAAGCTGCTGATGGTCAACAGCGAGACCGTCTCCACACCGATGATCCAGTTTGTCAGTGACTTGATGGTGATGCGCGGCGGCAACCAGCCCGCCCTCTCCCGCGCCGATCTGGAAAAACAAAAAGCCGCGTTCGCCAGTGCGCCGGACTTGTATGACTACCTGCTGGCGGTCAACGCGCTGTACAGCGAGCATCAACCGGACGCCGCCCTGAAGCTGTTGCCGCAAAGCGTGCCGTCGAACCTGAATTACTTCGCCTTCAGCCAACAGACCCTGCGCGCACTCGCCCTGGAAGAGAAAAAAGACTGGAAAGGCGCCGAAGCGCTCTGGCTGCAACTGCTGCCCCTGGCGAAATTGCCGCTGCAACGCGATCAGGTGGAACTGGCCCTGGCGATGAACTACGAACGCAGCGGCCAGTTGGCCAAGGTGTTCGCCGCCGACTCGCCGATCAGCGCCAAGCAGGTGCGTTACATCCTGCTGCGCAACGTCGCCGGCCCTGAGTTGCTGCGCCAGCAGATCGCCCAGGCCAGCGACCCGCTGGAACGCCAGACCGCACAATTCGTGCTGCTCTACAAAGACCTGTTGCGCGGCCAGTTCGCCACCTTCGCCGAGGACCTCAAGCAACTGCCGGCCAGCGCCCCGGAAGACAAGCTGGGCACCAGCCTGGGCTACGTCTACAGCGCCAGCCAGACCTTGAAGCTATTCCAGTGGAACGGTGACAAAGCCGAGTCCGGCTACGCCTGCCCGAGCATCGCGCAGATCGCCACAACCTTGCAGGCCGATGCCAAAAACCCACAGGGCCTCAACTGCCTGGGCGAGTTCATCCTGCGCAACGGCCTGGACGGCATGCCGCTGGAACAGGCACGCGCCGCCGGCAGCCTGGGCAGCACCGCGTCGGACTTCAAGGGTGAAACCTTCTCGCGCCTGGACGGCTACAAGCAAGTGATCGGCAACGCCAAGGCGCCGAAGAACGACAAAGCCTATGCATTGTTTCGCGCCATCAACTGCTACGGGCCATCGGGCTACAACAGCTGCGGCGGCGTCGAGGTGGAGCCGGCCGTGCGCAAGGCGTGGTTCCGCCAGTTGAAAACCGGTTTCGCCGACACCCAGTGGGGCAAGTCCCTGCAGTACTACTGGTGAAGCACCTGTGGCTCGGCTTGCTGTTGCTGGCAAGCCCGGCCTTCGGCGCTGTCGACGCCCGCGACTATGACGCCTTCTGGCTGTGGAGTGGGGTCACCCCACAGCCGGTACTCAAGCAGGCCAAGACCCTGTATATCCTCCAGGGCCAGATCAACTCGACTCGCCGCGCCCCTCAGCTCGGCGTGCGGATGATCGCCCAGGGCATCAGCGTGCCGCGCCTGACCCAGGGCGACATCTGGATCGTCTACCGCGCCCACACCCTGCGCTGGCCCGAGCCGGTCTACCGCCAACTGCTCGGCCAGGTGCAACGCTGGCGCGACGCGGGCAACCCGGTGGTCGGTATCCAGATCGACTTCGATGCGCGCACCCAATACCTGCACGAATACGCCGGGTTCTTGCGCGACCTGCGCCGGCGTTTGCCGGCCGACCTGCGCCTGAGCATCACCGGCCTGATGGACTGGAGCAGCAACGCCGACCCGGCTGCCATCGCCCAACTCAAGGGCGTGGTGGATGAGGTGGTGGTGCAGACGTACCAGGGGCGCCATAGCATCCCGGATTACGCGGCGTACTTGCCACGCATGAATCGGCTGGGGCTGCCGTTCAAGATCGGGTTGATTCAGGGTGGAGAGTGGGAAGCGCCGGGGTATTTGCAGGGGAGCGAGTGGTTTCGGGGGTACGTGGTGTTTTTGCAGAATCCCTAACCTGAGCCGCGCCCGCCGTTCGCAACGGATACACCGATTCCCATCCTCCGCCCAACGCTTTATACAAGCCAACCATCGCCAGAGAGACGCCGGTCGAGCTTTCGACCCACTGCTCCTGCGTGGCCAACAGTGCGCTTTGCACGGTGAGGACGTTGACGAAATCCACCACGCCTTCCACGTACTGCTGCTGCGCCGTGCGCAGGGCAATCCGGTTCTGGCGCACGGCTTCGGCCAGGCTGTCGCGACGCAATTGGCTGGCGTTGTAGCGGGTCAACTGGTCGTCGATCTCATGCCAGGCGCGCAGCACGGTTTGCTGGTAGGCGAGCGCCGCTTCCTGTTGCTGGGCTTCGCGCAGGTTCAACATGCCTTGCAGGCGCCCGCCGTTGAACAGCGGCAGGCTGAACTGCGGGCCGAAGGCAAAGGCACGGGAGCTCCAGGAACCGAAGTCCGAGAGTTGCATGGCCTGGGAGCCGAGGCTGCCGGACAAGGTAATGCGCGGGTAGAAGTCGCCCTTGGCCACGCCGATGCTGGCAGTGGCGGCGTGCAGGCGGGCCTCGGCCTGGCGGATGTCCGGGCGGCGTTCGGCCAGTTCCGAAGGCAGGCCGATCGCGACCTGGCGCTGGGTTTGCGGCACGGCAGCGTCCTTGGACAGTTGCGCGTGCAGCGCCTGCGGCGGCGCCCCCATCAACAGGCTGAGGGCGTTGATCAGTTGGTCCTGGCGCTGTTGCAGATCCGGCAGGCGCGCCTCGATGGCGGCGACCTGGGCGGCGGCTTCGGCGACATCCAGGTCGGTGGCCACGCCGTCGGCCAGTCGCAATTGCGACAGCTTGAGGCTGTGACGGGCGACGTCGAGGTTCTGTTCGGTGACGGCGCGGGTGTTCTGCACGCCGCGCAATTGGATGTAGTCCTGGGCGGTCTCGGCGAGTACCGACAGCAGCACGGCGCGGCGGTCGTCTTCGGCGACTTGCAGGGTGGCGTCGGCGGCTTCGGTTTCGCGTTTTACCCGGCCCCAGAAATCCAGCTCCCAGGAGGCGGAGAAGCCCGCGTCCCACTGGTTGAACGCCGCACGGCCGTTCTCGCCGGACGGGTCGCTCAGGCCTTGGCCGCTGTTGCGTTTGCGCTGGTAAGCCCCCGTCGCATCAACCTCGGGGTAGCGCTCGGCGGTCGTCACCTGGCGTACCGCCCGGCTTTGTTGCAGACGGCTGCTGGCCAGTTTCAGGTCAAGGTTATCGGTGAGCGCACGGCGTGTAAGGGCCGAAAGCTGCTCGTCGTGGAACACATCCCACCAGCGTTCCTGCAAAGGATCACTGACGGCGCGGCTGGCCGCCTGGCGCCCCTGGGGCTCGCTCCATTGCGTCACTTGCGGGCCCTGCGGCGTGTGGAAATCCGGGCCGACCGTGCAGGCACTCAGGCTGATGAGGCTCAAGGTGAGCCAGGCAACTCGCTTCATTGCTGGGCCACCTCACGCGCTTGCACGACCGGCCGAGTGTCGACGCTGGCTTCCACCGACATGCCGACACGCAGGCGTTCAATGTGAGCCTGGTTGGGTTCGAGGATGATCTTCACCGGAATGCGCTGTACCACCTTGGTGAAATTGCCCGTGGCGTTGTCCGGTTTGACCGAGGCAAACGTCACGCCTGTCGCAGGCGCGAGGCTATCCAGATGGCCGTTGAGCAACTCGCCGTCCAGGCTGTCGACACGCACCTGCACCGCTTGGCCGGCGTGCATGTGGGAAAGCTGGGTTTCCTGGAAGTTGGCCACCACGTAAGCGTCCTCCAGCGGCACGACCGCAAGGATCTTGCTGCCCGGTGTGACATAGGCGCCCACCCGCACCGCCCGCTCGCCGACCATGCCATCCACCGGCGCGACGATGCGCGTATACGACAGTTGATAACTGGCCAGTTCCAGCGCGGCCTGGGCACGTTTGAGCCCCCCTTCGGCGGCATCGCGCTGGGCGGTGAGGATTTCCACTTGCTTGCGCTCGGCCGCCAGCACCGCCGTAGCGTTGGCCAGGCGTGCGGTGGCCTGGTCGATGCGGGTCTTGGCTTGCTGGGCGTTCTGCACGGTGCCGGCACCGACACCGGCGAGGTGGTTGTAGCGGTTCAGTTCGTGTTCGGCAAAGGCCATTTCGGCGCGATCCGCTGCAACGGTGGCCTGGGCCTGGGCGATCACCGAGCTTTGGCGCTCCAGGGTCGCAGTGGCGTTTTTCAGTTGGGCCTGGGCGACCAAGGCGTCGGCATCGGCAGCCTGGGCAGCGGCGCGGAAGTCGCGGTCGTCGATCAGTGCCAACAGCTGGCCGGCCTTGACGCGCTGGTTGTCTTCCACCAGCACCTCCTTGATGAAGCCGGCCACACGCGGCGCCACCAGGGTGAAGTCAGCGGCGACGAAGGCGTCGTTGGTGGTCTGGCGCTTGCTGCCCAACACGCCCGGCGCGACCAGGTACACCAGCACACCCACGGCAACTATGGCGATGACGGCGACGGCGATTTTGTCTTTGCGTTTCATGAACAGTCCTTTCAATCAAGTCGGTGCGCGCGGCGGAAAAATCCGCGTGGGCATCCAGAAAATCAGCAGGATCAACGCCACCGCGACCGCGGCCATGACGTAGTACAAATCCGAAGAAGTCAGCACCACGGCCTGCTCATGCAGGCGGTGCGCCAGGCCCGGCGCATCGCCGTCGGCCAGGGGCGAATTGCCCAGACGATCGACCAACATGGTCGAGTGGAAGTGCAGGCGCTGGGTGGTCAAGGTATCGAGCACGCCGGTGGCGATCACGGCGGCTAGGCCCTTGATGGTGTTGAACCAGGCCGAAGCAAACGGCCCGTCCATGGGCTGGATGCTGCCGGTGGAGAGCATCAGCAGCGGCAGCACGGCCATCGGTTGCCCGAAGATTTGCAGCAGGTACAAGCCGTAGAAGTCGTCGCGAATCCACGCTGACGTCAGATGCGCACTGCCCACGCAGCACAGCACCAGCATGCCCAGGCCGATCCCCAGCACCCAGCGGCAATCGACCCAGCGCAAGTTGCACAACGCCGCCACCAGCGGCAGCGCGATCAACTGCGGGATCGCCATCAGCAGCATCACCGGCGCGGTTTGCAGTGGACGGTAACCCTGCACCTGGGCGAGAAAACTCGACGGGATGATGATCACCGAGGTCAACACCATCAGCACGCCCGCCAGCACAATCAGGGCGAACGCCAGGTTGCGCAGGCCGAGCATCTGCAGCTTGAAGAAGGGAATGGGCTGCGACCATTCGTTCAGCATGAACAGCACCAGCAACACCCCCCCGCCACACAGCAGGAAGGTGATCAGGCCCGACTCGAACCAATCCAGGCGGTTGCCTTGCAGAATGCCGATCACCAGCATGCAAATCGCCGGGAAGCCCAGCAGCAGGCCGCGCCAGTTGAACTGCTTGAAGCGTTCCAGACGCAGTGGGTCTTGCGGCAGGCCATAGGCCACGGCGGCCATGGCCAGCAGGCACGGCGCGACGATTTGCCAGAACGCCCACTGCCAGCCGACGTACTCGGTCCACAGGGCCGCCAGCGGTGTGCCGAGGCTTGGGCCGAAGGTGGCGGTGAGTGCGTAGCCGGCCAGGCCGTACAGCTTGACGTTGGCCGGCAGGAAACGCAGGGCCACGGTCATCAGCATCGGCGGCAACGCGCCGCCGGCCAGGCCTTGCACGGTACGCAAAACCAGCAGGCTTTCGTAGTTCGGCGCGAACGGGCACAGGATGCCGAGCACCGTGAACAACCCGATGGCATACAAGGTGAAGCGACGCAGGGAAAACGTTACCGAACACCAAGGCGCAAAGGCCATGGCCGCCACGGAAGTGGCGGTGTAGGCCGCGACCAGCCAGGTGCCTTCGTCAAACCCGATGTACAGCGCGCCACGGATATCCGCGAGAGCCACTTTGGTGACCATCTCGTTGAGACCGGAGACCAGCACCGCCAGCAACACCCCGACCAGGCCGATGATGATGCGCGGGCCGAATACGGGCGGAGTCATGGCAGTGGGTTTGGCTGCGGCCGCAAGGGTGGGGGCAGCGAGGGAAGTCATGAACAGGTAACTCGGAATGATCAATACCCGAGTAGTTTAATCAGGCACACACATGACAAAAAGTTACTTGTTGGCAGGATATAAGTGCGCCAAACGCAATTGTCAGGCGGGCTGGGCTTCGAGCCACGTGGCGTGACAGCTCTCGCGCATGGTTTCACGCAGCCATTTGTGGGCGGGGTCCTTGTCGAAGCGCGGGTGCCAGGACTGGGCCAATACCAGGGTCGGCAACGAGATCGGCAAGGCGAAGGCGCGCAGTGGCAGTTTCAGGCGCGTGGCGCTCAGCAGCGCTTCCTTGGGCACCGGCAACAGCAAATCGGAATCGGGCAGCATGAACATTGCACCGTGAAAGCCCGGAGCGATCATCGCCACGCGTCGTTCCAGGCCCTGGGCGTTCAGTGCGGTATCGATCGGCCCCCGCGCAATACCGCGCCGCGAGATGCTGATATGGGAATAGCTGGCGAAACGTGCAGCGGTGATTTCCTCATCGAACAACGGATGGTCCTCCCGCGCCAGGCCGACGAAGGTAGTGGAGAACAGGTTCTGCACCTTCACTTCAGGGCTGGCGGGCATGGTGTTGCTCACCCGCAGATCCAGGCGACCTTCGCGCAGCGCCTCGTCGTCGGTGTCGCCTTCGGGCACGAAGCACAGTTCGCACAGGGGGGCCATGCGCTCCATGGTGTCGAACAGGCGCCCGCCATACACACCGATGAAAAAGTCATTGGCACGCACGCTGAAGCGGCGACGCAGGGTGCTCAGGTCCACCTGGTCCGCCGAGCGGAACAGCAGCGCCGCCTGCTCCACCACATTGCGCACCTGGCCTTGCAACTGCAGGGCCTTGGGCGTGGGCACCAGGCCACGACCGGCGCGCACCAGGATCGGGTCGCCCACGGCTTCGCGGATACGCGTGAGCGTGCGGCTCATGGCCGCCGGGCTGAGGTTCATGCGGCGCGCGGCACCGACCACGCTGCCCTCGTCGAGCAGGGCGTCGAGGGCGACCAGCAGGTTCATGTCCGGTAGTTGCATGCCAGGCACTCGTGATCGGTGGCGCGTGAATTTGACGCAATCGTAGCGTATTCAACGTTGCATGCCCCAGCGTTTCACGGTCAAGCGCTCGAATGTGTCGAACACCAGGTTCTCCACCAACAGTCCGATCAGGATCACCACCGCCAGTCCGGCGAACACCTTGTCGGTGTACAGCTCGTTGCGGTTCTGGAAGATGTACCACCCCAGGCCACCCTTGCCGCTCGTGGCACCGAATACCAACTCGGCGGCGATCAGGGTGCGCCAGGCAAATGCCCAACCGATCTTCAGGCCCGCGAGGATCGACGGCAGCGCCGCCGGGATCAGGATGAACAGCACAAAACGCATGCCCTTGAGGCCATAGTTGCGACCGGCCATGCGCAGGGTTTCGGACACGCCGAGGAACCCCGAGTAAGTATTGAGTGCCAGTGCCCACAACACGGAATGCACCAACACAAAAATCAAGCTGTTCTGCCCCAGGCCGAACCACAGCAGCGCCAGCGGCAGCAACGCAATCGCCGGCAACGGGTTGAACATCGAGGTCAGGGTACTCAGCAAGTCGCGTCCCAGTTGGGTCGACACCGCCAGGGTGGTCAGGGCGAACGCCAGCACGATGCCGATCAGGTAGCCTTTGATCAGCACGGCCAGCGAGATGCTGACTTTGCTGAGCAATTCACCACTGAGCAGGCCGTCGTACACCGCATGAAAAGTCTGCAAGAAACTCGGCAACAGTAGGTCGTTGTCCTGGTAGCGTGCAACGGCTTCCCAAAGGATGGCGAGCACAATCAGGATCAGGCCCTTGCGCAGCCAGCCTTGTTGCCACAGGCGCTGTCGCAGGGGCAACTCGCGTTCCACAGGGACGCTGAGCAGCGGTTCCAGGGTGATTTCAAATTCCTCGCGCATTGGGTTGACCCTTCAGTAAGCGATGCGGATATCGGCGAAACCCAACTCACGTTCGGCCTCGGGTGCTTCATCGAACAGCAGGCGATGAATGCGCCGCGCCGATGCCTGGAACGCCACGCCCCCAAGGCTGTGCAGGTCGTATTGATGGCTGTGGACTTCCGCACGTACGCGCCCGGGATGAGGCGACAGCAACAGGATGCGATTGCCCACCACCAGCGCTTCTTCGATGGAGTGGGTGACGAACAGCAGGGTAAAGCGCACCTCTTCCCAGAGCAGCAGCAACTCTTCCTGCATTTTGCGTCGGGTCAGGGCGTCGAGGGCGGCGAAGGGCTCGTCCATCAGCAGGATTTTCGGCTGCATGGCCAGGGCGCGGGCGATGGCGACGCGGGCTTTCATGCCGCCGGAAAGGGTATGTGGATAGGCATCGGCAAAGGCGCTGAGGCCGACTTTGTCGAGGTAGTGCAGCGCGCGCTCTTCAGCTTCGGCGCGCTTCAAGGTCTTCGAGGCCAACAGCGGGAACATCACGTTCTGCTTGACGGTTTTCCACGGCGGCAACTGGTCGAACTCCTGGAACACCACGATGCGATCCGGGCCGGGTTGCTCGACCTTTTGCCCCAACAGGCGGATCTCGCCTTCGCAGGGTTTGATAAACCCGGCGATGGACTTGAGCAAGGTGGATTTGCCACAGCCCGACGGGCCGAGCAGCACGTAGCGGTCGGCCGGGTCGATCTCGAAACTCACTTGGTGGGTGGCCCGCACCACCCGCTCGGGCGTGCGATATTCCAGGCTGACGTTATCCACCGCCAGCAGCGGCTGCGCCGTGTTCAGAGTGCTGGCCGCGTGGCCTTGCAGGGGCATGTTCATTTCATCTCACTTGGCGCAAATGGGGATCAGAAAGGCGCATCGCCCTGGATGGTGGTGCGAAACAGCTTGCGGCGCAGGTGGCTTGGGCAGCCGGCGGCCAGGTGGATCAGCGAGCGGTTGTCCCAGAACACCAGGTCGTGGGGCTGCCATTGGTGGCGATAGATGTTGTGTGGCAACACGCTATGGGCGTAGAGCTGGGCCAGCAGGTCACGGCTTTCGTCTTCCGGCAGGCCGACGATGCGGGTAGTGAACCCTTCACTGACGAACAGCGCCTTGCGGCCGTTTTCCGGGTGGGTGCGCACGATGGGGTGCACGACTTCCGCGACTTGGGCGAGCTGCTCTGGGGTCAGCGTGGGGCGCCAGTTACCTTCGAATTTGGTCTCGCTGTAACGCGCGGTGTAGGAATGCGCGGCGCTGCGGCCCTCGACGGCTTTACGCAGGTGCTCGGGCAACTGGTCCCAGGCTTTGTGCATGTCGGCGAACAGGGTATCGCCACCTTCAGACGGCAGTTCCTGGGCGTGCAGCATCGAGCCCAGGCTCGGCAGCTCTTTGTAAGACAGGTCCGAATGCCAGAATTTTCCCGCATCTCCCAGGCCGATGGATTGGCCGTTTTCGATGATGTTGGAGACGATCAGGATTTCCGGGTGGTTGGCCAGCAGGAACTGTTTGAGCACGTGGATCTGCAGCACACCGAAGCGGCGACTGAAGGCAATCTGTTGTTCGGGGGTGATGCGTTGGTCGCGAAACACCACGACGTGGTGGTCCAGGTGCGCTCGATGGATGCGGGTGAAATCCTGATCGTTGACCGGACGCGACAGGTCCAGGCCGATGATCTCGGCGCCGACACTGCCGGAAAAAGGAAGAATCTCGAAGGTTTGGGCGGTGGCGGTCGCTGTTGGAACAGTAGAGGTGGCGGACATGAGGTCACTCCCGGTCAGTCAGGAGAGCGACTTTATAGATATAAGAACTTCAATTTAAATACCGTTAATGAATATCCATATGCAGGAAAGTACCGTGAGAACTCATCCCTCTGGCACCTGGGAAATAAATTGCAACGGCAAAGTGTTTTGAGTACATCGCCGGCGGTCTTGCCATTGGTGGCTGCTGGAACAGGCTCAATGAACCTGGTTGCGTAAGACGCCATAAATGCCGGCTGTGGGCGCTGAGAGCATGGTGTTGAACCGCTTACAAGCCGAAACCGTGCCCGTTTGACAAGCTCATGGGCAGTCTCTAGTGTGCATTGGATCCAATTAGCTACCCAATTAGAAAAAGGAGGATAGCGTAACCGTGACGCAGAAGCCGAACCCTTTGAACAGCATCAAGATAAGCGGTCCTATTCCCGCGCATCTTGCTCGTTCCGTGATTGAAGAAACCTTGCGCAACGCCATCCTGGATGGTCGATTGCCCTGCGGTACCGCTATGCGTCAACAGGAACTGGCCAGCCTGTTCGGAGTCAGCCGCATGCCGGTGAGGGAAGCCTTGCGCCAGCTGGAAGCCCAATCACTGCTGCATGTGGTAACGCACAAAGGCGCCGTGGTTGCCCCCTTGATCGAGGACAACTCGGCCGAGACCTATGAACTGCGGATGCTCCTGGAATCTGAGGCGCTGCGCTTGTCGATTCCTTTGCTCACCGAGGCCGATATTGCCGAGGCGGACGCCATTATTTGTGCTCTTGAGCAGGAAAAAGACTATGCCGAAATGGGCCGCCTCAATCGACTGTTTCACATGGCCCTCTATGGCAAAGCCCCGAACCAAAGGCTACTCAAATTGGTGGAGCATGGGTTGAACGAAGAGGAGCGTTTCCTGCGTTATAACCTTGAGGCCATGGGGCTGGGCGAGACGTCCCAGGAAGACCACCGCGAACTGCTGAACCTGGTGGCGCGGAAGAAAACCCAGGAAAGCATCCTGACGCTGCGCAATCACTTGATGCGAGGCATGGAAGTGATCACAGCGTACCTCAATGGTCTGGATGCCCAAGGCAAGAAAGATACGCAGTAAGGCACACGGCCCTCTTGCCCCGACCTTCCCTGTGGCGGGGCATCCTGACTGACGGTGAGCGCCTCGCCCCGAAGAAACTTCCCACTTACAACCAAGACGCCAACTTACATAAATATTATTTAGAAAAACTTCTAACATATTTGTATGTTCGCCAACTTGTTTAACCCGCTTATTATATTTATTAACAACCCCGGCACTCGTCATATTTAGCGACCCTGCACGCCAGCAGCCGTTTAACAACGACTTCCCCCTGCCAACCATAAAGAACTCATCGCTGTTTACACAGCAGACGCGACAACTTATAGGCATCAACCATGCATCAACCGTTACTTGAAACAGCAAAACTGCAGTTATGCAGTCATTCGTTATTTTCAGAAATAACTTCCTTACGGAAGTTACAACTTTTCATGGAGAGCCATGTATTTGCAGTCTGGGACTTCATGACCCTCGCCAAACGCCTGCAACAGGATCTGACCTGTACACGCCTGCCCTGGCTGCCACCGACAGACCCGCTGGCCGCACGTCTGATCAATGAGATCGTATTGGGCGAGGAGTCGGACGAACATCCCGCGCAAGGCTATTGCAGCCACTTCGAACTCTATCTGGAGGCCATGGCCGAAGTGGGCGCCAGCACCACGTCTATCAACCGCTTTATTACGCTGCAACGCCAAGGCCTGGAAGCACATGCTGCCTTACAGGAAGTCGAGGTTCTTCCTGGCGTGGCGCGCTTTGTCAGCGACACCTTGAACCTTGCGCTGAGCGCTCCCACCCATTGTGTGGCTGCAACATTCCTGTACGGACGCGAGCATGTCATCCCGATAATGTTCGAGCGCATCCTGCAATCCGATCAACGCCTCCACCACCAGGCGCCTACCTTGTGCGCCTACCTCAAGCGTCACATTGAGATGGACGCCCAGGAGCATGGGCCGGCCGCCGAGCGGTTGCTCGAACGGCTCGCCAGCGCAGACCCGGCGCACGCGCAACAGGCCCATGACGCAGCCCTTACCGCCATGGAAAACCGCATCGCGTTCTGGGATGAGGTTCAGGGCTCGTTGCAAGAGGTGCGCCCATGAACACCGGCGACTACCCATCCATCGCCGACGACTGGGAGCGCCGTGCAACCATCCGTACACGCCCTCGCCGTTTGCTGGAAAACGATGACAAGCTGATCTACCCACTGTGCCGCCAACCGTTGGTGCTCAGTGCGACTTTTCTTGAACACTGCCCGCAATGGCGCGATTTCGTGCTGGTGCAGAGCTTCTACAAGTTCATCAACGACGTGGTGATATTCGAGACGGAGATCGTCGACAAGACTGCGCGCAGCATCGCCAAGAACCGCTTCTCGATCCCCTTCCCGCTGGCGTGCCGCGTTGATGCAATGACAGTCGTCGTGGACGAGGACTACCACGCGCTGGTCGCACTGGATTTCCTGCAGCAAACCGTGGCCCTGACCGGCATACAGCCGTTGGAGCTACCCAGGCAAATCGAATTGACCCGCGCACTGCCGACAGCACAAGCCCAGGCGCCAGCCCATCTGCACGATGCAGTAGAACTGATTGCCGTGGCCATCGCCGAAAACACGGTGACCCATGATGTAGCAGCATTCTCCAAGGACAGCAGTGTCAAAGCCTCCATCCGTGGCTTGATGGCCGACCACCTGTTTGATGAAGGCCGCCACGCGCACTTCTGGACGCGACTCGTACGCATGTATTGGCAAGCCGCGAACGCGGACGATCGCGACAGTATTGCCAAGGTACTGCCGACGTTCCTGGCTCAGTACCTGACGAACGATCTGCAAAAAGACTTTGACCTTCACTTGATCGAACACCTCGACATCGACGCCAGCCTGCGCAACGCGTTGCGCAATGAAATCGCCGCGCTCACCTTCCCCATCACCCGCCGGCACCCGTTGTTGAGCAATATCCTTGGCTTCCTGCAACACAGCGGTTTGCTGCAGACACCGAGCGTGGTGCACGCGTTGAAAGACTATTTGCCGATGCCCGGGGGCGCGACATGAAGCGCCTGACAATCGGATTTTCCGGTGCCAGCAGTGCCTTGGACGCCATCAGACGGGAGCTGGAACAGCATGGGCATGTCTCGAGCGATGAAGGCGTCGACCTGTGGATAGACGACGGACGTCAGCCGCTGCGGGACCCGACAGACCCAACCCCAGCGTTGAGCCTGCGCCTGGGCGTTGGCCCGGTACCCGACTGCGGACTGCCCGCGCTGCAGTTGCGCGCCTATGGAGCCAGCCGGAGCTTGTCGGGAGTCCTGGACATCGCCGACGAACCAACGGGCAACGGGCAACGGTTACGCCAGCAAGTGAGCCACGCATTGGTGGAATGGGTCGCGCTGCACGTCAGTCGTTTCTCACGGGACCCTGGATATTTCTCCGTGAGTGCGGTTGCCAATGACTGGCCAGAGCAGGGTTTGGATGCGCTTGACGCGCTGGCGTTTGTCCATCGATTCAACCGCACCGAAGACCTCGCTGTACTGCGCGAAGCTCAGGTGCCCTTGATTGAACGCGTGCAGGCCAGCCTCCATAGGTCCGCTGATCGACCGGCGCTGAGGATCGCCGGTAGTGTAGTGACTTACCGCGAGCTGCACGTCCAGGCCCTCACGATCCAGCAACAGTTACACCCCATGCTGGGCAATACGCAGGCGCCCCCCGTGGTTGGCGTGTGCCTGGAAAAATCCATCGAGTTGTACGCGAGTATCCTTGCGGTGCTCGGCTGTGGAGCGGTGTATCTACCGCTGGGCCCGGACCACCCGCCACAACGCCATCAAGTCATGCTCGAGACCGCAGGGGCGCATGTGTTGCTGGACGCCGGTCAACATCCTTTGCGAGCGCACTTCACTGCACTGGATGTCACCCGTCTCGACCTCAGGCATGTCGACCTCACGCTTGCGCTGATGCCAGCTCGCCCCCACCCCGATGCGCCCTGCATGACGCTCTTTACGTCTGGCACCACAGGCCAACCCAAGGGCGTGCTGCTCAGCCAGGCAAACCTGGCGCATTTCACGGCCTGGTTCAGGTCCTGTATGAACGTGGATGACCAGAGCCGTGTCTTGCAGTTCTCACCATTGAGCTTCGACTCATCGCTGATCGATATTTTCCCCGCCCTGATAGCGGGTGCCGAGTTGATCGTCCCCAGCGCCGAGCAACGGCACGCCCCTGAGCAACTGTTGGATCTGCTCCACCAGCAACGCGTCACCCATGCCTTTTTGCCGCCTGCGCTGTTGAGCATCCTGCCGCTTGATCAACCATTGGGCCTGACGCACCTGCTGACCGGCGGCGATGTGTGCGAACCCCATGTCATCGAACGCCTGGCAGGGCAGTGCCGGTTTCACAACCTGTACGGGCCCACGGAGACCACGGTGCTGGCCACCCATCGGACACTGCTCCCCGGTGACTGCAACCGCAACCTCGGCTACCCCATCGCCAACAGCCAGGTGCTGATCCTCGATGACACTCTGCAACCGGTGGATGAAGAGGTGATGGGTGAGGTGTACATCGTCGGCCCCGGAGTCAGCTTGGGGTATGTGGGCACGTCGCAACCGTCTGCCAGTCCTTTCGTGGAACTGGCGGTACCAGGGAGTCAGCCACTGCGGGCCTACCGCAGTGGCGACCTGGCACGATGGACCGCCGACGGGATCGTGCTGGGTGGACGGCGTGATGACCAAGTGAAAATCCGCGGGTTTCGGGTCGAGCCGCAGGAGATTGAACAATGCCTGCGCAATAGTCGGCTGTATCGCCAGGTGGCGGTAGTAATCGACCGGGACAGCAGGATCCGCAGCTACATCGCCCAGCCTGAACCAGACGCGAGCGTGGCCGCCCTGAAGCACCATGCACGACAATGGCTGCCAGACTACATGCAGCCGGGCTTCTGGGAGGTGTTGCCCCACCTGCCGTGCTCCGTCAATGGGAAAGTCGACCGGCCGGCATTGCTGGCACTGCCGATTCGGTCTGCGTTGCAAGCAGACGGCAGTGCCGCGAAAAGTCCGCTTCACGTTCGGTTGTCCCGCTTGTGGAGCGAGCTGCTGGCAGTGCCCGCAGGTAATCTGTCTATTGACCAGAGCTTCTTTGATCTCGGCGGGCATTCGATTTTGCTATCGACCTTGCTGCTGCGTGTTCGCGAGCAATTCGGCCGTAGCTTTGTGTTGAGTCACTTTATTGAAGTGCCGACGATTCGTACGCTCGCAACGCTGGTGGAGAACGGTGAACGACCCGATGCAGGATCCGGCCGGGCCGCCCGTGATGCTCAATCGGAGTGGGTGCTCGACACGTTGCCCGAGGACCGTGCAGGTGATCCGCACAAAGTGATCGTGACCGGAGCCAACAGTTTTGTGGGTGTCCATATCGTCGAAGCATTACTGGCCGCTGGTGCAGCCGAGGTGGCGTGCCTGGTACGTGAGGAACCGGGGCGGTCGCCAATGTCACGACTCATCCAGGCGTTACATGAATACCGCCTGGAGCATGTGGACCTGAGCCGAGTGAAGGTATATGCGGCCGATATCAGCCAACCTCGATTGGGCCTGGCTGGCGCTGTGCATGAGTCTCTCGCCAGAGACTTCGGCGTGCTGGTCCATAACGCGGCGCGGGTCAATCACGTGATGGACTATGCGTCACTGACGCGGGACAACGTTGACCCCATACGCGAATGCCTGCGCTTGTGTGAAACCCACCGCAAGAAAGTCTTCAACTTTGTCTCGACACTGTCGGCCTCAAGCAGTGTCGACTCGCAGGGCTATGTCCTCGAAGCACCCGCCTCTACCACGCTGCCGCTGTACATCAAGAATGGCTACAACCTGTCCAAATGGGTTGCGGAGCGACAGTTGGGGCATGCGGTGGCGCGCGGTGCCTGGGTGAATATCCATCGTCCCGGCAATATCAGCTTCAACAGCCGAAACGGTGCATGCCAGCCGCAAAAAAATCGCCTGATGCTGATGCTCAAGGGGTCACTGCAACTGGGCCTGCTGCCCCGGCTGGCGCTGAACTTCGACCTGATGCCGGTGGACTTTCTGGCTCGCTTCATTGCATTCCACTGCACCCGCTTTCACGCCAGCCGGAGTGTGTTCAACCTGCATAACCCACAACCGTTGAGCTGGGCGCACTACCTGGATGCGTTCAGTCGGGCGGGCCATCGCTTCAAGCGAGTGGGCATAGCGCAATGGCAGCAGGCGCTGCGAACGGTAAGCCAGGACAACGCACTGTTTGGCGTGCTCGGTTTTTACCTCGACCGCCTCGACGAAGACATCGGGGACACTTCAATGATTCGTTATGACAACGCGCGAATAGGTGTCCAGCAGATGGGTGAACACTACCCCGCAAAGGACACGGCACTGTTGAGCAAAGGCTGCAGTTACCTCAAGGCCATCGGCTTTCTTTGAATACCCCAGGACAACCTCATGAAACTGCTGCAACCCGATACATTAATCCGCAACCCGAGTGGCCTGCCGATAGTGGCGTCCGTTGTGGTCAACTGCTCCGCCTCTCGCCTGTGGGACATGGTGGGACGATTTGCCGGCTTCGATATGTTCATTCCGGACTTGAGCCATATCGAAATGATGGGCTCAGGCGTGGGCGCCTTGCGGACAAAATTCTTCCGCGATGGCAATTGTGTAGTGGAGCAACTCAATAGCCGGGACGAGCAGGCTATGCACATGACCTGGACCACGATCTACAACACCCTGGGTGTGGCCAGACTATGGGCGGCGATCCAAGTGGAAGCAATTGAAGCGGAGCGCGCCAAGGTGATGTGGACAATTATTGCAGAGCCCACAGAGGAGGCGAACGAGGGGTTCGAACAGTTTGTGCAAGGCTTTGCCAGCAGCGCCCTGGACAATGTCCGTCGAATGCTCAGCTAAACGGCAGGAGCGACTCGATGCGCCCCCGCCGTTGAATCAGCGGGTCATATCTTGAAGCTATCGACCAATTGCTTCAAACGATTGGCCTGCTGCGACAGGGCATCGCAATCCTTCAGGGTTTCATTGAGATTCGCCACGCCCTGCTGGTTCAGCAAGTTGATCTGATTGATGTCCACATTGAGGGTTTCCACCACGGCCGTCTGTTCTTCAGTAGCTGCGGCGACAGACTGGTTCATGCCGTCGATCTCAACGATCCGCTGCGTCACACTTACCAGGCGCTCACCAGCCTGGTTCGCGACTTCTACGCTTTCTTCGCTGGAGGCCTGGCTGGCGTTCATGGTGGTGACCGCTTCGCGCGAGCCTACTTGCAGCGAAGTGATCATTTTGTGGATCTCCTCGGCCGACTCCTGGGTGCGGTGAGCCAGGTTACGCACCTCGTCGGCGACCACTGCAAAGCCTCGCCCGGCCTCACCTGCACGGGCGGCCTCGATGGCAGCGTTAAGCGCCAGCAAATTGGTTTGCTGGGAGATGCCTTTGATCACATCAAGGATGTGACCGATGTTGTCGGTGCTGGCGTTCAGGGTCTCGATCTGGGTGCAGGACAAGCTGATCTTTTGCGACAACTCAGACATGGCAAGGATGGTCTGCTCGACCACTTTGCGGCCATCGTCGGCCTGCTCGCTGGCACCACTGGCGTGTTGTGACGCATCGGCGGCGTTGCGCGCGATTTCCTGGGTGGCGGCACCCAGTTCATTGATCGCTGCGGCGACGCTGTTAGTGCGCGCGCTTTGCTCGTCGGAACCGACGATTGAGGCATTGGACGAGGCCATCACACGCTGGGACAAGTCATGCACCTGGCGGGTAGCCGAGGACACTTCCGAAATCGAAGCATGGATGCGCTCTACGAACTGATTGAACGCACTGCCGACCTCGCCAAATTCGTCCTTGCTGGTGACCGCCAGACGACGGGTCAGGTCACCCTCGCCCTGGGCGATATCCTGCATCGCCACGCCCATAGTGGTCAGGGGTCGCAGCAAGACTTGAATCAGCAAGCTCAGGAGCACGGCAATCGCAACCACGGCGATCAACATGGCAATCAACGCAGATGTCCGGAATTTGCCCAGTGGTGCGTAGGCTTTGTCTTTATCAATCGACAGGCCGATATACCAATCCGCGCCTGGCAAGCCGCTGATAGGGGTGAATGACAAGATTCGGTCCTGGCCATTGAGAACGACGTCCTGACTGACCTTCTCAATGCGCACTTGGGTGCCGGGGTAGATGTCCTTGAGGTTTTTCATCACCTGGTCCTGATCGGGACTGACGATGACTTGCCCGTCACCACTGACCAGGAACGCATGACCAATGCCGCCAAAATCCACCGAGTTGATGATCTTCACCAGGGTCTGCAGACTCAGGTCACCGCCGACCACACCGAGCAACTCGCCGTTCTTTTTCACCGGCATGGCAATGGTCACGATCTGCCCACCCACCGCTGCCATATAGGGTGGCGTAAGCATGGGTTTATCTGCTGCTACGGCTTGTTTGTACCAAGGGCGCTGACGGGGGTCGTAGCCGTCGGGCATTTTTGCGTCAGGACGTTGGGTAAACACGCCGTTGGTTTGGCCAACATAGGTGAACTGGAAGTTATCAGTGAACGCCGGCTGATCAACCAGGCCAGGAAGGTCGGCACCACTGCCTTGGTGAGCAACGTTTTGCGTAAGGCTTTCGAGTACCAATATTCGGCCACTAAGCCAGTTCTGCACACTGCTGGCAGTGAGTTCACCGGATTGCTGGATGGACGACTCCAGGTTCTGCTTGATCGTGCTGCGCTGCAGGTAGTCGTTGTAGAGGGTGAATAACGCGAAGGCCAGAACCACGACGCCTGACGCGGCCAACAGAATTTTATGACTGAACTTGAGATTCATTTCATCGACTTCTTTTGCCAAAGGGGGGTGAGCGTGCCGAGCGGAACATTCCATGTAACGGTATAGGCAGCTTCTCGGGCCGCTCTATTTCGGTGCACGCATGGCTCGTCAGGCTTTCGGCCAAGCCGCGGTAAAGCTTAGAAAATTGTGAGACGTTTCTGATTTTTAAGCAGGAAACTGACCAGCGGTAGGCATGTGTGAGGAAACTAAAAATTGTGCCGACTTATAGCCCCAAACGACAAAACCCCTGTCTGCGCTAGCAGACAGGGGTTTTGGAGTTCAATCTTGACGATGACCTACTCTCACATGGGGAAACCCCACACTACCATCGGCGATGCATCGTTTCACT
>NZ_FOIH01000014.1:0-200773 GCF_900111535.1 Pseudomonas sp. NFR09
AGGAGTTCCTCGCCGGTGACCATCGACACCGGGCAGCCGTTGGTGGCGGTCTTGTCCGAAGAGGCGGCAGCATCCCCATTCGGGTTGCGAGCAGAAACCGGCACGTCATCCACATGCTCTTTCTGCTTCAGCACCGCGTTCTGCCGCGCCTTCCAGCGTATCTGCATCGTGCCTTGCTTGAGCCCGCCGACTACCCCGCGAACCGCCACCGCCTTGTAGCGATCCACCGCCTGCATGAATTTGGTCAGAATCGCCAACAGGCCCTTAACAAAACCCACCGCCGCCTCAAGAATCGCCGCTCCATACTTGACCAACCGCAAGCTCAGATACGCCACACCCGCCGCCGGCAAGGCGATGGTCAACACGGCGCCAATCACCAGGTCAATCAGCAGCGACACCACTAACCCTGCCGCTACCTCGGCCATTTCACTGGGCGGTAATGCGTCCAGCCAGAGCATCGCCGTGCGTACCATCAGGTACAGCGCCGCCTCGTCACTGGCCAGCAACATGGCCTGCTCCATGACCTTTGGCGTATCGGTGGCGATTTGTGCCAACTTGGCGGCTTGATCACCTAACTGGTCGGCGAACTGCAGCGGGTCTTCAAGAATCGCCTGTACCAGCTTGATGCTGTCCCACACGTCGTGAATTGCCGCCCAACTGCCCGCCAACAGACCGCTGCCAATCGCACTGGCGGTCGAGCGCTCCCAGTGCGGTTTAAAGCCAGACCACTGCTCCCGAAGCCACTGCTGCAGATCCCCCATCAACCCGTCGTAGGAGGCAAACAACGCGTCGACTTGCTCGCTGGAAACACCGCCCTGCACCCGCACCTGATAGCGCCCACCCGCCGCGCAGTGGTGTGAGCCCTTACCCTGTTCATCCAGCATGATTACGCTGGAACTGCCGTCATCCAGGCCGATGACCTCAACCGGGATATTGCCGATCGGCACGTCATATACCGACTCGAACTTGCTCTCGATCTTCAGTTCACCGCCCATCGGGCAGCGGGTCACGGTCGAAAGGTTAGTGTCGGAAAGACTCACCGAACGCTGCGAATTGCCAACCCGCAATACCCGGTCCATCCCCAGCAACGACGGCATGTCAGCCGCATGGCTCACTGAATCCAGCGCGCGCGAATACCAGGCGTTCATCTGCTGGCGATAAATCACCAGGCTCTGATGAAAGCCATCCAGCTCAAATTCGATCAGGGCAATGTGGGCAGCGTGGGTCATCCGTGACGTCTCGGCAAAGGGCAAGGCGTCGGAGCATGCCGCAGCAAAATGCGGCTGGATGAACGGTTGGAAAATTCAGAAAGAGCCCACTACGCAGGGGGAAAAACCGCGAAAAGTCAGCTCGAAGTGCTACACCGAAAAGCGATAAACCTGATTGCAAAATTGCCCGCCAAATAAAAATCGCTCGCATCCTTGCCCGATTTCCCGACATGGCCGTCATGGTTAATAGAACCTCCCTTACGCAGGATTTCCCATGTCGCGCCTTGCTCGTCCCTTGCACCCACTGGCTCTGTCAGTGGCGATGGCTTTTGCCGCCGTGCCGTTGCTGACCGTTCAGTCTTCCTATGCCGAAGAGAGCAGCAGCGCGCTGCGCCGTTTCTCGATTCCTGCGGGTGACTTGAGCCAGGCACTCAATAGCCTGGCCGAGCAGGCGGGTCTGGTGCTGGCCTTCGATGCGGGCCTGACCCGGGGCAAGCGCAGCAAGGGTTTGAGCGGGCAATACGACACCGACGTGGCACTGAGCCAATTGCTCGCCGGCAGCGGCCTGCAAGCCTTGAAGATTTCCGCCGACCGCTACCGCCTCGAAGCCATCCCGGATAACGGTGGCGCCATGGAACTCCAGGCCACCACCATCAGCGGCGCGTACCAGGCCGAAAGCCCGACCGGGCCGGTGGCCGGCTATGTGGCCACGCGCAGCTTGTCGGGTACCAAGACCGACACCGCGCTGATCGAAACCCCGCAGTCGATTTCCATCGTCACCAAAGAACAGATGCGTGCGCAGAACGCCGAGAGCCTCAACCAGATCCTGCGCTACAGCGCCGCCGTCATCCCGGAAACCCGTGGCGCCACCGCATCGCGTCTCGATCAACTGACCATCCGCGGTTTCTCCCCGGCCACCTACCTCGATGGCCTGCGCATGCCGTCGAGCCGTGACGCCTTGCCGCAGAAAGATGCCTTCGACCTGGAACGCGTGGAAGTGCTGCGCGGCCCTGCGTCGGTGCTGTACGGGCAGGGCACGCCGAGCGGGGTAATCAACATGGTCAGCAAGCGCCCGCTGGACACGCCGTTTCATGAAGTGGGCGTGGAATACGGCACCTTCAACAAGAAGCGCACCACCTTCGACTTGAGTGGCCCCCTGGATGATCAGGGCGTGTATTCCTACCGTGTGGCCGGGCTTTTCGACGATGCCGATGGGCAGGTGGAGCACACCGAGACGCGCCGTCAGTCATTGTCCAGCTCCTTTACCTGGCGTCCGGACGACGCCACTTCTCTGACCCTGCTCGGGCATTTCCAGAAGGACCCCAAGGGGGCTTCCTACGGCTCGGTGCCGGCCTGGGGTTCGGTGCTGCACAGCCCGACTGGACGCAGCATCGATGTGGATTTCTACGATGGCGAGAAGAACTTCGAGAAAAGCGACCGCGAGTACTACTCGATCGGCTGGGCGTTCGAGCATCACTTCGATGACGTGTGGACTGTGCGCCAGAATGCGCGTTACCTGCGCAGCGAAGGCCAGTACCGCAGCCTGTACAGCAACTACCTGATGGCGGATTACCGCACCATTCGCCGTTCGACCATCGCCAGCGATGTCGACCTGGATGCCTACACCCTCGACAACCAGCTACAGGCCAAATTCGACACCGGCCCGTTGCAGCACACCTTGTTGATGGGGCTCGACTACCAGAACACCAGCACCGACACCAAGTCCGGCTCCGGCGTGTACACCGCAGGTCCGACCCTGGATATTTTCAACCCGGTCTACGGCGCAGCCGTCCCGGTGCCGGCCTACACCACTGATGGCACCTCGCGCAGCGAACAGACCGGCGTGTATCTGCAAGAGCAGATGAAGTGGGACAAATGGGTGCTCTTGCTGGGCGGTCGCTATGACTGGGCCAGCACCGACAGCAGCACCAAGACCCTGCGCACCGGCGCCAAATCCGAGTCGTCCCTGGACAGCAAGGCGTTTACCGGTCGTATCGGCCTGGTCTATCTCTTCGATAATGGCCTGGCGCCGTATGCCAGTTATGCGGAGTCGTTCAACCCGCAATCGGGTACCGGTTACGGCGGTTCGGTGTTCAAGCCGACGGAAGGCAAGCAGTATGAAATCGGCATCAAATACCAGCCGCCGGGCAGCAACAGCTTCATCACTGCGGCCATCTTCGACCTGCGCCAGACCAACGTGCTGACCACCGACCCGGACCCCACCCACCTGTGCGGCACCGGGCGCTGCCAGAGCCAGGACGGCGAAGTGCAATCCCGTGGCTTCGAGCTGGAAGGCAAGGCCAGCCTCAACGACAACCTCGACATCACGGCGGCCTACGCGTACCTGGACAACCGCATCAGCAAATCCAACAACACCGTGCGGTACGCGCCCATCAGCGATATCGGCGTAGGTCCGGCCATCCCCGCCGAAGGCACCACCACCTACGGCGTGCCGCGCCACACCGCCTCGGCGTGGGCCGACTACACCTTCCATGACGGTCAACTCAAAGGCTTCGGCGCCGGCGCAGGAGCGCGTTATGTCGGGTCTTCGTGGGGCGATACCGCCAACACCCTCAAGGTGCCGGGCTACACCTTGTTCGATGCCGCCGTGCACTACGACATCCCCAACATCACCAGCCTCAAGGACAACCTGCGCCTGGCGCTCAATGCCACTAACCTGGCGAATAAAGAGTATGTCGCGTCCTGCTACTCCTATTCGTGGTGCTGGTATGGCTCGCAGCGTACCGTGCAGGCGAGCGCAACCTATCAGTGGTGATAAGGCAATTTAATGGCCCCTTTGTAACTAAATCCTCGCCAGAATCGCTTTTATTTTCAGGTGGTTAGGTGGGGATGCAAATGCGCACTGTTGGAATCATGCTGATCGCCTGCTCCCTGGCCGGCGGCGCGGCAGCCGTGCAGGCTCGGGAGCTGCGCGAGGGTGACAAGTACATGTGCAGTTGGGGCGCCGGCACCGCGGCCAGGGCCCAGGAGTTGAAACTGTCGGGGGTGTCGCTGTACGCGGCGCGGCAGAAGATCCAGAGCATGAAGTTCAACAAATCCTGGATGCGCATGATGGCCATGGGCATCACCGAACAGACCTACGACAGCCGATCGCGGCTCAAGCCCGAGGCGATTCGCCAGGGTTTCTATCAGGATTGCGTGCGCTACAAGGTCGCACGCAAATGATCGAGCAAGCACCGCCCCGTGCAAAATCTGCGTAAGCCTGTCCAACTTTCCCTCGGCGCCCCTGGCCATACTGGCGCCAGGCAAATCCAGAGGCACAGGCCATGACTGACTACGTATTCATCCCCGCACCCACCCCATCCCTCGCAGTACAGGGCAGCGATGCGCGCTTCCCGCTGCGCCGTGTGTTCTGCGTGGGCCGCAACTACAGTGAGCATGCGCGTGAGATGGGTCACGACCCGGACCGCGAGCCGCCCTTTTTCTTTATGAAACCGGCGGATGCCGTGGTGCCCGCCGAAGGTGTGATCGCCTACCCACCGCTGACCGCCGACCTGCACCATGAAGTGGAACTGGTGGTGGCCATCGGCAAGGACGGCGTGGATATCAGTCCGGAACAGGCGGTTTCCCACATCTGGGGGTATGGCGTCGGCGTCGATCTGACCCGCCGCGACCTGCAAGCCCATGCGAAAAAACTCTCGCGGCCGTGGGAGTGGGCCAAGGCGTTTGATGCGTCTGCGCCGAGTACCGCATTGCGCCCGGTGAGCGCGGTAGGGCATCCGTCCAGCGGAAAAATCTGGCTTGATGTCAATGGCGAACAGCGCCAGGTGGGCGACCTGGCCGACCAGATCTGGTCGGTCAGCGAAGTGATCAGCCATGCCTCAAGGTCTGTCGCGCTGAAGGCGGGCGACCTGATCTTCACCGGCACCCCCGCAGGTGTCGGTGCCTTGCAGCCGGGCGATGTGGTCACGGCGGGCATCGAGGGCATCGGCGAGTTGCAGTTCACCCTCGGCCAGGCTTGAGGCTAAAGTGGTGACCCGGCCACCCGAGAGACCGTTATGCCAGGCACCCGCGTTACCACCTACGGCATGCAGCAGCGCAGCGACCGCCCCGACTTCTACATCCGCGACAAGCGCGGGCGGGCGGCGCTGACCAGCCCGCATCGGCATGAATACTTCCAGATCCAGGTCAACCTCGGCGGCGACACTGTGCAGCACATTGGCGGCGCTGTGCGGCCGTTCCCGCGCAAGGCCCTTGCCTTTATCCTGCCCCATCGCCTGCATGTGATCCCCCACCCCGAAGACGGCGAGTTCATGCTGATCAACTTCAGCCAGGGGTTTCTCCTGCCGCAACTGACCTGCGACCCCCTCGACCTGGAAGACATTCCCATCGGCCAGGCGCCGGAGCTTTCGCCGTTTCGCTTCCAGGAACACCTGGACTTCATCCTCGATGATGCGGCGTTTGAGCAGGTGCAAAGCTGGCTCGCTCACATGCGCGAACTGGATGCCCGCCGTTCCTTTGGCGCCCGCGAGCGTCTCAAGGGCTACCTGTTTCAACTGATCGGCCTGGTCTGCGGACAGTATGCCGAGCCGTTGCAGGCGTACGCCGCCAACAACGCCACCCGGCGCGGGCGCAAGGATGCGTTGGCGCGGGTGCAACGCTACATCCGCGAGCATCTGCACGAGCCGACCCTCAACCTTACTGACGCGGCGGCGGCGGCGTTCCTGTCACCCAACTACCTCACGCACCTGTTGCGCAAGGAGACTGGCAAGCCGTTTTCGCAACTGGTGCTCGACCGCCGCCTGCAGTTGGCGCGCACCTTGTTGCTCAACAGTGCGCAGATGATCGGTCCCATTGCGCACCGCTGCGGGTTTACCGATGAAGCGTACTTCTCCCGCTGCTTCCGCAAGGCCCATGGCCTGGCCCCAGGGCAATTCCGTCGCCAGCAACATGGCCAGGCCTTGTAGGGCGGCGGTTTTACAAATCCACGACAATCGCTGTGTTTCAATTTACATACAATTGGGTCCTTCATTGGGAGGCCAGTATGCAAACGCTTATCCGCGCGGCGACGCAGGACGATGTCGACACGCTCTTCACCCTTCGCACCTCGGTGGTGCAAAACCATCTGAGTATGAGAAGAGCAGGGCGCAGTGAGCCATGAGTCCATCCGAGCCGCCGTCCAACAACTTTCGCTACTTCGTGGTCGGAGTGCTTTGCGTGGCGGTGTTGCTGGGGGTCTATTTTGTGCAGCTCAATGCCCAGGTCGACCGCGAGCGGGATGCGACCAATGAGCGCTTGGCGCTGTGCCGACAGGTGGAAAGTGTGGCGCGCTCGGTGTTGCCCAATAGCCTCGATACACAAGATGCCTGCGAACAGTTGAGCGAGCGTATATCGAAAAGTGTGAAGTCGCCTTAACTCAATAACCCTTTTTTATAAATGGAAATGGCGCCAGTAGTTGCACCAAAAAGTGGCATTTACATGTTTGGCTACCTTAAAAAATGTGTGGTTATTGAATGACTTACAGCGCTTTTAATCCGACGAAAGGATCAAAATAATCTTGTTACAGCTTTTTACAATCGTTACTATAGCCGGGCGTTCACCTCCCACGGTTTATGCATTTTTAAATCCCAAGTTTCCATCAGCTACTTGGGATTTTTTTTGCCCGGGATTTGACCTTCGCGTCAAACTTCACTGTCGCCGAACTCCGCGCGCATTCGTCCATTGCGTTTGGCCTGGTACAGCAACTTGTCGACCTCTTCGACGAACCCCAGCATTGGCGTATCAGGTTTGACGATACGTGTACCCACGCCCAGGCTCAGGCTCAGCAGGTTCGATACCGCCGAATGACCATGCTCGATCTGCTGCTGGCGGATCAGGTGCAGACAGCGTTGCGCTACCTGCCTGGCCGATTGCGCATCGGTTTCCGGCAGCAGCCACACGAACTCTTCGCCGCCGATGCGCGCAATGAAATCCCGTGGCCGATTGGCCGCCTGGGACAAGGTGTGCGCCACCTGGCGCAGGCACTCATCGCCCTTGATATGGCCGTAGTGGTCGTTGTACTGCTTGAAAAAATCGATATCCAGAATGATCAACGACAGTGGCAACTGGCTGCGCTGGGCGCTGGCCCACTCCCGTTCCAGCACGGTGTCGAACATGCGGCGGTTGGCGATACCGGTCAGGCCATCCTGGTAGGAGTACTCCTCGAGTTGTTTCTGCAAGCGCACCAGGTGCTCTTCGGTCTTCTTGCGCTCGCTGATATCGAACATGAAACCGATCAGCGCCTCGACCTCGCCGTCCTTGCGCACCACGTGCACCACATCGCGGATCCACACGTAGTCGCCATTCACCGTCAGCGCGCGGTAATCCGCTTCGTGGTCGACCCCGGCGCGGGACTGCGATACGCAGAAATCCACCACATATTCACGGTCGTCCGGGTGCATGCGCTCGACCCAGTCGTCCACGCTGACCCAGCTTTGCGGGGTCCAGCCGAGCAACTCCTCGATCTGCGGGCCGATATAGCTGAAGGTCATGCTCTGCCAATCAATACGCCAGGGAATGGCCTTGGTCGACTCCAGCAAGGTCTTGTAAACATCGCTGTCGGGCTGGCTCGGAGGGTCGATGCTCATGGGGCGGCTGCTCTGGATGATGGCGAAAAGCCAAGAGCGTCTTTCGATCGGGGCGCCGAGTCAAGCCTTCGGCGGCGCAGCAGACGAGAGGTCGCCGGACGGGGCGACCCTCTGTTGACCGGGGTATCCGGTGTACTGCGCTGGGTCAGGCATCGACGGTGTGGCTCGGGGCATCGAGCGCGCCGTAGTAGCGCCAGCAGCAATGGCGATGTTCCGGCAGGATCACGCAGCCACTGAGGCTGACGATCAGCAGTGCGGCAACCAGCATGTAAAGTCGGCGATACATGGTGTTTCCTCTTGGGTTGATCAGCGTCAATCCTTCAACGCGGCCACCGGCATAAATCCGTCGCAAAGCTTTCAAACATTTCATCAAGCCCTGCCACCCCCTGAGCAATACTGCGCAAAAAATCTGCGACGGATTTTCCGGCCCCCGCCGTTCAACCCATCAGCACCCGCACTTTCGCGTGTTGCATGAAGGAGTTGCCATGAGACCCCTGGCCAAATTGCGCTATGCCTTGCTTGCTCCGCTGGTCCTTGCCGCGCTTGTCAGCACCCCTGTGTTTGCCCAGACCGAAATCATCATCCGCCAGGCACCGCCACCGGAACGCGTGGAAGTGATCTCCGTGGAGCGCCCGGGTTACGCCTGGGACCGCGGCCACTGGCGCTGGGAAGGGCACGGCTATGGGTGGGTGCCTGGGCACTGGCAGCCGGTGATGCGCAATGCGCGTTGGGAACCGGGCCATTGGGAGGCTCACGGCCCCAATTGGTACTGGCGTGAAGGGCATTGGATCCGCTGACCGAGAATTGCCCGATTGAAAGACACTGATCCGGACGTTGAACTGCTGGCGCGCATCGGTAACAACGAACCGGCGGCCGTCAACGAAATGGTGACGCGCAAACTGCCGCGTCTGCTGGCGCTCGCCGGCCGGATCCTGGGGGATGCCGACGAAGCCAGGGACGTGGCCCAGGAAAGCTTCCTGCGCATCTGGCGCCACGCCGCCAGTTGGCGCAGTGGCGAGGCGCGCTTCGACACCTGGCTGCACCGGGTGGCGCTCAACCTGTGCCACGACCGTCTGCGCCGGCGCAAGGAGCGCCCGTTGGAGGACGAGGAAGCGTTGGCGCTGACAGACAGCGCACTGACGCCGGATGAACAGCTGGAAGCCGCCGATCGCAGCGCCCGGATGGCTGCCGCCCTGGCGGCGCTGCCCGAGCGTCAGCGCGAAGCGATTGTGTTGCAGTACTACCAGGAGCTGTCGAACATCGACGCCGCGGCCCTGATGAACATCAGCGTCGAGGCACTGGAGAGCCTGCTGTCGCGGGCCCGACGCCAGTTGCGCAGCCAACTTGCCGACACACCCGGGCTTGCCCGCCCAGGAAGGGGAAAACCATGACACCCGAACGTTTTGCTTACCTGGCCGACGCCTATGGCGCCGACCTGCACCGCTGGCCCCGCGCCGAACAGCCCGCAGCCCAGGCTTTGCTGGACAGCGGCAATGTGCTTGCGCATGAGGCCCAGCAACAGGCGCGCTGGCTCGACGGTCAACTGGACAGCCATCAACTGGCCTACGTCGATCCTTCGCTGGCGCGGCAGATTCAGCTGTCGGCCCCGCGCGGCCATTCGTTCTGGTCGCGCTATGCCCGCTGGTTGTCGCCGGCCGGCCTGGTAGGCGTGGGTGTCGCGGGCATCGTCGCCGGGATGCTGGTGGCATCCCTGAGCGTGCCGCTGCCGATGCTGTCGTCCGAGGTGTTGCCCAGCGTCTTCGATCAAGGCGATGCGCAAGTCATCTTTACCGTCAATGCCGAGGACACCGAGCAATGAGCCTGAAGTCCCTCAAACCCTGGCTGCTGGCCTCGGCCTTGCTCAACGTGTTCCTGATCGGCGGCGTCGGCGGTGGCCTCTACCACTGGATGGCCAGTGCAAAGCCCGCGGAGGCGGTGGTCAACCAGCACGGCTTGCGCCAGGCGATGATCAAGCTGCCGCCGGAGCGCCGCCGGGAATTGCGCCAACTGCTGCGGCACAACCGGGCCGACAGCCAGCCGCTGATCATGGCCGGGCGTGAAGCGCGCATGGGCGTGATCAAGCAATTGGAAGCGCAGACCCTGGATCGGGATGTGCTGGTGGCGGAACTGGCCAAGGCCCGTGAAGCCGATATGGCGCTGCGTGCGTTGGTGGACACGACGTTGGCGCAGTTCGCCAGCACCCTGCCTCGGGAGGAGCGGCAGAAGTTAGTGGAGGCGTTGTATCTGCGGGGGCAGGCGGCAGGCCGCAAGCCTCAGTCCTGAACGTGGCGCTTGTAGGTCTGCGCCCGGAGCGCTGAACTACAGGCGACGCAGGAAGGATTTGACGATGTGGCGGGTGGCATCGGTGGTGTCCAACTCGTCCATGGCGCCATAGGGGTGCCACTGGCAATCGACTATTTCATTGCAAGGTTTCGCATCGGCGACGTTCACCACCGACGCTTCGAACACGTGGTGCACGGTGTCGCGGGCCTTGAGTTCCTGCAAATACAGCAAGCCGTCCACGTTCAATCCGGTTTCTTCTTCCAGCTCGCGTTCGGCCGCGCCGACCGGGCGCTCGTTGCGTTCGACCTTGCCTCCCGGCAATGCCCATTTGGATCTGGCCTTGCGCACGAAGAGGATATGCCCCTCGTGTTCGCAAATGACCGTTGCACGTATTTTCATCGTCTGTGCCCCGCAGCGGGATGAGTGTCATAAAAGTGTAATGCAATTGTCATGCTAAGTGCTTATGGCGCTGACGTGTGGGGATGTGGATACTGCCCGATTGATCAAAACGCACGAGGAGGGCAGATGAGCACCGTACGCTGGGGCATGATCGGCTGTGGCAGTGTCACTGAATTGAAGAGTGGACCGGCTTTCTACAAAGCGCCAGGTTCTGCGCTGGTGGCCGTGATGGGGCGCCGCGAAGCGGCGGTGCGTGATTATGCGGCACGCCATGGCATTGCGCGTTTCTACACCGACGCCCAGGCGCTGATCAACGACCCCGAGGTGGACGCGGTGTACATCGCCACGCCGCCGGACAGCCATCTCGAATATAGCCTGATGGTCGCGGCGGCCGGCAAGCATTGCTGCGTCGAGAAGCCCATGTCGCTCAACGCCGAGCAGAGCGCGTTGATGCAGCGCACCTTCGAGCGTGCCGGGCTGCATCTGTTTGTGTCCTATTACCGCCGTTCACTGCCGCGTTTCCAGCAAGTGCGCGACTGGTTGCGAGATGGGCGCATCGGCGAACTGCGCCACCTGACCTGGACCTTGTGCAAGCCACCGGGTGCCGACGACGCCAGCCCCGCCAACTGGCGCACCGACCCGACCATCGCTGGCGGTGGTTACTTCGCCGACCTGGCCAGCCATGGTTTCGACCTGTTCCAGTACCTGGCCGGGGATATCGTTGAGGTCACAGGGTTTACCGCGCGACAAGCCGGGAGGTATGCGGCCGAGGATGCAGTGACGGCGTGCTGGACGTTCAGTTCGGGCGCACTGGGCATGGGCTGCTGGAATTTTGTCGCGGACCGTCGCGAGGACCGGGTGGAACTGATCGGCAGCCATGGGCGCATCCGATTCTCGGTCTTCGAAGACCAGCCGCTGCACCTTGAGGGTGAATCGTGCGAAGTGCTGGAAGTGCCGTGCCATGCGCATATCCAGTGGCACCACGTGTTGGCGATGAACGCACATATCCGTGGCGAAGCCGAGCACCCATCGCTGGGCATCGAAGCGTTGAAGACCGATCGGATCCTGGACAAGGTGCTACAACGTAACCCCCATCGTCCTGAGTAGGCGCGTTAGGGTGGTCTTTTTTCCAAGGAATAGACAAATGAAATACTGGATGGCGATGTGGCTGGTGCTGGCCACCAGTGCGATGGCGGCTCCGCGCAGCCAAGGCACACCGGGGGAGTTTGATTTTTATGTGCTGTCGTTGTCGTGGTCGCCGACTTTTTGCCTGACCCACCCGGACAATGAACAGTGCTCCGGTAAAGGCTACGGTTTTGTATTGCATGGCCTGTGGCCGCAATATGCGCGTGGCGGCTGGCCGGCATCCTGTGCGCCGCAGTCGCCGTTGAGTCGTGAAGAAATCGAGAAGGGCGCAACACTGTTTCCGACCCGTGCATTGCTCAAGCATGAATGGTCCAAGCATGGCACCTGCAGTGGCCTGGAACCGTCGGCCTACCTGGAAAAAACCGACCAGGCGCTGGGGGTGGTGAGCATTCCGCAGCAACTGCAGCCGTTCAATACGCCGCCGGCGTTGCAGGCCAGTGAGATCGAGGCGTTGTTCCGTGAAAGCAACCCGCGCATGGGCAATCATGGGCTGGCAGTCATCTGCAAAGGCAAAGTGCTGTCCGAGGTGCGGGTATGCCTGACCAAGGACCTGGCCTTTGCTGGTTGCCCGCGCAGTGTGAAAACCCAGTGCCGCGATGGCGACGTGCGGATTCCCGCGCAGCGGTGATAAGCCGCTGGCGGGCATCGGGTTGATCAGTTGTTGAGGTAGACCGGGCTGTCAGTGGACAACGAGGCCTTCACGGCCAGGGTCATGTCGGTGATCAGCACTTCCTCGCGGTCTTCGCTCAGGGCCTTGAGGGTGATGGCGACCACGTCCTGGGGCGTGCTCTTCGGCGCCTGCACGTCGGCCACCATATCGGTGTCGATGTAGGCGGGGTGCACGCCGATCACCAGGGTCTTCTGTTCGCGCAGTTCGCCGCGCAGTCCATTGGTCAGGCCCCACTGGGCGGACTTGGAGGCGCTGTAGCCGCCAGTGCCGGGCGGGCTGAGCCAGCTCAATACCGACAGTACATTGATCAGCGCGCCGCCGCCTTGCCTGGCCAGGATCGGCGCAAAGGCGCGGCTGACGCGCAGGGTGCCGAAGGTGTTCACGTCAAAGTGCTGTTGCAGGTTTTCGACGCTGTCTTCAGCCAGCAGCGCGCCGTATTTCAGGAACCCCGCGTTGTTGATCACCACGTCTACATCGGTGCACTGCTCCGCGGCGCGCTGCACGCTGGCCTGGTCGGTGATGTCCAGGGCAATCGGCGTGCTGCCGGGGATGTTCACGCTGCCTGGATCGCGTGCGCCGGCGTAGACCTTGGCCGCGCCGGCTTCCAGCAAGGCAATGACGAATGCTTTACCCAGGCCGCGATTGGCGCCGGTGACCAGTACCACTTTTCCACGAATATCCATGATGCGCTCCAGACAGTTAGTTAGGTTTAATAATGAAACTGTTTTTATCCTGAGCCTGTTGGTCCTATAATGCAACCTCATTTTGCAAGTGCCCGGAGGCCCGACGATGAAACGCAAATGCCTGGAAGGCGATGGCTGCCCGGTGGCCCGCGCCCTGGACGTGGTGGGCGACTGGTGGACGTTGTTGATCATCCGCGACGCCTTTGCCGGAGTAACGCGTTTCGGTGATTTTCAAAAACACCTGGGCGTGGCGAAAAACATCCTCGCCACACGGCTCAAGGACATGGTCGAGCAAGGCCTGTTGCAGACCAGCGAAGTCGGCGCACGCAGCGAATACCAACTCACCGACAAGGGCCGTGCGCTGATGCCGGTGCTGGTGACGCTGGCGCAGTGGGGCCAGGCCTATACCGAGCCGGAGGAGGTCGGCGCGCAAGTCTTGGATGCGCGCTCGCTCAAGCCACTGCGCAAGGTCGAGATCCTCGCCGAGGATGGCCGGGTGTTGGGCATCGGCGACATCGTCACCCAGATGCCCGGGGCTTGAGGCGGTGCCTATTTGCCGTCGAGGAAGCCCAGCAGGGCTGCGTTGAACAACGCCGGGTCTTGCAGGAACGCAAAGTGGCTGGTGTTCGGCAGGATCAGCAGGCCGGCGCCGGGGATGGTTGCGGCCATGTACTCGGTGTGTTCGCGCTTGATCGCTTCGTCATGGTCGCCGTCGGCAATCAGGATCGGCGTCTTGATGCTTTGCAACTGTGCGTCAGTCCAGTTCGGCTGGCTGGCCCACATATGGCTGATCTGCTCGACAAACGCGTCGTACTCTTTCGGCGTCGGCGACAGCTTGGCGTACTCCTTGCCGGCGCGCTCGATGAAGGCGGCGAAGGTCGGGTTCTTCTCGACGCCTTCCTTCACCCCGGCGGTCTGGGTGTTGGCGGCGAAGGCGAAGACTTTGCCGAGGCGGTCCGGGTGACGCAGGGCCAGGTCGATGCCGATGATGGCGCCGTCGCTCCAGCCGACGATGTCGGCGCGGGGGATTTTCAGGTGGTCGAGCACGGCCACCACGTCATCGGCCATCAAGTCATAACCATAGGGTTTTTCATCCCGCGAACTGCGCCCGTGGCCGCGGCTGTCGATACTGATCACCGTGTGCCTGGCTGCCAGGGCCTTGACCTGATTACCCCAGTAATCGGAGTTGGACAGGCCGCCATGCAGCAGCACCACCGGCGAGCCATGGCCGGTACGGGTGTAGTAGACCTTGATGCCGTTGACGGCGGCATAGCCGGTCTTGGCACCGGCCACGGGGGCGGGTGTTGGCGGCAGCGTTTCCCAGCGCTCAGCGGCTTGGGCGGCGGAAAAACACAACATCAGGCAGGCGGCTGCCAGCAGGCGACGTGACATGGCGGTTCCTTTTTTTGATCAGTAGGAATTGAACTCTAGCATCGGCCCCCGCACGGCAAATACGCATTTTTGCCTATCAAAATCGCCAGTGCGAAAGAAAAAAATACAGTTATATCAATGGAATAAAAGCATCTAAGTGAGCGAGGGGCATTTTCTTCAATACCTCGACCGAGCGGCCCCTTTACCGTGGTCCCATCGTCACTCGCTCGAATAAAAAGGAACTGCAATGAGTCTGATCATTTCCATGGCTGCCTTCGCACTCGCCACGTCTATCACCCCCGGCCCGGTGAATGTGGTTGCACTGAGTACGGGGGCGCGTTTCGGTTTTGTCGCCAGCCAGAAACATGTCCTGGGGGCCGCCGTGGGCTTCACCTTGCTGTTGGTGTTGATTGGCCTGGGGTTGCATGAGGTGCTGATACGTTGGCCGATACTGACCCAGTTGATCCAGTGGGGCGGGGTAGCTTTTCTGCTGTACATGGCCTGGAAGCTGGCGGTGGACGATGGTCGGTTGGACGCCGATGGCAGTGCCACGGCGCCGTCGATGCTGTACGGCGCGATCATGCAGTGGCTCAACCCCAAGGCCTGGCTGGCGTGTGTGGCCGGGATGGGGTTGTTCGTCGCTGATGGCGATGCACGGCAGGTGTGGTTGTTTGCCGGACTCTACCTGGTGATCTGCTATCTGTCGGTGGCGTGCTGGGCCTATGCCGGCACGTTTCTGCGGCGCTACCTGGGCAACCCCCAGGGCGTGCGCGTATTCAACCGTTCAATGGCCGCGTTGCTGGTGGCCAGTGTGGGTTATTTGCTGATGGCTTGAGCACGTCGCGGTATTGCCCTGGCGTTGCGGCGAAATGCTGTTTGAACGCGCGCTGGAAATGCGCCTGGTCGGCAAACCCCGCCGCCAGCGCCACGTCGGCGATGGGCGCGCCCTGACGCAATCGGGCGCGAGCGAACTGGATGCGCTGGTTGACCAGGAAGGCATGGGGTGTCAGCCCGTAATATTGCTTGAAGGCGCGGATCAGGTAAGACGGCGACAGTTCGGCCGCCAGGCAGATGTCTTCCAGCTTCACCCCTTCGGTGCAGTGCGTGCGGATGTACTCGGCGGCCCGCTCCAGCTTGTGGTTGACCTCGCGCAGCGGGGTGCCGGCTGGGTTGAGGCGCTGTTGTACGTCGCTGAAGTAACTCACCAGCGCGTCCTGTTTCTGCAAGTGCTCGGCCTGTTCATCGACCAGGATGCGGTACAACTCCAGCAAGCCACGGTACAGCACGGCGTCCTGGGTATGGGGCGTATTGAACGGTCGGTAACCCTGGTCGGTGCTGAAGCCCAACTGATGCTGCAACTCCGTCAGCCAGGGCGTGTCGATGTACAGCATCTGGTAGGACCACGGTTCATTGTCGATGGGGTTGCAGGCGTGCACATCGCCCGGATTCATCAACACCACCGTGCCGGCGCTGATCTGGAATGTCTCGCTGCCATAGTGGTAATAGCTGCGCCCGGTGGTGATCGCACCGATGGAAAAATGCTCGTGGGCATGCCGGCTGTAGGTGACCTTGCGCCCATCGGCGATGGTCCGCGCCTCGATAAAGGCCAGCGCGGGGTCACGCCAGAAATACGGAGCAGTGGCAGCAGTCATGGGCGGGCGCTTCCTCGCAGCAGTTCAACGGGCAGGCGAGCAGCGTCAGCTAAAACTCGCCATTGTTCAAGCCCTGACGTACCGGCGGTGCACAGCGGCGCAGGTAGTCGGCCCATGGATCGTAACCGGCCACGGCCTCAGCCAGGGTGACCGGTTGCCGGGCCTTTTCCCGCAGGGCCTCGCCGTCATGCAGCATATGCCGCTCGACGATGACACTCATCAAGGCGCGGCTGCGTGGTGAGTCGAAGGTGCGCGGCACCCTGCGTCCGAAGAGGTCCGGGGCGGGGATTTCGGCGGGTGCGAAGTTGTCGAGCTGATGGATGACCAGGTCTGTCGCCGCCGCGGTCAGCGCCACCTCGGCAGGTCGGGTGCCTTGCGCGTAGGCCGGCCAGTCGAAACGCATCCAGGCACCGCTGGCGCCGTCCTTGGCCGCCTGCATGACCCGCTTGTAGTCAAGGTCTGGACGTGGACGAACCAACAGGTGCCGGGGAAAAACTTCATAGAACTTTCTGTCGCTGTAATGCGAGACATACATCAGTACACCGAACCGGCCGACGTCGCCGTGCCTCTGGGTGAGACCGAAAAAAAGCACCAGGCCGTATTCCAGGGCTTCACGACTGGGCAGGGTCAGGTGCGACAAGCCGTAACGGAGCGCGGTCCCGTAGGCTTCTTTCAACTGCCCGAGCTTGCGATCAAAGGTGTCGAAAAAAAGCCGATTGATCGGAGTGAGCAAGTGGAATTGCCGAGCCAATTCCCGATATTTGACCCCAGCGTTTGCCGAGTGCCAGCGTTTCGAGGTGACATCCAGGGCACCGGCACTGTGCAGGTCGACGAACGAGTACAGAGGGCCCGTATACACGCCCTCGAAGCGGCCGTCTTCGGAAAACGGCGAATGCTCCGGCAGCCACATCAGCACTGGCTCTTCAAGCAAGGTGTTGTCGGCATACACTCGGCGCAGATCGTCCAGCGCGGTCTGGCGCAAGGTCACCACAGGCTGTGCAAACGTCTCGACGGCGTCGGCCAGGCTGGCACGCTGTCGATTGAGGCCTTCCAGTGCCGTATTGATCGCCAGCACATCGTAATGCGGTCGAGGGTCCAGCATGCCGTTGACCACGGCCCATTCCAGCACCGGCGGCGTTGCTTCGCTGCTTTCGAGGAAGCGCTTCCAGCTGCCGTGTGGCGCCAGCCCGGCCAGGAACATGATCTGGTTGTAAGTCAATTGACGGGAAGACCCCGGCATGACTTTTTCCATGTACATGACGTATTGATGATACAGCACCCAGGTCTGGGCGCTCAGGCAAGGCGTGGCGTCGGGTATGTCGCGTACGAGCAAATGTGGACCCTTTTCGCTCAGCAACAGGTGCGCGGCCAGTGCTGCGGTAGCTGGGTGGAGCCCGGCCAGGCTGCTGTCGATGCACTGGCGTATGAACGGCACGTGCTCACCCCAGAAGTAATCGTCGTGCCAGTCGACCAGATTGATCCGGTTCGGGTACGCATCGGGCTCGGGGTCCAGGCTCAGGATCAGTGCTGCCAGTATCAGTGCACTGCGGCTGCCACTTTCCGTGCGCTCGCCGGCGTGGCCGCCATGCCAGTGCAGGGCGTTCGACAAAGCGTCTGCCAGTTGCTGGGCCAAGGGTGTTGCGAGCAGGCGGACCATGAGGAAATCCGCTTCCGCCCGCACATCGGCTATCGACTTGCCGGCGACGATGGGCTGGCCGAGGTACTCGAACAGCGGCACGTCCTGGTCGGCCGTGAAGCGCTCGATGATGCGCATGATTTGCGTGCGATCGAGCACCGACAGTTTCCAGGCTGAGGGTTGTGAACCAGACAGCGGCTTGAGCGCTCGCCAGTAGTGGCCCTGACGCGTCGGCAGGGGTTGGCTGACGGTCAGTTGCTGCAACGTCAGGCGTGCCTCGTGCAGTGTGTGGGGGCGTACAAGGTGGTAGAGGTTCAGTGCCTGGCTGAGCGTCACCTTGAAATGACTGCGCAAGTACCCGCCTGTCTTGGCCGCTACCAGCTTCAGGCGCGACACCAGAGGGGCAAGTTCAACATTGCTCATCACTGGGTCGGTCAGGGTTTTCCAGGTGCCGTCCAGGCCATTGGCGCCAACGCTACCCTCGGCAGTGAGCAATACGTGGCTGGCAGGGTCGACGCGTTCCCGGGTGCGGATGGCCAGGAAGTCAGGGTGGTCGGTCAGCACGTGGATCTGGGCGTAGGCTTTTTTAACGGTTGCCTGGAGTGTGTCCGGGTCAACGCTGGCGCCTACCTCAAACCGATCGGCATCATTCAGGTTCCCGCCAGCGATCACCGTCGACAAAGCGTTGCGCAGTACGTGGCGATCATTGAGCAGACCGATGTACTGCCGATAGCGGTACAGTTCGCCGAACGACCGGGCGCTGTTCAATATCACCGGCACCGCAGGCGCCGGCCAGTCGCGCAGGCGCTGGCTCAGGAGGCTGACCTCCGTCCTGCTCAGCGGGCGCTCGATGGCATACGCCTGCAAAGCCCCGACCATACTGATGCGCTGGTCGGTATAGACATGGCTGCCCAGTTGTTCGCCGAGTGTGGCCAACCGGTTCCAACGCTCATCGGGTGCCTTTGGCACCAAGGTGTTTATTTCGCGCCCGCTGTCCGGGTTCAGCACACACAACACTTGCCGCTGGTAATCGAAGTAAGCGGGCGCCGGCGCGTCGTCCGTGCTGCCCAGGTCGTTGCTATTGATGATTGCCTGCAACAGGCCCGCCGCCTCCTTGAGGTTTCTGGACAACCGCGAATCGGATGTCAGATACAGCACAGTGCGGTAGATATCCAACGCGTCAAAGCTGTTCTCGTCCTTGACCAACCGTTGCAGGGCCTCTGCCAGCTGTCGATAGTCGAGCATCTGCTGGCTCGACTCGGCGTAGCTCATCGACTTGCTGCGCCCGTTATCGTCAAAGCCGGGAAAACCCTTCAAGGCGTCGAGCTCTTCGACAATGGTCTGCGCCTGCAGGCGGTTGGCAGGCATCGGCAAACCATGGAACGCCAGCGTCAGGTTCAAGGGAAAGGTGCGCGCACCGGCGGGAGGCACAGGTGCGATATACGGCATGCCCAGTTCGGTCGGGTCCAGGAGTTGGCTGATGTAGATGATCGGGTTGGCCAATGTCCACCAGGCGGACGAGTCGGCCAGGGTGTAGACCCTGGGCTGCCCGTGAGCCGTCACGCTCAGTCGGCTGTTGTGCACGCGTAGCGTGGCCAGATCAAACCCCTCGGCGTTAGCCCAGTCAATGAAGTCTTTCTGATTGATGGCCTTGCAAAAGGCTTCGCACCATTGGCCCAACTGAGAATGCGCGACCATTGGCACGGGATGCGTGGGAGGCGGTAACGATTGGTTCGAGGCGACGGCCAGCAGGCGGCTCAAGTGGCCGATCAGGGTCGTGTCGCCTTCGCTGCGCAGGGATTGGCGTTCGTTCAGGTAGGCGATAGAAGGGCTGAGACTGAGTGGCAGCGGCGTGTCGCCGGGGAGGCTGTCCCAAGTCAGGGCAAGGGCGTGAATGTCATCCATGAGGTCGGTTCCGGCTGATGAAACCCCGGATCATCCGCCACGAGGAGGGGGCCTCTGTAGCAGGTGTTTCCTGCAAGGCCGTGGCTTGCGTCAGCCACGGCGGCAAGGTTAAGGCCTGCGGGGGGGCAAGCCTCCTTTCAGACTTTTTTCAAAGTTGTGTCAGGCGGGAACCAGGAAAGCGGCTTCCAGCAACTGGCGGGTATAGGCATGCTGCGGATCCGCAAAGATCGCCTGCGCATCCCCT
Organism: Pseudomonas sp. NFR09; assembly: GCF_900111535.1. Taxonomy (NCBI): domain Bacteria; kingdom Pseudomonadati; phylum Pseudomonadota; class Gammaproteobacteria; order Pseudomonadales; family Pseudomonadaceae; genus Pseudomonas; species Pseudomonas sp. NFR09. The sequence goes on from NZ_FOIH01000014.1 coordinate 19,785, forward strand.
TGCTCCACCACCTGCCCATGCTTGACCACCATCAATTGGTGACTCAGCGCCTTCACCACCGCCAAGTCATGGCTGATGAACAGGTAGGTCAGGTTGTACTTGGCCTGCAGGCTGCGCAGCAGTTCCACCACCTGGCGTTGCACCGTGCGGTCGAGGGCCGAGGTGGGCTCGTCGAGCAGGATCAGACGTGGCTTGAGCACCAGCGCGCGGGCGATGGCAATGCGTTGGCGCTGCCCACCGGAGAACTCGTGAGGGTAGCGATGCCGGGATTCCGGGTCCAGGCCCACTTCCTTGAGCGCCGCGATAATCGCCGCTTCCTGTTCGGCCGGCGTGCCCATCTTGTGGATGCGCAAGCCTTCGCCGACGATCTCGCTGACGCACATGCGCGGGCTCAGGCTGCCGAACGGGTCCTGGAACACCACCTGCATTTCCCGGCGCAACGGGCGTACCTGTTGTTGGCTGAGCTTGTCCAGTTGCTGGCCTTCGAAACGAATACCGCCCTTGCTGGCGATCAACCGCAGGATCGCCAGGCCCAGGGTGGACTTGCCCGAGCCGCTTTCACCGACGATGCCCAGGGTCTGCCCCTGGGGCAGGCTGAAGTTGATACCGTCCACCGCCTTGACGTAGTCAACGGTGTTGCGCAAAAAGCCCTTCTTGATCGGGAACCACACTTTCAGGTCATCGACCTCCAACAACGGTGGGCCAACATCGTTGGTCGCCGGGCCGCCGCTGGGTTCTGCCGCCAACAACTCCTGGGTGTACGGGTGCCGGGGTGACTGGAACAGCGTCTCGCACTCCGCCTGCTCGACGATGCAACCCTTTTGCATCACGCACACGCGGTGGGCAATCCGGCGCACCAGGTTGAGGTCATGGCTGATCAGCAACAGCGCCATGCCCAGGCGCGCCTGCAGTTCCTTGAGCAATTCCAGGATCTTCAATTGCACCGTCACGTCGAGTGCGGTGGTCGGCTCATCGGCGATCAGCAATTCGGGCTCATTGGCCAGGGCCATGGCGATCATCACCCGCTGGCGCTGACCACCGGACAGTTCATGGGGCAGGGCCTTGAGGCGCTTGTGCGGCTCAGGAATACCCACCAGCTCCAGCAGCTCCAGGGTGCGCTGGGTGGCGACCTTGCCTTGCAACCCTTTGTGCAGGCCCAGCACTTCGTTGATCTGCTTCTCTATGGGGTGCAACGGGTTCAAGGAGGTCATCGGCTCCTGGAAGATCATCGCAATGCGGTTACCGCGAATGTGGCGGATGGTTTTTTCCTTGAGGGTCAGCAGGTCCTGGCCGGCATACTCGATGGTGCCGGAGGGATGGCGCGCCAGCGGGTAGGGCAGCAGGCGCAGGATCGAGTGGGCGGTTACCGATTTGCCCGAGCCGCTTTCACCCACCAGTGCGATGGTTTCACCGCGCTTGATATCGAAGCTGACATGGTTCACCACGCGGTGGTGGTGTTCGCCCGTGACGAACTCGACGCAGAGGTCGCGGACTTCGATCAGATTGTCCTGATTCATCTCATTTCCTCGGGTCGAAGGCATCGCGAGCGGACTCGCCGATAAACACCAGCAAACTCAACATGATCGCCAGCACGGCAAAGGCACTCATGCCCAGCCACGGCGCTTGCAGGTTGGATTTGCCCTGGGCCACCAGTTCACCCAGCGACGGCGAACCGGCGGGCAAACCGAAGCCGAGGAAGTCCAGAGCGGTAAGCGTACCGATGGCGCCGGTGAGAATGAACGGCATGAAGGTCATGGTCGACACCATCGCGTTGGGCAAGATATGGCGGAACATGATCGCGCCGTTCTGCATGCCCAGCGCCCGCGCCGCCCGCACATATTCCAGGTTACGCCCACGCAGGAACTCGGCGCGCACCACGTCCACCAGGCTCATCCACGAGAACAGCAGCATGATCCCCAGCAGCCACCAGAAGTTGGGCTGCACGAAACTGGCGAGGATGATCAGCAGGTACAGCACCGGTAACCCGGACCAGATCTCCAGGAAACGCTGCCCGGCCAGGTCGACCCAGCCGCCATAGAAGCCCTGCAGGGCCCCGGCGATCACGCCGATGATCGAGCTGAGCACGGTGAGGGTCAGGGCAAACAGCACCGACACGCGGAAGCCGTAGATGACCCGCGCCAGCACGTCGCGGCCCTGGTCATCGGTGCCCAGCAGGTTGACGCTGGAAGGCGGCGCGGGGGCCGGCACCTTGAGGTCGTAGTTGATGCTCTGGTAGCTGAACGGGATCGGCGCCCACAACGTCCAGGCGTCCTTGGCCTTGAGCAGTTCCTGGATGTACGGGCTCTTGTAGTTGGCCTCCAGAGGGAATTCGCCGCCGAATGTGGTCTCCGGGTAGCGCTTGAGCGCCGGGAAGTACCAGCCGCCGTCGTAGTGCACGGCCAGGGGTTTGTCGTTGGCGATCAGCTCGGCGCCCAGGCTCAGCACGAACAGGATCAGGAACAGCCACAGCGACCACCAGCCACGCTTGTTGGCCTTGAACCGTTCGAACCGGCGGCGATTGAGGGGGGACAGGTTCATCTCAATGCTCCCGGCTGGCAAAGTCGATCCGCGGATCGACCAGGGTGTAGGTAAGGTCGCCGATCAGCTTCACGATCAACCCCAGCAGGGTGAAGATGAACAGCGTGCCGAACACCACCGGGTAGTCGCGGTTGATCGCCGCTTCAAAGCTCATCAGGCCCAGGCCGTCGAGGGAGAAGATCACTTCCACCAGCAATGAGCCGGTGAAGAAGATCCCGATGAAGGCCGAGGGGAAACCGGCGATCACCAGCAGCATCGCGTTGCGGAACACGTGGCCGTAGAGCACGCGGTGGTTGGTCAGGCCCTTGGCTTTGGCGGTGATCACATACTGCTTGTTGATCTCGTCAAGGAAGCTGTTCTTGGTCAGCAGGGTCATGGTGGCGAAGTTGCCGATCACCAGGGCCGTGATGGGCAGCGCGAGGTGCCAGAAGTAATCGAGGATCTTGCCGCCCCAGCTCAGTTCATCGAAGTTGTTGGAGGTGAGCCCGCGCAGGGGGAACCAGTCCAGGTAACTGCCGCCGGCAAACACCACGATCAGCAGGATCGCAAACAGGAAGGCCGGGATCGCGTAGCCGACGATGATCGCCGAGCTGGTCCACACGTCGAAATGGCTGCCGTGCCGCGTGGCCTTGGCGATCCCCAGGGGGATCGACACCAGGTACATGATCAGCGTGCTCCATAACCCGAGGGAAATGGACACCGGCATCTTTTCCTTGATCAGGTCGATGACCTTGGCGTCGCGGAAGAAGCTGTCGCCAAAATCCAGCTGGGCGTAGTTCTTGACCATGATCCACAGACGTTCCGGCGCCGACTTGTCGAAGCCGTACATTTTCTCGATTTCCTTGATCAGCGCCGGGTCCAGGCCCTGAGCGCCGCGGTAGCTGCTGGAGCCGGCCACCGATACCTCGGCGCCGCCGCCGGCAATGCGGCTGGTGGCGCCTTCAAAGCCTTCGAGCTTGGCGATCATCTGCTCCACCGGGCCACCGGGGGCGGCCTGGATGATGACGAAGTTGATCAGCAGGATCCCGAACAGCGTCGGGATAATCAGCAACAGGCGGCGAAAGATATAGGCCAGCATTTAATCGCCTCCGCTCGCCGGATCGGCGCTCGTGTTAGTGTCCGGGATGACGGCCGGTTTGACGTCGGGCTTGGCCCACCAGGTGGCCGTCCCGACGTCGTAGCGCGGTGGGACTTTCGGGTGGCCCAGGTGATCCCAGTACGCCACGCGGAAAGTCTTGATGTGCCAGTTGGGGATCACGTAGTAGCCAAATTGCAACACGCGGTCCAGGGCCTTGGCATGGGCCACCAGGCTTTTGCGTGAATCGGCGTCGATCAACTCTTCCACCAACTGGTCGATGGCCGGGTCCTTGAGACCCATGTAGTTGCGGCTGCCGGGTTTGTCGGCGCTGGACGATTTCCAGAACTCGCGCTGTTCGTTGCCCGGTGAAGTGGACTGCGGGAAGCTGCCCACCAGCATGTCGAAGTCCCGCGAGCGGATACGGTTGATGAACTGCGACACGTCGACCCGGCGGATCACCAGGTCGATGCCCAGGTCGGCCAGGTTGCGCTTGAACGGCAGCAGGATGCGTTCGAATTCGGTCTGGGCCAGCAGGAATTCGATGGTTACCGGTTTGCCAGTGGTGTCGACCATCTTGTCATCGACGATGCGCCAGCCGGCTTCCTGCAGCAGTTGGTAGGCCTCGCGTTGCTGGGCGCGGATCATGCCGCTGCCGTCGGTCCTGGAGGGTTCGAAGGCCTGGGTGAAGACTTCGGGCGGGATCTTGTCGCGCAGGGGCTCGAGAATCGCCAGTTCATCCGGGCCGGGCAGGCCGGTGGCGGCCATTTCCGAGTTTTCGAAGTAACTGCGCGTACGGGTATAGGCGCCGTTGAACAGCTGCTTGTTGCTCCACTCGAAGTCCAGCAACAGGCTGATGGCCTTGCGCACGCGCACATCCTGGAACATCGGCTTGCGCATGTTGAACACAAACCCCTGCATCCCGGTGGGGTTACCGTTGGGGATTTCTTCCTTGATCAGCCGGCCCTGGGCAACAGCGGGGATGTTGTAGGCGTTGGCCCAGTTCTTCGCGCTGAATTCCAGCCAGTAGTCGAACTGCCCGGCCTTCAAGGCTTCCAGGGACACGGTGCTGTCGCGGTAGTAGTCGGTGATGCGGTTGTCGAAATTGTAGAAACCCTTGGTGATCGGCAGGTCCTTGGCCCAGTAATCCTTGACCCGCTCGTAGCGGATCATGCGTCCGGCCTTGACCTCGGCGACCTTGTACGGCCCGCTGCCCAGCGGTATTTCCAGATTGCCCCTGGCGAAGTCGCGGGTGGCCCACCAATGCTTGGGCAATACCGGCAGTTGTCCGAGGATCAGCGGCAATTCGCGGTTGTTGGTGCGCTTGAACTTGAACAGAACCTTGAGCGGGTCTTCGGCGATGACTTCGTCGACGTCGGCGTAATAAGTGCGGTAGATCGGTGAACCTTCCTTGATCAGTTCCTGGAAGGTAAATACCACGTCCTCGGCGCGGATCGGGTGGCCATCATGGAAGCGCGCTTCCGGGCGCAGGTAGAAGCGCACCCAGCTGTTGTCCGGGGCTTTTTCGATCTTGCCGGCCACCAGGCCGTATTCGGTGATGGGCTCGTCCAGGCTTTGCATGGCCAGGGTGTCGTAGATCAGGCCCAGATTGTCGGCCGGTACACCTTTGCTGATATAGGGGTTGAGGCTGTCGAAGCCGCCCATGGCCGACTCGCGGAACGTGCCACCCTTGGGCGCATCCGGGTTGACGTAGTCGAAGTGCTTGAAGTCGGCGGGGTATTTCGGCGGTTCGTTGTACAGCGTCAACGCATGTTGCGGGGCGGCCTGGGCCGCAGTGCACAGCAGCAGGCTGCCGAGCAGGGCAGTACGCAAAGATATCATTGGGCTTTCTCCGAAGCTTTCAGCCACCACGCGCTCAGGCCCAGGCTGTAGGGCGGCGTGGTGACAAAGGCGAACCGGTTGCGGTACGCCAGGCGATGATAGTTGAGGTACCAGTTGGGAATACTGTAGTGCTGCCACAGCAGCACCCGGTCGAGGGCACGGCCGGCGGCCAGTTGCTCTTCGCGGGTCTTGGCGGCCAGCAGTTGTTCCAGCAGGTGATCGACAATCGGATTGTTGATGCCTGCGTAGTTCTTGCTGCCCTTGATCGCGGACTGGCTGGAGTGGAAGTACTGCCACTGCTCAAGGCCTGGACTCAAGGTCTGGTTGAGGGTGATCAGGATCATGTCGAAGTCGAATTGGTCCAGGCGCTGCTTGTACTGGGCACGGTCGACGGTACGCAGGCGCGCGTCGACGCCGATGCTGATCAGGTTCTCGACATAGGGCTGCAGGATGCGCTCCAGGTTCGGGTTGACCAGCAGGATCTCGAAACGCAGCGGCTGGCCATCCTTGTTGACCAGGCGTTGTCCGGACAGCTTCCAGCCAGCCTCGCCGAGCAGGGCCAGCGCGCGGCGCATAGTCTCGCGGGGGATGCCGCGCCCGTCGGTCTGGGGCAGGCTGAAGGCTTGCGTGAACAGGTTGGCCGGCAACTGCTCGCGGTAGGGCGAGAGCATCATCCATTCACGGCCGGTGGGTACGCCGGTGGCGGCGAATTCGCTGTTGGGGTAGTAGCTCAAGGTGCGCTTGTACGCGCTGCTGAACAGGGTGCGGTTGGTCCACTCGAAGTCGAACATCAGCCCCAGGGCTTCGCGCACCTTGGCCTGGCTGAACGTGGGCCGCCGCGTGTTCATGAACAGACCCTGGCTCTGTGTCGGGATTTGGTGGGCGATCTGCGCCTTGATCACGTCACCCCGGTTCACCGCCGGGAAGTTGTAGCCATTGGCCCAGTTCTTGGCCTGGTGCTCGATGTAGATATCGAATTCACCGGCCTTGAAGGCTTCGAAGGCCACATCGCTGTCGCGGTAAAACTCCACCTCGACCTTGTCATAGTTATAGAAGCCCTGGTTGACCGGCAGGTCCTTGCCCCAGTAGTCCTTGACCCGTTCGAACACCAGTTGCCGTCCGGGCGTGACCTTGCTGATGCGGTAGGGGCCGCTGCCCAGGGGTGGTTCGAAGGTGGTGGCCTTGAAGTCGCGGTTTTTCCAGTAGTGCTGGGGCAATACCGGCAACTCGCCCAGGCGCAGGATCAGCAAGGGGTTGCCGGCACGCTTGAACACAAAGCGGATGCGGTGGCGGTTGAGGATATCCACCCGCGCCACTTCCTGCAGGTTGGTGCGGTATTGCGGGTGCCCTTCGGTCAGCAAGGTGCGATAGGAAAACGCCACGTCATACGCCGTGATCGGCTTGCCATCGTGAAAGCGCGCTTCGGGACGCAGGTTGAACACCACCCAACTGCGGTCCTCGCTGTACTCCACCGATTGGGCGATCAGCCCATAGCTGGAGGTGGGTTCATCGCCGGAGGGCGCATACAGGCCGGTGCCGACCATCAAGGGCTCATTCAGCTCATTGACGCCATATTGCAGGAAGTTCGGCGTGGAAACCGGGCTGGAGCCCTTGAAGGTATAGGGGTTGAGGGTGTCGAAAGTGCCAAAGGCCATGACCCGCAATGTCCCGCCTTTCGGCGCTGCAGGGTTTACCCAATCGAAGTGGGTGAATTTGGCCGGGTACTTGAGGCTGCCGAACTGCGCATAACCGTGGCTCTCGGTAATCGTCGCGTTCGCTGCAAAGCTCAAGGCCAGACTTATTAGTAGAAGGAGGGGACGCTTCAAGTCAGAGATCCGATCCAGGCGGCTTGGGCTTTATGATCGGTACAGTAACAGCTTGTTCCGGTTGGAAAAAGGCCGTTGGATTGACGCAGAAACAATGTGGGAGGGGGCTTGCCCCCGATAGCAACACACCAGCCAACAGATTCATTGGCTGACCTACCGCTATCGGGGGCAAGCCCCCTCCCACATGGGGTCCCCAGTGTTCCAGATGTTTCAGCGTGGACCTGATACCACCAGCATCTGCCCAGGCTTCAGGGCCTGGCCGGTACGCGGGTTCCAGCGCTTGAGGTGTTGCATCTCGACATTGAAGCGCTTGGCGACGATGTACAGCGAGTCGCCTTTCTTGACCTTGTATTGCACCGGTTTCTTGCTGTCGGCCTTGGCCACTAGCTTGCGCGTGTCCTGCATTACCAGGGTCTGGCCGACCTTGAGGGCCTGGCCGTTGAGCTTGTTCCAGCGTTGCAGGTCATGTACGTCGACCTTGTTGGCCTTGGCAATCAGCGTCAGGTTGTCGCCGGTGCGTACCTTGTAGCTGCGAGTACGCCCGGCCACCCGTGCGGTCTCGACCTCGTCGAACACCTGCTTTTTCGGACGCATCGCCAGCAATTCTTCAGGCTTCATCGTCGAAAGGGTGCTGGTCAGCAGTTGCGCCTTGGAACTGGGCACCAGCAAATGCTGCGGGCCGTCCAGGGTAGTGCGTTGTTTCAGCGCCGGGTTGAGCTGGAACAGTTCGTCTTCGTCGATCTCGGCCAGCGCGGCAACCCGTGACAGGTCCATGCTCTGCTTGACTTCCACCACTTCGAAGTAAGGTTGGTTGGCAATCGGGTTCAGGTTGACGCCGTAGGCCTCGGGTGCCAGCACCACCTGGGACAGCGCCAGGAACTTGGGCACGTAGTCCTTGGTTTCCTGGGGCAGCGGCAGGTTCCAGTAGTCGGTCGGCAGGCCGAGCTTCTCGTTGCGCTCGATGGCCCGGCTCACCGTGCCTTCGCCGGCGTTATAGGCGGCCAGGGCCAGCAGCCAGTCGCCGTTGAACATGTCATGCAGGCGGGTCAGGTAGTCGAGTGCGGCGGTGGTGGAGGCGGTGATGTCGCGACGGCCATCGTAGGCACGGGTCTGGCGCAGGTTGAAGTAGCGCCCGGTGGAGGGGATGAACTGCCAGAGGCCGACCGCATCGCTGCGCGAATAGGCCATCGGATTGTAGGCACTTTCAATCACTGGCAGCAGCGCCAGCTCCAAGGGCATGTTGCGTTCTTCAAGACGTTCGACGATGTAGTGAATGTAGAGGCTGCCGCGTTCTCCGGCATTCTCCAGGAAGGACGGGTTGCTGGCGAACCACAGGCGCTGTTGCTCGATACGCGGGTTGACACCTAGACCGTCCTGCAGTTGAAAGCCCCGGCGCATGCGTTCCCAAACATCCTGGGGTACGTCGGGAGCCGGTTTTTCTGAAAGCCAGATGACGGGTTTCTGTTTGATTTTGGCGGTGAGGTTTGGCTTGGGTTGCACGGTGGATTGTGCGGTGAAATTGCTTGATTGGCAGCCCGCCAGTGTGGCGGACACAGCCACCGCCACAGCTTGAGCCAGGCGGGTCAATGCGTCTGAATGGTTGGATTTACGAATAGATGACGACATTGGCTGGAAGTAAGTTCCGGGCAAAAATGTCGGGCGATTCTAGAAACCCGTTGGGTTCCGGTCAACCATTCAGAAATTGCGTATCAGATTGCTTCCCTTTAGAACTTATCTTTCCAAGCCCTCAAGCTAGCAAACACCTCGGCCCCAGAGCGGTTGTCACGGCCATTCCGTTCGTCCGCTTTTTGTTTAACGGATGTTTCAGAGGTACGCAGAAAGGGGTTGGTCAGCTTTTCCAGGGCCAGGTTGGAAGGCAGCGTGATCTCGCCTCTGGCCCGCAGTTGGCGTACGTTCTCCACTCGTTCGGCTATATCTGTGTTGTCCGGTTCCACAGCTTGGGCGAACTTGAGGTTACTCTGCGTGTATTCGTGGGTGCAGTACACCAGGGTATCGGCGGGCAGGGCGGCCAGGCGCTCGAGGGAGCTGTGCATCTGTTCCGGCGTGCCTTCGAACAGGCGCCCGCAACCGGCGGCGAACAGGGTGTCGCCACACAACAGCACGCCCGGGTGATAAAAGGCGATATGGCCCAGGGTATGGCCGGGAACGCTATAGATGTCGAAGTCCCAGCCGAGTACCGTGATGCGGTCGTTATCGTGCAACGCCACGTCCCGCGCCGGGATCTTCTCGTTGGCCGGGCCGTAGACCTTGGCGTCGGTCTCACGCTTGAGCTGTTCGACACCGCCGACGTGATCGTGGTGATGGTGGGTGATCAGGATGTCGCTGAGGCTCCAGCCAGGGTTCTGCTCGAGCCAGGCCAGCACGGGCGCGGCATCGCCGGGGTCGACCACGGCGCAGCGTTGGGTGCGAGGGTCCTGTAACAACCAGATGTAGTTATCGGTGAAGGCGGGCAGGGCACTGATCTGTATCATTCTTCGATTCGCCAAGCTGAACACATTGGTGCATCTTAGAACGTCTAGGCGAGTTGGAGAATGCAATGACTGATAAAGCGTTCGCCCAGGCCGATCCTGAGTGGCTGGCCCTGATCGGCGCGGCCCGCGAGTGGCTGTCCGGTCCCATCGGGCAATTTCTGCTGGACGAAGAACGGCGCATGCTCGAAGACGAGCTGGGCCGGTTCTTTGGTGGCTATCTGGTGCACTACGGCCCCTCGGCCGAAACGCCGCCCTGCGCGCCGCAGGTGCAACGCAATGTTCGCCTGGGGGCACCGTTGCCAGGCGTGGAGATCGTGTGCGAGGAACAGGCCTGGCCGTTGAGCGAGCATGCTGCCGATGTAGTGGTGTTGCAGCACGGGCTGGATTTCTGCCTGTCGCCCCACGGCTTGTTGCGCGAGGCGGCGAGCAGCGTACGGCCCGGTGGCCATTTGCTGATCGTGGGGATCAACCCCTGGAGCAGTTGGGGCCTGCGCCATGTGTTCGCCCATGACGGCCTGCGCCAGGCGCGCTGCATCTCGCCGCAGCGGGTGGGCGACTGGCTGAACCTGCTGGGCTTCGCGCTGGAGAAACGCCGCTTCGGGTGCTATCGTCCGCCGCTCGCGTCGACCAAGTGGCAGGGCCGCCTGGCCGGCTGGGAACGCCGGGCCGGCGCCTGGCAATTGTCCGGTGGCGGGTTTTACCTGCTGGTGGCGCGCAAGATCGCGGTCGGGCTGCGCCCGTTGCAGCAGGTGCGCCGCGAGCCGATGGGCAAGCTGGTGCCATTGCCGATGGCCAAGGTCAACCGCAAGCAAAGCGATGCGTAATCCTCTTTTTGAATTGATACCGAGCAACCGATGACCGATAGCGTAGAACTCTTCACCGATGGCGCCTGCAAGGGCAACCCGGGCCCCGGCGGCTGGGGCGCGTTGCTGGTGTGCAAGGGCGTGGAGAAGGAGTTGTGGGGCGGTGAGGCCAACACCACCAACAACCGCATGGAGCTGATGGGCGCCATTCGTGGCCTGGAAGAACTCAAGCGCCGCTGCAATGTGCTGCTGGTGACCGACTCGCAATACGTGATGAAGGGCATCAACGAGTGGATGGTCAACTGGAAGAAGCGCGGGTGGAAAACCGCCGCCAAGGAACCGGTGAAAAATGCCGACCTGTGGCAATTGCTCGATGAGCAATGCAATCGCCATGACATCACCTGGAAATGGGTACGCGGCCACATCGGCCATCCCGGCAACGAACGTGCTGACCAGTTGGCCAACCGTGGCGTGGATGAAGTGCGGGGCTACAAGCAGAGTTGAAGGCGACTCACGTGGTAACATCGCGCCCTTTGAAATACACCAAACCGTTGAGAGCTGAACCCTGATGGCCATCCGATCTGTTGTACTCGATACCGAAACCACCGGCATGCCGGTGACCGACGGTCACCGGATCATTGAAATCGGCTGTGTCGAATTGATGGGGCGTCGCCTGACCGGCCGTCACTTCCACGTCTACCTGCAACCGGACCGCGACAGTGACGAAGGCGCAATCGCCGTCCACGGCATCACTGACGAATTTCTCAAGGGCAAGCCGCGCTTCGCCGAAGTCGCCGATGAGTTCTTCGAATTCATCAACGGTGCCCAGTTGATCATCCATAACGCGGCGTTTGACGTCGGCTTCATCAATAACGAGTTTGCCCTGATGGGGCAGACTGATCGCGCGGACATTTCCCGGCACTGCTCGATCCTCGATACCTTGATGATGGCCCGTGAGCGCCACCCGGGTCAGCGCAACAGCCTCGACGCCCTGTGCAAACGTTATGGCGTCGACAACTCCGGCCGTGAGCTCCACGGCGCCTTGCTCGACTCCGAGATTCTCGCTGACGTCTACCTGACCATGACCGGCGGGCAGACCAGCCTGTCCCTGGCGGGCAACGCCTCCGATGGCAGCGGTTCGGCGGAAGGCTCGGGCAACCGTCCTTCGGAAATCCGCCGACTGCCGGCTGATCGCAAGCCGACCACTATCATCCGCGCCAGCGAACAGGACCTCGCGGAACACGCGGCTCGGCTCGAAGCGATCGCCAAATCGGCGGGCGCGCCGGCATTATGGACCCAACTGACCCAGCAATAACCCCTGGCTGAACTCGATTGGAACTGTGGGGGGGAGGCTTGCTCCCGATAGGGGCAGGCCAGTCGAAACCTGTGTTGACTGATGTACCGTTATCGAGGGCAGGCCCCCTCCCACAATTGATTTCAATTGCCTGTCAATCTTCATTCGCGTCATGGCCGCCAAGCTTCTACCCTTGAGTGCATAGCCCTCAGGACGACAAGCAAACATGTATAAAGACCTGAAGTTTCCCGTCCTGATCGTGCACCGCGACATCAAGGCCGACACCGTTGCCGGTGACCGGGTCCGAGGCATCGCCCGGGAGTTGGAGCAAGAGGGCTTTTCTATATTTTCCGCGGTGGACTACGCCGAAGGCAGGCTGGTGGCGTCTACCCATCATGGCCTGGCGTGCATGTTGATCGCCGCCGAAGGCGCTGGCGAAAACACCCACCTTCTACAGAACATGGTCGAGCTGATCCGCCTGGCGCGGCTGCGGGCGCCCAACCTGCCGATCTTTGCCCTGGGCGAGCAAGTCACCCTGGAAAACGCGCCTGCCGACGCCATGAGCGAACTCAACCAGTTACGCGGCATCCTGTATCTGTTCGAAGACACCGTGCCGTTTCTCGCCCGGCAAGTCGCCCGTGCGGCGCGGACTTATCTGGATGGTCTGTTGCCGCCGTTCTTCAAGGCGTTGGTGCAGCACACGGCTGATTCGAACTATTCCTGGCACACACCGGGCCATGGCGGCGGTGTGGCCTATCGCAAAAGCCCGGTGGGGCAAGCGTTCCACCAGTTCTTCGGGGAAAACACACTGCGCTCGGATCTATCGGTCTCGGTGCCCGAGCTGGGTTCGCTGCTGGATCACACCGGGCCGCTGGCCGAAGCCGAAGCCCGTGCTGCGCGTAACTTTGGCGCCGACCATACGTTCTTCGTCATCAACGGCACCTCCACCGCCAACAAAATCGTCTGGCATTCCATGGTCGGGCGCGATGACCTGGTGCTGGTGGACCGCAACTGTCACAAGTCGGTGCTGCATTCGATCATCATGACCGGCGCCATCCCGCTGTACCTGTGCCCGGAGCGCAACGAACTGGGGATCATCGGTCCGATTCCCCTGAGCGAGTTCAGCCCCGAGTCGATCCGCGCCAAGATCGACGCCAGTCCCTTGACCCGTGGCCGCCCGCCGAAAGTGAAAATGGCGGTGGTCACCAATTCCACCTACGACGGCCTGTGCTACAACGCCGAGCTGATCAAGCAGCAATTGGGTAACAGCGTCGAGGTGCTGCATTTTGACGAGGCCTGGTACGCCTACGCGGCGTTTCATGAGTTCTTCGCCGGGCGCTACGGCATGGGCACCTCGCGCACGGCGGACAGCCCGCTGGTGTTTACCACTCACTCCACCCACAAACTGCTGGCCGCTTTCAGCCAGGCTTCGATGATCCATGTGCAGGACGGCGGTGCCCGCCAACTGGACCGTGACCGTTTCAACGAGGCGTTCATGATGCATATCTCCACATCGCCGCAATACAGCATCATTGCCTCCCTGGACGTGGCTTCGGCAATGATGGAAGGCCCGGCCGGGCGTTCGCTGTTGCAAGAGATGTTTGATGAGGCGCTGAGCTTCCGCCGCGCCCTGGCCAATCTGCGCCAGCATATCGCCGCCGAGGACTGGTGGTTTTCCATCTGGCAGCCACCGTCGGTGGCGGGGATCGACAAGGTCGCCACCGCCGATTGGTTATTGCATCCCCAGGATGACTGGCACGGCTTCGGTGATGTAGCCGAGGACTACGTGCTGCTCGACCCGATCAAAGTGACCCTGGTAATGCCCGGTCTCAATGCCGGCGGTGCCTTGAGCGATTGCGGGATCCCGGCGGCGGTGGTCAGCAAGTTCCTCTGGGAGCGTGGCCTGGTAGTGGAAAAGACCGGGCTGTATTCCTTCCTCGTGCTGTTCTCCATGGGCATTACCAAAGGTAAATGGAGTACCTTGCTCACCGAATTGCTGGAATTCAAGCGCAGTTACGACGCCAATATCAGCCTGGCCAGTTGTTTGCCGTCGGTGTTTGCCCAAGGGCCGACGCGCTACCAAAGCCTGGGCTTGCGCGACCTGTGTGACCAGTTGCACAGCTGTTATCGCAGCAACGCCACGGCCAGGCATTTGAAGCGCATGTACACCGTATTGCCGGAAATCGCGATGAAGCCCGCCGACGCCTACGACCAATTGGTGAGGGGCGAAGTGGAGGCGGTTTCCATCGACGCCTTGCCAGGACGCATCGCAGCCGTGATGCTGGTGCCTTATCCGCCCGGCATTCCGTTGATCATGCCGGGCGAGCGCTTTACCGAGTCGACGCGCTCGATCATCGACTACCTGGCGTTTGCCCGGACGTTCGATAGCAGTTTCCCCGGTTTTGTCGCCGATGTTCATGGGTTGCAACACGAGGATGATGGCAGCGGTCGTTGTTACACCGTCGATTGCATCAAGGGTTAAGGATGTTTATGCAGGCTGTAATGAACCCGAAGTATCCCGGACTCAGTGTGCGGGTCGCAGATGAAGGCTTTGATGCCTATGTGTGGGGCAATGACTTCAGCTTTGAGGTCAGCGCCTACGGTGAGCCGCAGATGGGCAAGCGGGTCGATCAATGGCCCGTGGAGCGTATCTTGCCGTACCGCAAGTGCTACGGCATTGACCCTGAGGAGTTCGCCAGTTTCCGTGACGCGCCCGACAGTGCGATCTTCATGGCCTACCTGGACGACCGGGCGGTGGGGCACATCGTGGTCAGCACCAACTGGAACGGCTTTGCCCATGTCGACGAGTTGGCGGTGGCCTTGCCTGCGCGACGCCACGGAGTAGCCAAGGCGTTGCTGGATGTGGCGCAGTTCTGGAGCCGCAAGAAAAACCTCCCCGGCATGATGCTCGAAACCCAGAACAACAACCTCGGTGCCTGCCGCTTGTACGAGCGTTGCGGCTATGTGATGGGCGGCATCGACCATCTGCGCTATCGCGGTATCGACCCGCAGACCCGCGAAGTGGCGATATTCTGGTATCGGTTGTTCAAGAGCGAAGCCGGCAACGCTTAACCCGCCAACAAACCCTCGGCCTTCTGCGTCACGATCTCCAGCAGCGCATTCAGCGCCGGGGAGGTCGGGCCATCCTTGAGGGTCAGCGCATACAGGCTGATCATGATCGGCGGCGACACCGGGCACGCATCCAGCCCGGCCTCGCGGGCGCCGAACGCGGTGAACGGGTCGACCACCGCCAGGCCTTCGCCTGCTTCCACCATGCTGCGCATCATCTGGTAGGTCTGCACCCGCGTCTGCACCACCGGCAGCGGGCGCAAGGCTTGCAGCTTGGCGTCCAGCAGGCGGCTGAGCGGGTCCTGGCTCTCCAGGCCGATCATCGATTGTCCGGCGAGGTCCTGCAGCGCAATGTACTTCTGCTTGGGTTTGAGCCAACCATGGGGCGCCAGCAGTTGCAGCTTGCTCTGGGCGAGTACGGTGCAGTGGATCTGCGGGTGCTCCGGGTCATGCAGGCTCAAACCCACGTCGGCTTCGTGCAGCAGCAGGCTCCTGATGATCTCCCGGGTGGGTTGGCTCGACAGGTTGCAGGGCGTGTCCTGGAAGCGTCGGCGCAGCACCGCAATACTGTGCGGCAACAGCTGATTGGCCAGCGGCGGTGTGCAGAGCACGCGCAGGGCAGGGGCATGATGGTTTTTCAGGCGGCTGGCCAGGCGTTGCACCGGCTCCAGGGCCTCATACACATGGGCAATTTCCGCCTGCAGTTCCAGGGTTTCCCGGGTAGCCTGCAAACGCCCGCGCACACTGGCGAACAACATGAAGCCGAGCTGTTGCTCGGCGTCCTTGAGCGCCGCGTCCACATCGCCCACGGGAAGTTGCAACCACTCGGCGGCCGTGCCGAGGTGTCCGGTCTGCAAGATGGCCTGAATCACTTCGATATGACGTAAACGCATCGCCGGAGTCTATGTGCAGCGCGCCGGGTATTCAATAGAATGGCTGCGCTGATCATTAACGACCAAAGCCGGCCGCCGGCATTAACAACAAAAACAGGTCTGGTCTCACATGCCTCTACCCTCGATATTCCTCGGGGTAACGGTCAAGCAACTGCTGGTCCTGGTGACCGTAGGGTGCGTGGCTGCTTATCTCTTCAACAGTCAAAACGAAACCGCGCCGGAAAACCTGGCACTTGAAGCGTTTATCCGTTCCCAGGAACAGGTCATCGAACAGGTGGGGGCGGTGTTGGGTATTGAACTGGTCAGGCAGGTGGTGGCGCACCCAGGCTACAACACGGCGGGCTACCAGCGTTCCATGTTCGCGGTGGAGGGTGAGCGGGGGCGATTGGTGGTGACCGTGAAGAAGGTCGAGGGCGAGCAGGGCATTGAAGTCACCGAGATCCGTCGCCCGTGATCACCCCAGCCCAGTCAACGCCGTCAATGGCCAGGACTGAGCAGGTGGATAAGGCGGGATCTTATGACGCGAGGGTGGTTTGCGATTCGCGCACGAGAATGGTGCCCGACTGGATCAGCTTGAATTCGTCGCCTTCCAGTTTCTCTACACGGTCGCCAATGGCCAGCTTGTAGGTAATGGTAGGCGCCGAGCCAGCCAGGTCGCCTTGCGCCGGGTTGGATTCCTGGAACTCATGCACCGAATACACGCGTCCCTCTGCGTCTCTGGCATGAAACTGTCCGACTAGTACTGCTGCCATCTGTTTAGAACCTCTGGAGATAAACACTCGATTTGCGGTTCTGTAGACCGTCATGGAGCTGGGTAGTTTACTTACGGAATAAAAATACTATTCGCCGATGTTTTCAGATGCTTCTTACATGATGCTGCGCAATGCAGGTGCCCGCAGGATTATCAAAAACCTTCTGGTGAACCCGTCGCGAAGACTTTATAACTACAAGCTCCTTTAGTCAGACGTCGGGAAGCCCCAATGAGCAAGGTCTACACCATCGCCGTCGTGGTCGGCAGCTTGAGAAAAGACTCGATCAACCGCAAGGTTGCCCTGGCATTGGCTGAACTGGCCCCTGCCAACCTGAAGTTGAACATTGTGGAAATTGGCGATTTGCCGCTCTACAACGAAGACATTGACGGAGCATCACCGCCGGCAGCCTACAGTACTTTCCGCAAACAGGTGAGCTCATCCGACGCGGTGTTATTCGTGACCCCGGAATACAACCGCTCCGTCCCGGCCCCGTTGAAGAATGCCATCGACGTGGGTTCCCGGCCGTACGGGCAGAGTGCCTGGAGTGGCAAGCCGGGGGCGATCATCAGCGTATCGCCGGGTGCGATTGGCGGGTTTGGCGCCAACCATCACCTGCGCCAGTCCCTGGTATTCCTCGATGTGCCGTGCATGCAGCAGCCGGAGGCCTACCTGGGCGGCGCGGGCAGTGTGTTCGATGAGGCGGGCAAGGTGTCCGAGAAGACCAGACCGTTCCTGCAGGCCTTCATCGATGCCTACGGTAAATGGGTCGAAAAACAGCTCGCTTGATCGAGCAATCAGGTCCAGCAGTGGGAGCAAGCTCCCACGCTGGGTTCAGCGCAGCCAGTTGGTGCGTGCCAGTTCGATCACCTCATCACCACGCCCACTCATCACCGCCTTGAGCATGTACAGGCTGAACCCCTTGGCCTGTTCCAGCTTGATCGTCGGCGGCATCACCAATTCCTGAGTGGCGGTGACCACATCCACCAGCACCGGGCCGTCATGGGCCAGGGCGCGGCGCAGGGCCGGTTCCAGGTCTTCGGATTGCTCCACGCGAATGCCTAGGATGCCCATGGCGTTGGACATGGCGGCGAAATCCGGGTTTTTCAGCTCGGTGCCGGCGTCCAGGTAGCCCGCCGCCTTCATTTCCATGGCGACAAAGCCCAGGGACGAGTTATCGAATACGATGACTTTGACTGGCAGCTTCAGTTGCGCCAGCGAGATAAAGTCGCCCATCAGCATGGCGAAACCGCCGTCACCCGACATCGAGATCACCTGGCGATTCGGGAATGCCGCCTGCGCACCAATGGCCTGGGGCATGGCATTGGCCATCGAACCATGGTTGAACGAACCGATCAGGCGGCGCTTGCCGTTCATCTTCAAATAGCGCGCTGCCCACACGGTGGGAGAGCCGACATCGGCGGTGAAGATCGCATCGTCATCCGCCAACTCACTGAGCAGGCGTGCCACGTACTGTGGGTGAATCGGCCGATTGGCTTTCGACGGCTGGGCCAGGTCGTCCAGCCCTTGACGGGCTTTTTCATAATGCTTCAAGGACGTTTCGAGAAAGCTGCGATCAGTCTTGCGCGTTAACCTTGGCAGCAGCGCAGCGAGGGTTTCGCTGACGTCGGCGGCAATACCCAGGTCCAGCGTGGCACGTCGACCGAGTGCCTGTGGGTTGCGGTCGACCTGGATGATCTTGGCGTCGGAGGGGTAGAACTGGCGGTAAGGGAAATCGGTGCCGAGCATGATCAGCGTGTCGCAGTCGAGCATGGCGTGGTAGCCGGAGCTGAAACCGATCAGGCCGGTCATGCCTACGTCGAACGGGTTATCCCACTCCACATGCTCCTTGCCACGTAGCGCGTGTACCACGGGGGCGCCCAGTGCGTCGGCGAGGGCGACCACTTGATCATGGGCTCCGGCACACCCGCTGCCGCACAGCAGGGTGACCTTGCGGCTGTTTTCGAGGATATCGGTGAGGCGTTGCAGGTCCTGTTCCGCTGGCAGCGTACGTGGTGCATGCAGGGCGGGCCACGGCTTGAGTTTGTCCTCGACCTCCAGCAGCGATACATCGCCCGGTATGACCACCACGGCCACGCCGCGATTGAGGATCGCCGAACGCATGGCGCGATGCAGTACCTGGGGCATCTGCTCGGGGTTGGTGACCAGCTCGATAAAGTGGCTGCATTCCTTGAACAGTTCCTGGGGATGGGTTTCCTGGAAGTAGTTCAGGCCAATCTCTGAAGATGGAATTTGCGCGGCAATCGCCAGCACCGGCACATGGTTGCGATGGCAATCGAACAGTCCGTTGATCAAATGCAGGTTGCCCGGCCCGCAACTGCCAGCGCACACCGTCAGCTCGCCAGTAGCAGCCGCTTCGGCACCGGCGGCGAACGCCGCCACTTCTTCGTGGCGCACGTGCATCCACTCGATGCTGTCCATGGTGCGCAGCGCGTCGGTGAGGCCGTTGAGGCTGTCGCCGGTCAGGCCCCAGATGCGCTTGATGCCCGCCTGTTCAAGGGTGGTCGCCAATTGCTGGGCCAGGTTGATTTTCGCCATGAAGAACTCCAATCGTCAGTGAGGTTAAAAACTGCTGATCAATAGGGGACAGTTCGATCACGGCGAATGCTCCGCCTTTAATGTGAAGATTGCGTCATGGCCGCGCGGTATTGCCGGGTGCGCCGGGCCAGAAACCATTGGTCACGCACCAGCGCCATGCAAGGTGCGACGTGGGCCTTGGGCAGATGGCCGCGGCTGAGGCGGCGCATCTGGTAGCGCACCACGGCGAGAATGGCCAGGGATGCCAGGGGCTTGCGCTTCCAGTCGATGGGTTTGAGTTGCGGGTTGGGGTCGCGGCCTTCGCGCCAGTGCTGGATCAGTTGCGGTTCCAGCGTCAGGGCGGTGGCGATGCCGGCCATGGCGATACCGCTGTCGAGCACTTGTTGCACGATGGGCAGGCGACGGATGCCGCCGGTGACCATGACGGGCATCTGGGCAATGGCGGCGACTTCGCTGGCGAATTCGAGGAAATACGCCTCCCGGGCCAGGGTCCGGCCGTCCCGTGCTTCGCCTTGCATGGCCGGTGCTTCATAGCTGCCACCGGACAATTCCAGCAGGTCGATGGACAGCGGATTGAGCATCTCGACCACGGCGCGTGCATCCGCTTCTTCGAACCCACCGCGCTGGAAATCAGCGGAGTTGAGTTTGACCGACACACAAAACGACGGGCTGACACTGGCGCGTACCGCACGGATCACGTCCAGGAGCAGGCGTGCACGGTTCTCCAGTGAACCGCCCCAGCGATCCGTACGTTGGTTGCTCAACGGCGACAGGAATTGGCTGAGCAAGTAGCCGTGTGCGCCGTGGATCTGTACGCCGGTAAAACCGGCTTTCTCGGCCAGGCGGGCGCTGGTGGCGAAGCGCTGGATCACGTCCTGGATGTCGGCCTCGGTCATGGCCTTGGGCGTGGCAAACATCTTCGAGAAACCGCCGAGGTCGAGCGCCACGGCGGACGGTGCAATGGCCTGCTGGCGCAGGTTGGCGGGTGTCTGGCGCCCAGGATGGCTGAGTTGCACCCAGAAGTGCACGTTCTTGCGCCGCGCCACGTCGGCCCATTCGCGAAAGCGCTGCAGTTGCTGCTCGTCGTCAAGGGCAACGCCGCCGGGGCCGGTCATGGCGCGGCGGTCGACCATCACGTTGCCGCTGATCAACAGGCCCGGCTCGCCATCGGCCCAGGCCGTGTAGAGCTGCTTCAGCTCGGGGGAGGGCGCTTGCCGGGCGTCCGCCATGTTCTCTTCCATCGCCGCCTTGGCGATACGGTTGGAAAGGACTTGGCCATTGGGCAGTTGCAGAGTTTCAAAGGGCGACATGAGTTGACTCCTGAGCAGGGGAAGCCTCAGGCTAAGCTTAAAGGTAACTTTAAGGTCAAGCAGGTAATTCGATGAATATTGGAGAACTGGCAAAACAGAGTGGGCTGGCGGCGTCGCGTATCCGGTTCTATGAGGCGCAGGGCCTGATCAGCCAAGTGGGGCGGCAGGCCAACGGCTATCGACGCTATGCACCCGAAGCGCTGCAGACCCTGCAACTGATCCAGAGCGCGCAGCAGGCCGGGTTCACCTTGCAGGAACTCAAGGCGTTGATGCCCGCGCCAGGGGAGCACAAGCGTGAGGCGTTGCTTGAAGCGCTGGAGCGCAAGGTGGAGCAGATTGAAGCCATGCAGGCGCAGTTGGCCCACAGCAAGGCGCAACTGCTGGGTGTGATCGAGGCAGTGCAGGCGCAGCCGGAAGGGGGGCCGTGTTCGATGGGGCAGAAGCAGGTGCTGGCGTCGATCAAGACCGGTCTACAGAGCAAGTAGATGCCAATGTGGGAGGGGGCTTGCCCCCGATAGCAGAGGGCCAGTCAACAGATTCATTGACTGATCCACCGCCATCGGGGGCAAGCCCCCTCCCACCTTTGATACTCAGCGCCGGCGGAACAACGGCAACGGCTCATCCGTTGCCGCCTGGTACGTCACCGAGAAGTCCTTGAGGCTCTCCAGTGCTTCGTACGGGTCTTTATCGGCGCGCAGGGCGAAGGCATCGAACCCGCAGCGGCGCAGGTAGAACAGCTGGTCGCGCAGCACGTCGCCAATCGCACGCAACTCCCCCTTGTAACCGTAGCGGTCACGCAGCAGGCGCGCATTGGAGTAGTTGCGACCGTCGGTGAAGGCCGGGAAGTTCAGGGCGATGACCTGGAAGTGTTCCACGTCGTCGCCGATCTCCTCGGCTTCTTCATCGGCGTCCAGCCACACACCCAGGCCGCCGTCGCGGGCCTTGAGGGCGTGGCCGTGTTCGCGCCACAGGGCCAACGGCACGATCAGGTCGTCGCAGTTGGAAATGCCGTCGAAGCTCGCGTCCTTGGGCAGCAGGTGCCAGGTTTCGTCGAGGACTTCGTTGTTCTTAATGATTCGCTGCATAGACGCGCTCCTTGAACAGGTCAATGCCGATGCGCTGGTAGGTGTCGATGAAGCGCTCATCTTCGGTGCGCTGTTCGATGTACACGTCGATCAGCTTGCCGATCACCTCGGGCATGGCTTCCTGGGCGAAGGATGGGCCGAGGATCTTACCCAGGCTCGCATCGCGGCTGGCGCTGCCACCCAGGGACACTTGGTAGAATTCTTCGCCTTTCTTGTCCACGCCCAGGATGCCGATGTGGCCGACGTGGTGGTGACCACAGGCGTTCATGCAACCGGAGATGTTCAGGTCCAGCTCGCCGATGTCGAACAGGTAGTCCAGGTCGTCGAAACGGCGCTGGATCGATTCGGCGATCGGGATCGACTTGGCGTTGGCCAGGGAGCAGAAATCGCCGCCCGGGCAGCAGATGATGTCGGTCAGCAGGCCAATGTTCGGCGTGGCGAAACCGCCTTCGCGCAGCTCGCCCCACAGAGTGAACAACTGGCTCTGCTCAACGTCCGCGAGAATGATGTTCTGCTCGTGGGAGGTGCGCAGTTGACCGAAGCTGTAGCGCTCGGCCAGGTCGGCGACGGCGTCCAGCTGCTTGTCGGTAATATCGCCCGGCGCTACGCCGGTAGGTTTCAACGACAGGGTCACCGCCACATAACCCGGCTTCTTGTGCGCCAGGGTATTGCGGGCACGCCAGCGGGCGAAGCCTGGATGTTCTTTATCCAGCGCGGCGAACTCGGCGTCCTGATTGCTCAGGACCTTGTACTCAGGGTCGACGAAGTGCTTGGCTACACGATGCACTTCAGCTTCGGTCAGGGTGGTCTGGCCGCCGCGCAGGTGTTCCATTTCGGCATCGACTTTCTGGGCGAAGACCTCTGGGGTCAGCGCCTTGACCAGGATCTTGATCCGGGCCTTGTACTTGTTGTCTCGACGGCCGTAGCGGTTGTAGACCCGCAGGATCGCGTCGAGGTAGCTCAACAGGTCCTGCCATGGCAGGAATTCATTGATAAATGCACCGACCACCGGGGTACGGCCGAGGCCGCCGCCCACCAGTACGCGAAAGCCCAGCTCGCCGGTCGCGTTGTACACTGGCTCCAGGCCGATATCGTGCACTTCGATGGCCGCGCGGTCTGAGGTCGAGCCATTGATGGCGATCTTGAACTTGCGCGGCAGGTAGGCGAATTCGGGGTGAAAGGTGGTCCACTGACGCACGATTTCACACCACGGGCGTGGGTCGATCAGCTCGTCGGCGGCGACACCGGCGAATTGGTCGGTGGTCACGTTGCGCAGGCAGTTACCGCTGGTCTGAATGGCGTGCATCTGCACGGTGGCCAGCTCGGCCAGGATATCCGGCACGTCTTCCAGGGCCGGCCAGTTGAACTGTACGTTCTGGCGGGTACTGATGTGGGCGTAGCCTTTGTCGTAGTCGCGGGCAATCTTGGCCATCATGCGTACCTGGCGCGACGTCAGTTGGCCGTAGGGCACGGCCACCCGCAGCATCGGCGCAAAGCGCTGAACATAAAGGCCATTTTGCAGGCGCAGAGGGCGGAACTCTTCTTCGCTCAGTTCACCTGCCAGATAGCGTCGGGTCTGATCACGGAACTGCTTGACGCGGTCCTCGATGATGCGCTGATCGTATTCGTCGTATACGTACATATAGGTCCTGTTCTCGGCAAATCTGCGCGCACGGCCGCGCACTCCCAACGGAGCCGGCGCACGATACCAGTTTGCGTTTATGCGCAAAAGTGATGTTTGAGTATATGCAAATAACCAAATTGACTAATGAGAACCGTTATCGCCATACCCACATTTGTCATACGGGCAATCGTCGACTTTACTGTGAGCGTGTTTAAGCGTTATCTCCTATAAAACCGACAAGAGGCGATGCGATGAGCAATCCGACAAAAGCCCGTAAACCTGATAGTACCGTTGATGCCTGGGCCATTCTGTTTCTGATCATCCTGGTGGTGGGAACCGCCGTATTCTGGGTGAGCCACCAGTAAAGGGCCTCGATTGACTGTCGCCTTGCCACTATCCATGGCGGTCAATGTTCAAGGCTTGATAACCCTATCGAAGGTGCTGATTGCGTGTGTGTGGTTGCTGGGATCGGCGTATGGGGCCATGGTCCATGCCACGTCGGTGGTGTTTCTCAACCCGGGCATGTCGACGGAAACCTTCCGGGTCAGCTATGCGCAATTCATGCAGGCCGGTGCCAAGGACCTCGGCCTGCATCTGCGCGTGCGCTATGGATCGCCAGCATGGTCAGCGATGATGAACAGGCCGGCTACCTGATGCTCACGGGTCTGCTACGTCTGCACGGTCCCGTTGCCGCTGGCCAATCCATCGAACTGCTGGCGTTCTCCGGCACCAAGACCACTCCGGCTGCGCAGTTGCATCGACGCCCATGGCGGGCGTGACTGCCAGGAGGCGTTGTTCCAACTGATCGATGCGACCCAGGCGCAACGCCTGCTCGGTCCGTTGGCGCCGGTGGATTTCCGCGCACTGTCAGCCGTCGGCAAGCCGGCGTCCTACCGTTACCCCTTCAGCCTGCAACTGCTGCTGCGCTAGACGCCGGCCAGGTGCAGCACCAGCTTGACGATGCCGAACAGCGTCAAGGCAAACACCGCCGTGAACAGAATGCCCAGCACCACAAAGTGGCTGGGCTTGCCGTGGGTGAAGTCGCGGGCGCGGTTCTTGCCGCTCTGCACGCCAAACGCGGCCGCCACGACGCTGTGTAGCATCTGCCAGAAGGTAGGGGGGTTGTTGTTGACTGGATCGTCCATACATCCCTCGACACAAGGTGTGTGAGGGAGAGCATAGACAATCCAGCCGGGCTTAGTTGTCGTACCCCAGGTTCGGCGCCAGCCAACGCTCGGTCACGCTCAGGTCCTGGCCTTTACGCGCGGTGTAGCTGGTCACCTGGTCCTTGTCGACCTTGCCTACGGCAAAGTACTGCGCCTGCGGGTGGGCGAAGTACCAGCCGCTGACGGCAGCCGCCGGGAACATTGCGTAGTGTTCAGTCAGGAACACACCGCTGCGGCCGGCCTGCATCTCGCGGGCCTCGGGGTCGAGCAACTGGAACAACTGGGCTTTCTCGGTGTGATCCGGGCACGCCGGGTAGCCCGGGGCAGGGCGGATGCCGCTGTATTGCTCCTTGATGAGCGCCTCGTTGTCCAGTTGCTCGTCCTTGGCATACCCCCAGTGCTCTTTACGCACCTGCTGGTGCAGCCATTCGGCGCAGGCCTCGGCCAGGCGGTCGGCCAGGGCCTTGACCATGATCGAGTTGTAGTCGTCGCCCGCGTCCTGGTAGGCCTTGGCGACTTCTTCGGCACCGATGCCGGCGGTGGTGATGAAGCCACCGATGTAGTCGGTCACGCCGCTGTCCTTGGGCGCCACGAAGTCGGCCAGGGAGAAGTTCGGCTTGCCGTCGGTCTTGATGATCTGCTGGCGCAGGTGGTGCAACCGGGCAATCGGCTGGCCGTCATCGCCGTAGACTTCCAGGTCATCGTCCTGCACCTGGTTGGTCGGCCAGAAGCCGAACACCGCACGGGCGCTGATGAGTTTTTCGTCGATCAGTTTCTTGAGCATTTCCTGGGCATCGGCGTACAGCGCAGTGGCCGCTTCACCGACCACTTCATCGTCGAGGATGCGCGGGAACTTGCCGGCCAGGTCCCAGGAGATAAAGAACGGTGTCCAGTCGATGTACTCGGCCAGCACCTTGAGGTCGATATTGTCCAGCACCTTGGCGCCGGTAAAGGTCGGCACCACCGGCGTGTAGCTGCTCCAGTCGAACTGCGGCTTCTTGGCGATGGCGGCCGGGTAGCTCAGGCGTTCGGTGCGGGCGCTGCGGTTCGACGTGCGTTCGCGCACTTCCACGTACTCTTCGCGGGTGCGCTCGACAAAGCCGGCCTTGAGTTCCTTGGACAGCAACTGCGTGGCCACGCCGACCGCACGCGAAGCGTCGGTCACGTACACCACCGCATCATTGCTGTACTTGGGCTCGATCTTCACCGCCGTGTGCGCCTTGGAGGTGGTCGCACCGCCGATCATCAGCGGCAGGTGGAAGTCCTGGCGCTGCATTTCGCGGGCCACGTGCACCATCTCGTCCAGGGACGGGGTGATCAGGCCGGACAGCCCGATGATGTCGCATTTCTGCTCCTTGGCCACCTGCAGGATCTTCTCCGCCGGCACCATCACGCCGAGGTCGACGATGTCATAGCCGTTGCAACCCAGCACCACGCCGACAATGTTCTTGCCGATGTCATGCACGTCGCCCTTCACGGTGGCCATCAGGATCTTGCCCTTGGCTTCCGGCTTGTCGCCTTTTTCCAGCTCGATGAACGGGATCAAGTGGGCCACGGCCTGTTTCATGACGCGGGCGGACTTCACCACCTGGGGCAGGAACATTTTGCCCGCGCCGAACAGGTCGCCAACGATGTTCATGCCGGACATCAGCGGGCCTTCGATCACTTCAATCGGACGCGCGAACGACAGCCGGGATTCTTCGGTGTCTTCAACGATATGCGTGGTGATGCCCTTGACCAAGGCGTGTTCCAGGCGCTTGTTCACGTCCCAGCCGCGCCATTCCTCGGTCTCGGCTTCCTTGACGCTGCCGTCGCCCTTGTACTTGTCGGCGATGGCGAGGAGGGCGTCGGTGCCGTCCGGGGTGCGGTTGAGCACCACGTCTTCCACGGCGTCGCGCAGCTCGACCGGGATCTGGTCGTAGATCTCCAGTTGGCCGGCGTTGACAATACCCATGGTCAGGCCGCTGCGGATCGCATACAGCAGGAACACCGAGTGGATCGCCTCGCGCACCGGGTTGTTGCCACGGAACGAGAACGATACGTTGGACACGCCGCCGGAGGTCAGCGCGTAGGGCAGTTCGTCACGGATATAAGCGCAGGCGTTGATGAAGTCGACGGCGTAGTTGTTGTGCTCTTCGATACCGGTGGCGACCGCGAAGATGTTCGGGTCGAAGATGATGTCTTCCGGCGGGAAGCCGACTTCATTCACCAGGATGTCGTAGGAGCGTTTGCAGATCTCTTTCTTGCGCGCTTCGGTGTCGGCCTGGCCGGCTTCGTCGAAGGCCATCACCACCACGGCCGCGCCGTAGCGCTTGCACAACCTGGCGTGGTGGATGAACTGCTCGACGCCTTCCTTCATGCTGATGGAGTTGACGATGCCCTTGCCCTGGATGCACTTCAGGCCCGCCTCGATCACGTCCCACTTGGAGGAGTCGATCATGATCGGCACGCGGGAGATGTCCGGCTCACCGGCAATCAGGTTGAGGAAGGTCACCATGGCCTTCTTCGAATCGAGCATGCCCTCGTCCATGTTGATGTCGATCACCTGGGCGCCGGCTTCCACCTGCTGCAGGGCGACTTCGAGGGCCTCGGTGTAGTTGTCTTCACGGATCAGCCGGGCAAACTTGGCGGAGCCGGTGATGTTGGTGCGCTCGCCGACGTTGACGAACAGCGAACTGCGATCAATCGTGAACGGCTCCAGGCCCGACAGGCGGCACGCCTTGGGGATGTCCGGGATCACGCGTGGCGCATAACCGGCCACGGCCTTGGCGATGGCCTCGATATGGCCTGGCGTGGTGCCGCAGCAGCCGCCGACAATATTGAGGAAGCCGCTCTGGGCGAACTCTTCGATGACCTTGGCGGTTTGCGAAGGCAGTTCGTCGTACTCGCCGAATTCGTTGGGCAGGCCGGCGTTGGGGTGCGCGGACACGTGGGTGTTGGCCTTGTTCGACAACTCTTCCAGGTACGGACGCAGTTCGCTGGCGCCCAGGGCGCAGTTCAGGCCTACCGAAATCGGCTTGGCGTGGGCCACCGAGTTCCAGAACGCTTCGGTGGTCTGGCCCGACAGGGTACGACCGGAGGCGTCGGTGATAGTGCCGGAGATCATGATCGGCAGTTCGGTACTGAGCTCCTCGAACACACCTTGCACGGCGAAGATCGCGGCCTTGGCGTTGAGGGTGTCGAAAATGGTTTCGATCAGGATCAGGTCGGCGCCGCCTTCGATCAGGCCTTTGGTGGCCTCGGTGTAGTTTTCCACCAGTTCATCGAAGGTCACGTTGCGGTAGCCGGGATTGTTCACGTCTGGTGACAACGAGCAGGTCCGGCTGGTCGGGCCGAGCACGCCGGCGACGAAGCGTGGCTTGGCCGGGTTCTCCAGGGTCTTGGCGTCGGCGATCTTGCGCGCCAGGCGTGCGCCTTCTACGTTCAGCTCGTAGGCCAGCTCTTCCATACCGTAGTCGGCCATGGAGATGCGGGTGGCGTTGAAGGTGTTGGTTTCGAGGATGTCGGCACCGGCATCCAGGTAGGCTTTTTCAATGCCGCCGATCACGTCCGGGCGAGTGATCACCAGCAGGTCGTTGTTACCCTTGACGTCGCTCGGCCAGTCGGCGAAACGTTTGCCACGGTAGTCTTCTTCTTCGAGCTTGTAGCTCTGGATCATCGTGCCCATACCACCGTCGAGGATCAGGATACGTTCCTTGAGGGCTTGATGAAGGGCTTGCAGACGAACGCTACGATCGGACATGGGACTACTCTGGTCAGGCATCACGGAGGGCGTGGATCATAACAAACCTGTGCGGTTTTGCAGTATGCCCGGTTTTTAGATGAATATCGCTCATGTTGCAGGGCCGTATGGCCCGGTAGAATCACCGGCAATTTTCCAGCGCACGCATTGAATCGGGACCGGATACATGTCACTTCGCCTCATCACCAGCGCCGTCCTGGCACTGGTCGCCTGCATCGCACAGGCCGACGGAGCCGCCCCGGCGATTTCGTACACCCGCGACATTCAACCGATCTTCACCGAGAAATGCGTGGCCTGCCATGCCTGCTACGACTCCGCCTGCCAGCTCAACCTGGGCAGTGCCGAGGGCGCGGCGCGCGGCGCGAGCAAAGTGCCGGTCTACGATGGCGAACGCAGCCAGGCCACGCCGACCACCCGCTTGTTCTATGACGCCTTCGGCAAACAGGCCTGGCAGCAGAAGGGCTTCTATTCGGTGCTGGACGCCCAGGGCAGCCAGGCCGCGCTGATGGCGCGCATGCTGGAGCTGGGGCATAACGCGCCGTTGCAACCCAACGCCAAGCTGCCCGAAGACATCGTGCTGGGCCTGAACCGCGAGAACATGTGTGCCATGCCCGGCGAGTTCAATGCCTATGCCGGTGCCCACCCCAGGGAAGGCATGCCGCTGGCGGTCACTGGCCTGACGGACCAGCAGTACCAGACCCTGCAACGCTGGCTTGCCTCCGGCGCGCCGATTGATGAACAAGGCCTGGCGCCCAGCGCGAAAGAAGCCCTGCAAGTGCAGCAGTGGGAAAACCTGTTCAACCAGCCCGGCGCCCGCGAAAGCCTGGTGGCGCGCTGGTTGTTCGAGCATTTATTCCTCGCGCACATCTACTTCGAGAATGGCGAGCCGGGGCATTTCTTCCAGTGGGTGCGTTCGCGCACGCCGAGTGGCCAACCGATTGACCTGATCGCTACGCGCCGTCCCAATGATGACCCCGGCACCCGCGTGTATTACCGCCTGTGGCCGGTGCAGGGCGTGATCGTGCATAAAACCCACATTACGTACCCGTTCAGCGCCGAGAAGATGACCCGCATCAAAGAGCTATTCTACGCCGGCAATTGGCAGGTCAACGCCTTGCCGGGCTACGGTCCGGGCCGCCGTGCCAACCCTTTTGAAACCTTCGAAGCCATCCCGGCCAAGGCGCGCTACCAGTTCATGCTGGATAACGCCGAATACTTCGTGCGTACCTTTATCCGTGGGCCGGTGTGCCGTGGGCAGATCGCCACGGATGTGATCCGCGACAATTTCTGGACCCTGTTCCAGGACCCGGACCACGACCTGTACGTCACCGATGCGCGCTATCGCGGCCAGGCCACGCCGCTGCTGGCCATGCCGGGACAAAACGATGACGTGGGCAGCGTGCTCAGCCTGTGGTTGGCCTACCGCGATAAGCGCAACGAATACGAGGCGCTGCGCCGCGACAGCTACGCCGACCTGCCGCCGCCGAGTTGGTCGAGCCTGTGGGCAGGCAATGACAATGCCTTGCTGAGCATCTTCCGCCACTTCGACAGTGCCGCGGTCAACAAAGGCCTGATCGGCGAGGTGCCGCAAACGATGTGGCTGTTCGACTATCCACTGCTGGAGCGCACCTATTACCAATTGGCGGTGAATTTCGACGTGTTCGGCAATGTGTCGCACCAGGCCCAGACCCGGCTGTATTTCGACCTGATCCGCAATGGTGCCGAGCAGAACTTTTTGCGCCTGATGCCGGCCGATTCGCGTGATGGTTTCCTCGACGATTGGTACCAGAACAGCGGCAAGCTCAAGCTGTGGCTGGATTACGAGGCGATCGATGACGACAAACCCACTGGTCTGCACCTGAACAAAAACGATCCGAAGCGCGACTTTGCCAACCAGTTGCTCACCCGTTACGGCGATTTGAACGCCAGCCCGGACCCGATCAACCGCTGCAGCGGCGCCTATTGCTCTCGCGATGGGATCGACCCGGCCTTGCAGGATGCGGAGCAGGCCCTGAGCCGCCTGACCTCACGCCCAGCTGCCGGGCTCAAGGTGATTGATCAATTGCCTGAAGCGACGATGCTGCGGGTTGAAACCGCCGGTGGCAAGCGTGTGGTCTATAGCATGCTGCGCAATCGTGCCCACAGTAATGTGGCGTTTTTGCTGGGGGAGGCTTATCGCTACCAGCCGGGCCTGGATACGGTGACGATTTATCCGGGTGTGCTGAGCAGCTACCCGAACTTCATGTTCAATATTCCAGCCCAGGACGTGCCTGAGTTCGTGGCTGAAATGGAGCAGGCCAAGGATGCCAAGGGTTTCGAGAAGATTGTGGATCGGTGGGGTGTGCGGCGCAGTCATCCGTTGTTCTGGCAGTATTTCCATGATCTGTCGCGGTACATTCGTGAGACTACGCCGGTGGAAGAGGGTGTATTGGACATGAACCGCTATGAGAACCTATAACTAATGACAGTGATCCAGTCATCTCTCTGAGCGGGTGCTGAAGCGGTCGGATATCTATCTTGCGGGAATGGAACAGGTATTCCGATCATGTTGATTTCAGTGCAAGCGCTACGTGCCTTGGCGGCGTGGATGGTGGTGGGTGTTCACTTCGTACAGTTGTTTTTCGACTTTGAGGCGCATAACTGGCTGGAGGACCTGTTGGTCGAAACAGGCGGGGTCAGGGTCGATATATTTTTTGTTATCAGCGGGTTTGTGATTTTTCTTTCGACTGCGGACAAAACCCTGACACCTTGGCGTTTCATGCTCATGCGTGTGGCAAGAATCGTTCCGGCGTATTGGTTTTATACCCTGCTCATGATGCTGCTGGTTGCGACTGTGCCTGCGATGTTTCCGTACGAGAATATCGAGCCGGGTTATGTGTTGATGTCGCTGCTGTTCATTGCCGCCCCGAGCCCGCCGGGTGTGGAGGTTTACCCTCTGCTGGGCGTCGGGTGGACCCTGAACTTCTTGATGCTGTTTTATCCGCTGTTTTCCTTCTCTTTGTTCGTTCGGCAATCCTATCGGCTGTGGGTTGTCGCGGCACTGCTTTATCTTGTGTGTTACATCGGCCCCGCCCTGGGTCTAGCCAGCGGTTTTTACAGGAATGACATTATTCTCGACTTTCTGATGGGTATTGCCATCGGCATGCTGTACCGATGTGGCCTGTGCCGGTCCGGCTCATGGTTGCCGTTATTGGGTATCCTGGTCTCGTCAGTGGCGATTTATCACGGGGCAAATCTACCGCGTTCGTTGGAGTGGGGGGTGCCAAGCGCTGTGTTGGTGATCAGTTGTGTGGCGTTGGAACCCTACTTTCAGGGCTCCCGCCTTTTGAAGATGCTGGGAGACTGCTCTTACTCGGTTTACTTGATCCACGTGCCGGTACTCGCTGCTGGGCTATTGATTGCCAAGAGTATGGGAATAGATCCCTACGCGATGCTGCTGGTGTGCATCGCAGCAATAGCGTTGGGCTCATATTGGAGCTACCAATGGCTTGAAAAGGGAACCTATCGCGCCCTCAAGCGCTGGCTTGACATAGAGGGGCCGGAATCTATTGCCCGACAAAAATACTAGGACTTTGTACCTGCGTAATATTTTGGCGTAAACTGCCGGCAAGCCTGTGAGGAGTTTCCATGACTGCCATAACCATTACCGACGCCGCCCACGATTACCTGGCCGACCTGCTGTCCAAGCAGAACACCCCGGGTATCGGCATCCGCGTCTTTATCACCCAGCCCGGCACCCAATACGCCGAGACATGCATTGCCTACTGCAAGCCTGGCGAAGAGAAGCCTGAAGACACCGCCCTGGGGCTGAAAAGCTTCACCGCGTACATCGATGCCTTCAGCGAAGCTTTCCTTGACGATGCCGTGGTCGATTACGCCACCGACCGCATGGGCGGCCAATTGACCATCAAGGCACCGAACGCCAAGGTGCCGAACGTCAACGCTGACAGCCCGGTCAACGAGCGTATCAACTACTACCTGCAGACCGAGATCAACCCGGGTCTGGCCAGTCACGGCGGCCAGGTCAGCCTGATCGACGTGGTTGAAGACGGTATTGCCGTGCTCAAGTTCGGCGGCGGCTGCCAGGGTTGTGGCCAGGCGGACGTGACCCTGCGCGAAGGCATCGAGCGCACCTTGCTCGAGCGTATTCCGGAGCTCAAGGGCGTACGTGACGTGACCGACCACACGCAGAAAGAAAACGCCTACTACTGAGTAAGGCGTTCGCTGCGGACATAAAAACGGCGCTCCGTGAGCGCCGTTTTTTTTTGCTTTAAATTCAATAGATTACGCTATCTATCTAATGTTGAGTGTTCATTGCGAAAGCTGGGCTGTCAGATTTTTGTTAATAAATTTACTCAATAAAATCAATATGTTGTAAATGTTTTGTGATGTTGAATATCAAGATCGATAAAGATGCGCATGCCCCGCCCGATACAACGATGACTCACTGAAACTGTCACTCGCCAACACCCGACCCACCACAATCAACGCCGTACGCCGAAACCCTTTGGTCGCCACTTTTGCAGCGATGTCACTGAGGGTGCCGACCGCCCAATCCTGATCGGGCCACGTCGCCCGGTGCACCACGGCAACCGGACAATCCGCGCCATAATGGGGCAGCAGTTCGGCGACGATCCTGTCCAGGTGGTTGACCCCCAGATGAATCGCCATGGTGGTGCCATGTCGCGCCAGGCTGTCGAAGTCCTCACCGGCCGGCATGCTGGTTTTATCCGCGTAGCGGGTCAGGATCACACTCTGGGCAATGTCGGGCAGGGTCAGCTCGGTTTCCAGCAGGGCCGCGCAAGCGGCCACCGCCGTAACGCCAGGGATGATCTGGAACGGGATGCCCAGGTCGCGCAAATGGCGGATCTGCTCGCCGATCGCGCCATACAGGCTGGGGTCGCCGGAGTGCACGCGTGCCACATCCTGGCCCTTGGCATGGGCGGCCTTGATCAGGTCGATGATCTGTTCCAGGTGCAGTTCGGCGCTGTTGGTCACCGTTTCTGCCTGATGACCTTCCAGTACCGCCGCCGGCACCAGCGAGCCGGCATAGATGATCACCGGGCAACTGCGGATCAGCCGTTGGCCTTTGACGGTGATCAATTCCGGGTCGCCGGGGCCTGCGCCGATGAAGTAGACGGTCATGGGAAATCCTGATGAAAACGGGCGAGCATGAAATCTGCTCATGATCGAAAGGGGCGATTATCGGGTTTTCAGTCGGCGCACGCCAATGCAAAGGTGGCCAGGGCGGTTTTCTGGCGGGTGATCAGCAGGTGCGCAGGGGCGTTGGCGAGCTGTTCGGCCAGGGCCAGGGCGGCGCTTTCGGCGATGCCGTAACAGCCGGTGTGGGCAAAAGCCACGTCCGATTTATGGCTCAGCCGGTCGGCATAAATCGCCAGTCGTTCAGCGTTGAAACACTGCAACGGCAGGTTCAGCAGCGCGGCCAAGGCCAGTAGCCCGGGTTCTTCCTGTTTGCGATCAAGACTGGCCAGCGCAGTGATACGGTAGCGCTCGATACCGCCCTCGACGAGGGCGGCGTCAAACAAGGCCAGCAGAGTGTGGACATCACAGCCCTCCCGGCAGCCCAGGCCGACGACCAGTTTCACGCCGAGTATCGATCGTCACGGTTGCGGCGGAACAGCCAGGCGCTGATCAGGCCGAGGGCCAGCCAGAACGCCACGTTGGTCAGCTGCGAAGCAATCTTGAACTGCGCTTCCAGTGCTTCCGGGGCCAGCATCGAATGCACTTGCGGTTGTGGCGCGCCGATCACGTGCGGCACCACCAGGATTGCCGCGCCCAGCGCCTTGAGCAGCCAGTTGCGACCGAACACGATCAGCGCGATACCGGCTGCAGTAGACGCGGCAGTACCGATCCACCAGATCTGCCGTTCGGCCAGGTCAGCGGCGGCGGTGCCCGGCAGCTCGGGCGGCAGGCCCAGGGTAGGGGCCAATACAAAGGTCGCATAACCCGCCAGGCCCCAGAGCAGGCCTTGGGCGGTACGGGTCGGTGCACGCAGGGTGTACAGGCCGGCCAGCATCAGGGCGAAGCCAACGGCGACCACCAGGTTACCACCCGTGGTGGACAGCACGCGTTGCCAACCGTCTTCAGGCTCCCAGGCTTCGGCGTCATGGGTATGTGCAGCTGCGCCGTCGGCGTGTGCGTGCAGCTCAGCCGCTGCCGGGGCCTTTTCAAAGGTCTCCGCCTGCAGAATCAGCGGGGCGACCCAGAAACTTTGCAGCAAAGTCAGCAACAGGGCAGCCAGAAGGCCGGTGAAACCTGCGGTTTGCGCAATACGCTTGATCATGTCGGCAAGCCTCAGTGGCACGGGAACGCGGCGCTGTGGCGGGTATCGTGGGCAGCGTTGTGCACCGCCTCGATATGCGAGAAGCCGGCGAAATACACCAGGCACGCGCCGAGGATCGACGCGCCGATGGCGGCGGTCAGGCGTTGGCCCAAGGTAGAGGTGCTGCTGGTGGCGTGCGAAGTGCTGCTGATGATCGACATGGCGCGTCCCTTTCAGGTGTCAGGGTGAAACGAGCGCATGAAAGCCCCGCGAGCCAGGCACGCAGGGCTTTGAACAGCGCCCGCCCACCGCGGGTTTGTTATCTGATTTTTTCGGGCCGGTCTCCGGGCTTGCGAGGGGCTCAATGCCTGAAAACGTCGCCTTCCCATGCCGACTGGCACAGTGGATATGACGTTTCGCTCGCTTACCGTTGCGGGGGCAGCACCGGACTGTCATGCGTGTGTGCATGAGTCACCGGTTTCCCGTTTCACCCTTTGCAGGGCACCCGAAACAAGATGTGTAGGAGAGCATGGGGGTGGGAGGGGAGTCAATTGGGGATGTGCGTTCTGGGGGCATGTCCGTTACCGCAGCAATGGATATGTACTCAAGCCAACCCAACCCCATCATTGACCATCCCCCAAGCACTGCGTAGCCTTGCACCCTCGAGGTTCTTCGGCCCAGGCCGAAGCTAAGAAGGGAACGCGGTCCAAGCCGCGGCTGCCCCCGCAACTGTAAAGGGTTCAGCTGACTGCCACGCCACTGCCGACAAGGCGGGAAGGCGCAGCCAGCGCCGGTCGCAAGACCCGCAAGCCCCAAGCCAGGAGACCTGCCTCGCAACCGATTTTCTACTTCAACCGGGCGGGGTGATCCGGTGACGAAATCCGCTGCTGCGCGCCGTCGCAGCGCCAATCGTCCCATATGCCCGCCCCCAAGGGCATCCGATGAAAACACTGGCCAAACTCCCCGTTACCATCGTCACCGGCTTCCTCGGCTCGGGTAAGACCACCTTGCTGCGCCACATGCTGGACAACGCCCAGGGCCGTCGCATCGCGGTGATCGTCAACGAATTCGGCGAGCTGGGCATCGACGGTGAAATCCTCAAGCAGTGCTCCATCGGTTGCACCGAAGAAGAGGCCAACGGCCGCGTCTACGAATTGGCCAATGGCTGCCTGTGCTGCACCGTGCAGGAAGAATTCTTCCCGGTGATGCGCGAATTGGTCGCCCGCCGCGGCGATCTCGACCATATCCTCATTGAAACTTCCGGCCTGGCATTGCCCAAGCCATTGGTGCAAGCCTTCCAGTGGCCGGAAATTCGCAGTGCCTGCACCGTGGATGCGGTGATCACCGTGGTCGACAGCCCGGCCGTCGCCGCCGGCACTTTCGCTGCCTTCCCGGACCAGGTGGACGCACAGCGCAAACTCGACCCGAACCTGGACCACGAATCGCCGTTGCACGAGTTGTTCGCCGATCAACTGGCGAGCGCCGACCTGGTGATCCTCAACAAGGCCGACCTGATCAATGCCGAAGACCTGGCTCGCGTGCGCCTGGAAGTCGCCGAGGAGCTGCCGCCGGCGGTGAAGATCGTCGAAGCCAGCAGTGGTCGCTTGCCCCTGGACGTATTGATCGGCCTGGGCGCCGGTTCCGAAGAGCACATCGACGGCCGCCACAGCCACCACGATCATCACCACGAAGGTGAAGACGACCACGACCACGATGCGTTTGACTCGATTTCCATCGACTTGCCGCAAGCCGATGAAGCACTGCTGCTCGATGCCCTGACGCAACTGGTGGTGCAACACGGCATCCTGCGCGTCAAAGGTTTCGCCGCCATCCCGAACAAACCGATGCGCCTGCTGATCCAGGGTGTGGGCACGCGGTTCGACAAACACTTCGACCGTGCCTGGGGCGCTGAAGAAGCACGCACCACGCGCCTCGTGCTGATCGGCCAGGAACTGGACGCGGCGGGCCTCGAAGCGCAACTGCGCGCCGCCCTCAGCGTCTGACCCATGCACCTGCTCAGGACCCAGCCCGGTGGTTTCGTCTCGGACGACAATATTGCCGACCTT
Source organism: Pseudomonas sp. NFR09 (assembly GCF_900111535.1). NCBI lineage: Bacteria > Pseudomonadati > Pseudomonadota > Gammaproteobacteria > Pseudomonadales > Pseudomonadaceae > Pseudomonas > Pseudomonas sp. NFR09. Next base: position 56,201 of record NZ_FOIH01000014.1, read on the forward strand.
GGCCAAACCCCCGCTGACCTGGTGATCCTGTGCAGCGGCGATTCCAGCCTGGCGCTGCTGGCCGAAGCGGCCCGACAGTTGCCCGACGACTACCCGAGCCTGCGCCTGGCCAACCCGATGCAGGTGCAGAACCATGCCTCGGTCGACTTGTACGTCGATGAGGTGCTGCGCCACGCCAAAGTCATCCTGATTTCGCTGCATGGCGGTATCGGTTACTGGCGCTACGGCATCGAGCGTCTGGTGGAGTTGGCCGAGCGCGGTGTGCAGCTGATCCTGGTGCCGGGGGATGATCGCCCGGACCCGGAACTCAGCGGGCTGAGCACCGTCGGTGCCGAAGCGCGTGATCGGCTGTGGCACTTCCTGCGTCAGGGCGGCCTGGGCAATGCCCTGGATTTCTATCGCTGCCTGGCCAGCGCCTACCTGGGCCGCGACTATGCCTGGGCCGAGCCCCAAACCCTGCCACGCACGGCGATCTATCACCCGCACCACGCCAGCGCCCGCCTGAACCATTGGCAGGCAGACTGGAACGCCGACTGGCCGGTGGCGGCTGTGTTGTTCTACCGCTCCCATTTGCAGGCGGCCAATACCGGTTTTATCGATGTGTTCTGCCAGCGCCTGCACGCAGCGGGGCTTAACCCGTTGCCGATGGCGGTCGCCAGCTTGAAAGAGCCCGGCTGCCTGGCGGTGGTCGAAGACCTGCTGGATGAGGTCGGCGCGGCGGTGATCCTCAATACCACCGGCTTCGCCCAATCCAGCCCCGAAGCGCCGCATTTGCGCCCGTTTCGCCGCAATATCCCGGTGATCCAGGCCATTTGTGCCCAGGACAACCAGCCCGGCTGGGAGGCCAGCGAGCAGGGCCTCGGCCCCCGCGACCTGGCGATGCACATCGCATTGCCGGAGCTGGATGGGCGCATCATCAGCCGGCCCATCAGCTTCAAGGACCTGGCCTGGCGCAGCGAACGCAGCCAGTCGGACGTGGTGTGCTACCGCGCTGCGCCGGAACGCATGGATTTTGTCGCCGAGCTGGCGCGGCGTTGGGTCGAGTTGGCGAGGGTGCCGAATGCGGAGAAACGCATTGCGCTGATCCTCGCCAACTACCCGACCCGCGACGGTCGCATCGGCAACGGCGTGGGCCTGGATACACCGGCGGCGGCGCTGAACATCCTGCGTGCCTTGCAAGCCGAAGGCTATGCGCTGCCGGACGTATTGCCGGAGTGTGGCACGGCGTTGATCCACGAGTTGCTCGGCGGCGTCACCAACGACCTGCACAGCCTCGACCTGCGCCCTTGCCATCAAAGCCTGGGCCTGGACGAGTACGAGGCGATGTTCCAGTGCCTGCCCGAAGCCAATCGCCAGGCGGTGCTGGAGCGCTGGGGCGCGCCGCAGAACGATCCGATGTGCCGCGACGGTCGCCTGATGATCGCCGGCCTGCGCCTGGGCCTGACGTTTATCGGCATCCAGCCGGCGCGGGGTTACCAGGTGGACGCCAGCGCCGTGTACCACGACCCGGACCTGGTGCCGCCCCACGCGTACCTGGCGTTCTACTTCTGGCTGCGCCACACCTACGGCGCCCACGGCGTGATCCATGTGGGCAAGCACGGCAACCTGGAGTGGCTGCCGGGCAAGGGCGTGGGCCTGTCGGAAAACTGCTGGCCCGATGCATTGCTAGGGCCGCTGCCGAATATATATCCGTTTATTGTCAATGACCCGGGCGAGGGCGCCCAGGCCAAGCGGCGCACCCAGGCAGTCATCATCGACCACCTGATGCCGCCGCTGACCCGTGCCGAAACCTACGGCCCGCTGCGTAACCTGGAGCTGCTGGCGGACGAATATTACGAAGCGCAGTTGCTCGATCCGCGCCGCGCCCTGGAGCTGCAGAAGGACATTCTCAAGCTGGTGCGCGAAACCCGCATCGACCAGGAGCTTGAGCTGGAGAGCGACGCCGATGCTGCCGTGTGGTTGCCGCGCCTGGACACCTACCTGTGCGACTTGAAGGAATCGCAGATCCGCGACGGCCTGCATATTTTTGGCGAGTCACCCGAGGGTCGTCTGCGTATCGATACCTTGCTGGCGCTGCTGCGCATCCCGCGTGGCGATGGCCGTGGCCCGCAGTCGAGCTTGCTGCGCGTGCTGGCCAAGGCCTTCGAGCTGGGCTTCGACCCGCTGGACTGCGCCCTGGCTGAACCCTGGACTGGACGCCGGCCGCTGGTGCTACAGAAGATCGACGGGCAGTTGTGGCGTACCGCCGGCGATACCCGTGAACGCTTGGAGCTTTACGCGGCGCGATTGATCGAGCAAGCCCTGGAAGGGCCACTTGAGCAATTGGAAGAGCCCGGTTGGGAAGACGTGAAGGCCGTGATCGAAAGCCTGCGTATTGTCGTGGCGCCTCGGCTGGATGCTTGTGGCCCGGCAGAAATGCGCGGTTTGCTGGATGCCTTGAGCGGCCGTTTCGTACCCGCTGGCCCCAGTGGTGCGCCGAGTCGTGGGCGTTTGGATGTGTTGCCGACCGGGCGCAACTTCTTCACCGTCGATGTGCGCAACCTGCCTACCACCACCGCCTGGCGCATCGGTTTCCAATCCGCCAACCTGATTCTGGAGCGGCACCTGCAAGACCATGGCGACCACCTGCGCCAACTCGGCTTGTCGGTTTGGGGGACCGCGACCATGCGCACCGGCGGCGATGACATCGCCCAGGCCATGGCGCTGATGGGCGTGCGCCCTGTATGGGCGACGGGCAGTCAGCGCGTGGATGACTTTGAAATCCTGCCCGTCAGCCTGCTCGATCGTCCGCGCGTTGATGTGACGTTGCGCGTGTCCGGTTTCTTCCGGGATGCCTTTGCCAACCTGATCCGCCTGTTCGATGCGGCGGTGCAGGCGGTGGCTGCGCTGGACGAACCGGACGAGCTGAACCCGCTGGCCGCCAAGGTGCGCAGTGAGCGTGAAGCGTTGCTGGCTTCGGGCCTGGACGCAGAGGCCGCGGCAAAACAGGCCGGCTGGCGCATCTTTGGTGCCAAGCCCGGCGCCTACGGTGCGGGCGTGCAGGGCGCGATCGACGGGCGTCTCTGGCAAAGCCGTGAAGACTTGGCCGAGGTTTACCTGAATTGGGGCGGCTACGCCTATGGCGGTTCCGACGAAGGTACTGCCGCCCGCGGGCAATTCGCCCAGCGCCTGAGCCAGGTGCAGGCCGTTTTGCAGAACCAGGACAACCGCGAGCACGACCTGCTCGATTCCAACGATTACTACCAATTCCAGGGTGGCATGCTCGCTGCCGTGGAAACCCTGAGCGGCGACAAGGCCGCCAGCTACCACGGTGACCATAGCCAGCCTGACCTGCCGAAGATCCGCACGTTGAAGGAAGAGCTGAACCGGGTGATCCGTTCCCGCGCCGCCAACCCCAAGTGGATCGAAGGCGTGAAGCGCCACGGCTATAAAGGTGCGTTTGAAATGGCCGCGACAGTGGACAATCTGTTCGCCTTCGACGCCACCACCGCACTGATTGACGATCACCAATACGCACTGTTGGCCGACGCCTACTTGCTCGACCCCGATACCCGGGCCTTTGTGCAACAGCACAACCCCGATGCACTGCGCGACATGACCGAGCGCATGCTGGAAGCCCAGCAGCGGGGCATGTGGCAGGAACCGGGGGCATACCGCGAGGCGTTGGAAAGCCTGTTGCTGGATATAGAAGAAGACAGCTGATGACTGATATTCCCCATTTCCCGCTGTCCGCCGTGGTCGGCGCCGATGACCTGAAACTGGCGCTGTGCCTGACCGCTATCGACCCGAAGATTGGCGGTGTGCTGATCGAAGGCCCGCGCGGCATGGCCAAGTCCACCCTGGCGCGGGGTCTGGCCGACCTGCTGGCCAGTGGTCAGTTCGTGACCTTGCCCTTGGGCGCCACTGAAGAGCGCCTGGTCGGCACGCTGGACCTGGACGCCGCATTGGGCGAAGGCCGGGCGCAATTCTCCCCCGGTGTATTGGCCAAGGCCGACGGCGGCGTGCTGTACGTCGATGAAGTCAATTTGCTGCCCGACCATCTGGTGGACCTGCTGCTGGATGTGGCTGCCAGCGGCACCAACCTGATCGAGCGCGATGGCATTTCCCATCGCCATTCGGCGCGCTTCGTGCTGATCGGCACCATGAACCCGGAGGAGGGCGAGTTGCGCCCGCAACTGCTCGATCGCTTCGGTTTCAACGTGGCCTTGAGCGGGCAGACCTTGCCGGCCGAGCGTGGGCAGATCATCCGGCGTCGCCTGGATTTCGACAGCGACCCTGTTGCCTTTTGCACGCAGTGGGACGTGCCACAAGCGGCATTGCGCGAGCGTTGCACCCAGGCACGGGCGCGGCTCGACAGCATTGCACTGGATGACCTGGCGCTGGCGCAGATCACCGAGCGATGCTTTGCGGCGGGGGTCGATGGCCTGCGTGCGGACCTTGTCTGGTTGCGCGGTGCCAGGGCTCATGCCGCTTGGCGGGGAGCCAGTGCCATTGCCGAGGAAGATATCCAAGCGGTTGCTGAATTCGCTCTTCGCCATCGCCGGCAGGAACAGTCTCCTCCACCGGCCAGCCCGCCGAGTGAAGGGCAGTCGCCGAAACCCTCCGGCTCCTCTCCCGGTCAAGGCCAATGGGGCGATATGCCCGCACCGGCCCTGCCCACGGGCGCACGCCGGGAAGTGCCCGCCTGGCCAAAAAAGCCCTAGGCATTCGCCCTCGACCTGACGCGGGGGCGGATGCGCGACCCAAGGCAGGGCGACTAGGCAACGGCAGGCAAGGCAAGGCACGCAGCGCGAAGCAGGGCGCGATCAACTGGCCGGGCACTTTGCTCGGCGGTCGGCCGCAAACGCGAGAGGACTTGCTGTTTCACCTGCGCAGTCGTGCGGCCCATGAGCTGTGGTTGGTGATTGTCGATGCGTCGGCATCCACCCGACGGCATCGAGCGCTCTCCGACGCCAAGGGCTTGTTGGCGCAGTTGTTTGACGACGCCTACCGCCAGCGGTCGCGCCTGGCACTGTTGACGGCCAGCGGGCAGGCGCCGAAGTGGCAGGTGCAGGGGTTGAAAGCGGCCAAGGGTCTGGCGGGTTGGCTGGCGCAGTTGGGCGCGGGCGGCGGTACGCCATTGCTGGCGGCGCTTGTCGAGGCCGGAAATTGGCTGGCATTGCGGCGCAAGCGCTATCCGGCGGAGCAGCAGCGGCTGTTAGTGATTGCCGATGGGCGGCTTAAGGAGATTGGCGGGTTGCCGGTGTTGGATTGCACTGGGTTGCTGGTGGATATCGAGCGGGGGCCGATCAGGTTGGGCAGGGCTCAGGAGTTGGCTTTTGGGTTGCAGCTGGAGTATCGGCATATCGACCAGTTGTAGTGCCTGCACCGGCCCTATCGGGGGCAAGCCCCCTCCCACATTGGATTGGGTTCACACATTTGTATTTGTGAATAGAGTCAAGTGTGGGAGGGGGCTTGCCCCCGATGAGGCCCTAAAAGACAGCGCAAAACTGTCAGCCCGCCCCCGGCACATTTGGCCAAAGATCCGCCACCAGAAACAACCGCTCGGCTTCCTCCCAATCCTCACCCACCTGTACCAGCCGCACCAGCAGCTGCGCCGGAGCCATCGGGTCCAGGTCGGCCAGCCAGCCGTGCATCTGTTGTTCGCTCCACACTTCTTCCGTGGGGTAGTGCGCCGGCGCCAGCCAGGCATGCCGGGGCAGGGGCTGCCAACGGCCCGGTTGGCTGAGGCTGACAAACGCCTGCCAGTCACGCTGATGCAACCAGCGCCCACGCAAATGCTGCGGATGCGCGCCACTGGGAGCCATGGCCTGGCCGGGCCAGGGGTAGAGCAGGTAGCCCCCCAACCATAAATGCGCATCAAACTGTTGGACATCCAACGCGGCCAGCACTTCACGGCTTTCCGCCCGTGACGATATCGGCAACTGATGCTGGGCCAGATGCGCTAGCTTGCGGTCCAGTCGATCATGACAGCCCGGGCCGAGCCATTGCGCAGTGTCCTGGCCGTTACCGTCCTGCGGGCCCAGATACAGCTTGATCGCCAGTTCCAGGTGATGCACGCCATCGCGGTCGCGCAGCAACATGTCCAGCTCGCCGAGGGTGTGCCCGGCACGGCGGATCGGCAGGTTGGCGGCCAGCAATTCCACGCCCGGCGCATGCTGCACCGCAAACTGCCACAGGCGTTCGTAATACAGGCCCAGGCGGCGCGTACGTGACAGGCTCAGCCACTGCTGCAAGGCGCTGCTGTCCTGGTCCAGTTGGCGTAGCCAGCGTTCCAGCAGATGCGGCGCCTGCACCCAGTCGCTGCCGGCTAGCGGGTGACGTTGTGGCCATGGCGTTTGCGCGAGCATCGGCGGGGCGAGCATCACCCACGCCAGGTCGCGCACCTCGGGGTGGCGCAGCTGGCGGGGCAGGTTGTGCAGATCGGGGAACACAGTCATGGTCCGAGCATAGCCTTTTAACGGCGCTGAAGGTGGCTGAGAACCGTTGTCATCAAGGCTTCACGGCGACAAAGGATTTTGCCTGAGACGGCCTTTCGCCCATAATCGTTCTTTTTTGCCACACTCCACATCCCGCAGGAGCCCCATGGAGCAATTTCGCAATATCGGCATTATCGGTCGCCTGGGCAGTACCCAGGTGTTGGACACCGTCCGCCGGCTGAAAAAATTCCTGCTGGAGCGTCACCTGCATGTGATCCTCGAAGACACCATCGCTGAAATCCTGCCGGGCCACGGCCTGCAGACCTCGTCGCGCAAGATGCTCGGTGAAGTCTGCGACATGGTCATCGTGGTCGGCGGCGACGGCAGCCTGCTCGGCGCGGCCCGTGCCCTGGCGCGGCATAACGTGCCGGTGCTGGGGATCAACCGGGGCAGCCTGGGGTTCCTCACCGATATCCGCCCGGATGAGCTGGAAGTCGAAGTGGCCAAGGTGCTCGACGGTCATTACCTGGTGGAGAACCGCTTCCTGCTGCAGGCAGAAGTGCGCCGCCACGGCGAAGCCATCGGCCAGGGCGATGCGCTCAATGACGTGGTGCTGCACCCCGGCAAGTCCACGCGGATGATCGAGTTCGAACTGTATATCGACGGTCAGTTCGTGTGCAGCCAGAAGGCCGACGGCCTGATCGTTGCCACGCCTACCGGCTCCACCGCCTACGCGCTGTCGGCGGGTGGCCCGATCATGCATCCCAAGCTGGATGCCATTGTGATCGTGCCGATGTATCCCCATATGTTGTCGAGCAGGCCGATTGTGGTCGACGGCAACAGTGAACTGAAAATCGTGGTGTCCAAAGATATGCAGATCTACCCGCAGGTCTCGTGTGACGGGCAGAACCATTTCACCTGCGCCCCCGGTGACACCATCACCGTGAGCAAGAAGGCACAGAAGTTGCGGTTGATCCACCCGCTGGACCACAACTACTACGAAGTGTGCCGCACCAAGCTGGGCTGGGGCAGCCGCTTGGGGGGTGGAGGCGACTGATGCTCGATCCCGCGCGTAGCTACGACCTGATTGGTGACGTGCACGGTTGCGCCCATACCCTTGAGCACTTGCTCGACCTGTTGGGCTACCACAAGCAGGGCGGCACCTGGCGCCATCCAACGCGTATGGCGGTGTTCCTCGGCGATATCATCGACCGTGGCCCGCGCATCCGCGAGGCGCTGCATATCGTCCACGACATGACCGAGGCCGGCCAGGCGCTGTGCATCATGGGCAACCACGAGTTCAACGCCCTGGGCTGGACCACACCGGCACCGCCGGGCAGTGGCAGGCAGTTCGTGCGTGAGCACAACCCACGGCATGCGCGGTTGATCCACGAGACCCTGACCCAGTTCGAACATCACCCGGCCGACTGGCACGACTTCCTCGGCTGGTTCTATGACATGCCGCTGTTTGTCGACGCCGGGCGCTTTCGCGTGGTGCATGCGTGCTGGGATGATGGCTTTATCCAGCCGCTGCGTGGCACCTTCCCGGACGGCTGCATCGACCAGCACTTCCTGCAGGCCGCCGCCGTGCCGGGCAGTTTTGCCTGCAATGCGTTCGACCGCCTGTTGCGCGGCACCGACATGCGTTTGCCGGACGGCCTCACGTTGACCGGTGGCGATGGCCTGACGCGCTCGTTCTTCCGCACCAAGTTCTGGGAAGACGACCCCAAGACCTACGGCGATATCGTGTTCCAGCCCGATGCACTGCCCGAGCCGGTGGCGCGTACACCGTTGTCGTCCACCGAAAAGAATTCCCTGCTGCGCTACGGCGTCGATGAACCGCTGTTGTTCGTCGGGCATTACTGGCGCAGTGGCAAACCGGCGCCGATCCGCCCGAACCTGGCCTGCCTGGACTACAGCGCGGTGCTGTACGGCAAGCTGGTGGCGTACCGCCTGGATCAGGAAACGCGGCTGGACCCGAATAAATTCGTCTGGGTCGACGTTGAGCGGCCCGAGGTCATCCAATGAGTACCGTGGCCGTATTGCGCCTGCCACTGAGTGTGGACCTGGGCGGCTTTATCCAATTGCTGCACCGCATGCAGGTGCCCCATCGCGTCAGTGAAGAGGCCGGGGAGCAAGTGTTATGGGTACCCGAGACCATCAGCGACGACGTGCGCGTGCTGTACCAGCGCTTTCCCGCCGGTGACCCGGACCGGCAACTGGATATTCCCGAACAGGCAGCGACCAGGCGCCCTGGATTTGTCCAGCAACTGCGGCACAGCCCATTGACCGCTCTGGTGTTGCTGGCAAGCATCATCGTCGGCGCGGTGACCTTGCTCGGTGAAAACCTGCAAGCCATGAGCTGGCTGACATTCCTGCAGTTTCGCATTATCGGCGAGTACATCCAGTTCACGCCGCTGGCCGACAGTCTGGCGGCGGGGCAGTGGTGGCGCTTGGTCACGCCGATGCTGATCCACTTCGGCATCCTGCACCTGGCCATGAATGGCATGTGGTACTGGGAGTTGGGCCGGCGCATAGAGGCGCGCCAGGGCAGTATCAACTTGCTGGGCCTGACCCTGTTGTTCAGCCTGGTCTCCAACTACGCTCAATACGCTTATGGTGGCCCCGGTCTGTTCGGTGGGTTGTCCGGCGTGTTGTATGGCCTGCTCGGGCATTGCTGGATTTTTCAACTGCTGTCGCCCAACCCGGCCTATCGCCTGCCCCGTGGGGTACTGGTGATGATGCTGGTCTGGCTGCTGCTCTGCCTGTCGGGGCTGGTCTCGATGATCGGTTTCGGCGAAATCGCCAACGCGGCCCATGTCGGCGGCTTGGTCATCGGTTGCCTGACAGGTTTGCTGGGCGGGCTGTACAGCCGTCGCAAATCGTCTATTTGATAAGGAAGAGCCTCATGTCCTCTTTTGCTGAAATGATCGAAAATATCACCCCGGATATCTACGAGAGCCTCAAGCTCGCCGTGGAAATCGGCAAGTGGTCCGATGGCCGCAAGCTCACTGCCGAACAGCGCGAGCTGTCGTTGCAGGCGGTGATTGCCTGGGAAATCCAGAACCTGCCGGAAGACCAGCGCACCGGCTACATGGGCCCGCAGGAATGCCAGTCGAAGTCGACCACCGTGCCGAACATCCTGTTCAAGTCGGATGCGATCCATTGATTGAAATCGGTCGCGGTGCAGTCAGCAAGATGTCGGCGCAACTCGGTGAGCCGACCGTTCAATACGCGTTTCGACTGGGCGACGCCGAGGTGCCGGTCAACCCGTTGATCGGCACCCATGTGCGCCTGGAATACCTCGGTGCCATCCATTGCAGCCATTGCGGCCGCAAGACCAAGACCAGCTTCAGCCAGGGGTATTGCTACCCGTGCATGACCAAGCTGGCCCAGTGTGACCTGTGCATCATGAGCCCCGAGCGTTGCCATTACGACGCCGGCACCTGCCGCGATCCAGGCTGGGGCGAGAAATTCTGCATGACCGACCATGTGGTGTACCTGGCGAACTCGTCAGGGATCAAGGTCGGCATCACCCGTGCCACCCAGTTGCCGACGCGCTGGCTCGACCAGGGCGCGAGCCAGGCGCTGCCGATCATGCGCGTGGCGACCCGCCAGCAGTCCGGTTTTGTCGAAGACCTGTTCCGCAGCCAAGTGGCCGACAAGACCAACTGGCGTGCGCTGCTCAAGGGCGACGCCCAGTCCGTCGACCTCAAGCAGGTGCGTGACCATCTGTTCGCCGCCTGTGCTGACGGCCTGCTGGGTTTGCAGGAACGCTTTGGCCTGCAGGCCATCCAACCGGTCACCGACATCGAGCCGCTCGAAATCCGCTACCCGGTGGAGCAGTATCCGGCGAAGATCGTCAGCTTCAACCTGGACAAGAACCCGATTGCCGAAGGCACGCTGCTGGGGATCAAGGGCCAGTACCTGATCTTCGATACCGGCGTGATCAATATTCGTAAGTACACGGCCTACCAGCTCGCCGTGCATCAGTAGAAGGATGCCACCCATGCGCACCGAACAACCGAAGATGATTTACCTCAAGGACTATCAGGCGCCGGACTACCTGATCGACGAGACCCACCTGACCTTCGAGTTGTTCGAGGACCACAGCCTGGTCCACGCGCAACTGGTGATGCGCCGCAATCCCGAGCGTGGCGCCGGTTTGCCGCCGTTGGTGCTGGACGGCCAGCAGCTGGAGCTGTTGAGCGTGAACCTGGCCGATCAGGCACTGAGCGCTGGTGACTACGAGCTGACCGACAGCCACCTGACGGTGCATCCGCAAAGCGCGACGTTTACCCTGGATACCACGGTAAAAATCCATCCGGAAACCAACACTGCCCTGGAGGGCCTGTACAAGTCCGGCAGCATGTTCTGCACCCAGTGCGAGGCCGAGGGCTTTCGCAAGATCACCTATTACCTCGATCGCCCGGATGTGATGAGCACCTTCACCACCACGGTGATCGCCGAGCAACACCGCTACCCGATTCTGCTGTCCAACGGCAACCCGATCGCCAGCGGTCCGGGTGAGGACGGCCGCCATTGGGCAACCTGGGAAGATCCGTTCAAGAAACCGGCTTACCTGTTCGCCCTGGTGGCCGGTGATCTGTGGTGTGTCGAAGATACCTTCACCACCATGACCGACCGCACCGTGGCGCTGCGCATCTACGTCGAGCCGGAAAACATCGACAAGTGCCAGCACGCCATGACCAGCCTGAAAAAGTCCATGCGCTGGGACGAAGAAACCTATGGCCGTGAGTACGACCTCGACATCTTCATGATCGTCGCGGTGAACGACTTCAACATGGGCGCCATGGAAAACAAGGGCCTCAACATCTTCAACTCCAGCGCCGTGCTGGCCCGCGCCGAAACCGCCACCGACGCCGCGCACCAGCGGGTCGAGGCGATCGTTGCCCATGAATACTTCCATAACTGGTCGGGCAACCGCGTGACCTGCCGCGACTGGTTCCAGCTGTCGCTCAAGGAAGGCTTCACCGTTTACCGTGACTCGCAATTCTCCGCCGACATGAACTCGGCCACGGTCAAGCGCATCCAGGACGTGGCGTACCTGCGTACCCATCAGTTCGCCGAAGACGCCGGTCCGATGGCCCACGCGGTGCGCCCGGACAGCTTCATCGAGATCTCCAACTTCTACACCCTGACCGTGTACGAAAAGGGCTCGGAAGTGGTCGGCATGATCCACACCTTGCTCGGCGCCGAAGGCTTCCGCAAGGGCAGCGACCTGTACTTTGAACGCCATGACGGCCAGGCCGTGACCTGCGACGACTTCATCAAGGCCATGGAGGACGCCAACGGCGCCGACCTGACCCAGTTCAAGCGCTGGTACAGCCAGGCCGGTACGCCGCGCCTGGCGGTGAGCGAGTCCTACGATGCGGCGGCGAAAACCTACAGCCTGACCTTCCGCCAGAGCTGCCCGCAAACCCCGGACAAGGTGGAAAAACTGCCGTTCGTAATTCCGGTGGAGCTGGGCTTGCTGGACGGGAAGGGCGCTGGCATTGCCTTGCGCCTGGCCGGTGAGAAGGCTGCGGGAGGCACGTCGCGGGTGATTTCGGTGACCGAGGCCGAGCAGACGTTTACCTTCGTTGATATCGCCGAACAGCCGTTGCCTTCGCTGCTGCGCGGGTTCTCGGCGCCGGTGAAGCTGAGCTTCCCGTACAGCCGCGACCAACTGATGTTCCTGATGCAGCATGACAGTGACGGTTTCAACCGTTGGGACGCCGGCCAGCAGTTGTCGGTGCAGGTGCTGCAGGAGTTGATTGAGCAGCATCAACAGGGCCAGGCCTTGAAGATGGATCAGCGCTTGATCACTGCGCTGCGCAGCGTGCTGAGTGATGAAAGCCTGGATCAGGCGATGGTCGCGGAAATGCTGTCGTTGCCGGGTGAAGCCTACCTGACCGAAATCAGCGACGTGGCGGATGTGGATGCCATCCACGCCGCCCGTGAGTTTGCGCGCAAGCAACTGGCGGACAACCTGCACGAGGCGCTGTGGTTGCGTTACCAGGCCAATCGCGAGCTGTCCAGACAAACGCCGTACGTGGCGGCCGCCGAGCACTTCGCCCGTCGTGCGTTGCAGAACATCGCGCTGTCGTACCTGATGCTCAGCGGTAAGCCAGAGGTGTTGGCGGCGACCATCGAGCAATTCGACACGGCCGACAACATGACCGAGCGCCTGACCGCGCTGGCGGTGCTGGTGAATTCGCCGTTCGAGGCAGAGAAAGCCCAGGCGCTGGCGGTGTTTGCCGAGAACTTCAAGGACAACCCGCTGGTCATGGACCAGTGGTTCAGCGTGCAGGCTGGCAGCACGTTGCCGGGCGGGCTGGCGCGGGTCAAGGCGTTGATGGAGCACCCGGCGTTCACCCTCAAGAACCCGAACAAGGTACGCGCCTTGATCGGTGCGTTTGCCGGGCAGAACCTGATCAACTTCCACGCGGCGGACGGTTCGGGCTATCGCTTCCTGGCGGACCTGGTGATCCAGTTGAATGGCTTGAACCCGCAGATCGCTTCGCGCCAGTTGGCGCCGCTGACCCGCTGGCGTAAATACGACAGCGCGCGCCAGGCGTTGATGAAAGCCGAGCTGGAGCGCATTCTGGCGTCCGGTGAGTTGTCGAGTGATGTGTTCGAGGTGGTCAGTAAGAGCCTTGCCTGAGTTGCATCGTTGAATAAAAAACGGCCTGTTCGACAGGCCGTTTTTTTTCGCCTCAGATAACCGGTGGTCGCGGGGTGTCCAGGCCGTTATCGACGGGGAAGCGCTCTGCGATGATCCCGTGCGGCACGCCCAGCGGGATGGCACTGGCGGTGTCAAGGCGGGTGACTTGCTCGGCCGACAGATGCACATTCAACGCGCCGAGGGTGCTGTCCAGCTGGGCGCGGGTGCGCGAGCCGAGGATCGGGACCAGCGCGGTGGTCGAGCGCCGGGCCTTGTCCCGCAGCCAGGCGATGGCGACGTGGGTCGGTGTGGCGTCGATTTCACCGGCAACCGCCAGCAGCGTATCGAGCACTGCGGTTTCACGCGCAGTGTGTTCGGCGTGCACCAGGATCCCGAGTTTGTTGGCGCGGTTGTCGTCCTGGGTGTTGCGGTACTTGCCGGTCAGGAAGCCACCGCCCAGGGGCGACCACAGCGTGGCGGCCAGCCCCAATGCTTCGGCCATTGGCAGCAGCTCGCGGTCGGCGCTGCGCTCGACCAGGCTGTATTCCACCTGGATGCCGATGATCGGCGCGAAACTGCGTACCTCGGCCAACAGGTCGGCGCGGGCAATGCGCCAGGCGGGGAAGTTGGACAGGCCGGCGTAGTGGATCTTGCCGGCGCGCACCAGATCATCGAGACCGCGCAGGATCTCTTCCATGGGCGTGACGTTGTCGCTCATGTGTGCCCAGAGCAGGTCGATGCGGTCGGTGTTCAGGCGCTTGAGGCTTTCTTCCACCGAGCGCACCAGGTTCTTGCGGTTGTTACCGAGCCGGATCGTGCCCTCATCGGACGGTTCGGTGCGCAGGGTGTACTTGGTGGCCACCACCAGGTTGTCGCGTTCCGAGGCGATAAATTCCCCCAGCAGCTTTTCGGCCTGACCGAACTGGTAGCCATTGGCGGTATCGAGGAAATTGCCCCCGGCTTCGAGGTACCCGTCAAAAATCGCCTTGGCTTCGTCGCGTTCGGCGCCATGGCCCCAGCCCGTACCGAAATTACCGGTGCCCAAGGCCAGTTCGGATACCTGCAGGCCGCTGCGGCGGCCAAAGACTTTATTGCGCATACAAGGACTCCTGAGGCAGTGATTTTCTTACATGTTTAGTAACATGTATTTAATATGATCTTGGTAATGTATTCGGTCAAGGGGGCTTTTTTACTGCTGACGTTTTCTGACAGGGGGCTCTGTTAAGCTGCGTCACTTTTCTATTCTCGGCAGGCGTTCCTGTGTCGCGAACCACTCGTCTACTGACTTTGCTCCAGGCCCTGCGGGGCAAGAAACGTCCCGTGACCGCTGCCGTGCTGGCGGCGCAGTTGGAGGTGTCCGAGCGCACGCTGTATCGCGATATCGCCGAATTGACTGCCTTGGGCGCGCCGATTTTTGGTGAGGCGGGGGTAGGGTATGTGTTGCGCAGTGGCTTGTTTCTGCCACCCTTGATGTTGAACGCCGAGGAAACCGAAGCCATCGTGCTCGGCCTGCGTTATGTCGACCAGCGTGGCGACGAGGTGCTCAGTCGCGCTGCGGCCAATGCTCTGGCGAAGATCGCCGATGTACTCGACCCCGCCGCCCAGGAAGCCTTGCGCAACCCGACACTGCTGCCTGGCCCGCCGGGGTTTGGTTACCCGGAAAACCGCGTGCCGCTCAATGTGTTCCGCGAGGCCATTCGCAACCAGGCCAAGCTGCAGATCGATTACGCCGACGCCAGCCAGACCCAGAGCCAACGGCTGATCTGGCCCCTGGCCCTGGGCTTTCTGAATGAAGTGCGGGTGATCGTGGCCTGGTGTGAGTTGCGCGGTGCCTATCGCACCTTTCGCACCGACCGCGTGGCGAGTGCCGAGGTGCCCGGTGAACGTTACCCGGGCCGGCGCAGCGATTGGCTGCGGGCCTGGCGCAAGCTGATGGAACAGAATGAATCCGGTCCCTTCACTCCTGACAAAAACTGACACGATCCTGGCTTAGCATGGCACTACAAATCACCAAGAAAGGAGCTGTGCCATGTCTATCCCTGAGTTGGCGCCGGCCATCGTGGCCTATATCGCAGCGGCCAATACCCGTGACACCTCGGCTATCGCCCAGTGTTTTGCCGAGGATGCCAATGTGTTCGATGAAGGCCAGCACCAGGTGGGCGCCGCCGCCATAGCACGCTGGATGGAAGACACCGGGCGTCGTTATAAGCCGCGGGTCGAAGTGCTCAAGGTGCAACACCGTACCGGCAAGGTGTTGGTCAGCAATATCGTGTCCGGCAATTTTCCGGGCAGCCCATTGGAGCTGCGCTACACCTTTCGCTTGAACGAGCAGGGCAAGATTTCGCGGCTGGATATTTCGCTGTAGTTCATACTGGCGGGCATGACTTTCGACACGCCCCTCGCTGCCTACCAACACGCCGTTGCCCAACAGGGTTTCGTCGCCGACGCTGCCCAGCGCCGCGCGGTGGACGCTCTGCAAGCCTGCCACCAAGCCCTGCACCACGGCCATGCGCCGATCACTGGCGTGTACCTGTGGGGCCCGGTGGGGCGGGGCAAGACCTGGCTGATGGACCAGTTCCATCAAAGCCTGCGAGTGCCCGCGCGGCGCCAGCATTTCCATCACTTCATGCAGTGGGTGCATCAGCGTCTGTTCCAACTGACCGGCACCCACGACCCCTTGCAGGCCCTGGCCCGGGAACTGAGCCAGGCAGTGCGTGTGCTGTGCTTCGACGAATTGTTCGTCAATGACATCGGTGACGCGATTATCCTCGGGCGGCTGTTCCAGGTGATGTTCGAAGAAGGCGTCGTGATGGTCTGCACCTCCAACCAACCACCTGACCAGCTGTATGCCGATGGCTTCAACCGCGAGCGCTTTTTGCCGGGCATTGCAGCGATCAAGCAGCACATGCATGTGGTTGCGGTGGATGGGGGAGAGGATCACCGGTTGCATCCGGGTGTAGGACTCCAGCGCTACTGGGTCAATCAACCCGAGGCGCTGGCGTGCGTGTTCCAGCGCTTGGCCCAGGGCGAGCCAACCCGCAGCGGGCCGATTGTCGTGGGGCATCGCGCCATCGTCGCCGTGCAGTCCAGCGACACCGTGCTCTGGTGCCGTTACGCCGACCTGTGCGAACAACCGCTGGCGGCCATGGATTTCATGCTGCTGTGCGATCGCTTCAAGGCCATCCTGATTGGCGAAGTCCCCAACCTCAGCGCGCAACAGCGTCCTGGCCGGATTGCCCGTGGCACCGAGGATGGCGTTCAGCGTGTAGTGGCCGGCGACCGTGAGTTGCCGGCGCTGTCGGTGCACGATGACAGCGTGCGTCGGTTTATCGCCCTGGTGGATGAGTGCTACGACCGTAAAGTACCGCTGTTCATCGAGGCCCAGGTGCCGCTGGAGCGACTTTATACCGAGGGCTACCTGGCGTTTCCCTTTCGCAGGACACTCAGCCGGCTGCAAGAAATGCAGTTGCAGCGTTTTGGCTGACGCCCGTACGAAAAAATCCAGGAATCGTCTGATTGCGCTTTTTCAACCACGCAACGTTCGCGTATTCATGCGCATATTTGTAGTTAATCTCCTTCATCTGGCGCTCGCTCCACGCTTACAATCGTGCCCCTCACAGGGAGCCGAATCCCTTGTAATCGTGATCGAGGAAGGACATGGACACCCCAGACATCCTGGTGCTGCAAGCCAGCTACACCAACCCCGTGCATGCCGACGCCATCGGCCGCGTGCTCAACCATTATGCCGAAGACCCGATGGGCGGTGGTCACAGCCTGCCCGCCGACCTCCTGGAGCAACTGCCGGGCGAGCTGGCCAAACGGCCCCATGCGTTCAGCGTGCTGGCGTTTGTGGGGGGAGAACCGGCGGGTCTGGTCAATTGTTTTGAAGGGTTTTCCACGTTTGTCTGCCGTCCTTTGGTCAATGTCCACGACGTGGTGGTGATGGATGCATTCCGTGGTTTGGGGCTGAGCCAGAAAATGCTGCAAAAGGTCGAGGAAATCGCCCGTCAGCGTGGCTGCTGCAAGATCACCCTGGAGGTACTGGAGGGTAATGCGGTGGCTCAAGCGGCGTATCGCAAGTTTGGTTTTGATGACTCGAAGTTTGATCCGGCCCACGGGCGCATGTTGTTCTGGAGCAAACCGCTTTAATAAATAACAGGCAAAAAAAGGCGCCATTGAATGGCGCCAAAGTTGACCTTGGCCAAAGGAGCGGGATGGCAAAGGGTATTACGGTTACATCAAGTGTTTGGTTGTTGCTCGGCAGCGGACTTGTCAGCGGTTTCTTTCTTCACGCTCTTTCCATCGGCCAGCGCGGTTTGTTCAGCGGTGCCGTGGGTTTGTTGCTGCACGAAGGTAAAGTCCTTGTAGAACGCCTTGGAACGCTCCGAGCCACCTTCGGCGAAGGCGGCGGCGGAGGTCAAGGTCATCAGGCTGGCAACTATCAGGGTAGAAAGTTTCATGGCAGTGTTTCCGGTAAGTGTGATCGGTATCCGCTCTGTCCTTGATCAGATTCATGGGGCGAGTGTGGAGAGAGTTTATTAAGTAGGAATTAACGCCAGAAAAACCAAAAGCTAACAATTTCGTTAACTTTTGGTTAAAAAATCCTACAGCTTCCAGTCCAAAGCCAAGGTGACCGAGCGTGGGTCACCCCAATACACGCCGTTATAAAAGCCAACGCGCTCGTAATACTTTTTATCAAATAGATTGTTGACGTTAAGCGATGCCGTAACATGTTCGTCGAACTGGTAGCGGAACATCAGGTTGACCACGCTGTAGGCCTGCTGGGTGATCTTTGCCCGTGTGGTGATTCGATTTCCCTCGCTGTCACGAGCCCCCGTTGGCCGGTTGCCGAATTCATGGATATCGCTCTGCCAGTTCACGGCACCGCCTACCGTCAGGTTGCGCCATGCACCGGGTAAGCGGTAGGCACTGGAAACCTTCAGCAGGTTTAGCGGTTGGCCGGTGTTGTTGCGTTTGTCCGTGCCATTCACCGAGTGGGTATAGGTGTAGCCGGCCGTGAGATTCCAGTCCGGCATCACCTCGCCGGCCACCTCAAGCTCGAAGCCGCTTACTTTGTTACCCTTGCCGCCTGACTTGTAGTACTCCTCGCCCGTGATCGGGTTCGGCGGTACGGAGTCATCCCGTTCCGCGACGTTGTCCTGCTTGCTCCAGAAATAGGCGGCCGCTACGTTCAAGCGCTCCTGCAACAAGCTCCCCTTGAGCCCCACTTCATAGTTGCTGCCCACCACGGGCTCCAGGTATTTGTTGCTGACGTCCTTGAGGCTCTGCGGCTTGAAGATGTCGGTGTAGCTGGCGTAGGCGGTGTACTCCGGGGTGATGTCGTAGAGCAGCCCGGCGTAGGGCGTCCACATATCATTGTGGGTCTGGCGGGTCTTGTTGGCCCTGAGTAATTGGTCATTGGCCGTGTATTCAGGCGCCGCGCTTTCCAGCTCCCAGCTGCCATAACGGCTGCCGAGTACCGCATGCAGGCGCTCGGTCAGGCTCAGGCGCGTGGCCAGGTAGCCGGCTTTCTGTTGCTTGCTGCTGTGTTCACCCTTGAGGCCGGTCACGGTGTCGGGAAACTTGCCGATCCCGCCCATGTATTTCCAGTCTTCGATGCTGTAGTAGCCGTCCGGGATGTTGTCGCGCATCACTGGCGAGACGTCCCGCTGTGTGGCTTCGCCATAACCCACCATCAGTTCATGCTCGCGGCCCAGCAGCGCATAGCTGCCGGCCAGGTTGAGATCTACCGCCTCCATTCTCGAGGTGCCGCGCATATGGCTGGCCCAGGCCGTCATGCCACTGCGGTCGTCGTTGGGGAACCCCGCGCCGCCGTAGTAGACCTTGCCGTCCGTGTCGCTCTGGCGATGGGTGTAGGCCGCCTTCAAGTGCCAGTCGCCGCCCAGGCGGTGGTCGAGGCTGGCAAAGGTGGTCTTGTCGGTCAGCGGCCAGGAACTCCAGTGCGCTGCCATATTGGTGGAACGTGACAGTCCGGCCTTGCCACCCTGGCTGTTCCAGTAGGGCACGGTGCCCCAGGAAGTGCCCTGTACCTTTTTGTCCTGGTAATCAAAACCGACCGCCAGCACGGTGTCGTCCGACAGGTCGCCTTCGAGGATGCCGTAGCCGACTGCCCGCTGCAGCGCGTAGTTGTCACGGAAGGATTGGCTGTCGCGATAGGCCAGCACTGTACGCCCGCGCAGCTTGCCGTCGTACGCCAACGGGCCGCCGACATCCACGAAGCTGTAGTAGTTGTCATGGCTGCCACCGCTCACCCCGGTTTTCGCCTGCCACTGGGCGGTGGGGCGCTTGCGCACCATATTGACCGTGGCCGAGGGGTCGCCGGCGCCGGTGGTCAAGCCGGTAGCACCGCGAACCACCTCGATGCGGTCGTAGATGATGGTGTCGGAATCGGACTTCATGTAGCCGAACGTGTTGAGCATCCCATCAATCTGGAAGTTGTTGATGCCGTAGCCACGAGAGGAATAGGACACGCGGTCGGAGTCGTTGTGCTGGACGTTGACCCCGGTGGTCTGGCGCAGCACTTCGGTCAAGGTATTGAGATTGAAATCATCCATCTGCTGGCGAGTGATCACCGAGATCGATTGCGGGGTTTCCTTGACCGACAGGTTCAGCCGCGTGGCGATGCTCATCGAGCCGGTGGTGTAGGCCCCGGTGTGTTCGGTGGTGGCACCCAGGCCTTCGGCGGTGATGCTGGTGGACCGCAGCTCGAGGGCTTTGTTTTCGGGGTCGGTTTCAGCCAGTAGGTCGGGGCTTGCCACCACGCTGAAGAGGCCGATGGTGAGCGTCATGGAACGGGTGAAAGGCGCGAACATCGCGGAAGACTCCTTGTCGTCTTTGCGGCCTTTCCGGTCGGAATGGCCTTGGTTCAAAGACGAAAGGAGAGGGGGATCTTTAGGCTTAAACGAGAATGATTGTTATCTTTCTGTTACAAGGCCGGTTTTTCCTGGAGCACCACGTCGGTCGGGCTGGCCTTTTTCGGCTTGATCAGACTGAAGTCGATCAGGGGCTTTTGTTGGCGCTCGTAAGGGTTGCCAATCATCCGTGGGCGCGGCGTGAAGCTGTCACTCACCAGGCTTTTTGTACGGTCGAGTTCATTGAAGCTAAGACCGGCCATATCAGCCCAGGTGTGAATCAACTGCGAGCTGGAGTAGGGCCGTTGCAAGTCACCGGCGAAGCTCCAGTCGTGGGTTTCGCGCCATTTCGGTGAGGCATAGGCCATGAACGGAATGGTGTACATCGGCGCTGTCGGCTTGCCTTCGTTACGTCCCAGGGTGGTGTGGCCAATCGAGTCGAAGACATCCTCGCCATGGTCCGACAGGTACAGCAGGAAGCCGTTGGGATCGGTCTTGGCGTAGTCCTTGATCAGGCTCGACACCACGAAGTCGTTGTACAGCACCGCATTGTCATAGCTGTTGTAGGTCGGCAACTGATCGTCGCTGATGCCCGCCGGCACGCCCTGGCGGTCGGTGAATTTGTCGAAGGTCGGCGGGTAGCGATACTGGTAGCTCATGTGGGTGCCCAGCAAGTGCACCACAATGAACTTGCGCTCGGCCGGATCGGCCAGGGCCTTGGAAAACGGCGCCAGCACGTCGCCGTCGTATTGGCGGGCGTTCTGGTTGCGGTTGTTGTTCAGGTACACCTGTTCGTCGGCCTGTTCGGAAAAGGTCGTGAGCATGGTGTTGCGCTTGGTCATGGTCTGCTGGTTGGTGATCCAGTAGGTCTTGTAGCCGGCCTGTTTCATCACGCTGACGATGGACGGCGTCTTGAGGTACAGGTCCGGGTTTTCTTCGTCGGCGAAGGTCAGCACCTGTTGCAGCGCCTCGATGGTGTAGGGCCGCGGGGTAATGACGTTGTCGAACACCGCCAGTTGGTCGCGCAGTTTGTCCAGCTCCGGCGTGGTGTTGCGCGGGTAGCCGTAGAGGCTCATGCGCTGGCGGTTGGTGGACTCGCCGATCACCAGCACCAGGGTCGACGGTTGGCCGGCCATGGTGTCCTTGAGGTTGGTCAGGGGCGGGATCTGGCTGGCGCTGTCGAGCATGCCTTGCATGTTGTCCAACTGCTCGGTGTAGCGGCGGTAGGCGACGATCATCTGCCACGGCACCGCTGGTTCAATACGGGTTTCAAAACGATCGATGGCTTGTTCCATGTTGTCGCTGGTGGCGATCTGCTTGACCAGCGGATAACCCACCACCGCCAGCACAATCGCTGCCGCCGCCAGTATCGACTGGCCGCGAGGCAGGTAGACCGGGCGCAGCCGCGTCCACAGGAATACCGCGAAGGCGGTATGGGCGATGAACGCCAGCACGATCCACCAGGCAAAATACTGGGTGGCGTATTCGCCGGCTTCCGAGATGTTCGACTCGAACATGATGAAGATGACGCTTTGGGAGAATTCCTGCTGGTAGATGAAGAAATAACCCAGGCTGGCCATGGAGCACGCCCACAGTACTGCGCCGATCAAGGCGGCGAGCAGTCGTGTACGGCTGGGGAACAACAGCATGGGCGCAAGCCACAGCGCACTCATGAAAAAGGCTTGGCGAAAACCACTGAAACCGGAAGTTCCGGTCAACTGGATCAGCAGTTGGGTAATGCCCGAGAAGTACCAGAAAAACAAGAACAGCCAGCCAAGGCCGGCCCAATCAAAGCCTTTCGCAGACGTGGTGCTGCGTTTGAACATCGCCATCCAGTGCTCCAACCCGATGATTTTCCAGTTGACGCGCAGGGCTGCACGCAACGGAGGCCACCCTTGCATGGGGTGGCCCTTGGGGGCTGGAGTATCGGGAGAGGCATGTGAAAACTTTGTGAGATTTTTGTAGCGGTTATCTTACAAAGCGATGACGGGGCTCAGCAGAGCGCGGGTTGCGCACCGGCGGGCTGGTCCAATTGGGCCTGGATGATATGGGCACGCAGGCGCAGGACTTCCTGCTGCAGCTGTTCGCGCTCGTCTTTCAACTGGTGCAACTCGTCGCGACGGATAGTGACGTAGAGGGTCTGTGGCGGACGTGTCATCTGTGCAGTGCTCATTGCTTACCTCGCAAATAGCCGGTGTGTCGCGGTGTGCCAGAACGCTTGAGTCGAGGTTCTCGGCAGCAGTCGGAGACAATTCTGAATTCTTTTTGCGGGCAATGGAACTTTTTTATTTTTGATGGTCGTGTGACTTTTTGTGCCGCGATGCTGAAATGATGGCAACTTTTTTCCATGAAACTAGCGGTATCCGCGCTGGACTAACCCTCATTAGCCGCATTGCGCTATAAACTATGTCACACATTTTTTAGTAGTTAGGAGCATCAGCACATGCAACTGGGGATTATCGGACTAGGCCGCATGGGCGGGAATATTGCACGGCGCCTGATGCTCAATGGGCATACCACCGTTGTTTACGACCGTAACGAAACATTTGTAAAAGGCCTGAGCGAAGAGGGCGCCACCGGCGTTTCCGACCTCAAGGCGCTGGTTGACGGGCTGCAAAAGCCGCGCACCGTGTGGGTCATGTTGCCGGCGGGCGCGCCCACCGAAGACACCATCAACGCATTGAGCACGCTGCTCGAAGACGGTGATGCAATCATCGACGGCGGCAACACCAACTACAAGGACGACGTGCGCCGGGCCAAGGCCCTGGCGGAAAAGGGCCTGCACTATGTCGACGTCGGCACCTCCGGCGGCGTGTGGGGTCTGGAGCGTGGCTATTGCATGATGATCGGTGGCGACGCCGAGACCGTGCAGCGCCTTGATCCTATCTTCAAGAGCCTGGCCCCGGGCCTGGGCAATATCCCGCGTACCAAGGATCGTTCCTCCAGCGCCGACCCGCGTGCCGAGCAGGGTTACATTCATGCAGGCCCCGCCGGTTCCGGGCACTTCGTCAAGATGATCCATAACGGCATCGAGTACGGGATGATGCAGGCGTTTGCCGAAGGCTTCGACATTCTCAAGACCAAGAACTCGGAAAACCTGCCCGAAGACCAGCGTTTCGACCTGAACGTCGCCGACATCGCCGAAGTCTGGCGCCGTGGCAGTGTGGTCTCGTCCTGGCTGCTGGACCTGACCGCCGATGCCCTGGCCACCGACCCGAAACTCGACGGCTACTCCGGCTCCGTGGCCGACAGTGGCGAAGGCCGCTGGACCATCGAAGCCGCCATGGAACAAGCCGTGCCGGTGCCAGTATTGTCCACTTCGCTGTTCGCCCGCTTCCGTTCGCGCCAGCAGAGCACTTACGGTGACAAAATGCTCTCTGCCATGCGCTTCGGCTTTGGTGGTCACGTGGAGACTTCCAAAAAATGACCGCCAACGGCAAGAAACCTAAGGCCGAACCCGCTCCGCCCACCACCCTGTTTCTGTTTGGTGCCCATGGTGACCTGGTAAAGCGCCTGCTGATGCCGGCGCTGTACAACCTCAGCCGTGATGGCCTGCTGGGCGATGGCTTGCGCATTGTCGGCGTGGATCACAACGCCATCAGCGATGCCGACTTCGCCAAGAAACTCGAAGACTTCATCCGCACCGAAGCGGCGAGCAAGGTCAAGGGCAATGCCGACAACGCATTGGACCCCGCCTTGTGGGCGCAGTTGGCCAAGGGCATCAGCTACGTCGAGGGCGACTTCCTCGACGACAGCACCTACGCCGACATTGGCCGCAAGATTGCCGACAGCGGTACCGGCAACGCGGTGTTCTACCTGGCCACCGCGCCGCGCTTCTTCAGTGAAGTGGTGCAACGCCTGGGCAGTGCCGGCCTGTTGACGGAAACCGACGACAGCTTCCGTCGCGTGGTCATCGAAAAACCCTTCGGCTCCGACCTGGCCACCGCCGAGGCGCTGAACGCCAGCCTGCTCAAGGTGATGAGCGAGAAGCAGATCTATCGCATCGACCATTACCTGGGCAAGGAAACGGTGCAGAACATCCTGATCAGCCGTTTCTCCAACGTGCTGTTCGAAGCGTTCTGGAACAACCATTACATCGACCACGTGCAAATCACCGCCGCCGAAACCGTCGGCGTTGAAACCCGGGGCAACTTCTTCGAAAAGACCGGTACCCTGCGCGACATGGTGCCCAACCACCTGTTCCAGTTGCTGGCGATGGTGGCCATGGAGCCGCCCGCAGCCTTTGGTGCCGATGCGGTACGCGGTGAAAAGGCCAAGGTGATCGGTGCAGTGCGCCCCTGGTCCCTGGAGGATGCGCGGGCCAACTCGGTACGCGGGCAGTACACCGCCGGCGAAATCGGCGGCAAGCCACTGCCGGGCTACCGTGAAGAAGCCAACGTTGCGCCTGACAGCAGCACCGAGACCTTCGTCGCCCTCAAAGTGATGATCGACAACTGGCGCTGGGTCGGCGTGCCGTTCTACCTGCGTACAGGCAAGCGCATGAGCGTGCGCGACACTGAAATCGTGATCTGCTTCAAGCCGGCCCCGTATGCGCAGTTCCGAGACACCGAGGTGGACGAACTCAAGCCCACCTACCTGAAAATCCAGATCCAGCCGAACGAAGGCATGTGGTTCGACCTGTTGGCGAAGAAGCCCGGGCCAACCCTGGATATGGCCAATATCCAGTTGGGTTTCGCCTACAAGGACTTCTTCGAAATGCAACCGTCGACCGGGTACGAAACCCTGATCTATGACTGCATGACCGGCGACCAGACTTTGTTCCAGCGTGCCGATAACATCGAAAATGGCTGGCGCGCCGTGCAGCCGTTTCTTGATGCTTGGAAGGAAGACGACGGCATCCAGGCCTACAAGGCCGGTGAAGACGGCCCGGCCGCCGCCGACGCGCTCCTGGCCCGCGATGGCCGCACCTGGCACCGCCTCGGATGAGTGATGCAGCGATTCATCCCATCCGTTTTATCCTCAGTGACGTGGACGGCACCTTGCTCCACCCCGACCACAGCCTCAGCCAGCGCACCGTCGACACGGTGCATGCGCTGCGTGACGCCGGGGTGTTTTTCAGCCTGGCCAGTGGGCGTCCGCCCAAGGCCATGCTGCATCTGATCGAAACGTTCGGTATCGATGTGCCTGTGGCAGGCTTCAACGGTGGCACGCTGATCAACCCCGATGGCAGCATCCTGGTTGCCCACCATTTGCCGGCGGAAGCGGCGCTGGTCACCCTGGCGCTGTTTTCCGGCGAGCCGGACGTGGAAGTGTGGGTGTTTGCCGACGGTGACTGGCTGCGCCGCGACCCGCCCGGGCCGATGGTACAGCGCGAAGCCGATGGCCTGGGCTACGGGCCGGTGGTGGTGGAGAGTTTCGAGCCCTACCTGGATCGGATCGACAAGATCGTCGCCGCGAGCAACAACACCTCGTTGCTGGTCGAGCTGGAAGCGCAGTTGCAGCCCAAGGTACAGGGGCTGGCCCAGGTGTCGCGTTCACAACCGGTTTACCTGGATGTGACGGCGATGCTGGCCAACAAGGGCGAAGCCTTGAAGGCCCTGGCCGCACACCTGGGTATACCGCTGGAACAGACCGCGGCGATCGGCGATGGTGGCAATGACCCAGCGATGTTCCAGGTGGCCGGGTTGTCGATTGCCATGGGGCAGGCGGAAGAAACCGTCAAGCGCCAGGCCAGTGTGGTCACCGGTAGTAACCTCGATGAGGGCGCCGCCGAGGCGATCGAGCGGTTTATCCTGGCAGGCTGGGAAGGCACCGACGTCGTGCGATAGACAGATACAGCAATGAGGCGGGGCACTGCGCCGACAATGGAAGCTGACTTAATGCGCCCGCTATGGCAGGGCGCTTCATCAGCAAGGAATGTCCCATGGCCGCCCTGTCTACTCCTCCCTGTCGCGAGCGTTGCGCGGCGCTTGCGCAGAACATCCTCCAACATTTTGCCGAGCCCCCTTCGTTGCGGGATGTTGCGTTGCGCGTGCTGCAACACCACCTGGGCACGCAGTACCCCTGGCTGCCCATCAATCACACCGAGCCGATATTGTTGCGACCGGTGTATCGCTACGACAACGGCAGTTACACCATTGAACGCCATGACGCACAAAACCTGCCGGATGCGCTGATCGAGCGTTGCGCGACGGGTCGGTTCGTCGATTTTGCCCAGGACCATTCCATCGTGCGCGACGTCGAGGGTTTGCCGCTGCCGTTGAACGTCGATATCGGTTATGTCGAGCGAATGCTCAATCAGCAGGGCCCGGTGTTGCTCGAGCGCTATCAGGAAGCGCTGGTGGATTACTGGATGAGCCGGGGAGAGGGCCAGGTCGTTCGCTACATAGGCCTGGCCGACATTCTCAGGAATGCGTTGATGGACGCGGCGACCCATGCAGCCTTGGCCGGGACTGAGTTGGATCTGGTGATGAGTCTGATCAGCCGCTCACAGCAGACTTCGCACCTGGAGCCGGCCAACGGGCAGGCCTACATCGTTGACCAATGGGGCGAAACCGGGGCAATCAACCTTGAGATGCTGCGCGGGCTGGTGCTGGTCAAGCAGCAGGGCGAACGTACGACGGTGTTGCTCTTCACCCTGTCGAAGGGCATTCAACGCTTTGATTCCCTGGCGCAATTGGGCGAATGGCTGGTCAACCTGTTGAGCGCAATAGCGTCCGGCCATTCGATGCAATGGCGTTTGTACCAGCCTGCTGGCAATATCTTCTACAGTTTCAGCCTGACCTTCCTGGCCAAACAACTGGCAGATATCAACGCCGTCCTGTCTTTGGTCCGAACATTTCCCGAACCACAATATGTACTGGAACGTGCAATGGAGGTCATCACCGCTGACTTTGACAGCACTGCCCTCGAATCCCCGCTCTTGGAGCGTCTGCGTAACGCACTGCCGGGATGGTTGATACAGGCACCCAATGACCTGCAATTGCAAATGAGCCGCCATGTCCTGGACCTGGCCAGACAGGTCCGGCAGCCGGACTGGCGAGCCTTTGACGAAGGCGTGCCGTCGTTGCTTGATTACGCGCGCCAGGGGCTGTCGGCGCAATTGGCCAAGGACCACCCCGGCGAACCGGTGCTCGACCCCGACCGCATCAAGGTGATGATCGAACTTGATGAGCGTGACCTGCAAACGCAGCCCGCGCTGTTGTGGCAGTTGCCGCCGTTATACAACCATGGCAGCTGGACCCTGAGCGAGTTTGCATGGTTGCCGTTGACGGCCGTCGATCCTGCACGACTTACGCTCACGGCGGCCCCTGGCGACCCTGATGTATCGCTCACACCCGCTCAAGCGCTGGCCGTGGTCGCGCGGGCTGATGTTCGCGGCGGCTACAATCGGTTGATCCGGGAAAAGTTCAAGGACAACGAGAGTGAGCGGCGCTGGCGCCAGGCCCAGTTCATCCGGCAAGTGCGCCTGCAAATACCCATGCTGGCGCTGGAATACCACCTCAAGTACCCCCAGGCGTTTTCCCGGAAAGCCTACACCAGCGTGGTCGCCGTATTTCAGCCGCGCGCCGCCGCCAAGACCGAGGCGATCGTGCTACGCCCTTTGGCATTCAACGCCCAGGTAGGCGAACAACCCGATACTGTTCGCAACACGTTCATCATCGGCCCGCGCAACCTCAACGCAGGCCCGCAAATACTGTATCGGCCAATGTGTGCAGTGAAATTCATCGAGTTTGCCACGGCCGACGCACTGATGGCGGCCATCGCCAGTCCCGGGCAATTGCAGTACCAAGTGTTGGCCTGGTTGCCGGAGACGGCAAGGTCGCGTTATTTGGTACCGGGCGTGACGGCTCCCAGCCCCGCGGCGTTCGAGGCGGTCGACTTCAATCAGTCGCTGTGGTCGGGCGACGGCATTGTCCTGGCTGACAGGGAGGTCGACGGCGACTATATGGAGGCGCTGTTCAGCAGCAGCGTCGACACGATGTTAAGTCTGACAGAACCGGTAGAGCCGACCGCGCTGGAGGTGTTCTGGGACTGGATCAAGCGCTTTCTCGGCGTAGGCCTGTTTCTGCTCCTGACCTTCTATGGGGGGGCGGTTGGCCGGGCATTGGGGTGGCTGTACCTGGCGTGGTCGGTGGTGCAGGACGTTCGCGTGATTGGCCAGGAGCACGCCGAAGACAAGGCTTCCAGCGTGGCCGACCTGTTGTTGAATATCGGTTTGCTCCTGCTCAGCCGTGGTCGTATTTCCACCAAGGCGGGAGTGCGATCGAAAACTGATGATTTGCTGGACCTGGCCCAGGGCGCGGATCTGGAGCAAAGCATTGAAATGAGCTGGAGCGAGGCAGCGGAACATCTGTCCGAAGGTGGCCAGACCAGTCGCATCCAGACGCCGACGGTTCAATTGCCGACGGTGCAGGGGCCTGAAGAGCTGGTGCGGGGGGCGGGGGACCTGGAGCGGTTATGGAGCGGTCTGTTCCAGCGGCTGTCGGTTATTCGCCTGGCCGAACTGGCGCTGTACAAGGTCAGGCCGCTGCCGTATGCCGAGCGCATCAGCAGCGGTCAGCAACGTGGCTTGTTCCGTGCCGGCGGAGCCGTATACGCAAGTATCGATGGGGACATGTACAAGGTCGAGCAGCACCAGGGGGCCACGCGCGTGGTCAGCGACGACCTGGTGAACCGTTTCGGCCCCCAAGTGGTGGCCGGTGAACACGGGCAATGGTTGTTTTCCCCTGGGCCGGTCGTGCCCCACGACTTCCAGGAAGCCCTCGCGCTGGAGAAACAGCGTCTGGCGCAATTGAAAAGTGCCGAGCAACGACGCAAGGCCCTCGATGATGAATACAACCAATTGGTGCTGAAGTTTGCGGGCCTGGTCTATCCCGCCGACGATACGCTGCAGGTGCTGACCCAGCGCAGTGACGAGCCCGGCACGCTGGCACTGATCGAGGAGGAGTTGGCCAATGCGAGCACCGCGTTTTGGTGTTCCAGCGCGCTGATGGAGGCGCTCACCCGGCGTCGGGAAATGATGTTGATCAGGGAGTTCAGTGCGTTGTACAACCGGTTCGCCGCCGGAGCAGTCAAGGCGCGGCGCAATCAGACATTGTTGCTTGCCAGCAAACGCAAGGTCATGCTCCATGACGATCTTTTCAACGCTGCGTGGTTCGATGCACAGAGTCTGAGCAAACGGGTCCTGGATACTCGAACCTGGGGTGGGATCGCCGCAAGGCTGCCCGATTACGCAGCGCTGGAACTGGAGGCTATCGAGGCTTGCCTGGACGCCGAACGGCGTTTTGAAGACATGAAGCGCTCGGGCAGGATTGGCGACACGGCTGTTGCCGCGCTGGATAACGCGGCCTGGGCCGGTGGTCGCATGTCCTTGAAATGGCAAGAATTACACCTGCGCACCCTGGCGTTGCAGTGTTTCAACGGGCGAGTGAGCACCTTCAGGGATGCGACGATGGACCTGATCGAAGAGCTCACCGCGTTATGCAGCCTGAAGCTGTTGACTTATCGGGAGCTATATACCACCGGCCGTTTTAACCTGGATCATCAACTGCGAGTCGCCAATGACGCACTGGATGGGGTGGTGCTGGCCAACCTGCGCGTGGCTTACCATCTGGCCCCTTTGCCTCCCTATATTGTCCCTCAAGCACTGGGCAACTTTCGAAGCCATGTCAGGCGGCTGCAGCTCAGGCTGGAAGAAGAACTGATCGAGCGCTATCGGCACTACCAGGATGCCAGCCTGGAAGCCATTTCCACAAAAGTTACCAGCATGCCCAAGCGACTGATTGATGACGGCATATTGGGAGCGGTGATCGGCAATCCACGCAGTGTGCTCGAGCAAAGTGTCACCCATGAATATGTGGATGTGCTGGAGCCTTTCGACCATCGCCCTGTCTTTACATTCGAGCGTCCGGGGGTTGAACAGGAGTCCTTGTGGAGAGCAGTGCCGAGGCTTGTAACGCCGCCCGACAACGATGATGCGCTCCAGTCGCTCGCTGACATCGGCAATGAGGCACTGCGCCTGTGGCGCAATGCACAGCGAGAGTACGACCTGCTTTGTGGCCTGGAGACCATCCAGAGGTTGTCGCCCCGCTTGGCGCGCGGCGAATGGTGGAAGTATGCCCAGCGTATGAGGACGCAACGGGAGTTACTCATCAAGGCACTCAACGCGCGACCGGACTCGCCCAGGCATCGGGACCTGCAAGACTTCTTCCGACATACCCCCAGTGCGCTGTATGGCGAGATCTTGCGCTACATGGAGGAGGGCTCGGCAATGCGTGACCGTATGATCATGAAGTACTCGCCGACATCGGAAGGGCTGTTGCAACTGTACAAGGCCTGGAAGGTCGACGTAGTGGAAAGGCCATCTTCAGTCGAACTGATCCGCGAGTTCGAAGTGCGCGAAAAGTCCAGCGGCCGCCCGCTGTGGCTGGCCCGTTTCCACTATAGGACACGGGCGGCACGGGATATCGGCTACCACTTCATTCGCGGGTATCTCAAACGCTTTGTAGAGCGCAACATCAGCTATAAGAAGTTGACAGACTATGCGGCGAATAATCGACTGCAACTGATCAATGTCCTGCGCTCGAACATTGATCACGAAGTTGCCGAAACCGTGTTCTTCACCGAAGACGTCAGCTCAACGGTGCGTTGAATTACTTCGGCATGGCCCAGGTTTGCAATTGATAGCCGCTCTTGTCCAACTCGGCACGAGCCTGCAACAGCAAGTTTTCCAACCGAGTTGGATCGGAATAGACGCCGGCATCCAGTTGCTGGCTGCCGATGCGGGTATTGGTGCGGTCGATGACGCTCAGGCTGAGGGCGCCATTGCCGTCATGCCAGGCCACGCACTGAAAGGGTTGGAAAGCACGGTCTGCGATCAAAAGAGCTTCGTTGATGCGGAGCGGGGCGTTCATGTGGGTCGTCTCTCTAAATGCCCATTCAAGTGATTGCCGGCGGTTGGGCTGACCGTGCGGCGGGTTACTTGTACTGATGCACGATGGCGGGGTACGGGTCACATGTTAGAACAACTATTTTCGGATTTTAGTGATTGACGTCATGTAAGCGGCTGTTTTGAAAGCTGAATGAAAGTTTCCCAGGTTCGCAACTTTATTCGTTGAAAACACCGGCCAGTGGCTTTTTGCCCACACTTATAGCGAAATGGTACAAGCCGCGCGTCAAGATCTTGCTAGTGTTAGTCGCAGGCGTCACAAACCGTTGTTTCTAAATAACTTTACCAAGCTTGACGCCAAGGAACAGTCATGGGTATGCCTCCCGTTCAACGTCGGTTGCTAGTGGTTGATCCCTGTGACGATTGCCACGACCTGTTGCCTGGATTGCGCGCAGCCGGCTGGGCGGTCGACAGTTGCCCACTGGAAGGGGTCGGCGAGCGCTCCTGTGATGTCGGCCTGCTGCGCCTGCAACCCTCTCACCTGGAACGCCCCGAAGCGGTCAAGGAGTTGATTGGCCGCAGCGGCACCGAGTGGATTGCCGTGCTCAGCCCGGACGTACTGCGCCTGCAGAACGTCGGTGATTTTGTCTGCGAGTGGTTCTTCGACTTCCATACCTTGCCCTTCGACGTCGCCCGGGTGCAGGTCACCCTGGGCCGTGCCTTTGGCATGGCGCGCTTGCGCGGCAAGGGCCACACCCTGGTGGATGAGCCTGAGCATGAGCTGCTGGGCGACAGCCGGGCGATCCGTGAACTGCGTAAATTGCTGTCCAAGCTGGCGCCCACCGAGTCGCCGGTGTTGATCCGTGGCGACAGCGGCACGGGTAAGGAACTGGTGGCCAGGACGTTGCACCGCCAGTCCCAGCGCCATGCCAGGCCCTTTGTCGCGATCAACTGCGGGGCAATTCCGGAACACTTGATCCAGTCCGAATTGTTCGGCCATGAAAAGGGCGCGTTTACCGGCGCCCATCAGCGCAAGGTCGGACGCATTGAAGCGGCCCACGGCGGCACGCTGTTCCTGGATGAAATCGGTGATTTGCCGATGGAACTGCAAGCCAACCTGCTGCGCTTTCTGCAGGAAAAACAGATTGAGCGCGTCGGCGGCAGCCAGCCCATTCCCGTGGATGTACGGGTGTTGGCCGCGACCCACGTCGACCTGGAGGCCGCAGTTGAAAGGGGCGCTTTTCGGGAAGACTTGTATTACCGGCTCAACGTCCTGCAAGTGGTGACGGCGCCGTTGCGCGAACGCCATGGCGACGTGGCGATGCTGGCCAACCATTTTTCGCGCTTTTACAGCCAGGAGACGGGCCGACGCCCGCGCAGTTTCAGCGAGAGTGCTCTGGTGGCCATGGCTAAGCACGCCTGGCCGGGCAATGTGCGCGAGCTGGCCAACCGCGTGCGCCGTGGCCTGGTGCTGGCTGAAGGGCGCCAGATCGAAGCCGTTGATCTGGGATTGCAAAGTGAACAGGCAATTTCACCGCCGATGGCTACACTGGAAGACTACAAGCACCGCGCCGAACGCCAGGCGCTGTGCGATGTGCTCGACCGGCACAGCGACAACCTGAGTGTCGCCGCCCGTGTGCTGGGGGTTTCCAGGCCCACCTTCTACCGGTTGCTGCACAAACACCAGATCCGCTAGGGCGGGTAAACCGAAAAGCCCCGCAACGACCCTTATCGTTGCGGGGCTTTTCCTTATGTACTGTGGCGAGCGGGCTTGCCGTGGTTAGGGGGGCTTGCTGTGGCGAGCGGGCTTGCCCCGCGTTGGGCTGCGAAGCAGCCCCCCACCCCCGGCTCTCCCTAAAAGTAATACGGAAACTTCAAGCTGAACGTAAAGTCCGGCGCATCATCCGTCATCCCGATCGCCAGGTTCGGCACGATCGTCAGGTTATCCGACGCGGCAATCGTCATGCCCACGTTGAAGTAACCGGCGTTGGCATCGCTGGACACCACCGACTGCCAGTCCCCTCCGTCAGGCTTGAGCTTGCTCTTGCGCTGCACCAGATCGGAGACCGAGAACGACATACTCATCTTCTCGTTCAAGGCAAATGCGACGCCTACACCAAGTTGGAAACTGTCACCCAGGCTGACCTTGCCGCCGACTTTCTGGTTGACGTCGCTGCTGATGTCGTCAAACGACTCCTCGAAGTTATGGGTATAGGAGAACGAGCCAAACAGCACCGCAGGGTCGAAGGTCTTGACCAGCGAGATACCCGGCGTAATCGACCAGACACCATTACCGGTGGGCAGGTTTTCCGGTACATACAGGTTGTCGTTGGCGGTTGACCTGACCAGCTTGATGCCGAACGGTTCTTTGCCCGTTGGCGCCTTGACGCGCAGCGACACTACCGCATCCGGCAGGGTGGGGGTTTCGTCGAGGAACTTGTAGGCCACACCGAAGTTGACGTCGCCAATGGTCGGGTCACGGCTCACCGATTCTTCCGAGGTGGCGTTGGCATTGTTGCCGGTGCCGCCCGACTGGTAGGTCGACTCGCGGTACACCACCGGTACGTTCACATCGAACTGCCAGCGGTTGTCGACGTTGTAGCGCCCCGTCAGGTCCAGGGTCCAGTTATCCGACTTGATCCGGTCCAGATTGATATTGCCCAGGAAGATCGAATCCAGCGCCAGGAAGCCGTTTAGCGTCAGTTGACGTGCATCGTAGCGCGCATAAGTGATGCCGGTTTCAAAGCTGAATTTGCCATTGCCGAAGAAGCCGCTGGCCTCGTTATAGAGGTTGCTCACGCTTTGCGCAGGCGCCGAATCGTCCTTGAGCGACTGCCCATAGGAGCTGCCGCCACCGCCCGCACCGCCGGAGGCCGCCGCCGCTCCCGTGCCTGCCACGGTGGCACCGCTGGCCTTTTGAAAGTCCGCCGGGGATTTGGCCAGGCGCTTGGGCGCGGGGGTCGCCGGCGTGTCCTCGACCTGGCGCACCCGTTGCTCCAACACCGCCAGTGCCTTCTGTTGCACTTCGTACCGCTGCTTGAGCTCCAGAAGTTCCTGCTTGAGGGTTTCGATATCGGCGTCTGGCGCGGCATACAACACGGATGCGGGCAAGAGCGTACTTAAACAGACCACCGCACGTAGCGATAACGATCGATGCATGAAATAAGCCGTCCTTTTCTAATGCGTAAGTGTCGAGGGTCAGCGTAGTTCAATAACCGAGAGTGCGTAGGCCTTTGAGTTGATCCAGATTGCAGTTCAACGCCGGGTTGTTCAATGCGTTATTCATGACCACGTTGAGTTGGGTCATGTTGTTGACGAAGTTGCTGTTTCCAGTCAATACCGTGCCTTGCAGCACCTGGCCGCCACCAATCTGCTGGAGGCTGTTGCCTTGGTTATGATTGGCCTCGATCGCCATCTGCAAGCCGCCATTGTTGGCCGAGACGCTCACGCGACCTGCCGCGCTGTCGCCGGTGACAGTACCGCCGGCCACCAGCACCTGCCCCGATTGCGCGGCATTGGAAGGCGCAAAGCCGTTTTCAGTGACGTTGATCCCGACATTGTTGTAGGCGGTGTTTTTGTCGCCGGCAGCGCGCACGCTCTGGGTCACGCCTGTGCCGGTGCCCAGGCCGGCACCACCGGTGACGTTACCGGTGCCGGCGTTCGGGTTGGTGCCGTTCCCGGTCGAGCCGGTGGTCTGCACGTAGAACTGCGGTGTAATGGTCGATGAATCGATTTGCATGCTGGCCTTGCCGGTGAGGGTGTCGCCCACGGCATTGGTCCAGGTGCTGCTCATGACAATACCGAAGCTGATGATCCGCCCCGGCATTACATAACGACCGCGCAACTCGGCCATTTCCGAATCCTTGAGTTCGATCGGCTTGAACGCCGATGAAGCATAAGCGGGCATTGAGGCTGCCAGACACAAGACCGTCAGCCAACGGGGAGTGTTCATCTGCTGCTCCTGGAGCGTCCTGCCCCTTATTGCGCTTCTTAGAAGAAGTCGCTCTGGATGAAACCGAAATCCATCAGCTCGGCATCGCCTACGGGCCTGAACTCATTCAGTTGGTTCTTGGCGGTCAGCGGTGTGGGCGGGTCCAGCAAGGCATTGGCCTTGTCGTAGCCTTCACCCAGCACGGCGAACACGATGCCGTTCCAGCCCTTGACGAAGTCGTCGCGCGAATAGCGCTTGTGGCCCAGCACCGGGTCGCCGATATAGACCCAGTCCTTGTCGGCGCGCTGCAACACCACAAAGTGCTTGTAGCCACGAATCTCCAGCAGCACCACTACGGGGATTTTCACGGTCACCAGGGTGTCCGGCGAAATCTTGTAGCCCCGGGCCCGCATGCCGATGCTTTCGAGGTAGCGCTTCATGTCCAGCATGGAGAAACCCTGGGTGCGAACCAGGCCCTGGTCGGCATTGACCAGCATGCCTTTGATCACGTGGTCTTCATCGACGTCGAGCCAATAGCCCTGGCGCAGGATGGTGGCGAGTGCCGCGGCACCGCAGCTGAAATCGGTTTTCTGTTCCACCAGGTTGGCGAATTTGCGTTCACGGATGCTCTCGACCTTCTTGTAGATGACTGCACCGCCAGGCATGGCGGAAATCGCCATGGTGCCTGCCCAGGTCGGGCCGGTGAGCAGCATCAGGAGGGAAAGGGTCGCGAGGCGCATGATCGTGTGACCTGCTGGACACTGGAAAAAGAAAGGGGCCTTGTTGCCAAGGCCCCGTTGGATCAGAAGCGCACGCCGCTGCCGCAAACGCTGCAGCCTTGGCCTACAGAGAGGCTGTTGCTGCCTTGGTTGCCGGCGCCGGATTGCAGGTTCACACCTACGTTGCCGGAGTTACGGTTAACCGAGTTGTCGAGGCTCGAGTTGTTGGAGACATACTGAGGTTTGCCGCCATAGCCATAGCCGTGGCTGGTAGCCGCCGTGTTGAGGTAGTTGTTGGCGAGCGAGTTTTGCTCGGTATTGGCGGCCGCTGCGATGTTTTTGCCATCAGCTGTGGTGATCGCCAGGTTGTTTTTGCCTTGGTTGCCTTGACCGGCTTGACCGTTGTAACCCACGTTGCCGGAGTTGCCGTTGATGCCGTTATCCACGGAGGCGTTGTTTTGAGTGCCCTTGTTGATGAAGTTGTTCAGCGCACTGTTTTGGTTGACATCGACTACCGCGAAAACGGTAGCAAAGTCGCCCTTGGCGCTGGAGATCGCGCCAGAGTTGTCAGCTTGGTTGCCGCTGCCGGATTGAACGTTAACGCCGACGTTACCGCTGTTGCCGTTCACTGAGTTGTCGTTAGACGCGTTATTTTCGGTCTTGGTGTCATCGAACTTGTTGCCGATGCTGTTTTGTACGTCCGTAACCACGGAGGCAACCACACCGGTAGGTTGAGGCGCTGGATGCCAGCCACCACCTGCTTGAGCTGCAGCAGCCATGAGTGCAGCGAGCGCGAAAACCATTGGTTTCAGAGCCATTTGAGGTTTCATGGTGTTTCTCCTTGCTTCTGATTAGTTGGTTAAGTGTTGGTACGGTCTAGCTAGTGCTACCAAGCCGTTACTTGATAGTGATGCCCAGGGTGTTAGCCACTCGGTTCCCCACCCCGGCACTCTGGTTCACCTGTATCACTCCTCGGCTGCCGGTGAAGGCCTGGTCGCTTGTCACGACCTGGCGGCTGCCAGTGGTGGGGGTGAGCCCTGAGTCGGTTGCCAGCGTCGTCGTGTTCTGTTGCAACAGGACGCTGTCGTCGATGGCTTGCGGGCCAGAATTGACGCTGATCCGCACGGCATTGACTGATTGGTTATTGGCCCCGGCGGACTGGTTGACGCCCAACATGCCGTTGCCATTGGTAAAAGAAGTGCCCTCGATCGCCGCCTTGGCGTTCAGGGAAGGGTCGACCTTGCCGTCTATCCTCTGGGTATTGCCGGTGGTGGCCTGGCCGCCCAGCGTGACGGCGCGGTTGTTTGCCGTTTGCTGCTGGTTGCCCGCCGCCTGGTTGATCATCAGGTTGCCGGTGTAGTCCTTGCCGCTGTTGTTGATCACGGCGGTGTTGTTGGCCATGGCCACGGCGCTGCCCAGCAGGGCCAGAATGAACAGGGCGCGTTTCATGGTTTGCCACCCAGCATGCCGCCCAGGTTGTTCAAGGGCGCCATGCCGCGCTGAATCGAATCGCTGATCTGCCCGCCCATGCTGCCGCTGCCGCCCGAGCGGCTGGCTGCTGCGCCGGCACCCAGCGTGGACATACCGTTTTGCGTGGCACTCAAGCCGGTGAGGTTGCTGTTGGGCTGGAGGGCGCGGGTAATGCCCAGGCCGCTGCTGACGCTACCGAAGTCACGGTCGCTCAGCTCGCCCGACAGGGCGCTGTTGATTTCTCGGCTGGGATTGGCGTTGGCGGTCTGGGGATAAGGGTCAGGACCAAAGGAGGAACGGCCATACATGTGGCCCTGTACGTTGCGGCCCGTCACGATCACGCCGTCACCTGCCAGGGCTGGAAGACTGATACTGGCGCTGAGTACACAGCTGGCCAGCAGTACGTTCATCGAACCTTGAGTGAATGTGATCACGGCGGCATTCCTTATTCTTAACGCTGACCCTAAACAGCGTTGTCAGGGAAAGAGCAGAAGCCGTGCCGCTTTTGATTTATTACCGTTTTTCAAAGGCTTGCAATAATTGCAAGGCAAAATGATAGCCGTGCTGTATCAGCCGTGAGACAACCGCCCTGAAAGCCCCGGCTATCCAGCCACTGCACAACCGCTTCACCCCGTTGTATCAGCGCTGTAACACCGAACATGACGAAACGCTGAATCCGCTGCGCACGGGCGATCCAGGGAAGAGGTGTGTAAAAAAAATGGACAGTTCAGGCGTAACGATGCCTGAGGCAGGACGCAACAGGGCTCAGCTTTTGGGGGCTTTACGCGGAATGGCATTGAGGACGGGATTGCCGTCCTGGTTCTGGGTCAGGTAGACCGGCAAAACCTTGGGCAGGGAGGGGATGAGGTTGCTGACCTCGTTGATGTTGTAGATGCCACCGATGCGAATCGCCCCGGTGCTGGCGTCGGCCAGCATCACCGGTTTGCTCAGATAACGGTTGATCAGCGGCAATGCATCGGCCAGGGCCAGGTTGTCGAGGATCAGCTTGCCCTGGCGCCACGCCAGGGCTGAGTCATTGGGGCTGATTGCACGCACGCTCGGTGTGGCGTCGCCCTGTTGATAGCTGGCCTGCATGCCGTGGGTGAGGGGGACGCTGCCGTGCACCTGGTCGCTGCTGACCTGCACCGAGCCTTCCAGCAGCATCACCCGCACCTGGTCTTCATATTTCCAGACGTTGAACTGGGTGCCCGTGACGCGTACCTGGCCTGCGCCGGCGTGCACGATGAAAGGATGGGTACTGTCATGGCTGACCTTGAAAAACGCTTCGCCCTTGTTCAGCGTGACGCGGCGCTGGTCCTTGTAGTTGCTGTAGACCAGTTC
The DNA here is from genome assembly GCF_900111535.1 of Pseudomonas sp. NFR09. Lineage (NCBI taxonomy): Bacteria > Pseudomonadati > Pseudomonadota > Gammaproteobacteria > Pseudomonadales > Pseudomonadaceae > Pseudomonas > Pseudomonas sp. NFR09. Next base: position 94,472 of record NZ_FOIH01000014.1, read on the forward strand.
GGTGCCCAGGTTGAGTTCCACCTGGCTGCCGTCGCCCAGGGTGACCTGGCGCAAGCCGTTGGCAGCCTCGAAGCGTTCATAGGAACTCGGCAGCCAGCCCGCTTCCCAGCCAGTGAAGGCGGCGAGGGGCAGGGCGGCCAGGCAGATGGCCGCTGCCACGGCATAGGTGCGCACCCGGCTGCGGGGTTTGGAGGGCACCGTTACCGGCGGGATGTCGCTGCGCGGCAGGTGGTCGGCGACGTCCCAGATCTCCAGCATCGCGGCGTATTCAAAGGCGTGCAGGGGGTGCGAATCATGCCATTGGGCAAAGGCCTGACGTTCGCCGGGCGTGCAATCGCTTGCATGCAGGCGCATGCACCAATGCGCGGCGGCGTCGGTGATGGCGTCATATTCGGCTTCTGAAAGGGACTTTTCGCTCATTTACTCATCCTGATTTCCCACATTCTAACCTCCCAAGGTGGACGGCGAGAACAGCCGTCATGGCGATTGCACATCAATTGGAACTTATTCTCGTTTGTTGCTACCTAAAAAAATATTCAGGACATTCCCACAATGGAGTACGACGATGCTGAAGAGAACCTTAGTCACCCTGTGTGCAACCACCGCCTTGCTCAGTGCAGGCGCTGCCCTGGCGGACAAGCCGGGCGCAGGCTGGATTACCATTGAAAAAGCCATCGAAGTGGCCAAGACCAAGGCCGGCTACGTCGAGGTCTATTCGGCAGAAGCCGACAACGACGGCTATTGGGAAGTCAAAGGCCGCAAGTCCGATGGCACCGTGTATGAAGCCCGTATCGACGGCGCATCAGGCAACGTTCTGCGTGACCAGAAAGACTGATACATCCTCCAGGGGCCTGTTCAGGCCCCTGGCTCCAAGCGCCTTCCCAGATGTGTAATCAGAAAGGTCACCGAGTCGGCATTGGCCAGGATGATGTCCATCCGAAGGTCCGCATTGCTCATGAATGTCTGCCGCGCCTCATCCAATGTCCTGGCGCCCGTGAGGTGCAGTACCCTGTCGCGCAGTTTGGTGGAGCCGGTCTTGCCGAAGTCTTCCCAGCGTTGTTCTAGTGCATCCCAGCTCTTGAACAGCATCGTTGCCGGCGTGAGCGCGGAGAGGGCAGTGCTTTGCAAAGTGGACAGGCTCGTGTGCTTGCGCAAGCCCTCGGCCGTACCGCGATGGATCAGGTCCACGAACGGGCGGATGGTGTCCATGTAGGCAATGTCTTCGGTGTTCGACGCCAAGTGACTGATCTCATGGATAAGGGTAGCAGCCCGTGCATGATCCTCGAGATCGAACGGTGCAGTGAGGTGCTCGCGATATTGATCCATGCCGGTATTGAAAAAGCGATCCAGCAGATAGATTTTCCGCTCTGCATCCTCAGGAATCACAAAAGCGATTTCGTCGTCGATGGGCCAGCGTGAAGTGCCGGTGACAAATCGATTGGAGTCCAGGGTGAGTAGATCCTGCCGGGTCATCTCCTCCATGACTTCCATGACCCGGTTGCGGATTTTCTCCACTTGCCCGGGGTTGAAATTCAGCAGGCCGAACATCTCGCTCAAGAAGCGACCGACAGTGGATTCGGTAAGGCGCTGCAGTGCAAACTCCGCAAGGTTGCGCTGGCAGGTATTGGTGTAATACAGCGCAACGTTGAGTGCGCGGTCGATAGACAGCCCTTTGTCACGATCAAGCCCGCGAATGGCCGGCATGCCGACAGCCTCGATATTGATGGCGTCGCGTTCTGATAGATGGGTGCTGACCCGGTCCCTGATACGGGACACGGTTGGCCCGAAGCGCGGCTCGCGCATGGACAGATCGAACACCCACTGACCCTGTGCGTTGCGTTCGACAAAGGGCCCCAGTTCCCGAGCAAGGCTGACTCGCCATTGTGTGCCGCTGCGGGCGACCGGGTAGACTCGGCCGGCCACGGGCACATAGGTGCGGCTGTTGATCGGCTGGGTGTACACGTGGTTCTGGCGGTCGAGTGACAAATCGGTCAATGCCACCGTGACGTCTTCGAACCGCCGTAACCGAGTGCGCAATGGGTCTGTGATGTCCAGGGTTTCTACGGTGGTGGCAGGCACCGGGCCTTCCCAGGTCGTGGGTGGCTGCGTGTCAGTCTCAGCCGCGGTCACACCGTCGAGCTCTTTGCGCAGCGACGCCATTGAAGCCACGCCTTGGACAAACAGGCGCAGACCGGCGCCAAAGTGCTGCTCTTGCAAATTCTCGGCGGAGGCCTCAAACAGCCTGAAGCTACGCCAGACCACCAGCGGAAACTTGAGTTTGCCCGCAATGAATTGCAGTGCCATGGGAATGCCTTTACGTACAAGGCTGGTTACGCCCTCCCACAGATGCTTGCCCTCTTTGGTGAATTGGTTGGAAAGCATGTTGATCAACTGGAGGGCATTGTCATGAAACAGCAGTCGCAGCAGGTTGCCTCTGATCGGATTCGAAGCCAGGCTGATGTTTTCTTTTTCTTTTTCTTTTTCTTTTTCTTTTTCTTTTTCCTGCGAGGTCGACGCTTCGAACAGATTGCGCCATGTTGCCTGTTCGGGATCCCCCAACTGGCTGATGATCCAGGCCTGAAGTGGGCCTGGGCGGCTGATGTCATCCAGCAATTTTTCTTCGTCGCCGTATTCCTTCAAAACGCTCAACGGGGCATAGGGTGCATAGAGCACCAATGGCCCGCTTGTTCCGGCCCTCGCGCCTATCACATAAACGCCAGGCACCCTGGCCGGAGTCGCCCCGCGGGTGGCAATCAGTTCCAGCGGACGGATCATTGCGGTGGCGCCGCTGACAGCTTCCCGGGCAACGGCATCTGGCATATCGAAAATCTGTTGGATAAAACCCCACGCCGTCGTGCTCAGGCGTTCCGCCAGCTTTTCCTCGTGGGCATGCAGCAGTACTTGCCACGGAAGCTGCTGACAGAATAGCTCGCGGCGTTTGCGCGCATCCTCGGTGTCAGCTGTCAGGTGGGTGGTCAACAGGTCGCGGTAGATTTTCCCGATGTCCAATTGGCGTACCAATTGGACGATCGCTTCGCCATTCAATGCGGCGGGCAAGGGTGTTGTGCCGCGTGCGTGCGGTGTGAGGTTATCGGGCTGCAGGTCGGGCAAATGGCGCAGGGCAAACTCAGTCAGGCTTTGGGTGTGCCCATTGAGTGCCAAGCGTGCCGGGATCAGAATGTCGTCCGGGGACAATGCCTGGTGTGGGAAGCGCGCGTTGAGCAGGGCGGTCAATGTTTCAGCGACCTGTTCCTCCAGAAGCGGCAGGCTATGAAGGTAATCTTGGTTATCCGGGGCGCTGAGACGATATTGCTCGAGCAGTTCGGCATGCAGCAACTGATCCTTTGGCGACGCCATGCCCAGCCAGGCAGGCAGGCCTTGCTGTTGGATCATGGCATTGGCAATGGCTTTCGCCCTGCCGATATTTGACGGTGCCACACGGCCCATCTCGGCATCCAGGCAGTCCTGCAACTGGATCGGTTCCAGAGGCATGGCGAGCCAGTAGTCGAGGGTATCCAGATGATGCACCAGGTGGCTGTTTTGGCGGTTGAGTAAAAAATGCTCGTCGATACGCTGCAATGGGCCCAGTCGGTATCGCTGGTGCGGGGAGCGCAGGCTGATGGGCAAGTTCTGCAGCAGGGCGGTGCGTCGGCCAGGGTGTTCCAGGCGCTGTTGAAGCCGGTTGCGCAGGCTGGTCAGCGAGTCGAAGGCTTCATGGCCGCGCTGCGGCGTCCACAGCACGACTGCACCGGAGAGGCGCGGGTCCAGTCCGCCCCGTTCCGTCAGCACAAAACAGTTGGCCAGGGGGTGAACCGGCTTGTCACCGTTGATGCTGACCGTGACCTCGAAAACATCCGGCAAGAAACCGTGCAATCCATGGCGTTTATCGCGGGTCATGCTGTCTCGACGCAAGACCGTATCCAGCATCGCGTAAGGGGTTTGGCCCAAGGTGTTGTTGAGCCGCCGTAGCTCTGCCTCACTGCGCAGGCCGTGGAGGAGGCTTGCGATCATTTGATCACCATGGTTTTTCATGAATCGCCCGGGCAACGAACGTACGTCGCGTTTGACGAAGTAGGCGGTGGTCTGCGTGATCACTGCATTGAAAATATGGCTGTTGAGGTTGTTCAAGCTCAAGGCTGCGCCGTCGCGCCGCGCGCCGTAAAAACCGATGCGCGGTGAGCTGCCTATATCCGCGGCGGCGTTGGCCAGGCGCTTGATGAAGTGCTCGACCATGTTGACCGATGACTGCGGCAGTCGCTCTTCCCTGTCCTGCGCCTCGCTGGGGTAGGTATTGACGTAGACGTCGCTGGCATCCAGGCCCAGATGGCGCTTATTCATTTCCTCATTGAGGGCTTTGGTGGCCAGGCTACGCACCGTCGGGTGAGTGGCCCGTGCGGCCAGCAAGGCGTTTTCATCGGTCTGCAGTGCTTGGAGTTGCAGTTTGGCGCGTTCTGCCTGCACGGTGGATGGCCGGCCGTTTCCGCTGCTGACGGGGTGCATGCTCCAGCGTCCGCTGGCGTCGAGGTCCAGCAGGCGGCTGTCGAGCATCTGGCGGATGTCCAGGGAGCAATCGAGCAAAGCAGCCAGGTCCACGGTGCCCTCGCTGCGGCGGAATTGCGTCAGTGCATGCTCCAGGTTGCTCAGTTGCTTGTCTTGAATGTCTGTGAGCATCCCACCGAACACACTGCCCTGTGTCGCCCGCCCGCTAATCTGTACGCCACGCATGGCGAGGTAAATGCTGCGCTCCTCCAGGGAGAGGAAGTTCAACAATTCGTCTTGATGCCCGGCGGCCTTGAGCATGCTCAACAGCGTGTCGTTCAGGTCGTCGACATCCTTGAGCACCTGCAGCCCGCGTGATTGGGTGTACAGGTAGGCGTGCTCGTCACTGATCAACAATGTGGCGGCAAGCTCCACGTGATGTTGATAGGGCGCATGGATGCTGATTTTTTCGATGCGCAAGCCTTTTTGCCACGCGTTGCGCTCAGCCTCGTCGGGGAGGAAGACGGCGAGCAGTCGGTAGGCGTTGTCTGAGGACAAAATGTCGCTTTGTGACTGGCGCTTGAGCAGCATGTCCAGGCGGAACTTGTCGCTCATGATTTGAGTAAACAAATCCAGGCGTGACATGTTCTGGCTGATGGGGGCATTCCACCAGGTTTGCAGCAGGGCGCTCAGCAGCTTGGAGAAGATTGCGCTGGCTTGCTGAACCAGGCTTTCCCAGCGTTGCAGGTCTTGTTGATGCTGGGCCGCGCTGAACCGGCTGGTGTCATGCCTGGGGTTGACGAAAGTGCGTGTGCGCTGCGCCGGCCAATCGTGCCTGGCGTAGTACTGCAGCAAGGTTTCAGCCAGGGTGGCCGAAGCCACCCAGTGGGAAGTGCTCCCGGGAATGTCCGGGGTTGATGAGACGAAACTGTTGACCCGCGTGTCTTTGAGCTTGAGCCCTTGAAAGTGTGGGCTCGCTGCCCCGACAAGGTCGAGGACCGCTTCCAGCAGGTCGGGCAGCGTCGGCAGGGTTTGCAGTTCTTTCAACGCCCACTGCAGATCCTGGGTCTGGTTGGCGCGCAGGGTGTTTTGCTGGTCTTCGAATACCGCGTGTTCAACCGTGGCGGTGCTGAGCGTGAAGGGGCTGCCGGGGTTGAACTGGTTGCGCCATTCAATAGGTACAAACCTGATTAAATCAAGGTATGAGGTTGGGTCTTTGAGTCGCCGGGTTATCTCATCCAGGCAGTCCTTGCGCTGATTGAATACCTCGATACCGGCATAGGGGGTGTAGAGCGCAGTCTTTTTCTCTTCGGGGCTCGAACTCATCATGAACGCACCGGCGAGCGCGACTGCACGCTTGCCGCGCCTTTTCAACATCAGGGTTTCCACGGTCATCGGCGCGTCACGATTATAGCGCCCGACATGGGTGGCGCCGTACACCGTACTCAGCCAATTGACATCCTTGAGTGTCAAACCCAGCGCCCGCTCTCGGTCGGTTGGGTGTTTTCTCGAAACCGGACGCAGGTACTCATCAAAAAAATACGGGGGATCTACATGGGCCATGAGCTGCTCTCTGTAAGGGCCTGGGGATGGCAACGATGATGAGCAGCACGTTAGGGGCAAAGGGTGCGATGACTGCGGTACATAACTGATCGGAGACGGCCATGCCGATAAAGTCGATTGACAGCAGGCCGTCGGCGCGTTGTTTAATCATGGTCTTTCGTCTTGTTGCGCCTTCCAATCATAAAATCGGAGCTTCAGATGTCTACGCCGTCCAACGTCGTTGAGGGTTCCCGCGTCACGGTCGCTTTCGCTGAACTGGTCGCGCTGTTGCAAGAGGTGTTCGTACGGCACGGTACGTCCCTTGAAGTCGCGGCGATCCTCGCCCACAACTGTGCCAGTGCTGAACGCGATGGCGCCCACAGCCACGGCATTTTCCGTATTCCCGGCTACATCAGCACCCTGGCCAGTGGCTGGGTAAATGGCAAGGCCGTGCCCCAGGTGACCGATGTCGCCTCAGGGTTTGTGCGCGTGGACGCCGCCAACGGCTTTGCCCAGCCGGCGCTCGAAGCCGCACGTGCGCTGCTGGTGGAGAAAGCCCGCAGTGCCGGCATTGCCCTGCTGGCGATCCATAACTCCCACCACTTCGCCGCCCTGTGGCCGGATGTCGAGCCGTTCGCCGAAGAAGGCCTGGTGGCCCTTAGCGTGGTCAACAGCATGACCTGCGTGGTGCCCCATGGCGCCGACCGCCCGTTGTTCGGCACCAACCCCATCGCCTTTGCCGCGCCTCGCGCCGATGGCTTGCCGATTGTGTTCGACCTGGCCACCAGCGCCATCGCCCACGGTGATGTTCAGATCGCTGCGCGCAAAGGCGAGCGCCTGCCGCCGGGCATGGGCGTCGACAGCCTGGGCCAGCCGACCCAGGACCCCAAGGCGATCCTCGAGGGCGGCGCACTCCTGCCGTTTGGCGGGCACAAAGGGTCGGCGTTATCGATGATGGTCGAACTGCTGGCAGCAGCGTTGACCGGCGGCAATTTCTCGTTCGAGTTCAATTGGGCCGATCATCCGGGGGCGCGCACACCCTGGACCGGCCAACTGTTGATCGTGATCGACCCGAGCAAGACCGCCGGGCAAGCGTTTGCCGAGCGCAGCCAGGAGCTGGTGCGGCAGATGCATGCGGTAGGGTTGCGGCGTTTACCGGGGGATCGGCGCCATCGCACACGGGCGAAGTCGCAGGAGCAGGGGATCGAAGTCGATCGCAAAGAGTTGGAGCACTTGCGGGAAATCGCGCAAGGTTGAACAGGGCTGCGCCGCTGGCGCAGCCCCTGTAGCCGCTTAGTTGCGACGACCGAGCAGCAGGCCGACCACCAGGCCAAACCCTGCGGAAATCGCCACGGTCTGCCATGGGTGACCACCGATGTAGGTTTCGGTGGCATCCACCACCGGCTTGCTGCGCTCGCGCACATTGGACACCGAGTCCAGGGCTTGCTTGAGCTTGATGGCGACCTGCTCGCGCAGGGTTTCGCCTTCTTCGCCTACCAGGGAAGCGCTGCTCTTGAGCAGTTTGTCCGATTCTTCGATCAGCGCGGTGAGTTCGCTGAAGGCTTGGTCCTTGATTTGGTCTTCGACGGCTTGGGCAGCGGTTTTGCGGGCCATTGTGTGACTCCTTGCGAGTGAATGTGGCAGTGAACAATGGAGTATTGGCCAGCGGCAAAAGTTGCAGTTTTTTTGCCGCTGCCTGTTCTTGAGCAAAATCCGAATCAGGAAATTTCGACCTACAGTGTAAGATGTCGCCTATTTGTGCAGCAGGTAATTCAACATGAGCTTCAATCTCGCCAACAAGACCCTCGCCGAACGCGCCGAGCTGGAAGATGAAAAGTCCCGCCTCTATGACCTGTGGCAGACCAACCTGGGCAAGGCCAAGGGCGAAGCTGCACGCTTGTTCGGTGAGCGCGCCAAGCGCAAGGGCAAGTGGGCCGAATGGGTTCGCGCAGAGCTTGACGGCATGTCGCCGCCGGAGTTTTCCAACATGGTGCGCAGCGAAGTCAACAAGCTGATGGCGGCCAACAAGTAAAGCCCGCCACGATGGCTTCACGCACTTTCAACAACAGCGGATCCAGCTGCGCCTGGGTGCGCCAGCCCAGCTCCACCGGGTAGCGCGGCAGTGCCAGCGGGCAGGGCAATACGCGCAGGCCGGTCATCTCGGCAATGGCCTGGGCCGCATGCCCTGGAATGGTCGCCACGGCTTGGCTGCCCTTGAGCAAAAAGGGCAGTGCGGCAAAGTGGCTGGTCGACGCGCACACCTGGCGGCTCAGGCCCTGCGCCGCCAGGCCTTCATCGGTGATGCCGATAAACCCGCCTGACGACACCAAAATATGCTCACGCGTGACAAACTCGTCCAGGCTGATGTGTGCCTGGTCCGAATCCACCAGGCAACGATAATCACCTTCCCCCAGCACCTGGCGGCTCAGCCTGCCCTGGGCAAAACCGCCGGCGGTGATTGCCAGGTCAAGGGTGCGGTCGAGCAGGGCGCCGGCGACGATCTGGCTGTGGGTCTGACGGAAAATCACCCGCAGTTTGGGCGCACGTTGTGCAATCGCTTCGATCAATCGGCGGCCGTAGGCCACCTCGAAATCATCGGATAACCCAAGCACCACTGAGCGGCCCTGATACTGCTGGTTATCCGGGTTGACCATTGCCAGGCTCTGCCGACAGCGGTCCAACGCCTCACTGATCACCGGTTTCAACTGGTTGGCCCGCAACGTCGGCGCCAGGCCGCGCCCGGTACGCACGAACAATTGATCCCCGTACACCTCGCGCAAGCGCCGCAACCCCGCGCTGATCGCCGATTGCGTGACGCCCAGGCGCAAGGCTGCGCGACTGGCACTGGACTCGTCGTGCAACGCTTCGAAGGTTTTCAGCAGGTTGAGATCGACCTGGTCGATATTTGTTTGGCTCATATCATTCAGCACTGAAGTGGGCTTTATTCATGATCGAGGCTGGCGGGAGAATGGGCAACCCCCTTTACCTGGAGTGATCGTGATGCCTGTTTCTACTGTGGCGGCCCTGCAAATCGGTTCCTTGCCCGGCGGCAAGGGTGAAACCCTGGCGCAAATCCTGAGTTATGAGGACCAGATCCTGCGCAGCGGCGCGCAATTGGTGGTGATGCCTGAAGCGCTGCTGGGTGGTTACCCCAAGGGCGAGGCGTTCGGCACACAGTTGGGTTACCGCCTGCCGGAAGGCCGCGAAGCCTTTGCCCGTTACGTTGCCAATGCCATCGATGTCCCAGGTGTGGAAACCGAGGCGCTGGCCGGCTTGTCCGCACGTACCGGCGCCAGTCTGGTGCTTGGCGTGATCGAGCGCAGTGGCAGCACCCTGTATTGCACCGTGCTGTACTTCGAGCCGGCGGGCGGCCTGGTGGCCAAACACCGCAAGCTGATGCCCACCGGCACCGAACGGCTGATCTGGGGCAAGGGCGACGGTTCGACACTGCCGGTGATCGACACCGCAGTGGGCCGTGTCGGTGGCGCAGTGTGCTGGGAAAACATGATGCCGCTGCTGCGTACGGCGATGTATGCCAAGGGCGTGCAAGTGTGGTGCGCGCCGACGGTGGATGAGCGCGAGATGTGGCAGGTGAGCATGCGTCATGTGGCTCACGAAGGGCGTTGCTTTGTGGTGAGTGCCTGCCAGGTGCAGGCCTCGCCCGAGGCGTTGGGGGTCGAGATCGCCAACTGGCCGGCAGACCGCCCGTTGATCGCGGGCGGCAGCGTGATTGTCGGGCCGATGGGCGACATTCTCGCCGGGCCGCTGCTGGGAGAAGCCGGGCTGCTGACGGCGCAAATCAATACGGATGACTTGGTACGCGCGCGGTATGACTATGACGTGGTGGGGCATTATGCCCGGCCGGATATCTTCGAGTTGGTGGTGGACGAGCGCGCCAGGCCCGGCGTGCGCTACCTGACGGATTGAGCAAAATCCTGTGGCGAGCGGGCTTGCCCCGCGTTGGGTGGCGAAGCCGCCCTGAAGCCAGCGACCGTTTTTGTCTGACACTATGCGGAGCCTGGGCTGGGGCTGCTACGCAGCCCAACGCGGGGCCCGCCCGCTCGCCACAAGTGAGCCGCGTCAATTACCAGGTGGCGGTATTGGGCAGGTCAAGCGTGCCACGGTCCACAAAGCGCATCGTGCCGAACAGCCCGCCCGCCAGTTTGCCCCGCAGCACGTACGGCAGGTTGTTCAGGCTCTGGGTCTGGCTCAGGCCCAGGGTCTGACGCAACACGGAAAACGCCGAAACACTCACCGGCACCCTCAGGACCGTCTCGGAAAATCGCGGGATGGAGCCGCTCTGGTCACTCACCCCCGACGCCAACGGTCGGCCATTGACCTCCAGGTCCAGGGCCACGCCGTTGTAGTCGATCGCCGTTTCATTGGGGTTCTGCACCCGCAGTTTCACGGCGAAGCGCACTTCCAGGTCCTGGCTTTGCAGGGGCTCGATGCCCACTACGTTGATGTTCACCGGATCACGGTCGGGGAACAGCGCACAGGCGCTCAAGGTCAGCAGCAACAGCGATAGAACCATGAGCCTGCGCATACAAAGGTGCTCCTATTTCGTGACGTCCGGGTCCTGCATCACTTTGAGGGTAGAGGACTCCGGATCAAATTCATCTTCTTCCAGCTCTATGAACTCTTCCGGCAGGAAAATGTTCAGCACGATTGCACAGAAAGCGCCCACGGTGATCGGCGACTCGAAGATGTTGTGCAGCGCCTTGGGCAGCTCGCGCAATACTTCCGGCACGGCAGCGACGCCCAGGCCCATGCCGAGGGAGATCGCCACGATCAGCACATTGCGCCGATGCAACCCGGCTTCGGCAAGGATCTTGATCCCAGCGACGGCCACGGTGCCGAACATGATCAGGGTGGCGCCGCCCAGTACCGGCTTGGGCATCAGTTGCAGCACCGCACCGATCATCGGGAACAGCCCCAGCAGCACCAGCAGGCCGGCAATGAAGTACGCCACGTAGCGGCTGGCTACGCCGGTCAACTGGATCACGCCGTTGTTCTGGGCGAAGGTCACCATCGGCAGGCTGTTGAAGGTGGCGGCCATCGCCGAATTGAGACCATCGGCCAGCAGGCCGGACTTGATGCGCTTGATATACAGCGGGCCCTTGACCGGCTGTTGGGAAATCATCGAGTTGGCCGTCAGGTCACCGGCTGCTTCCAGCGGCGAGATCAGGAAGATCACCGCCACCGGGATAAACGCCACCCAGTCGAACGAGAACCCGTACTTGAACGGCACCGGCACACTGATCAACGGCACCTCAGGCAGCGCCGCCATGTCCACGCGGCCCAGCAGCCAGGCCACGACGAAGCCCAGGGTCAGGCCGATCACGATCGAACCCAGGCGCAGGAAGGGGTTATTGAAGCGGTTGAGCACCACGATGGTCAGCAGCACCAGCGCCGCCAGGCCCATGTTGCTCGCCGCGCCGAGGTCGCTGGCGCCAAACCCGCCGGCCATGTCAGTAACCGCCACCTTGATCAGCGACAAGCCCATCAGCGTGATGATGGTGCCGGTGACCACCGGGGTGATCAGCTTGCGCAGCTTGCCGATGAACTGGCTGAGCACCACCTCGATAAACGCGGCGAAAAAGCAGATGCCAAAGATCGTCGAGAGGATTTCGTCAGTGCCGCCGCCCCGGGCCTTGACCATGAAGCCCGCGCTGAGAATCACGCTGATAAACGAAAAACTGGTGCCCTGCAGGCACAACAGCCCCGAGCCGATCGGGCCGAAGGTGCGTGCCTGCACAAAGGTGCCGAGCCCCGACACGAACAGCGCCATGCTCACCAGGTATGGCACTTCGCTTTCCAGGCCCAGCACGCCGCCGACGATCAGGGTGGGGGTGATGATCCCGACGAAACTCGCCAGCACATGCTGCAGCGCGGCAAATAGGGCGGCGGTGAAGTGCGGGCGGTCTTCCAGGCCGTAGATCAGGTCGGATTTATAGCGGGGGCGCGGGGCTTGAGCGTCAGACAAAATGCGGGCTCGGGTCAGAAAATGGAGGCGCAGGATGCCAGAAACTGCCTGTCGTCAGAAGTGTAAAAAAATATTTATAAAGCCCCTGCGGGAAACCGCAGCGCCTGCCGATAGCGTGGTTAGGCCCACATACTAATGACAACGGTGGTGACCAAGGTCTGGGCAGTGCGTTGACGCTGACAGATCGTTTCGCGGCAGGGACGCGCGCAGACACTACTTTTGAGAGCTCCCCCATGTCCATCCGTAATCTGAATATCGCTCCTCGCGCTTCTCTCGGTTTCGCGTTTATTGCTGTGTTAGTGGTTGTATTGGGGGTATTTGCGGTCAACCGTATGACGCTGATCCGCCAGGCCTCGGTGGACATGAGTACCAATCAACTGCCAAGCGTGACGTCACTGTCGGTGATCACCGAAAACGTGCTGCGTATGCGCATCCTTTCGTTCCGCGTGCTGGTCAACCGTGAGCCTGCCGGCCTTCAGGAAGCTGAAGTGCGTATCGGCGTGCTGGCCGACAAGGTGAAGACTGCCCAGGCCAGTTACGCAGCCTTGCCTGCCGGGCCCGAGGAGGCCGCCCTGTACAAGGTATTCACGACCACCCTGGACAACTATCTCAAGGCTCAGGCCGAGATGCTGGCGCTGTCCAGGCAGAACAAGGTCGATGAGATGCGCACCCTGATCAACACGCGGATCAAGGACGGCACCGACCAGATGGGCGAACAGCTGAACAAGCTGATCGCCATCAACGCGGCGGATGCCAAGCAAGCCAACGAGGAAGCCGGGCAAAACTACAGCAGTGCCATCACTGGCGCTATTGTCGTTTCGGTTGCCGCCGCATTGCTCACGGTATTGCTGGCCTGGCTGCTGACCCGCAGCATCGTTGCGCCCTTGCGCAAAGCCGTGGAGGTGGCCGAAACCATTGCCGGTGGCAACCTGACCAAGACCATTGAAGACGACGGCAAGGACGAACCGGCGCGCTTGCTCAACGCCTTGTCTACCATGCAAGGCAACCTGCGCCAGACCATCCAGCACATTGCCGGGTCGGCCACCCAGCTGGCGTCTGCCGCTGAAGAGCTGAGTGCGGTCACCGAGGAAGCCTCCAAGGGCCTGCAACAACAGAATAATGAAATCGACCAGGCCGCTACGGCGGTCAACGAGATGACTGCGGCGGTGGAAGAAGTGGCGCGCAACGCGGTGTCCACCTCCGAGGCGTCGACCCAGTCCAACCAGGCGGCGCGGGAAGGGCGCGACCGCGTGGTGGAAACCGTCGGCGCGATCCAGACCATGACCCAGGACGTGCAGAACACTGCCGCGATGATCGAAGGCCTGGCCACCCAAGGCCGGGACATTGGCAAGGTGCTGGACGTGATCCGCGCGATTGCCGAACAGACCAACCTGCTGGCGCTTAACGCTGCCATCGAAGCGGCACGTGCCGGTGAGGCTGGGCGTGGCTTTGCGGTGGTGGCCGACGAAGTGCGGGCATTGGCCCACCGCACGGCGCAGTCGACCCAGGAGATCGAGAAAATGGTCGCCGGTATCCAGAACGGCACCGGTGAAGCCGTGCAGTCCATGCAGCAGAGCAACCAGCGCACCCAGGACACCCTGGAAATGGCCCGCGCCGCCGGGGTGGCCCTGGAGCAGATCACCCAGTCCATCAGCCTGATCAACGAACGCAACCTGGTGATCGCCAGCGCCTCGGAAGAACAGGCCCAGGTGTCCCGCGAAGTGGACCGCAACCTGGTCAATATCCGTGACCTGGCGACCCAGTCGGCGGCGGGTGCCAACCAGACCAGCGCGGCCAGCCATGAGCTGTCGCGGTTGGCGGTGGACCTGAATGGGATGGTGGCCAGGTTCGTTATTTAGCTGGCTGAAATGTGATTTAAATGTGGGAGGGGGCTTGCCCCCGATCTGGGTGGATCAGTTATAGATAAGTCGACTGATACACCGCCATCGGGGGCAAGCCCCCTCCCACATTTGTTTTGGGGTGGGTCAGGAACTACTGTTTCCACGCTGCTGCATTCACCAGGTTTTTCGGCCTTTGACCGGCCAGCGCCTGCAACAGATTCTCCACCGCACACGTCGCCATCGCCTCCCGCGTCTCATGGGTCGCCGAGCCGATATGCGGCGTGGCCACCACATTGTTCAGGCGCAGCAACGGCGAGGCATGATCCAGCGGCTCCTTCTCGAACACATCCAGCCCCGCCGCCCTGATCGTGCGCTGTTGCAATGCCTCCACCAGCGCGGCCTCATCCACCACTTTGCCCCGCGAGATATTGATAAAGATCGTCTCCGGGCCCATCAACGCAAACTGTTCGGCGCCGATGAGTTTCTCGGTTTCGGCGGTCAGTGGCAGCGTAAGGCAGACAAAGTCGGCCTGTTGCAGCAATTCGTTCAAGCTGCGGTACTGCGCGCCAAAACGGGCCTCCACCGCAGGCTTGGGCGAATGGCTGTGGTAGATCACCGGCATGCCGAAGCCAAAATGCCCGCGCTGGGCCAACGCTTCGCCGATGCGGCCCATGCCGATGATGCCGAGGGTCTTGCCATGCACGTCGCTGCCGAAATGCGCCGGGCCGATGTTTTTGCTCCACTGGCCTGCGCGCACCATGTCGGCCAGTTCGACCACACGGCGCGCGGTGGCCAGGATCAGCGCAAAACCGGTGTCGGCGGTGGTCTCGGTGAGCACGTCCGGGGTGTTGCTGAGCAGGATGCCGCGCTCGGTGAGGTAGTCGATATCATAGTTGTCGACGCCCACCGACACGCTCGCCACCGCCTCCAGTCGTGGCGCCAGGTCCAGCAGCCTGGCGTCCAGGCGCAGGCTTGCGCCCAACAGGCCGTGGGCGCCGGGCAGGGCGGCGCGCAACTTGGCCAGGCCGGTCTCGTCCAACGCTTCGATCAGCGTGACCTCGGCCTGTTCATGCAGGCGGGCCATCAACGGTGCCGAGAGTTTCTTGTACAACACGACAGACTTTTTCATGCGGTCTTTACCTTCAATTCCGGGTTGGGCGCCGGCGTACGGTCACTGGCGCCGGGCTTGAGAAAAATCGTCAGCACCACCGACAGCAGCAACGCGCCGCTCATCAGCAGGTAAGAGGCGCCGGGCGAACCGGTGCTGCTATTGAGATAGCCCACCAGGTACGAGCCGCCGAATGAACCCAGGGCGCCCATGCTGTTGATCAGTGCCATGGCGCCCCCGGCGACGTTGGCCGGGAGAATTTCCGGGACGATGGCGAAAAACGGTCCGTACGGCGCATACATGCACGCGCCGGCAATGACCAGCAAGGTGTAGGACCACCAGAAGTGTTCGGCACCGAGTACATAGGACGCGTAGAACGCGATGGAGGCGATCAACAACGGCGGCCATACGAAGCGCTTGCGTTTTTGCAGCTTGTCCGAGCCCCACGACACCACCAGCATGCCGATCACCGCCGCCAGGTAAGGCAGCGCCGACAGCCAGCCGGCTTCGACCATGTCCATCTGCAAGCCTTGCTTGAGGATCGACGGCAGCCACAGTACAAAGCCATACACGCCGATGCTCCAGCAAAAGAACTGCAGCGCCAGGATGATCACCTTGGGCGAACGGAACGCTTCGGCATAGTTCTTCACCGCCTTGATCCCGACTTGCTCGGCGGCCAGCGCGGTTTCCAGGTCCTGTTTCTCGGCGTCGCTCAGCCACTTGGCATCCTTTGGGCGCTCATCGGCCAGCTTCCACCAGATAAACGCCCACAGCACGGCCGGCAGGCCTTCGATGATAAACATCCAGCGCCAGCTGAAATGCTGCACCAGATAGCCCGACACCACTGACATCCACAGCATGGTCACCGGGTTGCCGAGGATCAGGAACGTATTGGCGCGCGAGCGCTCGGCACGGGTGAACCAGTGGCACAGGTACACCAGCATCGCCGGCATCACGGCGGCTTCGACCACGCCGAGCATGAAGCGAATCACGATCAGCATGTAGGCGTTGGACACCACGCCGGTCAGGGTGGCCAGGCCGCCCCACAGGATCAGGCTGACGAAGATCAGCTTCTTGACGCTACGCTTCTGCGCATAGATCGCCCCGGGCACCTGGAAGAAAAAGTAGCCGAGGAAGAACAGCGCCCCCAGCAACGACGACATACCGGGGGTGATCATCAGGTCTTCGGCCATCCCGGAGGCGGCGGCGAAGCCATAGTTGGCGCGGTCCAGGTACGCCAGGCTGTAGGTGATAAAAACGATGGGCATGATGTACCACCAACGGCGGGTGGCGAGTTTCACGGTGTCCATGGGGTTGCTCCTGAGCTTGTTGTAGTTGTGGCAACAGGGAATGGGTCAGGCAACGGATCGAATCGGTAACTCTGAACGGGTGGGCAAGCCTTCCATATCGCCACGGCTCTGCACGGCGCGGCTGCCGATCCAGTTGCCGCGCTGCACCGCCTCGGGAAAGCTGAGGTTTTCCAGCAGGGCGCTGATCATGCCCACGGCAAAACCGTCGCCGGCGCCAACGGTGTCGACCACCTTGTCCACTCGCACGGCGGCGATGAAGCCCTGGTCCATCTGGGTGCGGTAATAGGCGCCGTCCGGGCCAAGCTTGATCGCCACGGCTTCGGCGCCTTGGTCGAGGTAGAACGCGGCGATATCGGCCGGGTCATCGAAGCCGGTCAGCAGGCGACCTTCGCCCAGACCCGGCAGGACCCAATCGGCCAGGCCAGCGAGGGCGTTGATTTCACGGATCATCGTCTGTTGGTTGGCCCACAGCGATGGGCGCAGGTTGGGATCGAACGACACGCTGCGCCCGGCCTTGCGCATCTGGGTCATCAGCTCGGCGGACAACTCGCGGGTGGCGGCGGACAACGCTGGCGGAATGCCGGTGGCATGCAGATGGCGGGCTTGCAGCAGGGCAGGGCTGATGGCTGCGACGGACAAGTGGCTTGCTGCCGAGCCTTTGCGGAAATACTCGACCTGAGGGTCATCACCCGTTTCTTCACGGGACTTGAGCTGAAAGCCGGTGGGGTGCAACGGGTCGACCGCCACATGCCGGCAGTCCAGGCCTTCTTTGTTCAAGGTATCGACCACAAAGCGCCCAAGGGAGTCATTGCCGACCCGGCTCAGCCAGGCCACGTTGAAGCCCAGGCGTGACAGGCCAATGGCGACGTTGCTGTCCGCCCCGGCAATGCGCTTGTGAAACTGCGCCACTTGCGCCAGGTCGCCGGTCTGTTCGGCGACGAACATCGCCATGGTCTCACCAAACGACAGGATATCGATCTCAGACATGGGCATTCTCCACACGCGGTTGGCCAAGGATGGCGAGGGCGGCAATGTGCCGGGTGGTGACCTCGACCAGGTCATCGCCTTGCAGCGGGAATTCCACCGCCCGGGTAATCCCTTGAGTCATATGCTTGAGCAGTTGTTCCCACAGATGCAGGTCGGTGGCGCCCGGCGGCACAGCGACCAGCTTGCCGTCCGGGCGCCGGGCCACGGCCTTGCAGTGCAGGTAATCCACATGCCGGCCCAGCAGGCGTGCAGCGGTTAGAGCGGATTGGTCCTGCCATTGCCAGTTGCCGATATCGAAGGTCATCCTTACCGGCAGGCCCAGGCGTTCCACTTCGGTGAAAAAGCGCTGCATGGGTTCGATGCGGCCGCCGTGCAGGGTCTGGTCGTTCTCTACCAACAGGCGGACCGGGTGGCGGTTGAGCAGGGCGTGCAGGCTTTCCAGGTCGTTGGTGTCGGTGAAGTAGCCGAGGGAGACTTTCAGCCAGCGTGAGCCAAACGCCTGCGCCCGATCCAGGGTGGCCGCGAGTTCGGCATTCGCTTGGGCGCGACCGGCGACCCACAGTTCCAAAGGCGATGAGAACACCGACTTCAAATCCTGTTGCGCTGCTGCCTGGGCCAGTTCGGTGGGCTGTTCGTCCGTTAAAAGCTCTTCGCGCCACTCGATGCACTGGGCGCCGGCGGCGGCGAGGACTTCGACGAAACTAAGCTGGCCCTGCTGACGTACCAGCTCGGCGCCGTAGCTGGAAAGGCTGATGGAGACGGGGTATTTATGCATTGTTGTTTACCTCTGAAACCGGTTTCATTTTTGTTCAAAATTTTTTAGAGGTGCCGGGTCGAGCCACGGACGATCAGCTCGGGCAGGAAATCCAGGGTACGTGTTGGCTCGGTATCGCCGCGCAAGCGCTTGAGCAGGCAATCAAATGCCGTTGCACCGATGGATGCGGTCGGCTGGGCGAGGGCGGTAATACCCGTGCCTACCAGCGGGTACCAGTCCAGGTCATCCAGGGCGATCAGGCCGATGTCGTCGAACAGGTTGCAGCCAAGCTTTTTAAGCGCTCGGGTGCAGGCCAGTGCGGCGACGCCGTTGGCGCAGAACAGAGCTTTGGGGCCAGGCTTTGCGAGAAAGGCCTGCAGGTGTTGTTCCAGCGTGTCATCCAGTTCAAGCACCGCGCCGGTCAAGCCCGGACGGTTGCTTATTTCAGCCTTGAAACTGTCCAGGCGCTCCAGGCGCGAACTGGTGCCATCGGTGGCTTCACTCACCATCAGTACATCGCTATAACCCTGTCGCTCGAGGTGTTCCACGGCCATGCGCACCGCCGCCGGGTTGTCCAGGCCCACCAGGTCGCTGTGCAGCGGCTCGACCTTGCGGTCCACCAGCACCAGGGGCATTTCCCGTTGCAGTTCCAGCAACTGGTCCAAGTGATGGCCGAGGGTGTTCACGATCAGCCCTTCGATGTTGTAGGAGCGCAGCGCAGCCAGGTGCTGGCGCTCCTGTTCGTCATTGCGGTCAGTGTTGCACACCACCAGGCTGTAGCCGTGCTGGCGGCAGGCAGTCTCGGCGCCGTGCATCACGGCAATGGAATAGGGGTTGCGGATATCGGCCACCAGCATGCCGATCAGGCGCGTGCGCCCGCGTTTCAAGCCGCGGGCCATCTGGTTGGGGTGGTAGCCGAGTTCGTCAATGGCCTGTTCGATGCGCAGGGCGATGGCATCGGAGAGCAGGGCGCGGTCGTCGCCGATAAAGCGCGACACACTGGCCTTGGATACGCCAGCGCGCTCGGCGACGTCGAGCATGGTCACGCGGCTGCGCTGGGCGGCGGAAAAGTTGTTCACGGTCATCGACCTTCTTTTCTTATTGGAATGACTGAAACCGGTTTCAGGAAAACACTAAACCAGCAAAGTCGTCAAGAAGATGCAGGGCAAGGCCAGATGATCGGTACGTTCAGACCAGCACACCCAACCAGGTCGCGGCCAATAGCAGCAGGGCCATACACTGGTTGAAACGTTGCATGGCCGTGGCCGAACGAAACACCCGTGAGGCGCCGGCCCCCAACAGAGCCCAAGTGCCCAGGCAAGGTATCGATATCAGGAAAAACACCAGGGACAACTGCACCACCTGGCTTTGGCGCTCGGCCCCCTGGCCGGCAAATATACTCACCACCGCGAGCGCCATCATCCAGGTTTTCGGGTTGATCAATTGCAGGCTGGCTGCGCCAATCAGGCCGAGGGGCTTTTCGCGGGTATTCACTTCGATGGCTTGAGCGGGTGCTCTGAAGATCTGCCAGGCCAAGTAGCTCAGCCAGGCGACGCCGGTCAATTGCATGGCCGTTTGCACCTTGGGCAAATGCACCAGGGATTGGCCCATGCCGGTTCCCACTAGCAATACAAGGCCGGCAGCCCCGGCGCAGGCGCCGAAAATAATGGGCAACGCGGCTCTCAAGCCATACTGCGCGCTGTTACTCAGTACCAGGATATTGGTAGGGCCTGGTGTGATCGAGGCGACAAAGGCAAACAACATGAACGGCAACATGGCAGGTGACTCCGACAAACCGAAGGATGGCGTCGATCTTCCCGGGCCGGTATGTCATCTGTCTGGAAGATTTGAGCAGCGTTTGCGGTAGGCGGCGGGCGTCAGACCGTAGGCACGCATGAACCAGCGGCCCAAGTGGCTCTGGTCGGCAAAGCCCAGGGCAATCGCGACATCGGCGGGTTGCTCGCCCTTGGCCAGCAAGTGCCGGGCGCGGGCCAGGCGCAGTTGCACCAGGTAGGCATGGGGCGGCAGGCCGAATGCGCTCTTGAACGCACGGGTCAGGCGGAAACGGTCGACGCCGCAGGCCAGGGCCAGTTCGTCCATGCCCACGTCCACGTGCAGATGAGCGTGCAGGTATTCCCGCGCCTTGTGCGCAACCAATGGCAGTCGCGGGTCGTCGCGGTAGCGGGTGCGCCAGTAGAGTTGGCCGGTGAGGCGCTCCAACAGATGGTCCATGGCGCGCTGGCGCACGATGCGCAGTTCGCCGCCGTGCAGGGTCTGGAAGGCCTGGCTGGTCGCCATGGCCAGGCGCGGGTCGCTGGTCAAGGTATTGGCGAAACTCAGTTGGCTATCGAGTGGTGCCTCTTCAAACACCGCGCTCACCTCCCGCGCCAACCACTGCGGGTCGAGATAGAGCATGTGGTAAGTGAAGCCGTCGGCAGTGGGCGCATCGCCATCATGCAGTTCCCCGGGCTCCACCAGGAACACCTGGCCGGGCACGCTGTTGTGGCGGGTACGGCGGCAGTTGAATTGCTGCACGCCTTGCTCGGTCACGCCGATCAGGTAGCTGTCGTGCCAATGCGGGTCGTACGCATGGCCTTCGAAATGCGCGCGCAGGGTCTCGATGCCGGTGTCGGCGTCCTGGGACAGGTCGATCCAATTGTGCGCGGCCATAAAACACCGAGGCGGAATAGGTGAGGTAATTAGCGCCCAGCTGGGCATAAGCGTCTAGAAGGTTTGTGCAGCCTCAACCGAATAAGCCAGCGGCGATATTGATCGAGAACCCCAGGATCGCCGTGTTGAACAGAAACCCGATCAATGATTGACCCAGCACTACCTTGCGCATGCCTCGGGTGGCAACCCCGACATCAGAGGTCTGCACCGCCACGCCGATGGTGAAGGAAAAGTACAGGAAGTCCCAATAGTTGGGGGTCTGCAAACCTTCGGCAAAGCGCAGCGCCGGCTCCTTGCCGTCCCAGGTGTAATAAAGGCGCGCGTAATGCACGCTGAAGATCACCCCGATCAGCAACCACGAACCGATCACTGTCAGCCCGGTGAAACCGTAGTGCAGCAGGCGTTCCGAGGTGGCCAGGTCTTTGCTGCCCACCAGTTCGAAGGTGATGGTTGCCAGGCTGGCGAGAGCGGCGATGCACACCGTGAACAGCACCAGCCCGGCATTTTCATCTTCGATTTCGGCGATGCGCTTCACATCCTCGGCCTTGGCCCGCCGGGTCAGCCATAGCATCAGTACCAGGTAGGTCCAGACCCCGGCATTCCAGCCGATGAGGATTTTGCTGACGACGGTGTCTGCCGGCGCCAGGATGCCCACGGCAATACCCAGCACGGCGGCGGCGGAGAGGCGAGGGTGGGTGCGGGCGAGGAACGGCATGGCGGCTCACAATGAAATGTCTCTGCGAGCACCATAGCGCATTCTTTAGTCCCTGACTGACTGCGTCGAACACTCCTTTTTGTCAGTTGCACGTCCTGGCCATCAAACATGGCGGTTACAGCCGTGCTTATTCAACGTGACGGATGGCGCCGTCCCTGAGTTTGACTGCGGGGTAGTGCGCGACAGGAACCAAGATGGCTTCAAACGTCGCATCAAGCATTTTACGTGTAGGGTCCCACACGAAGGTTATGCTTCCGCTACCGGCATGGCGGGTAGGATAGCCGTACCGTTCGTAGGTGAGCTGCGAAGGGTTGCCAGGACCAACCGGTATGGCTGTTCCACCATTCCCAGGGTTATTGACCGTGATGATGAATTCTCCGGCTGAGTTTCCAGTGCCCGGTGCCTCAATACGCAGCAATTGGCTCGTATGGATTACTGTTAAGTCTTCGCTGACAAAAAAACTGTTTCCAATGCCTACCGCCAGGTACCCGTTGGAAAGCAGTAAGCCTGAGTGTTCGCTCATGGGAAGCTTCTCTTTACTGATCGTTCGGATTGAACAAAGGCACACTAAAACGAAAAAGAACCCTGCGAAACTGTCAACATTGACAGTTTGTAAGGGCTCTTTTCAGTGGGCTTGCGTCGGTTGACGTCAATCAGTCGCGGCGCTTTTTAACCAACTTCATCACCACCACAAAAAACACCGGCACAAACACCACCGCCAGTGTCGCGGTGATCATCCCGCCGATCACGCCGGTACCAATCGCTTGCTGGCTGGCGGAACTGGCGCCGGTGGCAATCGCCAACGGCACCACGCCGAGGATGAACGCCAGCGAGGTCATGATGATCGGGCGCAAGCGCAAGCGCGCAGCCTTCAGGGTGGCGCTCATCAGGTCTTCACCCTGGTCGTACAGGTCCTTGGCGAATTCGATGATCAGGATCGCGTTCTTCGCCGACAGGCCGATGATGGTGATCAGGCCCACTTTGAAGAACAC
Source organism: Pseudomonas sp. NFR09 (assembly GCF_900111535.1). Taxonomy (NCBI): domain Bacteria; kingdom Pseudomonadati; phylum Pseudomonadota; class Gammaproteobacteria; order Pseudomonadales; family Pseudomonadaceae; genus Pseudomonas; species Pseudomonas sp. NFR09. The sequence continues at coordinate 116,856 of NZ_FOIH01000014.1, forward strand.
ATCGTTGGGCATCCCCCGCAACGCCACGGCCAGTACCGCGCCGAGCACGCCGAGCGGCACCACCAGCAACACCGAGGTGGGGATCGACCAGCTTTCATACAGCGCTGCCAGGCACAGGAATACGATCAGCAGCGACAAGCCCAGCAGTATCGGGGCCTGGGAGCCGGACAGACGTTCCTGCAACGACAACCCGGTCCATTCCTGGCCCAGGCCGGCGGGCAATTGGCTGACCAGGCGCTGGATCTCGTCCATGGCCTCACCGGTACTGTGTCCCGGAGCGGCTTCGCCGGAAATCGCGATGGCCGGGTAGCCGTTGTAGCGGGTCAACTGGGTCGGGCCCTGGGTCCATCTGGCTTCGACAAAGGCGGACAGGGGCACCATCTTGCCGGCGTTGTTGCGCACGTTGATCTTCATCAAGTCCGCCACCTGGCTGCGTTGGTCGCCTTCGGCCTGCACCACCACCCGCTGCATGCGGCCCTGGTTGGGGAAGTCGTTGATATAGGCCGAACCGACGGCCGAGGACAGCACATTGCCGACGTCGGCAAACGACACGCCCAACGCATTGGCCTGCTTGCGGTCCACTTCAAGCTGCACTTGCGGTGCCTCGGCCAGGGCGCTTTCGCGCACGTTGGCCAGGATCGGGCTTTTCGCGGCGGCGGCCAGCAACTCGGTACGCGCGGCCATCAACGCGGCATGGCCGACGCCACCGCGGTCCTGCAGGCGGAACTCGAAGCCGCTGGAGGTGCCCAGGCCGTCCACTGGCGGCGGCAGAATGGCGTAGGCGACCGCATCTTTCAGTTCGCTGAAGGCCATGTTGGCGCGGTCGGCAATCGACGATGCGGAGTCATCGCTGCTGCGCTGCGACCAATCCTTGAGCGTGGTAAACGCCAACGCTGCGTTCTGCCCCGAACCGGAGAAGCTGAAACCCATGATCATGGTGGTATCACCCACCCCAGGCTCTTCGGCGTTGTGCGCTTCGATCTGCTCGGCCACCTGCACCGTGCGGTTCTTGCTCGCACCCGGCGGCAACTGGATATCGGTGATGGTGTAGCCCTGGTCTTCCACCGGCAGGAACGAGGAGGGCAGGCGACTGAACATCCAGCCCAGGCCCACCAGCAATACCAGGTAGATCAGCAGGTAACGGCCACTGCGCTTGAGGGCATAGGCCACCCAGCCTTCATAGCGGTCGGTGAGGCTTTCAAAACGCTGGTTGAACCAGCCGAAGAAACCGCCCTTGGCATGGTGCTCGCCCTTGGGGATCGGCTTGAGCAAGGTGGCGCACAGGGCCGGGGTCAAGGTCAGGGCGAGAAACGCCGAGAACAGGATCGAGGTGGCCATCGACAGCGAGAATTGCTGGTAGATCACCCCCACCGAACCGGCCATGAACGCCATCGGCAGGAACACCGCCACCAGCACCAGGGTGATGCCGATGATGGCGCCGGTGATCTGGCCCATGGCTTTTTTCGTCGCTTCCTTGGGCGACAGGCCCTCGGTGGCCATGATGCGCTCGACGTTTTCCACCACCACAATCGCGTCGTCCACCAGGATGCCGATAGCCAGCACCATGCCGAACATGGTCAGCACGTTGATCGAAAAGCCCAGCAGCAACATGGTGGCAAAAGTGCCCATCAGCGCAATCGGCACCACCAGCGTCGGGATCAGCGTATAGCGCACGTTTTGCAGGAACAGGAACATCACCGCGAACACCAGCGCCATTGCCTCAAGCAGGGTGTAGACCACCTTGGTGATCGAAACCTTGACGAACGGCGAGGTGTCGTACGGGATCTTGTATTCCACATTGGCCGGGAAATAGCGCGACAGCTCGTCCATCTTGGCTCGCACCAGGGTGGCGGTGCTCAACGCGTTGGCGCCGGGCGACAGCTGTACGCTGACGGCGGTGGAGGGCTTGCCGTTGAGGCGCGTGGAGAACTGGTATTCCTGGCTGCCGACTTCCACCCGCGCCACATCGCCGATGCGCACGGTGGAGCCGTCCGGGTTGGCCTTGAGCACGATGTCGGCGAACTCGGCCGGCGTCGACAACTGGCCCTTGACCAGGATCGCCGCGGTGATTTCCTGGGTATTGGTACCCGGCAAGTCACCGATGCTGCCCGCCGAGACCTGGGCGTTCTGCGCGCTGATCGCCGCGTTCACATCGGCCGGCGTGAGGTTGAAACCGATCAGCTTCTGCGGGTCGATCCAGATCCGCATGGCACGCTCGGCGCCGTACAGCTGGGCCTTGCCCACACCGTCCAGGCGCTTGAGCTCGTTCATCACGTTACGCGCCAGGTAGTCGCTGAGCGCCACGTCATCGAGCTTGCCGTCGTTGGACGTGAGGGTCACCAGCAGCAGGAAGCCGGCGGAGACTTTCTCCACCTGCAAGCCTTGCTGGGTAACGGCTTGCGGCAGGCGCGGCTCGACCGCTTTGAGGCGGTTCTGCACATCGACCTGGGCCATTTCCGGGTTGGTGCCCGGTTGGAAGGTGGCGGTGATGGTGGCCGAACCCAGGCTGCTCTGGGATTCGAAATACAACAGGTGATCGGCGCCGTTGAGCTCCTGCTCGATCAGGCTCACCACGCTTTCGTCCAGGGTCTGCGCCGATGCACCGGGGTACACCGCGTAGATCTCTACTTTCGGCGGCGCGACGTTGGGGTACTGCGCCACCGGCAACTGCGGGATGGCCAGCAAGCCGGCCAGCAGGATAAACAGGGCGACCACCCAGGCGAAGATCGGGCGGTCAATAAAGAACTGCGGCATGGCGGGTTATTCCTTTACGAGCGGGCTGTCGTCCACTTCAACTTTTTCACCGGGGCGCGCGTGCTGCAGGCCTTCGACGATGATGCGGTCACCGGCTTTGAGACCGCTGCTGACGATCCAGCGATCGTTGACCACCGCGCCCAACTCCACCGGCTGCTGGCTCACGGTCTGCTCGGCGTCCAGCAGCAAGACCATCGGGATACCGGCGCTGTCACGGGTGATGGCGCGTTGCGGCACGCTGATGCCTTGCTTGTCGACGGCTTGCTCCAGGCGCACCCGTACAAAGCTGCCGGGCAGCAGGTCGAGGTCCGGGTTGGGGAACTCGCTGCGCAGGATGATCTGCCCGGTACCCGGGTCGACGCTGATCTCGGCGAACAGCAACTTGCCCGGCAGTGGGTACAGGCTGCCGTCGTCCTCGATCAGGGTGGCCTTGGCCTGGTCCTGGCCGACTTGCTTCAGGCTGCCGGCACGGAAGGCGCGGCGCAGGTCGTTCAGCTCGCGGTTGGACTGGGTCAGGTCGGCATGGATCGGGTCCAGTTGCTGGATGATCGCCAGCGGCGTGGCCTCGTTCTGCCCGACCAGCGCGCCTTCCGTCACCAGCGCCCGGCCGATGCGCCCGGAAATCGGTGCGGTCACAGTGGCGTAACCCAGGTTCAAGCGGGCGCGTTCCACGGCTGCCTTGTTGGCGGCGACTTCGGCGTTGGTCTGGCGTACGGCGGCGCGGGCGTTGTCGTAGTCCTGGCCGCTGATGGCGTTGCCTTCCACCAATTGGCTGTAGCGCTGCTCCTGCAGGCGCGCCTTGAACGCATCCGCCTCGGCCTTGCTCAGGTTGGCCTGGGCGCTGTCGAGGTCGGCCTTGAAGGGCGCGGGGTCGATGCGAAACAGCACGTCGCCCTGTTTCACGTCATGGCCTTCCTTGAACACCCGTTGCATCACCACGCCGGCGACCCTTGCGCGCACTTCGGCGATGCGCGGCGCGGCAATGCGCCCGCTCAGTTCGCTGCTGATCGACAGGGGCTTGGCTTCCAGGGTTTCGATGCGCACTTTGGCCAGGGGCATTTGCGGCGCTTCGGCGGCGGAGTCGCCACACGCGCTCAGGGCCAGGGTGAGGGCCAGCAGGCAAAATGGCGCAAACAGATTCTTCGACATGCTCTTATCCCAATATTGACTGGCGCATCCTAAAGTCACCTGCGCCGTGGTGCTGTGAAGCTGTGTAGCGGGTCTGTGAAGAAATGTAAGGTGCGGCGCGCGGGGCGCCGGGGGCGTATATCCTTGCACAATCCTGCAAACATGGAGATGCCATGTGGGAGGGGGCTTGCCCCCGATAGCGGTGTAGCAGTCGAAATACGCTTCACTGAGCCACCGCTATCGAGGGCAAGCCCCCTCCCACATGGGATTTGTGTACGACCAACAACTGTATTTTCTGGAAACACCTTTATGCCCAACATCCTCCTGGTGGAAGACGACGCCGCACTCTCCGAGCTGATTGCCAGCTACCTGGAACGCAATGGCTACCACGTCAATGTGCTCAGCCGTGGCGACCATGTCCGTGAGCGCGCACGCCTGAACCCGCCGGACCTGGTGATCCTCGACCTGATGCTGCCCGGCCTCGACGGCCTGCAGGTGTGCCGCCTGCTGCGTGCCGACTCGGCGGGCCTGCCGATCCTGATGCTCACCGCCCGCGATGACAGCCACGACCAGGTGCTGGGCCTGGAAATGGGCGCCGACGACTACGTGACCAAGCCCTGCGAGCCACGTGTACTGCTCGCCCGCGTCCGCACCTTGCTGCGTCGCAGCAGCCTGTCCGAGCCCCAGGTGGCCAACGACCAGATCATCATGGGCAACCTGTGCATCGACCTGTCGGAGCGCACCGTGACCTGGCGCGATCTGGCGGTGGAGTTGTCCAGCGGCGAATACAACCTGCTGGTGGTGCTGGCGCGGCATGCCGGTGAAGTGCTCAGCCGCGACCAGATCCTGCAACGCCTGCGCGGCATCGAGTTCAACGGCACCGACCGCTCGGTGGACGTGGCCATCTCCAAGCTGCGTCGCAAGTTCGACGACAACGCCGGCGAGGCGCGCAAGATCAAGACGGTGTGGGGCAAGGGCTACCTGTTCAGCCGTTCCGAGTGGGAATGCTGAGCCATGTTTCGTGTATTGCTGCGCCTCTACCTGATCACCATCGTCACCTACAGCCTGGCGATCTATTTGATCCCTTCGTTGGTGATCCAGCTGTTCGAACACCGCTACATGAACTACAACATCGAGCAGACCCGCGGCCAGCAAAAGCTGATCGTCAAGCAATATCAGCGGGCGCCGGTAGAGCGTTGGTCACAGGTGACCGAGCAACTGGGCCGCGATTTTGCGCCGCTGAAAGTGCAATTGCTGTTGCGCCAGGACGCCAGCTACACCCCGGCGGAAGAACAGCTGCTGGAGCAGGGCAAGTCGGTGGTGCGCCTGGGCGAATGGGGCTGGATGGAGCAGATCAGCTCGCCGATCAATGAGCAATTCGTGGTCAAGCTGACCATTCCGCCCGACCCGATGGACATGAACGTGCTGTATTGGGCGATCAACGTGCTGATCGTCGCCGCGCTGCTGGCCTGCCTGCTCATATGGCTGCGTCCGCACTGGCGCGACCTGGAACGCCTGAAAAGCACCGCCGGGCAACTGGGCCAGGGTAACCTGGCTGAACGCACCGGTCTTCCGGCCAGTTCCAGCATCGGCAGCCTGGCATCGGTGTTCGACGCCATGGCCGACGACATCGAGCACCTGCTCAACCAACAGCGCGATCTGCTCAACGCCGTTTCCCATGAACTGCGCACACCGCTCACGCGCCTGGATTTCGGCCTGGCCCTGGCGTTGTCCGAAGATTTGCCCGAGGCCAGCCGCGAACGCCTGCACGGCCTGGTGGCACATATCCGCGAGCTGGATGAACTGGTGTTGGAGCTACTGTCGTACAGCCGCCTGCAAAACCCGGCGCAACTGCCGGAGCGGGTCGAGGTGGTGCTCGATGAGTTTATCGACAGCGTGCTGGGCAGCGTCGACGACGAACTGGAAAATCCCGAGATCGTCATCGATGTCGCGCTCGACTGCGCCGTGGAGCGCTTCAGCCTCGACCCGCGCCTCACCGCCCGCGCTTTGCAAAACCTGCTGCGCAACGCCACACGTTACTGCGACAAGCGCATTCAGGTCGGCGTAAAGGTCTGCGCCAAGGGGTGTGAAATCTGGGTGGACGATGATGGCATCGGCATCCCGCTTGACCAGCGTGAACGCATCTTCGAACCGTTCTACCGCCTGGACCGCAGCCGTGATCGCGCCACCGGCGGTTTCGGCCTGGGCCTGGCCATCAGCCGGCGCGCCCTGGAAGCCCAGGGCGGCACCTTGACGGCGTTGGCGTCGCCATTGGGTGGTGCGCGGTTCCGGTTGTGGTTGCCCAGCGCCGGCTGATCAGAGCACCTTGACCGCACGGCCGATCGCCTGGATCGGCCCGGTGGGCTTGCCGGTCGGCGAGCCCTGTGAGTCTTCCAGGGTCAGTTCGAACAGCTGGTTCTGTGTCAGCGGCGGCAGTTGGTCCAGCGGCACCGACAGTGTCTGGCCCGGCTTGACCAGCCCCAGGGACACCGGCCCCTGCCAGCCATCACCTTTGGTCCAGAACTGCAGGGCCTTGTCGCCCGGCACGTCCATCACGCCCAATGGAATCAATTGGATCTGCTGGTCATTGCTGGCCTGGATCACCCAGCCCGGCGCCTGGCTTTGCGGGGCGACCAACACGACCACAAAGCTGGGTTCAAGGACAGGCGGACGCGTCAGCAGCAGCGCGGCGAGGACCAGCGTGGTGACCATCCCGGCACCGGCCAGGCTGCGCCATACGGCGAGCAGGTTCCACCAGGGGGGGCGGGCACTTGCCGTGTGGCGCTCGATGCGTCGCCATAATTCAGCGGAGGGGGGCACGGGCTCCGCCAAGGCGGTCAGCGGCAACAGACGCTGCTCCCAGGCGTCCACTGCGGCACGCAGTTCGGCGTCGTGCTGGAGACGTTGTTCCACCTCGGCGCGCTGTTCGCCGGGCAGGGTGCCCAGCACGTATTCGCCGGCCAGTTCGTCCAGAGGGTTGCTCATGCCATGCACTCCCGCAGCGCGGCGAGGCTACGTTTGATCCAGGCTTTGACGGTCCCCAGCGGGGCGTCCAGTTTCCGGGCGATTTCGCTGTGGGAAAAACCGTCGACATAGGCATGCAGGATGCACGTGCGACGGGTCGGGTCGAGCTGCTCCAGGCAGGTATGGACTTGCCCGGAGCGTGTGCTGAATTCAACAGTGTCGGTGGCTGCGACCTGCTCGTATTCATCGCCCAGCGGCACTTCACGGTAGTGGTTGCGAACCACATTGAGCGCCAGGTGCCGGGTCACGCTGAACACCCAGCCACGGGCCGAACCGCGGCTGGGGTCGAAACTGCCGGCACCACGCCAGATATTGATGAACGCGTCGTGCACGATGTCTTCGGCCAGCGCTTTTTCGCGCACGATGCGCAAAGCCACGCCGAGCAAGCGACTGCTGTCCTGCTCGTAGAGCTGGCGCAAGGCGCGTTGCTCGCCGCGGGCGCAGGCCCGCAGGCAAGCTTCGTAATCAAACACGTGGTGCTCCCCCCCAACGATCAGTATGGGGGGCAGCGTAGCCGACTTTGCTCAGTTGGCCGCCCAGAAGATGTAATCCGCCTGGTATTTCACCACTTCCTGCTTGCCTTTGCTGGCCGTGGTGCACGCGCTGCTCGGCGCCACGCCACCCTTGAGCGCCACGCGCTGGATGTAGCTCACGCCGCTCATTGCACCCTTGCCTTCGGCCGGGTTGGCCTTGACCAGTTGATACGGCAGGTTGCCCGCCCCCGCCGGTGCCACGGCCAACTGCGTGCCGGTGATTTTCGAGCCGTCCTCGGCCTGCCAGGTGGCCGGTGGGCCGAAGTAGGTGCCGACTGGTTTACCGCTGCGGTCGTTCAACACTGCCTTGGGCCCGACAAAAGTCCACTCGGTCTGGCCGGCGGCGTTGGCTTTGTCGCGACACTCGTAGGTGATTTCGCCAACGCCGGTGGTCTCCAGTGCCACTTTGTGGCCGTCCGGCACCTTGATGCTGTCGGGCAGGTCGGCCTGGGCAAAGGCGGCAGGCGCGGCGGCGAGCAGGGCGGTGAGGCAGAGCAGTGCTTTAGCGTTCATGGGTACTTCTCCATTTCAGTGAAACAGCGGGGTAACTGAGAGGACTACCCATGGCCGGCACGATTGGATGCAGCGATTAGAAAATAAACCTGAGAGGGCGCACACTGTGCCCCCCCGTTTTACCCGAGGAGAGATTGGCAATGACTGGTGTGCACACGTCTGCTCAACAAGGTTTTTCTGCCCAGGCTGTTACCTACGCCCAGGGGCGACCGGATTATCCGCGGCAACTCACCGGCTGGCTGGCCGACACGTTGCGCATCAGCGCGCAGTCCAGCGTGATTGACCTGGGCGCCGGCACTGGCAAGTTCACCCGCTTGCTCAGCGCCCTGGCACCGACCCTGATCGCGGTCGAGCCGGTGGCGGCGATGGGCGCGCAGTTGACCCGACTGATGCCGGATGTGCGTCTGCTCAATGGCACCGCTGAATCCATCCCATTGCCAGCCGCCAGCGCCGATGCAGTGGTGTGCGCCCAGGCCTTCCACTGGTTTTCCACCGAGGCGGCCCTGGCGGAAATCCATCGCGTGCTCAAGCCTGACGGCCGCCTTGGCCTGGTGTGGAATGTGCGAGACGAATCGGTGGATTGGGTCGCCGCGATCACCGACATCATCACCCCGTACGAGGGCGATACCCCGCGCTTTCATACCGGGCGTTGGCGTGACGCGTTCAGCGGCAAGTATTTTTCCCAGCCCGAAGTCACCTGTTTCCCCTATAGCCATGTCGGCAGTCCTCAAGAGGTGATCATGGATCGCTTTCTCTCGGTGAGCTTTATTGCCGCGCTGGACGATGAGCCCAAGGCCCGCGTTACCGCGCAATTGCAGGCGCTGATCGACACCCATCCGGCGTTGAAGGGGAAGGACACCGTGGCCTTTCCGTATAAGACCCAGGCTTATGTCTGTCATCGACTGGCCTAAAAGGCATAAAGTCAGATCATATTGGTATAAGTCGTTATAAGAAAAATCGCTATCCTGCGGCCAGAAATTTATAAGGCCGCAGGTAGCTGTAATGGATGTGGGTAATTTTGGTTTTGTGGTTGCCGGTCTGATCGTGGGTTTTATCGTGGGCATGACCGGTGTGGGCGGCGGTTCGTTGATGACGCCGATCCTGTTGTGGTTCGGCATCAACCCGGCCACTGCCGTGGGTACCGATCTGTTGTACGCCGCCATCACCAAGTCGGGTGGGGTGCTGGTACACAGCAAGAACAAGAATATCGACTGGACCATCACCGGCTGGCTGACCCTGGGCAGCGTGCCGGCGGTGTTGCTGACGCTGTGGTTTCTGGCCAGCCTGCATACTGACCCCAGCGCCATGAATGCAGTGATCAAGCAGGCGCTCGGTGTGGTGCTGCTGCTGACGGCGTTGGCGATTCTGTTCAAGAAAAGCCTGTTGGCGTTTGCCCAGCGGCATGCGGGCGACAGCTATCACATGAGCCCGCGCAACTTGAATGCGCTGACGGTGGTGACAGGGGCGATCCTCGGCACCATGGTGGCGCTGACCTCCATTGGCGCGGGTGCGCTGGGGACGGTGGCGTTGTTTATTCTTTATCCGTTTCTGGCCACGCGGCGGCTGGTGGGGACTGAGATTGCGCATGCCGTGCCGTTGACCCTGGTAGCCGGGTTGGGGCATGCCAGCATGGGGAATATGGATTGGCATCTGCTCGGGTTTTTGTTGATGGGGTCGTTGCCGGGGATCTATATCGGTAGTCATATGACGGGGAAGTTGCCGGATGGGGTGCTGCGGCCGTGTTTGGCGGTTATGCTCATGGCTATTGGCTATAAACTGGCTTTCTGATTGGGCGCATATCCGTTGTTCAGGTAACGGCCATTTAGGGTTCCGCCATCACCTAAATAACGGATATACACACAGTCAAAAACCTCAACCCACTACGCCAGGCCCATTCCCAATCTGCCAGACAAACGGCGGCTCAGCCCCATTGACCACCCAATCCCCCACAATCCGCGCCTTGTAAATCAGCGGATTATGCGACGACACCGTCCGCGCATTCCGCCAATGCCGATCCAGCGCCTTACCCTGGCGCACATCCGAAGCCCCCAGCGCATTAAACAACTCGCTGGTCGCCCGCTGAATCAACGACGACACCACCACCTGTGCGGTAGCCGACTCAATCTCGGCCGCCACATTGGCTTCGCGCTCTACCGCATCGTCGCCCCCGAATCGCGCCACATACGCCCGTTGCGCGGGCAGTGTCGCCTTCAGCGCGCTCGCTTCGGCGGCATACACCAGCGCCGCCACTTCACCCACCACCTGTTGAATCTGCGCATCCTGGCTGACATGCGCCGCATTGCCATGGCTGTAGATGCGCTTGCGGCTGCGCACCTGATGCGCCACATCGCGCAGTGCGGCACGGCCGATGCCCGCCAAGGTGGCCAGCAGCACCAGTTGGTAGAACGCGGTCTGGTATTTGAAGCGCGTGGCAAAGTCGATCACGTTATCTGCCTCCACCACCGCATCGGTAAAGCGCGACGTGCCGCTGCCGGTGGTGCGTTGGCCAAAGCCATCCCAGTCGTCACTGTGCTCCACGCCAGGCTGACGGGCGCGGGTCGCGGCGATCACGTCGCCACCGGTGTCGCTGCGTTGGGCGTACACATCGATCCAGTCGGCGAAGATGCTGCCGGTGCTATAGAACTTTTCTCCGTTGAGCTTCCAGTGGTCGCCGTCGGGGCTGACCTGGGTGACCACGTCGCCAATGGCCACGTTGCCGATTTCGGTCCAGGCACAGCCGACGATATCGCCGTCCACGAAACGCTTGAACCACACATCGCGGCCGGCGCCGGGCGGTGCATTCAGGCGGTCTTCGGCAAAGGCGAAGTGCCCGCGCAGGGCCTGGGGCACGTTGGAGTCGGCTTCGGCCAGTTCAATCAGCAATTCGAACAATTGCGGCAGTGACGCGCCGCCACCGCCGTATTCCACCGGTACGCGCACCGCGCCAAACCCCGCCTCCTTGAGCCATTGGATCGGCTCATGGGGCAGGGTGCGGCTGTGTTCGCGTGCTACGGCGCCTTCGGCGATGCGCTGGAAGATCGGGCGAAAGCGTGCCGCCAGCGTGGGGTAGTCGACGCCGGTGGACAGCGGGTTGATGACGTGATGTTCGGTCATGGCGAGGTTCCTGGGCAGTGATCGATGCAGAGGCGATTGCACAGTCCGTGCCGGGTGCCGGGGCGCGTATTTACGGGGACAAACGTCGAGTCACTGTTGCCCTGGCAACAGCGGATCGACAAACCGGCGCAATCCAAAACACTGGCGACGCCATAGAGTCGTTGATCCAAACCGCCTGGCCTGGGCGTTTCGCCGGCCTGGCACGCTTGCTGCTCAAGCCCTGGTACATCCCTTTTGTGCGAGGTACCGTCCGATGACTCAACACGCCGTGAAATTTGCCTACTGGGTGCCCAACGTCAGCGGTGGGCTGGTGGTCAGCAAAATCGAGCAACGCACCCACTGGGGCATCGATTACAACCGCAAGCTGGCGCAATTGGCTGAGGCTGCCGGCTTCGAGTACGGCTTGACCCAGATCCGTTTCACCGCCGGCTACGGCGCCGAGAACCAGCATGAGTCCGTGGCATTCAGCCATGCGTTGCTGGCTGCAACCACCAAGCTCAAGGTGATCGCCGCGATCCTGCCCGGCCCGTGGCAGCCGGCGCTGGCGGCCAAGCAATTGGCAACCATCGACCAACTCACCAATGGTCGTATCGCGGTGAATATCGTCAGCGGTTGGTTCAAGGGTGAGTTCCAGGCCATTGGCGAACATTGGCTGGAGCACGACGAGCGTTATCGCCGCTCCGAAGAGTTCATCCGCGCCCTCAAAGGCATCTGGACCCAGGATGACTTCACCTTCAAGGGCGACTTCTACCGGTTCAACAATTACACCCTCAAGCCCAAGCCACTGGGCCAGCCGGAAGTGTTCCAGGGCGGCAGCTCGCGGGCGGCACGGGACATGGCGGCGCGGGTGTCGGACTGGTACTTCACCAACGGCAACACCCCGGAAGGTATCAAGGCCCAGGTCGACGACATCCGTGCCAAGGCAGCAGCCAATAACCACTCGGTCAAAGTCGGCGTCAACGCCTTTGTGATCGCCCGCGACACCGAGGAAGAAGCGCGCGCCGTGCTGGCGGAGATCATCGACAAGGCCGACCCGGAAGCGGTGAATGCCTTCGGCGATGCGGCGAAACAGGCCGGCAAGGCGTCGCCGGAGGGAGAGGGCAACTGGGCCAAATCCAGCTTCGAGGACCTGGTGCAGTACAACGATGGCTTCAAGACCAACCTGATCGGCACGCCGCAGCAGATCGCCGAGCGCATCGTTGCGCTCAAGGCGGTGGGGGTGGACCTGGTACTCGCCGGGTTCCTGCACTTCCAGGAAGAAGTCGAATACTTCGGCAAGCGCGTGTTGCCGCTGGTGCGAGAGCTTGAAGCCAAGGCGGCAATCAAACAGGTGGCTTGATCCGTGCGAGCTTGATCCGTGCAAGTAGTGAGCGGGCTTGCTACAGGTGTTTTTCCAGGCGCAGGGCGGGCGTGTGGTCTTCGTAGTAGTCGTTGATCAGGGCAAAGCGCCGATAACCGTTGCGCTCATAGAGGTTGAGGGCGCCGGGGTTGTCGGTGCGTACTTCCAGACGTATGCAGGTGTAGCCCTGTGCCACGGCGATAGCTTCCACGCCGTTCAGCAACTGCTTGCCCAAGCCAATGCCGCGTGCATGCTCGGCAATGGCAATCGAATACAGGCGCGCCGAGGAGGCGCCCCGACGAAACAACACCAGCGCATAGCCGAGTAACTGCCGGTCATTTTCCGCCACCAGCAACTGGCCGTGGGCGCGGCTGACCATCCACTGGAAACTGCGCGATGACAGCCGGTCGCTGCTGAAGCAGCGCTGTTCCAGTGCCACCAGTTCAGACACATCGTTGGAGGTTGCAACGCGAAAGCAAAGAGCCATATGACCGCCGTAAAAGTTGCGTAACGAAACGGGACTTCTCTAAATGATCGTGCTTAATAGAAAAGGTCGAGTTCTCTAAAGCGGATCAACTATTATGTCGGCGGTACAAGGTCATTGGCGTGAAGTATCGGAGCAAACAGTCGCGACGACAATAACTGACAAGGGTTATTTTCTCGCCCCTATCAAAGGAACCCGTCAAGTCGTGATCATTGTCGAGCGCAAGGAAGATTGGGCCTCCTACTTCCCCAGCGAAGATATCGTCACCGCCCAGGAGTACCTGGAACAGACCCGGGAAACCGAGACTGGCAAGCGTGTGCAGGTGATCAACCTGTGCCGCGGCTACAAGTACCTGGGGCACGGTTATTACTGCTCGCTGCTGGCCGAAGCCCGCGGGCACAAGGTGATTCCGTCGGTGCGCACCATCAGCGAACTGACGAAGAAGTCGCTGTACGGGCTGGCCCTGGACGACCTGGATAAAACCCTCGATAAAGCCTTGAGTCATCATCTTTACAGCAATACCGAAGGCTTTACCCTGACACTTTACTTCGGCCGGACCAATATAGAACCGTTGCAGGACCTGGCCCGTCAGTTATTTGAAGCGTTCCCGTGTCCCATCCTGTTAGTTGATTTCAAAAGGAATAACGGCTGGCATATCGAAGGGATCAAGTCCGGTGTATTGCACAAGTTGCGCGATGACCAGGAAGATCAGTTCGCCCATGCGCTGGACAACTTCAGCCGCAAGATCTGGCGCCAGCCGCGCTCACGTCGCCTGGCCCGTTATGACCTGGCCATCCTGCACGATCCTCAGGAACAGTTGCCGCCGTCCAACGCCAAGGCATTGGATAATTTCATCCGCGTGGGCAAGGGCCTGGGCATCGATGTGGAGTTGATCGAGCGCAAGGACTATTCGCGCCTGGCCGAGTACGACGCCTTGCTGATCCGCGAAACCACCAGTGTCGACAACCACACCTACCGTTTTGCCAAGAAAGCCGAAAGCGAAGGCCTGGTGGTGATGGACGATCCGGCGTCGATCCTGCGCTGTACCAACAAGGTCTACCTCACCGACTTGCTCAACAGCCACCAACTGGGCATGCCCGCCACCGAGATTCTGTACAAGGAACGACCGGAAGACTTCGAACGGGTCGGCGAGCGCCTGGGCTTCCCGCTGGTGCTGAAGATCCCTGACGGATGCTTTTCCCGAGGCGTGATCAAGGTTGAAAGCCAGGAGGCTTTGCTCAAGGCCACCGCCGAGTTGTTCGAGCATTCGGTGCTGTTGCTGGCCCAGGAGTTCTTCTACACCGAGTACGACTGGCGCATCGGCGTGCTCAACCGCAAGCCGATCTTTGCCTGCCAGTACTTCATGTCCAAGGGCCATTGGCAGATCTACAACCACAAGGCCATCGGCCAGGACATTAACGGTGAATGCCGCACCCTGGCGGTCCATGAAGCGCCCAGGGCAGTGGTGGAGCTGGCGGTGAAGACCGCCAACCTGATCGGCGATGGCCTCTACGGCGTCGACCTCAAGCAGTCCGGTGACAAGGTGGTGGTGATCGAGGTCAACGACAACCCCAACCTGGATGCGGGCATCGAGGATGCGTACTTGCAGGACGACTTGTATGGCCTGGTGCTGGAGGAATTCGTGCGGCGCCTGGAGTTGAAACGTCAGGGCCAGGTCTGGTGACCCGGCGATGATCCAGCGTTTCGACCTGACCGATGGCAAGCTGCAGGGCGGGGAGGGTGACGCAGCCCCGGTCATGTTGTTCAACAACCCTGACCTGGCCGAACGTGAGTGGCTGCGCGACCACCACAAGCTGGACGAACACGCCCTGGCCTCGGCCCTGGACCCGGACGAAGTCTCGCGTATCGAATTTCACCCTGACAATCTGTTCCTGATCTGGAAGCGGCCGGAGAACTACTCCGGCGGCGGCAACCTGGTGTTCGAAGTGTCGTCCTGCGGCCTGCTGTTTTCTCCCAGCCGCCTGCTGGTGATCGCCACCGACGAAACCCCGCTCAACGGCCTGGGCAAGCGCCGTCCGCTGCACACGCCGCTGGATGTGCTGCTCGATCTGTTGCTCAACAACATCCACCATTACCTCGGCCACCTGAAGGTGATCAAGCTGGTCGCCCGCGAGTTGCAGCAGCAGTTCAATGCGTCCATGAGCAACCACCACCTGATGCAGATGTTCAACCTCAGCGAGAGCCTGATCTATTACATCAACGCGTTGCACAGCAACGGGGCGGTGTTGTCGCGGTTGCGCAACCACGCGGAAAAGGAACATTTCAGCGCCGAGATCATCGGGCTGATCGATGACCTGATCATCGAGAACCACCAGTGCTACAAGCAGGCGGAGATCTATTCCAACGTGTTCTCCGGCCTGATCGATGCGCGTGGCAACCTGATGAACAACAGCATGAACAACCTGTTGCGCAAGCTCACACTGATCAACGTGGTGTTCCTGCCGCTGAACCTGATTGCGAGCATTGGTGGCATGTCGGAGTTCAGCATGATGACGGCGGGGACGCCGTGGTGGGTGTCGTATCCGTTGTTCCTGCTGGTGATGGGGCTTGGGGCGGGGTTGATGGTGTTGGGGCTGAAGCGGATAGCGGGCGGCGCCAATGTGGTATGAACACCGGCTCCTACAGGGTGTGTGTCGTTCAGGCGCCGGGTTGCAAGGTCAAGACCTCGAACCCATCCGCCGTCACCGCCACGGTATGTTCCCACTGCGCCGACAGGCTGTTGTCCTTGGTGACCACCGTCCAGCCATCCTTGAGGCTGCGTACTTTCGAGCTGCCCTGGTTGAGCATCGGCTCCACGGTAAACACCATGCCTTCACGCAGTTCCAACCCGGTGCCGGGACGGCCAAAGTGCAGGACCTGCGGTTCTTCGTGCATCTCGCGCCCAATCCCGTGGCCGCAATACTCACGCACCACGCTGTAGCCGTTGGCCTGCGCGTGGCTCTGGATCGCGTGGCCGATATCCCCCAGGCGTGCGCCGGGCTTGACCTGGCGGATGCCGGCCCACATGGCTTCAAAAGTCTGTTCCACCAGGCGCCGGGCCTTGGGTGCGACGGTACCGATCATGTACATCTTGCTGGAGTCGGCGATGTAGCCGCCTTTTTCCAGGGTGATGTCGATGTTGATGATGTCGCCGTCCTTGAGGATCTCCTTGGCGCTGGGCATGCCATGGCACACCACCTCATTGATCGAGGTGTTGATGCAGAAGGGGTAGTCGTACTGACCCAGGCTCGCCGGGCGGGCCTTGAGGTCATTGCGGATGAAGGCTTCGACGGCGGCGTCCAGCTCCAGGGTGGAGCGGCCGGCCGCGACGTACCCATCGAGCATGCTGAACACCTGGGCCAGCAGGCGGCCGGATTCACGCATCACCGCCAGTTGTGCGGCAGTCTTGATCATCAACTGCGCCCCCGGATCAGGTCGGGCTTGTCCAACAACAGTTTGTTGATCAGCTCGTTATAGGGCAGGTGAGGATTGAGTTCGGCAAGCAGCCCGATCTTGATCCAGAATTCGGCCTGGGCGTTGATGGAGCGGTCCATCGCGGCGCTGGCCAGGCGCAGTTGTTCGTGCAGTTGGTCGGTGATCTTGACGATGCCCATGGTGTTCACTGTGTGGTAGCAATATACAAAGCGTATATGTTTCGTATATCGATAGTAAACCCCTGGCCGCCAAATGGCGCTTGACCATTGACTTGCCCGCGGGCCGCCGGTTAGTTTCGTCACATGACATTTCAAGCCTTTCGTAGCCAGCCAAGCATTATTACCGCCATTCCTCATTTGGCGGGATAGCACACGGCTGTACCCAAACCCGCCCTAGAGGCGGGTTTTGTTTTTCCGTCTCCAGGGTTTCTGACAAAAAGCCAGGAGACACCCATGAGCACCTGCACCGCGCCTCACACCGCCGACCCGGGACTGTTTGAGCATTACGTGAAGAAGATTCTTGCCGCCCCGGTATACGACCTGGCGGTGCGCACGCCGTTGCAGGCGGCCCCGGCCCTGTCGGCGCTGCTGGGTAACCAGGTGTTGCTCAAACGCGAAGACCTGCAACCGACCTTTTCCTTCAAGATTCGCGGTGCCTACAACAAGTTGGTGCAGCTTACGCCTGAGCAAAAAGCCCGTGGCGTGGTGACCGCGTCGGCGGGTAACCACGCCCAGGGTGTGGCCCTGGCGGCACGGGAACTGGGGATCGAGGCACGCATTGTAATGCCCGCCAGCACCCCGGAACTCAAGGTGCTGGGCGTGCGTTCACGCGGCGCCGAAGCGGTGCTGCACGGCGCAAGCTTCCCGTTTGCCCTGGCCCACGCGCTGCAGTTGGCCGAGTGTTCCGGGTGCACCTTTGTTTCGCCCTTCGATGACCCGGACGTGATCGCCGGCCAAGGCACCGTCGCCATGGAGATCCTGCGCCAGCAGCAAGGGCCACTGGACGCGATCTTCGTGCCGGTGGGCGGTGGTGGCCTGATCGCCGGCGTCGCCGCCTACGTCAAATACCTGCGGCCCGAGGTGCGCATCATTGGCGTCGAGCCCGAAAGTTCCAGCTGCCTGTTGGCGGCACTGCGGGCCGGTGAACGGGTGATACTACCCAGCGTCGACGGGTTTGCCGACGGCACGGCAGTGGCGCAGGTCGGCGCGTATGGCTTCGAGATCTGCCGCGACTGGGTGGATGAAGTCATCACTGTCAGCAACGACGAACTGTGCAGCGCCATCAAGTTGATCTACGACGACACGCGGTCCATCACCGAGCCTTCCGGTGCGTTGGCGGTAGCGGGCATCCGCCACTACGTGGCCCGTCATCAATTCCGCGGACAGACCCTGGTGGCGATCAACTCCGGGGCGAACATCAACTTCGATAGTTTGCGACATGTTGCTGAAAGGGTGGCTGCACAGGGCGCCGTTTAACTTGAAGCCCAGGGTTAAACGATTAATCGCAGCGGTTCGACGACGATTCCGTCGACACTGTTCAACCTCTATAAGAACGCACAGTGCTTATGAGGAAAGGTTACAACGAGGGCCGTTTTTGCCGAGTAGGCTTGGGAGTTACAAGCGTCTGCCAGGGTCGGCAAGACGTGGCGGGCACGCGCCTGCCAGGTTCATGACAATCTGTTGGCAGTCTCAGAAAAGGAGAGGTTGACCATGCTTTCGGAACTAGAGCTTCGCAGCATCATTGAAGGAAGTTTCCTGCCTAAACGGTGCGAATGCACCAAAGCCGAAGATGCCTCGCTGACGATCAAGATCTATGACGACCGTGACCGTGACCGGGTGGATTTGGAAGTCAAAGGTATCAACGCCGACAAACTCGACAGCAGTCGAGCGATTTGCAACCTGATTGCCGGGTTGCGCGAAGACCTCAAGCACACCCATGCACCCGCCCTGCAACGCGCGGGAGGGCGCAGCTTCTATTAGCTTGACGCTTGAGTATGAGGGACCGAAGACCTGTGGGCCTGGATAAACGCCAGGCCCAATACGGTTTCTGTTGCCACCGCCAGCAGGATGCCTGGCCCCGCATTGCCCTTGATCCACTCACCAAACCCCAATAGCGCCAGCACCAGGCACCCGGTGACAAACCCGGTGGTCAGGGCGCGGCGCGTGTCTGAAGGAGGCGCGTGACGGGCGCGGTAGAACATGATGCCGATGCCCAGGAAGAGCGCGGCGTTGCGGCGCGACACCATCCCGGTGGCGTTGGAATACTCCACGCTCCACAACCACAGCAGCAGGTCGGGACGCAGGCCCCAGACCAGTGCGAGGGCGAAGCACAGCAGGGCGGTGAAGGTGGCGAGGGTACGGAAGTTCAAGCGCATGGCGAATCCTTTCAGCCTTATGACAAGCCCGCAAGCGTACGCCTATTTGTGCTGGCCTGGCTCTATTGTTTCAACGCCTCAGTTCTGGAAGTCGCAGGCTTCGGACATTTTCCGGTAGCTCACGTCTTCTACCTTGCCTGCTTTATCCAGGAACTTGATATCCGCCTTGATGACCTTGCACTCATCGGTCGGGGTTTCGTTCATGGCCAGCACCTTGTCGATATTCATCGGCAGGCCGTAGTGGTAAGGCACGGGTTTGACGGCGGCTGTTTGATCGTCGGCCTGGGCCAGGCCAGACGCAGCCGCCAGTGCAAGGGTGGCACCGAGCATCAACGTGCGCAGTTTCATGGTGTTTCTCCGCAACAAGTGAGTACAACTTCACTCTCGGCTTGCGGGATTAACCATCGATTAAAGTTTGCCTGGCTGACAAAAGCTTCATCCAAGCTGATGGCGATAGGGCAGGTCCGGCCCGGTCTTGCCGCAGGTCATCGCCGCGGCGCGAATGGCAAAGCCCAGCATGACGTCGATCTGTGCCCGCGTGAGCTGTTGCAGGCCCTCTACCGAGTCAAGCTGCTGCTCGGTCAGCCAGGCAATCAACGCCGCCTGGAAGGTGTCGCCGGCCCCCACCGTGTCGGCCATCACCACCTTGACTGCCGGTTGCGACCAGTTGCCGTGCTGGCGGCTGAACACACTGGCACCGTCGCCGCCACGAGTGAGGAACACCAATTGGCAACGGTGTTGCAGCCAGCCCTGCAGCACGCTTTCCGGCGACTGGTCCGGGTAGAGCAGGTGCAGGTCTTCGTCGCTGACCTTGATCAGGTCGGCATGCTTGACCAGCTCCGCCACGCGGTCGCGCCACAGCTGGATGTCCGGCTGCGGGTTGAGGCGCACGTTGGGGTCGAGGCTGATCAGGCGTTTGCCGCTTTCGCGCTTGACCAGGTTCAGCAGGGTGTCGCCAATCGGCTGCACCACCAGGGAAAACGAGCCGATATGCAGGCCGCGAATGTCAGCCCCCAACGCGGGCAGGTGGGCGACTTCCAGCAGGCGGTCGGCGCAGCCTTCGCCTCGGAAGTTGTACTGCGGTGAGCCATCGGCACCCACGGCGACCATCGACAGGGTGGTCGGCGCGGCGAACTCCACCAGGAACCGCTCGCTCACGCCTTCATCCTTGAGCACCTGCAATAAGCGGCGGCCAAGGAAGTCGGTGGACAAGCCGCCGAACAACCCGGCCTCGATACCCAGGCGGCGCAGGCCTACCGCTACGTTGAACGGCGAACCGCCGGCAATCGCCTTGTAGTTGACCTTGGAAGCCTGCCCGCTGGCATCTTCCTCGCTGAAGAAATCAAACAGCGCTTCACCACACACCAGATACATAGTCGTTCGCTCTTAAAGGGTTGCCACGAGTTGTTGATAGCGCTCGTAAGCCTGCTGGTAGGCGCCTACGCTGCCCGCCACCGGCAGGGTCCGGCTGGCGGGGTCGACGCTTACGCATTTGTCGCACAGGCTGGCCAGCGCTTCGCCGGACTGGCACCACGCCGCCTGGATCGCCGCGCCCAGGGCCGCGGCTTCGCTTTGTTCGGTGCAGACCACTTCGGTATTCATGATGTCGGCCACCATCTGCCGCCACACCGGGCTCTTCGAGCCGCCGCCGATCAAGCGGATGCTCTGGCTTTGCAGGCCGGTCTCGCGCAGCAGGTCGAGGCCGTAGCGCAGGCCGAAGGTGGTGCCCTCGACCACGGCGCGGCACAGGTTGGCGCGGCTCAGGTTGGTCATGGTCAGGCCGTGCAGGCTGCCGGTGGCGTGGGGCAGTGCGGGTACACGCTCACCGTTGAGGAATGGCAGCATGCTCACGCCGTCGGCGCCGATGGGCGCCTGATCGACCAGGGTGTTGAACGCGGCCAGGTCGAGGTCGAACAGCTCGCGCATGACCCCGGTGGCGTTGGTCAGGTTCATGGTGCAGATCAATGGCAACCAGCCGCCGCTGGATGAGCAAAACGTCGCGACCGAAGCCTGGGGGCTGACGTTGGGTTGGTCAGCAAATGCATACACGGTGCCCGATGAACCCAGGCTCATGGTGATCACGCCGGGCGCGATATTACCGGTGCCAATGGCGCCCATCATGTTGTCGCCGCCGCCGCTGGAAACGATGGCGTTGGGGTTGATGCCCAGGCGTTCGGCGATGGCCGGCAGGATCGTGCCGACGCCTTGATTCGCTTCGATCAACACCGGCAGCGCCGCTTCAAGGCGGCCGCTGGGATCGATGTGCTTGAGCAACGCTACATCCCACTCACGGCTGCGCACATTGAAGTAGCCGGTGCCCGACGCATCGCCGTATTCCGCGACGGCACGGCCGGTGAGCCAGTAGTTGAGGTAGTCGTGGGGCAGCAGGATATGCGCAATGCGCGCAAACAGCTCCGGGTGCTGTTCGCGGGTCCACAGCAGTTTCGATACGGTATAGCCCGGCGCAATCGCCACGCCGAGGCGTTCCAGGGAGCCGTTCTCACCGCCCAGATCGGCCAGCAGGCGCTCGTTTTCAGGTGTGGTTTCGGTGTCGCACCACAGCTTGGCCGGGCGCAGGACCTGGCCTTGTTCATCCAGCAGCACCAGGCCGTGTTGCTGGCCGGACACGCCGATGCCGAGGATGTCCTGGCCGTCCACACCGGCCTGTTGCAGGGCGCGGTGGGTGGCCTCGGTGAAGGCGTCCAGCCATTCCTGAGCGTGCTGTTCGCGGCGGCCGTTGGCGCCGCTGATCAGGGTGTGCGCCGCAGCGCCGAGGCCGAGTACCTTGCCGCTGGAGGCGTCGAGAACGATGGCCTTGGTGCCCTGGGTGCCGCAGTCGATGCCGAGAAACAGGTTTTGCTGGGTCATGAGGGTGTGCTCAGCAGTTTATTGTTCGAGTTGGCAATGCATTCCAATGTGCAAGGGGGCAAGCCCCCTCCCACATGTTCAAGTCGGTTTCTTCAGGAGGTGCTTCAGGGTTTCGGTCACGCCGTGATCACGCAAGCTTGCATAACACCGTTCGAACGCTGCCACAAACTCGGCCGACTTGGGAATAGCCGTGCCAAAAATCTCTTCCACCCCCAGCAGGCGCTTGCTGATCAGTGCATCGTCACTCACCAGTCCCTGGCAGAACTCGGCACGCGGGTCGGGGATCTTGTAGCTCACGCCATGTTCATCCACGCCTTTCAGGTACAACGCCCAGGCCGCTACCACCAGCGCCGCACGCTGCGTCTCGCGCCCATCGGCAATCAACCGGTTGATGGTCGGCACGGTGAACTTGGGAAACTTCGACGAGCCATCGGAACACACGCGCTCCAGTTGATCGGCAATCGCCTGGTTGGAGAAGCGGTCTACCAACGTCTGCTTGTACTCCGTCAGGTCGATGCCCGGCACCGGCGCCAGGTTCGGCGTGACGTCCAGGTCCATATAGGCGCGCATGTAGGCCACGAACAGCGGGTCATTCATGGTCTCGTGCACAAACCGATAACCCTTGAGAAAACCCAGGTAGGTCAACGCCAGGTGGCTGCCGTTGAGCAGGCCGATCTTCATCTCTTCATAGGGCGTAACGTCATCGGTAAACTGCACGCCGACCTTTTCCCAGGCCGGGCGACCGTTGACGAATTTGTCTTCCAGCACCCACTGCACAAAGGGTTCGCACACCACCGGCCAGGCGTCGTCGATACCGTGCTCGTCATGCAATTGCAGGCGGTGGGCGGTGCTGGTCATCGGTGTGATGCGGTCGACCATGGCATTCGGGAAGCTCACATTGGCCTTGATCCAGTCGTGCAACTCGGCATTGTGCAGCGCCGCGAACGCCAGCAGGGCCTTGCGGGTCACGGCGCCGTTGTGCGGCAGGTTATCGCAGGACATCACGGTAAACGCCGGGGTGCCGGCGGCGCGGCGCTGGGTCAACGCGGCGCAGATAAAGCCGAACACGGTTTTCGGTGCGCTCGGGTGCGCCAGGTCGTGCTGGATCTGCGGCAGGTGGGCCATGAACTCGCCGTTGCTGTCGTCGATGCAGTAGCCGCCTTCGGTGATGGTCAGCGAGACGATGCGAATGGCCGGGTCGGCCAGTTTGTCGATCAGCGCCTGGGCGCCGTCTTCGGCCAGCAGCATGTCGCTGATCGAGCCGATCACCCGCACCTCGGTGTCGTCGGTGTCGCCCAGTTCGTACAGGGTGAACAGGTAGTCCTGGCCCGCCAGGTCGTCGCGGGCCTTGCGGTCCTCGGCACGCAGGCCGACGCCGCAGATGCTCCAGTCCAACCCTTCGCCAGTGTTCATCAGCGCATCGGTGTAATACGCCTGGTGCGCACGGTGAAAACCGCCGACGCCGATATGGGCGATGCCCTGGGTGGTGCTGGCGATGGCATAGGTGGGCAGCTTCACTTGCGGTGCCAGCTGGGTGAGGTTGTGTTTATTCAGTTTCATCAGCTCAATCTCGCGAAATCAGGCGGCAGCGCGCAGTGGGCGGGCCACGGCCACGCCATCGGTGTCGAACAGATGGCAGTGCGCCGGGTCCAGGTGCAGGTGCAGCGTCTCGCCGTACTGGCTGGCCATGTCGCCACGGATGCGCATGGTCAGCGGTTCGCCATTGGCGGTGATGACGTGGCAGAAGGTGTCGCTGCCCAGGCGCTCGCCGACGTCGGCGGTGACGGTCAGGGTGGTTTGGCCGGGCGTGGCGATTTCCAGGTGCTCCGGGCGAATGCCCAGGGTCACCGCGCTGCCGGCGCTCAGGGTGGCGCTGCTCAACGGCAGGCTGATGGTGGTGCCGGCATCCAGTTGCACTTCACAGCCCTGGCCTTCGACGCGGGTTACCTTGCCTTTGAGGAAGCCCATCTTCGGCGTGCCGAGGAAACCCGCCACAAACAGGTTGGCCGGCTGGTGGTACAGCTCCAGCGGCGAGCCGACCTGCTCGATACGGCCACTGTTGAGTACTACCACTTTGTCGGCCAGGGTCATGGCTTCGACCTGGTCGTGGGTCACGTAGATCATGGTCGCTTGCAGTTCTTTATGCAGCCGCGCCAGTTCCAGGCGCATCTGCACGCGCAGGGCGGCGTCGAGGTTGGACAGCGGTTCGTCGAACAGGAAGATCTTCGGGTTACGCACAATCGCCCGGCCAATGGCCACACGCTGGCGCTGGCCGCCAGACAGTTGCTTGGGCTTGCGCTCCAGCAGCGGCCCAAGTTCCAGGATGCGCGCCGCTTCGCTGACTTTGCTTTCCACCAGTTTCTTGTCGACACCGGCCAGGTCGAGGGCAAACGACATGTTCTTGCGCACGCTCATGTGCGGGTAGAGCGCATAGGTCTGGAACACCATGGCCAGGTCGCGCTTGGCCGGGGTCACTTCGGTGATGTCGCGCCCGTCCAGTTCGATGGTACCTTCGCTGACTTCTTCCAGGCCGGCGATCAGGCGCAGCAGCGTGGATTTACCGCAGCCCGAGGGGCCGACGAACACCACGAATTCCTTGTCGTTCACTTCCAGGTCGATGCCCTTGATGATGGAAAAGCCTTCGAAGCCTTTTTGCAGATTCTTGATTTTCAGGTTGGCCATGAGGGGCCTCCGCTAGGAATTATTATTTAACGGCGCCGAAGGACAGACCGCGCACCAGCTGTTTCTGGCTGATCCAGCCAAAGATCAGGATCGGCGCGCAGGCCAGGGTCGACACGGCGGACAATTTGGCCCAGAACAGCCCTTCGGGGCTGGAGTAGGAGGCGATCAGCGCGGTCAGCGGCGCGGCGGCGGACGAGGTCAGGTTCAGCGACCAGAACGCCTCGTTCCAGCACAGGATCAGCGACAGCAACACGGTTGACGCCAGGCCACCCTTGGCAATCGGCAGCAGTACACGGACCATTTCCTGCCATAGGGTGGCGCCATCCAGGCGGGCGGCTTCGAGGATGTCCTTGGGGATATCCTTGAAGTAGGTGTAAACCATCCAGACCACGATCGGCAGGTTGATCAGGGTGTAGATGATGATCAGCGCGATGCGTGTATCCAGCAGGCCGAAGCTCTTGGCCAGCAGGTAGATCGGCATCAGCACGCCCACCGGCGGCAGCATCTTGGTCGACAGCATCCACAGCAGCGTGCCTTTGGTGCGCTGGGTTTCGTAGAACGCCATGGAGTAGGCGGCCGGCACCGAGATCAGCAGGCACAGGGCGGTGGCGCTGAAGGAGATCAGCACCGAGTTCCACGCATAACTGAAGTAGTTGCTGCGCTCGTTGATGTGCAGGTAGTTCTCCAGCGTCGGCGTGAAGATGAACTGCGGCGGCGTGGCGAACGCGTCGATCTCGGTCTTGAAGCTGGTCAGCACCATCCAGAAGATCGGGAAGAAAATCAGGATCGCGATGGCCCAGGCCAGGGTGCCGAGCAACAGGCTTTGCAGGCGGCGGGATTGTTGAAGCGTCATGGCGCGGCCCTCAAGGCTTGTCAGTCAGGTTTTTGCCGATCATCCGCACCAGGATGATCGCCGCGATATTGGCGATGACCACGGCAATCAAGCCGCCGGCCGAGGCCATGCCCACGTCGAACTGCACCAGCGCCTGGTTGTAGATCAGGTACGCGAGGTTGGTCGAGGCGTAACCGGGGCCACCGTTGGTGGTGGTGAAGATTTCGGCGAACACCGAGAGCAGGAAGATCGTTTCGATCATCACCACCACGGCAATCGGCCGGGCCAGGTGGGGCAGGGTCAGGTGCCAGAAGATCGCGATGGCGCCGGCACCGTCCAGACGCGCAGCTTCCTTTTGTTCCTGGTCGAGGGACTGCATGGCGGTCATCAGCAGCAGGATCGCAAAGGGCAGCCATTGCCACGACACGATGATGATGATCGACAGCAACGGGTAGTGCGCCAGCCAGTCCACCGGCTCGGCACCGAACAGCTTCCACACGGCAGCGAGAATCCCCGACACCGGGTGGAAAATCAGGTTCTTCCAGATCAGCGCGCCGACGGTAGGCATGATGAAGAACGGCGAGATCAGCAGCACCCGCACCAGGCCACGACCGAAAAACTCACTGGCTTCGAGCAGGGCACTGATCAACACACCGAACACCACACTGATCAGCAGCACGCTGCCCACCAGCAACAGGGTATTGGTGGCGCCGGGCAGGAAGCCCGAGTCGGTCACGAAGTAAGCGAAGTTTTCCAACCCCACGAACTCGTTTTCACCGGGGTAGAGCAGGTTGTAGCGGATCAGCGAAAAGTACAGGGTCATGCCCAGCGGCACGATCATCCACAGCAGCAGCAAGGCCACCGAGGGGCTGACGAGGAACCAGCCGGGGTTGGCCAGGCGGTTTTTGGCGGGTGTATTCATTAGGGTCAAGACCAGTCAGATACGAATCGGAGCGCGGTCAATGTGGGTGGGGGCTTGCCCCCTCCCACATTTGACTGTGGGTGGGGCTGGGTTATTTGGGGTAACCCGCCCGCTTCATCTCACGCTCGGTGGTGGTCTGCGCGGCGGTCAAGGCTTGATCCACTGTCTGCTGACCGGTCAGCGCGCCCGAGAAGAACTTGCCGACCTGGGTGCCAATCGCCTGGAACTCAGGAATGGTCACCAACTGGATACCGATATACGGCACCGGCTTGAGCGTCGGTTTGGTCGGGTCCGCGACTTTCAACGATTCCAGCGTCACCTTGGCAAACGGTGCGGCTTTCATGTACTCGTCGCTGTAGGTCGACTTGCGCGTGCCTGGCGGTACGTTGGCGACGCCGTCGGTCTTGGCGACCAAGGCACCATATTCCTTGGAGGTGGCCCAGCTGGTGAACACCTTGGCGGCGTCCTTCGCCTTGGAACTGGTCGGGATCGCCAGGCTCCAGGAGTACAGCCACGACGTACCTTTGTCGGTCTTTTCATGAGGGGCAAAGGTGAAGCCGACATGGTCAGCCACTTTGCTCTGGGTCTTGTCGGTGACGAACGAGCCGGCCACGCTGGCATCCACCCAGATCGCGCACTTGCCGCTGTTGAACAGCGCCAGGTTTTCGTTGAAACCGTTGCTGGAAGCGCCCGGCGGGCCGGATTTCTTCATGTTGTCGACGTAGAAGTTCAGTGCGTCCTTCCATTCAGGGCCGTTGAATTCCGGCTGCCATTTCTCATCGAACCAGCGCGCCCCGTAGCCGTTGGCCAGGGTGGTGATCAGCGCCATGTTCTCGCCCCAACCGGCTTTGCCGCGCAGGCACAGGCCGTATTGCTCTTTGCTCTTGTCGGTGAGTTTGCTGGCGAATTCGCCGATCTGGGTCCAGGTCGGGTGCTCGGGCATGGTCAGCCCGGCGTCCTTGAACAGATCGGTGCGGTAATAGGTGATCGAGCTTTCGGCGTAGAACGGCAGGGCGTACAGCGAGCCTTTGACGGACAAACCGTCACGTACTGAAGGGAAGACATCGTCGAGGTCGTAGGACGCCGGCAGATCCTTCATCGGCTCCAGCCAACCCTTGGCGCCCCACAGTGCAGCTTCGTACATGCCGATGGTCAATACATCGAACTGCCCACCCTGGGTGGCGATGTCGGTGGTCAGGCGCTGGCGCAGTACGTTTTCTTCGAGCACCACCCAGTTCAGCTTGATCTCCGGATGCTCGGCCTCGAAGGTTTTCGAGAGCTTTTGCATGCGGATCATGTCGCTGTTGTTGACGGTGGCAATGGTCAGGGTCTGCGCGCCAAAGCTGACGGCGCTGAGGGTCATGCAGGTGGTCATGCAGGTAGAGACGAGCAGTGCTTTTGCTGTGAACTTCATCGCGCACTCCATTTCCATGCCCAGGGGGCTACGGAAGGACAGTTATTGTTGTTGTGTCTTCCTACAAGGAGTCAGGAAGAGTGTGCGTCGATTACAGCCTTGAAACGGCGATGTGACAAATCCTTGGGAGCACTAGGACTGATACTTTTTTGCACTTGAGTTCAGGTGGGGGCTTGACGCCGGCGGGCATCCGAAAACCTGGCGCCCTGAATAGCGCGGTGGGGCCAGGTCTTCGCAGGTTACGATGCTACGACTTAATAGGCTCTTTTTTCATGCGTGGTCAGCTCTTTGATCCACTGTGGGTCCACAGGCTTGCGCCATTGGCCACGGGTGTGAATTTTCAGGCCTTTTGCGTCCCACTCGGCCATCTTCTTCTTCACTGACTCGGTGTACTCGGATGCCCTGCATGAAATTTCGGCCCAGGGGTCGACGATCCAGGCGTCTTTCCATTCGGATTGTGAAAAATCAATGGTGGCTTTACCTCCCGAGGCCGGTCCGCCGACAACTGTGAATACGTGGTCGCCTCCTTCCACATACCATGTTTGGGCCTTTCCTCCGCTTTTTTCGATGATGTTTTCGGATAGCAAAGCCATTTCCCCACAGTTTCCAGCCCCGGACTTCACAATCAGGTTTGGATGGTTCAACGCCCCAGGCGGTACGGTGTTGCGCAACCAGTTAATCGTCATATCTGCGGCCTCAGTGCGGGCCAGGTCCGCTTTTGAGTGCATTTGGTTAGCAGGCCCCAGGCCGGTGGCTTTCATGGAACGGTTCACGCTGTCTTGCGCTTGTTGTGCGTAGAATTTGTTTTGCTGTTCAGCGGTCCACGATGTGAAGTTGGCGGGATGGTCCAGCGCGGTAACCTGGTTGGGTTGCAAGGCAATATCCGCTTTATCAATCGCTTTGGCCCGCTGTAGCTGATAGACAACCTCGCGTTGCTGTTCATCCGTCAGATTCTTGCACATTGCTTTTAACTCATCGATGTCCTCTTTCAAGTAGCCCGTGCGCTCCAGATCTTCAAAGGCAAATTTCAATTTTGGCAGCGCAATGAAATTGGCATCAAACGGTAAGTTGGCAGCACCTTGACGGATGCTGAATTTATTCCGGTAAGCCCTCACCATCGGCAGCTCCCTACGCGTGCATTTATTGAACGTCAGCTGGCTGCCGGGTGTCTCCTCCAATCGTGCGTAGTAGAACTCGGCGGTATCCGCCTCGATCACCAGGTATTTGGCGGTACTGCCGTGTGCCTTGTCGTTAACGATCACCCCACGCAGTTCACGTTTATCGTCGACAGCATCAGTGATGCGGTTGAGCTTGACCACGCGTGTTTCTCGCTCCAGCCCCTCACTGTGTTGTGCGCTGAAAAAGCCGAATTCGGGTTCATTTTTGAGTGTGCCGGTGATTTTTGATTTGTAGACGATGGGCTTGGTCCCAGGCACCGGATGCAATTTTGGCCCCCTTTCGCCGTCGACCATTTTCCAGCGGCGGCGTTCGAAAATCACAAACTGGCCCTTGCGCAGGAACTTCGGCGCTGAGGGAAACAGGCGCACGTGCTCAAGCGCCTGAAGTTCCTGCTTCAATTCGCCGGATACCTCCTCGATGAACTTGGTAAAACAGACGTCGTTGGCACCGCGCTTGACGCGGCCGCCGATACTGGGGGCTGGGCACCAGGCTTCAAAGCTTTCCAGCGGCGTGTAGTGGTCGGCTGACTCCAGGTCTCGTAGCAAGCCTGGTTGGCGAGAGTCGTAGCGGTAAACCTTGCCCTCGTTGATCAAGTCGAAGCCATGGGTGCGCGTGACGGTATAGGCATCTGCGGCCAAAGGCTTTTCGGTGACCAGGGCTTTTGTGCCGTCGGAAAAGGTTTCTTGTTTCAGGACCGAGGATGTGTCAGACACAAAACCCTCAAGCGCAGGACCATAAGCGGCCATGGTCTTTGCGTCGTAGGCATACCACTCATTGCCCTGGCGTATGGCGGTGATGTTGGCCCGGTCCTGAGCCCCGGAAAGCCACACGCTGCCATTGGCCATGTCAGCTGTCTGCTCAGTTAGCTGGCCATCCTGAAGCCGGCTCAACGAGCGGATTGATTGCGTGGTAGTGGCAGCCGTGAAGTCCTTGAGCTCAATTGCTTCAACCTCTTTAACGCCAAACTTCTCGATAAACCCCGCGGATACCTTGGCAGCCGCCCAAGATGCAGCAGATTTGGCCAAGCCCCACAAATTGCTGGCGCCCTCTGTGGCAACAAGGATCGCGACATCAATGCCAAGGTCTACGCCTGCTTTCAGGAATTGGCCGTGATAAAGGTCTTCCAAGCTGCTGGTGCCGGGCAAGGAGTGCCATATGGCCTTGAAGAAGTCACGGGGTTGCGTGGCCGTTTCAAGTGTATTGCTGGACCAATTACGGTGAAGGTCGACAAAGTCGGATTTGTACAGGTATGTGGAGTCGACCATCACTTTGGCCAATTTCGATAGTCTTCCAGCCACATAATGGGGGGAGAACGCGTCATTTTCCTGGTGGGCAGGGAAGGACACCGGTAACGGCCAGGGTTCGTTATTGTCATCCAGGAGGCGTTGATCGGTGGCTCTCAAAACGACTTCTGATTTAACCCCCGATTTAGGTTCAGTGCCGGTCTTGAAAGCCTCGGCATCGATTTCCAGGCTGACTTTTTGGCCTAGGGGGGTATCCGGATCAATGTCGGCAATTCTTACAATCTGGCCCCACGTCGGGTAAACCGCAAAATCTCTTCTGGCCCCGTTGTAGATCGACGTGATCACCATGCCGCTGCCGGCGCCTTCAACGTTCAAAAACTCTACGTCGCCATAAAGCAGGCTCTTGCGCTCTTCGACAGGCAGCTTGTTGAGCATGTTCTCGAACAGTGTCGTGGTATGCCGCCTGCGAAGATTGAAATCCGCCTTTATAGCCTTGTCGAATTCATCGTTGATCACTGGAAAGCCAGGTTCCCCGGCCTTTTTACGCAGGCTGTCGAAATCCACATGATTGCCTTCCTGCCCCCAGCTTTCATCCAGCCTGCCTGCTTCATAGATTTCTGCCAGGCTATAGTGTCTCCCGCTGATCAAACCAGCGAGTTCGTTTTCAATCATAAAGCGTTTTTCATAGTCGATATGGCTGCCGAACTGTTCTCTTAGTACTTTCAGTGCCATGTCCCTTCTATTGGGCGCTTCAACTGTTCTCAGCCACTGGACGGCTTCGGCGGTGGCCTGGGTGGCTGCCTGGAGTTTCTGCTGGCTGTCTTTCAATTGCTCCAGGGTGTAGTTGTTCTTATCAACGTTGTTATGGATGGCCGCCCAATCCAATAACGGATTCATTTGCGCGTAGCTGTATATCTGCGCTTCCAGTGCTGAGATAGGCCGGATGTTATGAAGACTCATGATTTCCGGGTACGTCATGTTTGCGGTCGCGCCAGGCGCTGTCCATTCGATCCGGTTGACCGCAGTCGTAAACTCGACATCCTCCGGCGAGCCGAGCGTTACTTGTTTCGGTACATCCTTCACCAGTAATTGCGGTGCCGCCCCTTGTAGAAGCAAGTGCGCAACTGCCGGTGCAAGGTGACGAGGGATGCCTTTGTTCTCAATCAGGTGTTGCGTGAAGCGTTCGCGCCTGAGGTGAGTGCTGCGGCCAACGTTATCGTTGTCGGTCAAATCGGCTCCGGCAATGGTCTTGTGTTGAGTGCCGGCCGTTGGATCAACTTCCAGTATCAGGTACGTCAAAAGCAACTTCCTCAAGCTGGTTGAGGTTACAGCCACCTTAATGCGGGTTTGCAGATCGGTGGCGAGTTCAAGCGCATCACTGCAGGTAAGCAGTTGCTCCAGTGCCTGTTCAGGATCGGTACTGAGGTTGGTAACCCTACTGCTGAGGTAATTGAGGAGCGTGTTATTGGTGCCGATCCTTTTTTTCGCCTCTTCGACCAGCTCATCGCGTTGCGCGGCATTCAGCGGCAGTGGCGTCGACAGGAACCCCCAGCGATTGCCCAGCGGAGGAGAGTGGGGAGCCCGCGTCTGCAAGGCCTTCAGCAAATTGTCGTTGTCTGCTTTTGATGACACTGGGTACCAGTTGTTGTGCGAGATAAATTCGGCAACCGTTGTCACGCCCTTGGGTTGATGGGAAGAGTCTGGATCGACCACAAGGCGCCTGGAGCCGCTGTCCGGTGTCCAGTTTTCCAAGGCTTGGATCAGTCTGTAACGGTCGTTGCTGTCACCCACTGCGGTGTTTTGCCGGGCCAGCCAGCCCACTATGTTTTCTGGGTTATCAGG
Organism: Pseudomonas sp. NFR09; assembly: GCF_900111535.1. Classification (NCBI taxonomy): domain Bacteria; kingdom Pseudomonadati; phylum Pseudomonadota; class Gammaproteobacteria; order Pseudomonadales; family Pseudomonadaceae; genus Pseudomonas; species Pseudomonas sp. NFR09. The sequence continues at coordinate 148,537 of NZ_FOIH01000014.1, forward strand.
TGGATTGGGAAATTGTTGGGTGCGGCCCATCAAGGCAGCCTGTTGGTCAAATCTCGTGCTGCCGGGGGTGTCGCTGAGGCTATAAAAGTTGGCCACCCATTGGTAGGGAGCACCGTTGGATTCGGCGTGAAGCAGTGCAATGGGTTGTGTTTGATTCGCGAATGCCTGCGCTGCGGTTAGCACGGGCGCCAGCGCGTCAAAGTAATTGGGGTACTTTTGCGCGAACGCGGTGGCAGTGAAACGCTGTTCTTGCGCCCCAACCTTGCTAACCAGCGCGTTGTCCGTGGGGTCATAACGCAAGGAAGCCAGGTCAACCTTCTGCTCATGCGCCCACGCCTTGAAACCCTGGCTATTGAGGGCTTTGTGCAGGTAGGCCCGCCATTGACCGAACAGGCTGTTGGGCGGTATCAGTTGGATGATTTTCGATGCGGCTTGTTCGGGGGCGAGTTTCAGTTCAAGCATTGCACGATGAACAGTGGTGGCAAGCTCACCTTCGGCGCGCGCCAAAAGGTCTTCGGGGGTGTCCTCAGCTTCCACAAGCGCCGCCCGGCTGGCTTTGATGGCGGCGGCCAGTTTTTCAAGTGGCGAGGGGGAGAGCGGCGTAGAGGCCAGCATTTGCGTCACGGCCTGCTGGTTTTGCCGTACGGCGACAGACTGGGGATCGTTCAACGAGGTGTCGACCAGTGCGCTGAAGGTTTGATTTTGAACCAATGCTAAGCCACGATTTAGCAAGGTGTTCAGTTGGTGTTCTTTCCAGTCGGGTTGTCGGGTGTCTGGCTGAGGGGGCATTTGCTCATTGTAGAAACGCATCACCTCGTTCAGTGTTGCGGTGGGCGGAGCAGGGTAGTGCACATTGGCATGAGAGCCTGCGGCCATCTGCTGCACCGCCTGCTTTATCTTGAGCCAGACATTACTCCACTCTTCTGACTTTTCTGACACATCGTTCAGGGTGAACGTGATTTCCACGCCTTTCACGTTGGCGGTCAGGGTGCCTGTGTCGGGGTTGATGCGGGCCGTCTTGGGATCAAGGCCTTGTTTCTGCGCAAAGTCGGTAAAAGTGGTGCTTGTGAACGCATTCAGAAGCTGCTGGCGAACTTGGTTGAAGGTTGAGTACTCGGGCACTTCATTGAGCATAGGTGGCGTATTGTCATTTCCACCATTCAGCGCTGGCAATTGTTTCAGCAGCGTCTCGCTGCACTGCCATGCCAGCGCCTCGTCGGCCTCCTGAACCCTTTGGGCTGCGGTCAACGGCGCATAGCGAGCGAGGCGTTGATCCAGTTGCTCCGCTGGCAGATCGACGATTTGTTGCTTGGCTTGCTGTTGACGTTGCTTGACGGGGGCATACTGTTGCTCGTAAAGCGGGTCGGAATGACGTAGCGAAGGAAATGTTCCCTCACGAATCAACTGCCCAATGTTGAATAACGTATCCTCATTGTAGTTTCGGGAGTAATCATGGGGCAGTGGCATGCCATAGAAGTTGGTAATCAGCTCAGGAAACGCCCGGTCTCGCCCGAAAAATCTGAAAGGTTCACGACTGGAGCCCGCCACTTTTGTGACCGCTTTGAAAACCGCCGATGTTGCCTTTGAAAAACTGTCTTTGCCGTACTGGCTGATATCAATGTCGTGGTCCTCCTGCTGCAGGAGGAGGCGCCCGGCGGGGTCGATCACCAACGATTCAATATCGATGTCATGGGTTTGGGCAAACGATTTGAAGGGTTCCGAGCGAAGCGCATCATCCAGCTCGGCAAGGGCCAGGCCAAAAGTGGAGTCGGGCTCGACGTGAACCGTGTATTGGGTGCCTTTTAGAGCCAGCTCTTTATCGTTAAGCAACGCGTTGATCAGGGTGTAGGCTGTATTGATCGCCAACTCCGCATCAGCCTTGTCAACCAACGTGTCGGCGAACTTGCGCAGCGAGGCGTTGCCTGTGTCCTGGCTGGGGGGCGCGTTCTGCAGATCTCGACGTAAGCGCGAAGAAACAGGACGAATTTTTGGCGCGCTGGGCACGGGACTATCAATGATTTCTTGAATCAACTGGTCGGTGTTTTTTTGCGGATCGAGCGCACTTGGCTGACCAAGAAGTTTCTCGACCTCTGCCCGTACTGCGGGAGCTGCCAGCGGATCAGGCGAACTCATCACGTGTTGCCTGATCTGCTCGAACAGGCTTGATTGTTCTTTTGTCGCTCTGAATCTGAGCAAGGATTCAATGCGCTGACGCGTGTGATCCGGCAGATCAACCGGCGGGGTGAAAGGTGTCTGGCGTTGGTCGATGGGGTTAGCGAAAAGTCCGATGACGATGGAGGTGACCGAGACGCGGAGCGGGCCAGCCGGTGGTTTCGGGTTATCACGCTGCGCAGTGGTTGTGCGGTGGTTTGAGACTGGAAGCCCGATCATAAGAAGTCCTCAACAGCAGCGGATATAGGCAGGAAATTCCGCGCAATGGAAAATGGAAGACACTTTTCTTACGTGGCAACCAGCGCTGTTAGGTTCCTTTTGAATTCCCCTATAGATCTATCTAGGGAGGCGTCGCTGTTTCAGGCGAGGTTCTGCTCAGTCAGTCGCTGCACCGCCAGGCGACGGTAGTGGGAAGGGGTCATGCCCTTGAGTTGCTGGAAGCGCCGGTTGAAGTTGGAGATATTGTTGAAGCCCGACTCGAAACACACATCCGTCACGGCTTTATCCCCATCGGCCAACAACTCGCAGGATTTGCTGATACGCAACCGGTTGACGAACTCGATGAATGTGCGCCCGGTGGCCTGTTTGAACACGCGAGAGAAGTAAGTGGGCTTCATGCCCAAGTATTCCGCCACTTCTTCGAGCGGCAACTCCCGCGCGTAGTGGGCGAAAATGTAGTCTACGGCGCGGTTGGTGCGGTCGATGCTGTGTTCATCGGCCAGTTGCGGCGTGGTCACACCGGAAAGCAGTTGGTAGTCCTCACAGGCGCTCAACACGTCCAGCAGGATAAAGAAGTGCCCCAGGCGCGCCATGCCTTGGGCGTCCTCGATGCGTTGCATCAAGGTCATGGCCTGGGCGATGGTCTTTTTGCAGCGAAACTCGATGCCGGACTGCGCCCGCTCCAGCAGCGGCGCCAGGCTTTTGAGTTCGGCGAAGATGTGGCTGCCGTGCTCGAACAGCTCATCGGTGAAGTTCACCAACATGTCGCGCTTGGGCACCACCTCGTCTTCCTCCACCTGGCTGATCCAGTTATGGGGCAGGTTGGGGCCGGTGAGGAACAGGCTTTCCGGGTAGAAGTTGCCGATGTAGTCACCGATAAACACCTTGCCGGAGCTGGCGACGATCAGGTGCAGCTCGTATTCCTTGTGGAAGTGCCAGCGCACCAGCGGGCAAGGGAAACCGTGTTGGCGATAAATAATGGACAGGCCGTTGTGGTCGTCCATCAGTTCGTAGGAAGGGTCGGTGATGCGCGTTGCTCGGGTCATGCTGCCGTCGCTTTATTGTGGTTGCTGCGTAGGATAATGCCCCCTTGCGCACGACCTCGCCAGCGTCGATGTTTATACGTTGCGGTTTTTTGCCTCGATCCACTGGGACATGTACTGCGTACTTTTGTGGGCATGGTGGCGCAGCATGCTGCCGGTGAAGTTATCGCGGCGATGGGCCGAAAGGCGCCCGCGGCACTGCTCCAGGCAGGCCACCAGCGCCGGGCCATGGATGTTCTGGTCATACCGTCTGGCCAGCAGTCGGCGACCGTCCTCCTGGGCCTGGTTCCAGCGTTCACAGTCTTGATACAGGGCCACCGCGGCTGCCGCGAGGGCCGGGGCGCTTTGTTCCACGGCACCAGGCCACGGCTGTTCATCCCCCATGGCCTCGGCACCGATCGGCGTGGTGACGTTTGGCGTGCCGCACAGCATTGCATCCGCCAGCTTGCCCTTGATTCCGGCGCCGAATCGCAAGGGTGCCAGGCAGATGCGCGCCGCGGACATCACTTGCAGGGCGTCTTCGGCCCAGTTCATTACATGAAAGCCCTGCGCCGGGTTGTGCAGGGCCGTGGCTTTGGGCGGGGTGTAGGCGCCATAAATGTGCAGTTGCGCTCCCGGGAGTTGCTGGCGGATCAGCGGCCACAGGCTGTTCTTCATCCACAGCACCGCATCCCAGTTGGGGGCGTGGCGGAAGTTGCCGATGCTGAGGAAATGGGCGCGGTCTTCAAATGGCGCGAAGGGCTCGGTCGGCGGTTCCAGCATCAGCGGGCACCAGTGGAGCAGGGCGGCGGGCACCTTGAACTGCTCGGTGAGCAGGCGTGCCTCTGCGTCGGAGATCATCAGGCTGATGTCACAGCGATAAATCGCGGCGATTTCGCGCTTGGCAATGTCAGTGTCGGCCATTAGCCGGAATTCTTCGTCCAGGGCCAAATTGAACAGGGCGCTGAAGTCGTTACTGTCTGGATGCGTCCTCAGGTGGTCCTTGAGGTGCTGGTGCCGGACATCGCGCAGGCTTTGCAGGTCGCTGGTTTCCAGGACGCGAAGGGCATCGGGGCATTGTTTCTCGACACGCCAGCCAAACTGCTCTTCCATCATGAAACGGTCGAACAGCACGATATCCGGGGCGAGTTCGCGGATAAAATCATCGAAACTGCTGTTATTGAGTTCGATTAGGCATTCGGCGATGCCCAGCGCGGGCAAATCGGCCTTGTGCTCGCCGATGGTTGCGGGGCTGCTGAAGGTTATGTCCCAACCTTGTGTCAGAAAGCTCTCAAGAATCTGCATCATATGCCCGCCTGCGGCCGAGGAACGCGGCTCCGGCCAGACATAACCAATGACCAGGACTTTGGTGGCAGGCTGATTCATCAACAACAGGTTCCTTGAAGGGCAGGGCGATCGGCGCGCAATTAAACCATAACCGGCGGCATGAGAATTTATGTCTGGCGGTAGGTAGCCATCGCACTTTGTGGTTAACTTCCGCCTCTCGAATTCGTTTCATCAAACCCAGCATAAGGATTCTGTTCATGGCTCAAGTCACCCTTCGTGGTAATCCTGTCCAGGTTGAAGGCGAACTGCCGAAAACCGGCTCCACCGCTCCTGAATTCAGCCTGGTTGCTGTCGACCTGTCGCAAGCGACCCTGGAAACCTTCGCCGGCAAGCGCAAGGTTCTGAACATCTTCCCAAGCGTTGATACCCCGACCTGCGCGACCTCGGTACGCAAGTTCAACGCCCAGGCCAACGACCTGAGCAACACGGTCGTGCTGTGCATTTCCTCTGATCTGCCGTTTGCCCAGAAGCGTTTCTGCGGCACCGAAGGCCTGGACAATGTGCTGAGCCTGTCGGACTTCCGCAACGCCGACTTCGCTGTCGACTACGGCGTTTCCCTCGCCGACGGCCCACTGCAGGGCCTGACCGCCCGCGCCGTGGTGGTACTGGACGAGAACAACACTGTGCTGCACAGCGAGCTGGTTGCGGAAATCGGCCAGGAGCCGAACTACGAAGCAGCCCTGGCTGTTTTGAAGTAACTGTTTCGGTACGTTACTGTCGTTTTGCAGTAACACGCGTGATGCATGATTGCGGCCTGGCCTAGTCCAGGCCGTTTTTATTTGTGTCTCAACTGCTTAGCGAAATAGCGGGCAGACTAAGATCAGAAGTTAAAAGTTGTAAGCCCAAGGTAAATAGCCGGTAAAGGCGCTTTTCTAAATGCGCCCCAGTGCTTATCTTTCAGCCTCCCAAAGAAGAAGCTCTCGCGCCCAATGGTTGATCACTCCATGCAATCCTCCCCCCGTAAGTCCCGCCGCTGGCTGTTCGGCCTGCTTGTGCTGCTGGTTATCGCCGGCCTGTGCTGGAAGTTCTGGCCCGGCAGCCATAAGGATGGCGCCGAAAAGCCCGCGGGCCATGCCGGCAAGACGGGGATGATGCGCCCGGGGTTCGGCGGCTCCGCCGGCCCGGTACCGGTGCGCGTGGCGCCCGCCGTGCTGGGGGAGTTCCCGGTGTACTACAAGGCGCTGGGCACGGTGACCGCGCTCAACACCATCAATGTGCGCAGCCGGGTAGGCGGCGAGCTGGTGAAGATTGCCTTTGAGGAAGGCCAGATGGTCAAGGCCGGCGACCTGCTCGCCGAGATCGACCCGCGCAGCTACCAGAACGCCTTGCTCCAGGCCCAGGGCACGCTGATGCAGAACCAGGCTCAGTTGAAGAACGCCCAGGTCGATGTGCAGCGTTACCGCGACCTGTACGCCCAGGACAGCATCGCCAAGCAGACCCTGGACACCGCTGAAGCGCTGGTCCTGCAATACCAGGGCACGGTCAAGACCAACCAGGGCGCGGTGGATGACGCCAAGCTCAACCTCGAATTCACCAAGATCCGCGCACCGATCAGCGGCCGCGTGGGCCTGCGCCAGGTCGACGTAGGCAACCTGGTGGCGGCCAACGACACCACCTCACTCGCGGTGATCACCCAGACACAACCGATCAGCGTGGCCTTCACCCTGCCGGAAAACACCCTGGAAACCGTGCTCACCCGCTACCACGCCGGCAACAAGCTGCCTGTAGAGGCCTGGGACCGTGGCGACGTGAAGAAGCAGGCTACCGGCGTGCTGCAAAGCCTGGACAACCAGATAGACGTCACCACCGGCACCCTGAAGTTCAAGGCGCGTTTCGATAACAAGGACCAGGCGCTGTTCCCCAACCAGTTCGTCAATGTGCACTTGCTGGCCGATACCCTGCATAACGTGGTGCTGGCGCCGTCGGCGGCGATCCAGTTTGGCAACACCGGAACCTTCGTCTACGTGCTGGACGGTGACAAGAAGGTCAAGATGCAGCCCCTGGTGGTCGGTGATTCCGATGGCGACAACACGGTGATCAAAGAGGGCCTCAAGGCTGGCGACCGCGTGGTGTTGGAAGGCACCGACCGCTTGAAGGACGGCAGCGAGATCGAAGTGGTCAACGACAGCAGCGAAGTGCCGACCACCCCGACCGAACACCTGCAAGGCAAGCCTGCGGCTAAAGGGGAGACCGGTTCCACCGCCGGCAAGGCGCAAAAGGTCGGTTCATGAACCTGTCGCGGCTGTTTATCCTTCGCCCGGTCGCCACTACGCTGAGCATGCTGGCCATTGTCCTGGCCGGCATCATCGCGTACCGCTTGTTGCCGGTGTCGGCCTTGCCCCAGGTGGATTACCCGACGATCCGGGTGATGACCCTGTACCCCGGGGCCAGCCCGGACGTGATGACCAGTGCGGTCACTGCACCGCTGGAGCGCCAGTTCGGGCAAATGCCCGGCCTCACACAGATGGCCTCCACCAGTTCCGGCGGGGCGTCGGTGCTGACCCTGCGTTTCAACCTCGATATCAATATGGATGTCGCCGAGCAGCAGGTGCAGGCCGCGATCAACGCGGCCACCAACCTGCTGCCCAAGGATCTGCCGGCGCCGCCGGTGTACAACAAGGTCAACCCGGCGGACACCCCGGTGCTGACCCTGGCGATCACCTCCAAGACCATGCTGCTGCCCAAGCTCAATGATCTGGTGGATACGCGGATGGCGCAGAAAATCGCGCAGATCAGCGGCGTCGGCATGGTCAGCATCGCCGGCGGCCAGCGCCAGGCGGTGCGCATCAAGGTCAACCCCGAGGCCCTGGCGGCCAACGGCTTGAACCTGTCCGATGTGCGCACGCTGATCGCCGCGTCCAACGTCAACCAGCCCAAGGGCAACTTCGACGGGCCGACCCGTGTGTCGATGCTCGATGCGAACGACCAGTTGGTCTCGCCCGCGCAATATGCCGAACTGATCCTGGCCTACAACAACGGCGCGCCATTGCGCCTCAAGGACGTGGCGCAGATCGTCGACGGCGCTGAAAACGAACGCCTTGCCGCCTGGGCCAATGAAAACCAGGCGGTGCTGCTGAACATCCAGCGCCAGCCGGGTGCCAACGTGATCGAGGTGGTGGACCGCATCAAGGCATTGCTGCCCAGCATCACCGACAACCTGCCGGCCGGCCTCGATGTGACGGTGCTCACCGACCGTACCCAGACCATCCGCGCCTCGGTCAAGGATGTGCAACACGAATTGCTTATCGCCATCGCCCTGGTGGTCATGGTGACGTTCCTGTTCCTGCGCCGGGTCAGTGCCACGATCATCCCGTCCATCGCCGTGCCGCTGTCGCTGGTGGGCACCTTTGGCGTGATGTACCTGGCCGGATTCTCCATCAACAACCTGACGCTGATGGCGCTGACCATCGCCACCGGGTTCGTGGTGGATGACGCGATCGTGATGCTGGAGAACATTTCCCGCTATATCGAGGAAGGCGAAACACCATTGGCCGCCGCGCTCAAGGGCGCCAAGCAGATCGGTTTCACCCTGATTTCCCTGACGCTGTCGCTGATTGCGGTGTTGATCCCGCTGCTGTTCATGGCCGACGTGGTCGGGCGCCTGTTCCGTGAGTTCGCCATTACCCTGGCGGTGGCGATCCTGATTTCCCTGGTGGTGTCCCTGACCCTCACGCCGATGATGTGCGCGCGCTTGCTCAAGCGTGAGCCAAAGGAGGAAGAGCAGGGGCGTTTCTACAAGGCCAGCGGTGCCTGGATCGATTGGTTGATTGCGCGTTACGGGAGCATGTTGCAGTGGGTGCTCAAGCACCAGCCACTGACCCTGCTGGTGGCCATCGCCACCCTGGGCCTCACTGTATTCCTGTATCTGGTGGTGCCCAAGGGGTTCTTCCCGGTGCAGGATACCGGCGTGATCCAGGGCATTTCCGAAGCGCCGCAGTCGATTTCCTTCGCCGCCATGAGCCAGCGCCAGCAGGAGCTGGCCAAGATCATCCTGGCCGATCCGGCGGTGGAAAGCCTGTCGTCATATATTGGTGTGGACGGCGATAACGCTACCCTCAACAGCGGGCGCCTGTTGATCAACCTCAAGGCCCACGGCCAGCGTGACCTGAGCGCAGCCCAGGTGATCACCCGTTTGCAGCCGCAGATCGACAAGCTGGTGGGCATCCGCCTGTTCATGCAGCCGGTGCAGGACCTGACCATCGAAGACCGTGTGAGCCGTACCCAGTACCAGTTCAGCATGTCCTCGCCGGACGCCGAGCTGCTGGCGCTGTGGAGCGACAAGCTGGTGCATGCGCTCAGCCAGTTGCCGGAACTCACTGATGTGGCCAGCGACCTGCAGGACAAAGGCCTGCAGGTGTACCTGGTGATCGACCGCGATGCGGCCTCGCGCCTGGGCGTGAGCGTATCGACCATCACCGACGCCCTGTACGACGCCTTCGGCCAGCGGCAGATTTCCACCATCTACACCCAGGCCAGCCAGTACCGCGTGGTGTTGCAGGCCCAGTCCGGCGAAACCCTCGGGCCGGACGCGCTGAACCAGATCCACGTGAAAACCACCGATGGCGGCCAGGTGCGCTTGTCCAGCCTGGCCCATGTGGAACAGCGTCAGGCGCAGTTGGCGATTGCCCATATCGGCCAGTTCCCGGCGGTGATGATGTCGTTCAACCTGGCCCCCGGCGTCGCGCTGGGCAAAGGCGTGGAGCTGATCAACCAGACCCAGAAAGACATCGGTATGCCGGTGGGCGTGCAGACTCAGTTCCAGGGCGCAGCCCAGGCGTTCGAAGCGTCGCTGTCGAGCACCTTGCTGCTGATCCTGGCGGCGGTGGTCACCATGTACATCGTGCTCGGTGTGCTCTACGAGAGCTATATCCACCCGATCACCATTCTCTCGACCTTGCCATCGGCGGCGGTGGGAGCCTTGCTGGCCTTGCTGCTCAGCGGCAATGACCTGGGCATGATCGCGATCATCGGCATCATTCTGTTGATCGGTATCGTCAAGAAGAACGCGATCATGATGATCGACTTCGCCCTCGACGCTGAACGCAACCAGGGCCTCGACCCGCAGACCGCCATTTACCAGGCGGCGCTGCTGCGCTTCCGGCCGATCCTGATGACCACCCTGGCGGCGTTGTTCGGCGCGGTGCCGTTGATGCTGGCCACCGGTTCCGGCGCGGAATTGCGCCAACCGCTGGGCCTGGTGATGGTCGGCGGTCTGCTGGTGAGCCAAGTGTTGACGCTGTTCACCACTCCGGTGATCTACCTGTACTTCGATCGCCTTGGCCGCCGCTGGCGCAAAGAGCCGCAAAGCCTGGAGCCGGTTGAGTCATGAACCTGTCCGGACCTTTCATCCGCCGGCCGGTCGCGACCATGCTGCTGAGCCTGGCGATCCTGTTGCTCGGCGGTGTCAGCTTCAACCTGCTGCCGGTATCGCCACTGCCGCAGATCGATTTTCCGGTGATCGTGGTATCGGCCAGCTTGCCCGGCGCCAGCCCCGAAGTGATGGCGTCTACCGTGGCCACGCCGCTGGAGCGTTCGTTCGGCGCGATTGCCGGCATCACCACCATGAGCAGTTCGTCGAGCCAGGGCTCCACCCGGGTGATCCTCGCGTTCGATTCCGACCGCGACATCAACGGCGCGGCGCGGGAAGTGCAGGCGGCGATCAACGCCTCGCGCAACCTGCTGCCCAGCGGTATGCGCAGCATGCCCACCTACAAGAAGATCAACCCGTCCCAGGCGCCGATCATGGTGCTGTCGCTGACCTCGGACGTGTTGCAGAAGGGCCAGTTGTACGACCTGGCCTCGACCATTCTTTCCCAGAGCCTCTCGCAGGTTCCGGGTGTGGGCGAAGTGCAGATCGGCGGCAGCTCCCTGCCGGCCGTGCGCATCGAGCTGGAGCCCAAGGCTCTCGACCAGTACGGCGTGGCCCTCGATGATGTGCGCAACACCATCGCCAACGCCAACCAGCGCCGGCCCAAGGGCTCGCTGGAAGACAATGAGCGTAACTGGCAGATCCAGGCCAACGACCAGTTGGAAAAGGCCAAGGACTACGAGCCGCTGCTGATTCGCTACCAGAACGGCGCTGCCCTGCGCCTTGGGGATGTGGCCAAGATCAGCGACGGTGTGGAAGACCGCTATAACAGCGGCTTCTTCAATAACGACTCGGCGGTACTGCTGGTGATCAACCGCCAGTCCGGTGCCAACATCATCGAGACGGTGCGGCAGATCAAGGCGCAGTTGCCGGCGTTGCAGGCGGTGCTACCGTCCAGCGTCAAGCTGAGCCTGGCCATGGACCGCTCGCCGGTGATCACCGCCACCTTGCATGAAGCCGAGATGACCTTGCTGATTGCCGTGGGGCTGGTGATCCTGGTGGTGTACCTGTTCCTGGGGAATTTCCGCGCCTCGCTGATCCCGACCCTGGCGGTGCCGGTGTCGCTGGTGGGCACCTTTGCGGTGATGTACCTGTACGGGTTCTCGTTGAACAACTTCTCGCTGATGGCGTTGATCCTGGCCACCGGCCTGGTGGTGGACGATGCCATCGTAGTGCTGGAGAACATCTCCCGGCACATCGACGAAGGCGTGCCGCCGATGAAGGCGGCGTATCTGGGCGCACAGGAAGTCGGCTTTACCTTGCTGTCGATGAACGTGTCGCTGGTGGCGGTGTTCCTGTCCATCCTGTTCATGGGCGGGATTGTCACCAACCTGTTCCGCGAGTTTTCCATCACCCTGTCGGCGGCGATCATTGTGTCGTTGATTGTCTCGCTGACCCTGACCCCGATGCTCTGCGCGCGCTGGCTGAAACCCCACGTCAAAACGCAGATGACCGGTTTGCAACGCTGGAGCCAGAAGATCAACGACCGCATGGTCGCCGGCTACGCCACCAGCCTGGACTGGGTGCTGCGCCATCGGCGCCTGACCCTGCTCAGCCTGTTGCTGACCATCGGCATGAACGTGGCGCTGTACGTGGTGGTGCCGAAAACCTTCATGCCCCAGCAGGACACCGGCCAATTGATCGGTTTTGTGCGCGGTGACGACGGCCTGTCGTTCAGCGTGATGCAGCCGAAAATGGAGACCTTCCGCAAGGCGGTGCTCAAGGACCCGGCGGTGCTCAGCGTGGCCGGCTTCATCGGCGGCAACAACGGCACCAACAACGCGGTGATGCTGGTCCGCCTCAAGCCCATCAGCGAGCGCAAGGTCTCTGCCCAGGCGGTGATCGAGCGTCTGCGCAAGGATGTGCCGCTGGTGCCGGGCGGGCGCCTGTTCCTGATGGCCGACCAGGACCTGCAATTCGGCGGTAGCCGCGACCAGACCAGTGCGCAGTATTCCTACATCCTGCAAAGCGGCGACCTGGCGGCATTGCGCCTGTGGTACCCGAAAGTGGTCGCGGCGCTGCGCGAGTTGCCGGAACTCACCGCCATCGACGCCCGTGAAGGTCGCGGTGCGGCGCAGGTCACGTTGATTGTCGACCGCGACCAGGCCAAGCGCCTGGGGATCGACATGAACATGGTCACCGCCGTACTGAACAACGCCTACAGCCAGCGGCAGATTTCGACCATCTACGACAGCCTCAACCAGTATCAGGTGGTGATGGAGGTCAACCCGAAATATGCCCAGGACCCGATCACCCTCAACCAGATGCAGGTGATCACGTCCACGGGCGCACGGGTGCCGTTGTCGACCATCGCCCATTATGAGAACAGCCTGGCCGACGACCGCGTCAGCCACGAAGGCCAGTTCGCCTCGGAAGACATCGCCTTCGACATGGCGCCCGGCGTGACGGTGGAGCAGGGTACGGCCGCCATCGAACGGGCGATTGCCAAGGTCGGCTTGCCGGAAGACGTGATTGCCAAGATGGCCGGTACCGCCGATGCCTTCGCGGCCACGCAGAAGGGCCAGCCGTTCATGATCCTCGGCGCGCTGGTGGCGGTGTACCTGGTGTTGGGCATTCTGTACGAAAGCTACATTCACCCGCTGACCATTCTCTCGACCTTACCCTCGGCGGGTGTCGGCGCCATGCTCGCCATTTACCTGACGGGAGGCGAGTTCAGCCTGATCTCCCTGCTGGGCCTGTTCCTGTTGATTGGGGTGGTGAAGAAAAACGCGATCCTGATGATCGACCTGGCGCTGCAGCTGGAACGCAATGACCGCATGGGGCCGCTCGAATCGATTCGCAGTGCCTGCCTGCTGCGCTTGCGCCCGATCCTGATGACCACCCTGGCAGCAATCCTCGGCGCCTTGCCGTTGCTGCTGGGTGCTGGCGATGGCGCGGAAATGCGCCGTCCCCTGGGCCTGACCATTATCGGTGGCCTGGTGTTCAGCCAGGTCCTGACCCTTTACACCACCCCGGTGGTTTACCTTTATCTCGACCGCGCGCGCCACCGCTTCAACGCCTGGCGCGGCGTGCGTACCGATGCTGCCCTGGACACTGCGCTATGACCGATTCAACCTTTGCCCGATTGGCCCTGTTCCGTGGTTCCCGCGTGGCGAGCCTGGTGCTCTGCGGCGTGTTGCTCAGCGCCTGCGCCGTCGGCCCCGACTACAAACGCCCGGAAGTGGTCGAGCCGGCGCAATTCAAGGAAGCCAAGGGTTGGCGTCAGGCCACCCCCAGTGATTCTCTGGCCCGTGGTGCCTGGTGGGAGTTGTACGGCGACCGCCAGCTCAATGAGCTGGTGCTGCGCCTGAACAGTTCCAACCAGACCGTGGCCCAGGCCGAAGCGCGCTTTCGCCAGGCCCAGGCTTTGGTGCGCAGTTCCCGTGGGGCGTTTTACCCCACCGTCGACCTGAGCGCCGGGAAAACCCGCGCCAGCCAGGGCACCGGCAGCAGCAGCGCCAGCCTGAGCAGTTCCAGCAGCGGTATCCGCGACACCCTCAATGCGCAGTTGGGCGTGAGCTGGGAAGCGGACATCTGGGGCAAGCTGCGCCGGGGCCTGGAAGCCAATGAGGCCAGTGCCGAAGCCAGCTCGGCGGACCTGGCGGCGATGCGCCTGAGCCAGCAGTCGGAACTGGTGCAAAGCTACCTGCAACTGCGCGTCATGGATGAACAGACGCGCCTGCTGCAAGCGACCCTGGAGACTTATCAGCGCTCCCTGCAAATGACCGAAAACCAGTACCGCGCCGGTGTTTCCGGCAAGGACGCGGTGGCCCAGGCGCAGACCCAGCTCAAGACCACCCAGGCCAGCCTGATCGACCTGATCTGGCAGCGCGCCCAGCTGGAAAACGCGATTGCGGTACTGATTGGCGAGGCGCCGGCCAACTTCAACCTGGCGGTGAGCAAGGACATTCCGGCGCTGCCGCAGATCCCGGTGAGCCTGCCGTCGCAACTGCTTGAGCGTCGCCCGGACATCGCCTCGGCCGAACGCTCGGTGATCGCCGCCAACGCCAATATCGGCGTGGCCAAGGCCGCCTACTACCCGGACCTGACCCTGAGCCTGGCCGGTGGTTACTCCAGCAGCACGTACGCCGACTGGATCAGCCTGCCGAACCGCTTCTGGTCGGTAGGGCCCAAGCTGGCCATGACGCTGTTCGATGGTGGCCAGCGCTCGGCGGAAGTCGACCGTACCGTAGCCTCCTATGACGAGACGGTGGCCAAGTACCGCCAGACCGTGCTGGATGGTTTCCGCGAAGTGGAAAACTACATGGTGCAGCTCAAGGTGCTGGAGGACGAGGCGGTGGTCAGCAACGAAGCGCTGGCGGCAGCGCGTGAGTCGCTGCGCCTGACCCAGAACCAGTACAAGGCCGGGCTGATTGCCTACCTGGATGTGGTCACTGTGCAGGCCACGGCCCTGAGCAACGAGCGCACGGTGCTGACCTTGCTGCAGACGCGCCTGGTGGCCAGTGTGCAATTGATCGCCGCGTTGGGCGGTGGCTGGGATGGACAGACACCGATCGCCGACAAAAACTGAAGATCAACTCGATCCAATGGGTGGGCTTGCTGTGATGAACAGGCGTGTTGAGGTTGGCGGGCCCGCTCACCGCAATAAGCCCGCTCACCAAGTCCCACTGCCATATTTGGCCTCAACAAATCCTCGTTTTGAGTCATCCGATTGGCGTCAAAATGCCACTAATGGCGCTCTGATAATTAATCAAGTACTCAAGAATTATTCTCGCTACAATCGCCCGCTTTGCCATTTCGCACGGGCCTTTCGGGCTCGCTGTGCACGAGAAGTCCCATGCTCATCGGTAGTTACTCGCCCTCGCTGGTCGTGATCTCACTGTTCGTTGCGATCCTCGCTTCTTACACCGCGCTGGACCTTTCTGGCCGCATCGCCACCGCCAAGGGGCGCGCCGTTTACTTATGGATCACTGGCGGATCCATGGCGATGGGGGTGGGGGTGTGGTCCATGCACTTCATCGGCATGCTGGCTTTGCGCTTGCCGTTTACCCTGGGCTTCGACCTGGGGATTACCGCGCTGTCGTTGCTGATTGCGGTGCTGTCCAGCGGCTTTGCCTTATGGCTGGTCAGCCAACCGCGCCTGCCGGCCTGGCAGCTGGGGTTGGGGGCGCTGATCATGGGCACCGGCATTGCCAGCATGCACTACACCGGCATGGCGGCGATGCGCATGACGCCGGGCATCGATTACGACCCGACGCTGTTCGGCGCTTCGTTATTGATCGCGGTGGTGGCCTCCGGTGCAGCGTTGTGGATCGCCCATAATCTGCGCCGCAATACGCCGTATGTGCGCCTGGCCCGGGGTGGGGCGGCGGTGGTGATGGGTTTTGCCATCGTCGGTATGCATTACACCGGCATGGCAGCCGCACGCTTTGCCGATGAGAGCTTCTGCGGCGCGGCACTGAACGGTTTGAGCGGCAAGGGCCTGGATAACCTGGTGCTGGTTACCACCCTGGCGGTGCTGGCCATCGCTTTGCTGACGTCGTTGCTCGACGCACGCCTGGAAGCGCGCACAGCGGTTCTCGCCGACTCCCTGAGCCAGGCCAACCAGGAACTGACCCACCTGGCCCTGCACGACATGCTCACCGGCCTGCCCAACCGCACCTTGCTCGCCGACCGCATCCAGCAAGCCATGCAGGCGGTGAAAGAGCAGGGCGGCTGTTTTGCGCTGATGTTTATCGACCTGGACGGCTTCAAGCCGGTCAACGATGCTTTTGGCCACCATATGGGCGACCAGTTGCTGCGCGAAGTCGGCCAGCGCCTGCGTGAAGACTTGCGCAGTCACGACACCCTGGCGCGCATCGGCGGCGATGAGTTCGTATTGCTGGTGCAACTGACCCAGCCGGACGATGCCCTCGGCCTGGCCGAGCGCCAGGTGGTGCTGATCAACCGCGCCTTCCAGGTGGCCGAACATGAGTTGAAGATCTCCGCCAGCGTGGGCATCGCCGTGTTCCCGGGCAACGGCAATAACCCCCAGGAATTGCTGATGAACGCCGACGCCGCGATGTACCACGCCAAGGGCATGGGCAAGAACGGCTACAGCTTCTTTGATGCGTCGATGAACACCAACGCGCGCAAGCAATTGCAGTTGTTGCAGGACCTGCGCAATGCGGTGGAACAGCAACAATTTCGCTTGTACTACCAGCCCAAGTACGATGCGGCCAGTGGCATTGCGGTGGGGGCCGAAGCGCTGTTGCGCTGGGAGCATCCACAACAGGGCCTGTTGTTGCCGGCGACGTTTATCGAATTGGCGGAAAAGACCGGGTTGATCATCCCCATCGGCGAATGGGTACTCGATGAAGCCTGTCGCCAAATGAGCCTGTGGTACGCCCAGGGCTACGAAGATTGGCGTATCGCCGTGAACCTGTCGGCGCTGCAGTTCTGCCACGCCGGGCTGGTCAAGAGCGTGGCTCAAGCCCTTGAGCGTCATCGCTTGCCAGCCAACAGCCTGACCCTGGAAATCACCGAGACCACCGCCATGAGCGACGCCGATGCGAGCATGACGGTGTTGCAGCAGTTGTCGGACATGGGCGTCGATCTTTCCATCGATGACTTCGGCACGGGTTATTCCAGCCTGATGTACCTCAAGCGCCTGCCGGCCAACGAGTTGAAGATCGACCGTGGGTTTGTACGCGACCTGGAGCACGACAGCGATGATGCCGCCATCGTCTCGGCCATTGTCGCCCTCGGCCAGGCCCTGGGCCTGCGTATTGTTGCCGAAGGGGTGGAAACCGATGTGCAACAGACCTTTCTCACGCGCCTGGGGTGTAACTCCCTGCAAGGTTATCTGCTGGGCCATCCGTTGCCGGCGGAAGGGTTCATGGTCGACATCCAGCGTGCCGAAGACACCTTGGCGCCTGACAAAAGCCGTGCATGACGGGTATTCTTGGATCCAGCCCTAAACATCAGGTTGAATCAGGAGACCGCACGCATGGACAAAGTCGTCATCATCACCGGGGGCAGCCGTGGGATCGGCGCCGAGACGGCGTTGCTGGCCGCTCGCCAGGGTTATCGCATCTGCATCAACTATCAGTCTGACGAAGAGGCTGCCCACCGTGTGCTCGAACAAGTCCGCGCCCTGGGCGCCCAGGCGATTACCGTGCGCGCCGACGTGAGCATTGAAGATGAAGTGATTGCACTGTTTCATCGCGTCGACACCGAACTGGGCCGCGTCACCGCACTGGTCAACAACGCCGGTACCGTGGGGCACAAATCCCGTGTTGATGAGATGTCCGAGTTCCGTATCCTGAAAATCATGAAGACCAATGTGCTGGGGCCGATCCTGTGTGCCAAGCACGCGGTGCTGCGCATGTCGCCCAAGCATGGCGGGCAGGGCGGCAGCATTGTCAACGTGTCGTCGGTGGCGGCGCGCCTGGGGTCGCCCGGCGAGTATGTCGATTACGCTGCGTCAAAGGGCGCGCTCGACTCCTTCACCATTGGTCTGTCAAAGGAAGTGGCGGGTGAGGGCATTCGCGTCAACGCGGTGCGTCCTGGCTATATCTACACCGACTTCCATGCCCTGAGCGGCGACCCGGACCGGGTCAGCAAACTCGAATCCGGTATCCCCATGGCCCGTGGCGGGCGCCCGGATGAGGTGGCGGAAGCGATTATCTGGCTGCTGTCGGATAAGGCTTCGTATGCCACCGGGACGTTCCTTGATTTGGGCGGTGGCCGTTAGACGGCGGTGCTATCGGGTCCGCAAATGGCGCAGTGCGTCATAGCCCTTTAATGAAAACGCCTGGAGCAGGCTGGCTTCCGAATTGTAAACGGTGCTGTAGCCATCGCTGTTGAAACCATCGATCTGTCCATTGCGGCTATGGCTACCGTTTAGATAGCGATCGTCCAGGTTATCAAGAAACCGCAACACTTGGTCCAGATAGTAGAGCGCATTGGCCCTGGCTTCCGGGTGCGGGTTGGCTTCGGTGAAGTCACCCACCTGGCGTTTCAGGTCATCAATCAAGTGGTAATTGTCGCGATTGTCCAAAAAATTCTTAAGTACAGGGCTCTGTTCGATAATCCTGTCTGCAGAACGGTGATCGCCGGCAGGACGCCCCGTCGGGCCTGTCATCTCGCGTATTTGTTGCTGTTCTACTGCACGCATGTAATGGGGGGGGATCGGCAGTGGCTTGTCGGACATGCTCATGGGAAAGTTCCGGGTCAAAATGGGGTAAACGCATTCTCCCTTGTGAGAAACTTGCGCTTCTTTATGTGGTTCCTTGTTTTATCGGGTTCCCGTTCAAAACGACCGCACAATCCGCCCCAACGTCTCCATCGCCTTTTCCGACGCCTCGGTCCACGGGCTGCCATAGTTCAGGCGAATGCAGTTGCGAAAGCGCTGGGTCGCCGAGAAGATCGGCCCCGGCGCAATGCTGATGCCCTGCGCCAGGGCCATCTGGAACAGCTTCAGCGAGTCCGTCTGCTCCGGCAGTTCCAACCACAGGAAGTACCCGCCGGCCGGTTGGCTGACCCGCGTCTGTGCCGGAAAGTAGCGCGCGATGGCGGCCAGCATGGCGCTTTGCTGTTCTTCCAGGGCATAGCGCAATTTGCGCAGGTGCCGGTCGTAGCCGCCATGTTGCAGGTAATCGGCAATTGCGGCCTGGGCCGGCATTGAGGGGCATAGCGACGTCATCAGTTTCAAACGTTCGACCTTCTGCGCAAAACGCCCGGCCGCGACCCAGCCCACGCGATAGCCGGGGGCCAGGCTTTTGGCGAAGGAGCCGCAATGCATCACCAAACCTTCGGTGTCGAAGGCCTTGGCCGGCTTGGGTGCCTGCTGGCCATAATACAATTCGGCATACACATCGTCTTCGATCAGCGGCACCTGATGCTCGCGCAGCAGTTCCACCAGGGCCTGCTTCTTGGCTTCCGGCAGCGTCGCGCCCATGGGGTTCTGGAAGCTGGTCATGGTCCAGCAAGCCTTGATCGGGTAGCGCTGCAGGGATTGCGCCAGGGCGTTGAGGTCGATGCCGTCGCGCGGGTGCACGGGGATTTCCACGGCCTTGAGTTTCAAACGCTCCAACACTTGCAGGCACGCATAGAACGCCGGCGCTTCGATGGCCACCAGGTCACCCGGTTCGGTGACGGCTTGCAGGCACAGGTTGAGGGCTTCCAAGGCGCCATTGGTGATCAGCAGTTCCTCCATGGGCAGCATCAGGCCACCGACCATGTAGCGCAGGGCGATTTGCCGACGCAGTTGCGGGTTGCCCGGCGACATGTCGGTGACCACCAGGCGCGGGTCCATTTCGCGGCTGGCGCTGGCCAGGGACCGGGCCAGGCGCGGCAACGGGAACAGCATCGGGCTGGGGAACGCCGAGCCGAAGGGCACGGTGTTGGGGTCCTTGATCGAGTCGAGCACCGAGAACACCAGTTCGCTCACATCCACTTCGGTGGACTCATGCACCTGCTCGCTCACCACCGGCTCGGAAAACGGGCTGGGTGCGTGGGTGTTGACGAAGTAGCCGGAACGCGGCCGTGCCCGGATCAGGCCACGGCGTTCCAGCAGGTAGTAGGCCTGGAACACTGTCGACGGGCTGACGCCGTACGTCTGGCTGGCGTAGCGTACCGAAGGTACCCGCTGGCCGGGGCCGAGCACGCCGGAGCGGATCAGTTCTGCGATGTCGTCGGCGAATTTTTCGTAGCGTTTCATGGGGGCTCAATTAGCTTTTTACAGGTATTTTTCAGCGGTTCAGCGGCGCCACAAAGCGGCTGTCGGCAGCGCTATGGATCCACGGCTCATCCACATCCGAAACTTTGAAGCGCAAGGTCTGCGAGCTGCTCGTGGGTTTGTCCGCCAGCAATGCCACCGACACCGGCACATCGCTGATTTCCCCCGGTGCCAGGCTGATCTCGGTCTTGCCCTGCAATTGGAAGCCGTCGGCGTCCACCAATTCCAGGCGGTAATCCTGGCGCTGCTGGGTCTTGTTGATCACCTTTAGGCTGTAGATGTTTTCAATCTGGCCCTGGGCGTTCTCGCGGAACATGCCACGGTCCTTGGTCACGTCCAGCGAGACCATGGGTCGTTCCACCAAGGCCACCACCAGGGCTGCGATCATCACCAGCAGCACCGCACTGTAGCCGATCAGGCGCGGCCGTAGCAGATGGGTCTTGCCGCCTTGCAGTTGATGTTCGCTGGTATAGCTCACCAGGCCGCGCGCGTAGCCCATCTTGTCCATGATCGAATCGCAGGCGTCGATGCACGCTGCACAACCGATGCACTCCATTTGCAAGCCATCGCGGATGTCGATACCGGTAGGGCAGACCTGCACGCACAGTTGGCAGTCGATGCAATCGCCCAGGCCGACGTCGGCGGGTTTCACTTCACGTTTGCGCGGGCCACGGCGTTCGCCGCGAGCCACGTCGTAGGAAATGGTCAGGGTGTCCTTGTCGAACATCACGCTCTGGAACCGCGCATACGGGCACATGTGCATGCACACTGCTTCGCGCAACCAGCCGGCGTTGATGTAGGTGGCACCGGTAAAGAACAGCACCCAGAACAGGCTGACGCCGCCCATCTGCCAGGTCAGCAGTTCGCTGGCCAGGGGGCGGATCGGCGTGAAATAGCCGACAAAGGTCAGCCCGGTCAGCACACTGATGCCCAGCCACAAGGCGTGCTTGGCCGAGCGCCGCGCCAGTTTGTCCAGGCTCCAGGGCGCGGCGTGCAGCTTGATGCGCTGGTTGCGTTCACCTTCGGTGACCTTTTCACACCACATGAACAGCCAGGTGAATGAACTCTGCGGGCAGGTGTAGCCGCACCACACACGGCCAGCGAACACGGTGATCGCAAACAGGCCGAAGGCGCAGATGATCAGCAAGGCCGACAGCAGGATGAAATCCTGGGGCCAGAAGGTCGCCCCGAAGATGTGGAATTTGCTTTCAGCCAAGTCCCACAGCACGGCTTGCCGGCCACCCCAGTTCAGCCACACGGTGCCGAAAAACGCCAGGAACAGAAAGCCTGCACCGCCTACGCGCAACGTGCGGAACAGGCCGGTGAAACTGCGGGTATGAATCAGGTTGTCGCTGGATTTGGCCTTCACCTTCTTCGGGTGTATGGGCTCAAAGGTTTCCACGGTGGGGATTCTTTCGCTCATGTCGTTCGCTCATCAGCCTCCATCAGGCCAATGAACTATGCGCGGGGGGCTGTTTGCATAACAGACTCAGGTAGTGTGATAAAAAGCGGATCAGATAGGCTGCGCGAGGTGTGCTGCGACAATGCGCTGCACCCCGTATCGCCTAGGGTGCAGCGCTATGACGGGTGTATTGATACAGATCAATCAAATCAGCGAACCAGGCTCTTCGGCCTTCACATGCTGGCGTCCATCGTGGGCTCCGGCGACCGTCAGCGCGTCGGCCTCGGCTTCAGTGATATAGATCCGCTCGGCGGCCAATTCCACGTAGGACATGGATTTTTCGGTGTCGGTCAGGACAGTGACCCGCGTCGCTGGCACGCTCTGTTCCTGGCGGTTGTCGTCGAGCATGAAGTAGCACAGTTGGTTGTCGATACGAATGGGCATGCCGATCTCCTTTCTCATGGGCTATGCAAGGTTAGGGGTAGGCAATGTGCAGGGGTTCCAGGCAACTGACTGGCGGTCGCCGCTGTCCATCCTTTACCAACAACGATAAAGGACGGCATCCATGGACGCCTGGTGGCATGAAGTGTGGCAAACCCTGCAGGCTGAATTCGCTGATATCGGCGACGCCAGGCAACTCACCCAGATCACCGTGCGCCTGCTGATCGCGGCGGTCCTGGGCGGCATCCTCGGCTTTGAGCGCGAGAGCAAGGGCAAGGCCGCCGGGGTGCGCACCCACATGCTGGTGGCGCTGGGTGCCGCGTTATTTGTGATGGTGCCGCAGATGTCCGGCAATCAGGCGGATGCAATGAGCAGGGTGGTCCAGGGTGTAATTGCCGGGATCGGTTTCCTGGGCGCGGGGACCATCATCAAGGGCAAGGACGATGAAGAAGGGCATGTCAAAGGCCTGACCACCGCCGCCGGCCTGTGGATGACCGCTGCGATTGGAGTCTCGGCCGGGTTGGGCCGGGAATCGACAGCGGTACTGAGTACGTTGCTGGCCTTGGCGGTGTTCAGCGTGATGCCCAGGCTTGTGCGTATGTTGGAGAAGTAGGCCTATGCTGGGCGGCCAGCCTCATAGCACCACATCGCTTGGTTGTAGTTGGCCTCGTACTTCCACTTCAAAGGTCGCGTGTCCTGCCCCGTAATTTATCATCAGCGTGCTGACGTTTTCTTTTGGGTCATAGTAAATGGCGCCTTCGCCAGCTATCAGCCCGTGTCCCATCCCCTGCTCGAGGACGGACTCGTTCAAGCGTACCGGCTTGCCGCCGGTTACTGTGCGTATACCCGACACATCAATCTTGTCCTTGCCGCTTTCGAAATCCATGATGGTATCGACGCCGTTGAACATGCTCGAATCAGTCGGACTGCCGTAGACAAAGGTATCCGCGCCTTTCCCGCCCCACAGCTTGTCCCAGCCTCTGCCGCCATGAATAACGTCGTTACCGTCACCGCCTTCCAGGATGTTATTGGCGTCGTTACCCACGATCAAATCGTCGCCCTTGCCGCCTTTGGCGTTTTCGATGATGACGCCATTGGCGATAGAAAGGTTCCTGTCACGGCCATTGGCATTGGTGAAGGTGCCCGGCATCAGGCTGATCTTCTGGTCCTTTTTGTAACCGGAAAGATCCAGCGTGTCGTTGCCGCCGCCATCCCAGATGGTACCCCTGAGTTCATCCTTGTCGGACTTGAGCTTCAGGACGTCACGGTCGGCGTTCGAGTTGAAGCCGTAGACAGTGTCTCCCTTGCGCGTTTGATGGTTAGCGCCGTATCGGCTTTGAATCGCGGTGATGTCATCCATCAAGGGCATAGGTGTAGGGCTTCCATGTTGATATTTGCTCATGATGGTGTGTTTACGGGAGTCCTCCAAATAGCCAAGTTTGTTCTGTTCATATTTTTTTCCGTAGTTGCGTCCCGGGTGGGTCAAGCCAAGCGTGTGGCCGGCTTCATGCACCAACGTCGTCACGCCGCCCGGGCCTGAACTTTCCTTTTCTGTGGTCCAGACCTGTGCGCTTTGCTTTTCTTTTTTCGGCTGAATGGCGTGGGGGTTGAAGGGCGCGTGTTCACCTCTCGGGTTGCGCATGGTCTTAAAGTTTCCGAACTCGATATGGCCTTCGCTTTGCTCATTTCTTGGTCCTTCGACAAACTTGACGTTCGTCACATCTGCCCACTGGTTGAGTGCGTCGCGGGTTTTAGCCTTATTTGCTTCGGACACATCATTCACGCCCTGGTAGCGGCCGTACTCTTTTTTAGGTTTATCGGAGCCGGGTATGAACGAGTAGGTGACAACCGTGACACCATCACCGTTCTTGTCACGCCAACCTAAATGCGGACTTATCAAGCGCGGGATAGCTTCCTGCGAGGTTTTTGACTTCAGGCCATTTTTTTCAATATGCCCACCGCGGTCATCGCGGTGCTTGAAGTCGTCGACCTGTTGGTAGGTGGCACTACCGTGGGGGGAAATGGCGCTGATCGGCATGGGGGTTCCTATTCAAAATCGTGAGCCCAGAGTTTGCTCGCGTTGAATAGGCTGCGTACTAAGCACTTTCCGAAAGTCGTGAGAGATGTTTACCGACATTTCTGTAGGGCGATGTGGCTGTGCAGTGCATTTGCGCACTGCACATGCTTGATTACACGATCACCGGTGGCATTGTCGTGGGGGGTTCCTCGACGGGCGGTGGCTGATGCTCCGGCGGTTCCTTTTCCGGAATCGGTTCCGGTTCGGTGGGTGGCAGGGTGGGGTTGTCGATATTCGGGTCCGGGGTTTCAGCCGGGATCGGGATATTCATCGGTGTGGCCTCCTTTGTGCTTTGCTCTATCGGTGGACAGCTGCCAGGGCGAATTGATTCCCCGCCCAATGGCAGCACATCCACCTGAACTTTTAACCAGCGTGCAGGCTCGGACCTATACGGCGCTGCTCAGGGAGAGCTCAGCCGTATCGCAATTTCGGATCAAGCAAAGAGCGTCCACAGGGCGTAAGGGGAAGATGCTCGATGACTGCTGAAACACAGGTTCCAGACACCTCCATATTGCCGCTGTCCCAGGCGCTGTTGCTGCCCCGGATCGCGATCGAAAGCACCACCCCCGTGATCGACGGCGGCGAATTTGCCGTCAAAGCCGTGGTCGGCCAGCGGGTCAACGTCACCAGCAAAGTGTTTGCCGACGGCCATGACAAGCTCGCCGTGCTGATCCGCTGGCGCCCGCTGCAGGACGAAAGCTGGCACAGCGTGGTCATGACCGACGTGGGCAACAACGGCTGGGAAGGCGCCTTTACCGTGACCCAGCAAGGCCCCCACGAATACTGCATCGAAGCCTGGATCGATACCTTCGCCAGCTTCTGTTACGAGCTGCGCAAGAAGCACGAGGCCGGCGTGCCGGTCAGCCTGGAGTTGCAGGAAGGCCGCAGCCTGGTGCTGCAGGCCGCCGAACGCAGTGACAATGAACTTCGCGACCGCCTGATGCTGCTGCATCATGAACTCTCTGGCCTGCTGGAAACCGAGCAGGTTGCGCAGTTCCTGCACGAAGACAGTGCACATTTGATGACACAGGCTGATCACCGTGCCTACCTGAGCATCAGCACGGTTTACCCGATCGATGTGGAACGTGAGGCGGCACTGTTCGCCAGTTGGTACGAGCTGTTCCCGCGCTCGATCACTGACGATCCCGCACGGCACGGCACGTTCAATGACGTGCATTCGCGCCTGTCGATGATCCATGACATGGGCTTCGACGTGCTGTATTTCCCGCCTATCCACCCCATCGGGCGCAGCCACCGCAAAGGCAAGAACAACTCGCTGACCGCCGGTCCCGATGATCCGGGCAGCCCGTATGCAATCGGCAGCGAAGAGGGCGGCCACGAAGCCATCCACCCGCAACTGGGCAGCCGCGACGACTTCCGCCGCCTGGTCCAGGCCGCCGCCGAACATGGCCTGGAAATCGCCCTGGACTTCGCCATCCAGTGTTCCCAGGACCACCCATGGCTCAAAGAGCATCCGGGCTGGTTCAACTGGCGCCCGGACGGCACGATCAAGTACGCGGAAAACCCGCCGAAAAAGTATCAGGACATCGTCAACGTCGACTTCTATGCGGCGGATGCCATCCCAGGCCTGTGGACCGAGCTGCGCGATATCGTGGTGGGCTGGGTGGAAGAGGGTGTGAAGACTTTTCGCGTCGACAACCCCCACACCAAGCCGCTGCCGTTCTGGCAATGGTTGATCAGCGACGTACGGTCCAGGTACCCGGAGGTGATCTTCCTCGCCGAGGCGTTCACCACGCCGGCGATGATGGCGCGCCTGGGCAAGGTCGGCTACTCCCAGAGCTACACCTACTTCACCTGGCGCAATACCAAGGCCGAATTGAGCGAATACCTGACGCAGTTGAATGAGTCGCCATGGCGTGAGTGCTATCGGCCGAATTTCTTCGTCAACACGCCGGACATCAACCCTGGCTTCCTGCATGAGTCAGGGCGCCCGGGCTTTTTGATCCGCGCCGCGCTGGCAACCATGGGCTCGGGCCTGTGGGGCATGTATTCGGGTTTCGAGTTGTGCGAAGCGGCCCCGGTGCCCGGCAAAGAGGAATACCTGGATTCGGAGAAATACGAAATCCGCCCACGGGATTTCACCGCCCCCGGTAACATCATCGCCGAGATCGCCCAGCTCAACCGCATTCGTCGGCAGAACCCGGCACTGCAAACGCATTTGGGGCTGAAACTCTACAACGCCTGGAACGACAACATCCTGTATTTCGGCAAGCGCAGCGAGGATGGCAGCAACTTCATTCTGGTGGCGGTCAACCTCGACCCTTACAACGCCCAGGAAGCCAATTTCGAGTTGCCGCTGTGGGAGTTGGGGTTGCCGGACGATGCCCAGACCCAGGGCGAAGACTTGATGAATGGCCATCGCTGGACCTGGTATGGCAAGCACCAGTGGACACGGCTGGAGCCGCAGATGCCGTTCGGGATCTGGCGTATCACCACCTCTTAAACCCTGCGCGGGACAAATGTGGGAGGGGGCTAGCCCCCGATAGCAGTGTGTCAGCCACCGCTTCATCAACTGACACACCCTCATCGGGTGCAGGTCGAATCGTCGCACCGCCTCTCCCACATTGACCGAGTGGTTCAAGTATTTCAGGAGCTTCCAATGGCGAAGAAACCCAACGCTGCCACCTTCATCAAAGACCCGCTCTGGTACAAGGACGCGGTGATCTACCAGGTTCACGTCAAATCCTATTTCGACTCAAACAATGACGGTATCGGCGACTTTCCCGGGCTGATCGCCAAGCTCGACTACATCGCCGACCTCGGCGTCAACACTATCTGGCTATTGCCGTTCTACCCGTCGCCACGCCGCGACGATGGCTACGACATCGCTGAATACCGCGGCGTACACAGTGACTACGGCACCATGGCCGACGCCAAGCGCTTTATCGCCGAGGCGCACAAGCGCGGTCTGCGGGTGATCACCGAGCTGGTGATCAACCACACCTCCGACCAGCACCCCTGGTTCCAGCGTGCGCGCAAGGCCAAGCCCGGTTCGGCGGCGCGGGACTTCTATGTGTGGTCGGATGACGACCAGAAATACGACGGCACGCGCATCATCTTCCTCGACACCGAAAAATCCAACTGGACCTGGGACCCGGTCGCCGGCCAGTACTTCTGGCACCGTTTCTACTCGCACCAGCCCGACCTCAACTTCGACAACCCGCAGGTCATGAAAGCCGTGCTGTCGGTGATGCGTTACTGGCTGGACATGGGCATCGACGGCCTGCGCCTGGACGCGATCCCCTATTTGATCGAACGCGATGGCACCAACAACGAAAACCTGCCTGAGACTCACGACGTGCTCAAGCAGATCCGCGCCGAGATCGACGCCCATTACCCCGATCGCATGCTGCTGGCCGAAGCCAACCAGTGGCCGGAAGACACGCAACTCTACTTCGGTGACAAAAAGGGCGACGACGGCGACGAATGCCACATGGCCTTCCACTTTCCGTTGATGCCGCGAATGTACATGGCCCTGGCCCAGGAAGATCGCTTCCCGATCACCGATATCCTGCGCCAGACTCCGGAAATTCCCGCCAATTGCCAGTGGGCGATCTTCCTGCGCAACCATGATGAGCTGACCCTGGAAATGGTCACCGACAAAGAGCGCGACTACCTGTGGAACTACTACGCCGCCGACCGGCGTGCGCGGATCAACCTGGGCATTCGCCGGCGCCTGGCACCGTTGATGGAGCGCGATCGCCGCCGTGTCGAGTTGCTCAACAGTCTGTTGCTGTCGATGCCGGGCACGCCGACCTTGTACTACGGCGATGAAATCGGCATGGGCGATAACATCTACCTGGGTGACCGCGATGGGGTGCGCACGCCGATGCAGTGGTCCATCGACCGCAACGGCGGTTTCTCCCGCGCCGACCCGGCCAGCCTGGTACTGCCGCCGATCATGGACCCGCAATATGGCTATCAGTCGGTCAATGTGGAGACCCAGGCCCAGGACCCGCATTCGCTACTGAACTGGACCCGGCGCATGTTGGCGGTGCGCAAGCAGTCCAAGGCCTTTGGCCGGGGCAGCCTGAAAATGCTCTCGCCGAGCAACCGGCGCATCCTGGCCTATACCCGCGAATTCACCGGGGAGGACGGGCGCAACGAGATCATTTTGTGCGTGGCCAACGTGTCGCGCAGTGCCCAGGCGGCAGAGCTGGACCTGTCGGCGTTTGCCGGCATGGTGCCGGTGGAAATGCTCGGCGGTAATGCCTTCCCGCCCATCGGCCAGCTGAATTTCCTGCTGACCCTGGCGCCCTACGGCTTCTATTGGTTTGTGCTGGCGCCGGAAAACCAGATGCCCAGCTGGCATGTGGAACCGGCCCAGAGCATGCCCGACTTCACCACACTGGTATTGAAAAAACGCATGGAAGAACTGCTTGAAGAACCTTGCCGAGCGTCCCTGGAACAGACCGCTCTGCCGGCGTGGTTGCCCAAGCGCCGCTGGTTTGCTGGCAAGGACACGGCCATCGACAGCGTGCGCATTGCCTACGGTGCGCGTTTTGGCGACCCGCAGCATCCGGTGTTGCTCAGCGAGGTCGAAGTGACGGCCGCAGGCCAGGTCAGCCGCTACCAGCTACCGTTCGGTTTCCTCGGTGAAGACCAGTTCACCAGTGCCTTGCCCCAACAATTGGCGCTGGCCCGTGTACGTCGGGTGCGCCAGGTCGGGTTGGTGACCGATGCCTTCAGCCTTGAACACTTTATTCGTGCGGTGATCCAGGGCTTGCAAGCGGGCACCGTGCTCGAGACTGGCGACGGTGAGCTGCGCTTTGCGGCCACACCGCACTTGGACAGGTTGCAACTGACGGATGAGTCCGAGGTGCGTTACTTGTCGGCTGAGCAATCCAACAGCTCGGTGGTGGTCGGTGAGAGCCTGGTGCTCAAGCTGATCCGCAAAGTCGCCTCCGGCGTGCACCCGGAACTGGAGATGAGTGCCTATCTGACGGTCGCGGGCTACCCCAATATTTCGCCACTGCTGGGATCGATGGTGCGCCACGACGCCGAGGGGCAGGACAACCTGCTGATGATTGCCCAGGGCTACCTGAGCAACCAGGGCGATGCCTGGAGCTGGACCCAGAACAACCTGGAGCGGGCGATCCGCGACGAACTGGCCGAGGCCATTTCCGAGCAGGAACAACACTACAACGCCCTGGGTGAGCTGGCGGATTTCGCCGGGCTGCTCGGCCAGCGCCTGGGCGAAATGCACCAGGTGCTCGGTGCAAAAACCACCGACAAGGCCTTTAAACCCGAAATCACCACGGCCAAGGACACCCAGGCCTGGGCCAAGGACGTCGGCGCACAACTGGAGCGTGCGCTGCACTTGCTCAAACTTCATCAAAGCCAGTTGAACCCGGCGGATCAAGCGCTGGTCAGTGATTTGCTGGCGCAGAAAAAAGCCATCGCCAGCCATGTGCAGGCTTTGGCGAAAGCCACGGCGGGCGGGTTGCGCATCCGCGTGCATGGTGACTTGCACCTGGGTCAAGTGCTGGTGGTGAAGGGCGATGCTTACCTGATCGACTTCGAAGGGGAGCCGGCGCGGCCATTGCATGAGCGACGTGGCAAGCACAGCCCCTATAAAGATGTGAGCGGCGTATTGCGCTCATTCGACTATGCGGCGGCGATGGCCCTGAATGTTCAAGGGGTGGATCACTCGCCCGAGGCGGACCAGGCGCGTAGACGCGTAACGGAACGTTACCTCAAGGAAGCACGGCAGGCCTTTATCCGGGCTTATCAGGCGGCGACGGCTACACTGGCGCATGACTGGCAGGATGCCAGAGGCCAGGACGCCGCGCTGACGTTGTTCAGCCTGGAGAAGGCCGCGTACGAAGTGGCCTACGAAGCGGAAAACCGCCCGACCTGGTTGCCGGTGCCCCTGCAAGGGTTGCACGGTTTACTGAGCGGGATTGCTTCTATAAAGGAAGCACCTAAATCGAACACTGCACGCGGTGGGGAGACGTCATGAGTTTTACACATAAAGAACCGCTGCAACCGAAACTGACTGCATTGCCGGCGTCCAGGGACGTCGAAGCGCTGGTCCGCGCCGAACACCACGACCCGTTCTCGGTGCTGGGGCCGCACGATGATGAACACGGCGGCCAGTTTATCCGCGCATTCCTGCCCGAGGCCTTGAGTGTGCAAGTGCTGGCACGTGATGGCGGCGAGCAGCTGGGCAGCCTGGACGCGAGCCAGGTGCCGGGCCTGTTTGTCGGCCAGTTCAAGACCCGTCAGCCGTACCTGTTGAAAATCCAGTGGGCCGGTGGCGAACAGATCACCGAAGACCCGTACAGCTTCCAGCAACTGCTGCTGGGTGAAATGGACCTTTACCTGTTTGCCGAAGGCAATCACCGCGACCTCGGCAGTTGCCTGGGCGCCCAGGTGACCAGCGTCGACGGCGTGGCGGGCGTGCGCTTTGCCGTGTGGGCACCGAATGCGCGGCGGGTGTCGGTGGTGGGCGACTTCAATATCTGGGACGGTCGTCGCCATCCGATGCGCTTGCGCCATCCTTCCGGGGTGTGGGAGATCTTTATCCCTCGCCTGCAACCGGGGGCGGCCTACAAGTACGAGATTCTAGGTGCCCATGGGATCCTGCCGCTCAAGGCCGATCCGGTGGCGCTGGCCACCCAGTTGCCGCCCGACACAGCCTCCAAGGTGGCCGAACCGTTGCAAGTGGACTGGCAGGACCAGGCCTGGATGCAATCGCGGGTCGACAAGCAAAAGACCACGGCACCGCTGTCGATCTATGAGCTGCACGTCGGCTCCTGGCAGTGCGAGTTGGACGAGGCAGGCGAAGTGGCCCGCCAATATAACTGGCGTGAACTGGCCGAGCGCCTGATTCCCTACGTGCAGCAATTGGGCTTCACCCACGTCGAGCTGATGCCGATCATGGAGCACCCGTTCGGCGGCTCCTGGGGCTACCAGGCGCTGTCGCAATTTGCGCCGACGGCGCGGTTCGGCTCTCCGCAGGATTTCGCCTACTTCGTCGATGCGCTGCACCAGGCCGATATCGGCGTGATCCTTGACTGGGTGCCGGCGCATTTTCCCACCGATACCCACGGCCTGGCGCAATTCGACGGCACTGCGCTGTACGAATATGCCAACCCGCTGGAAGGCTTCCACCAGGATTGGGACACACTGATCTACAACCTGGGCCGCACCGAGGTACACGGCTTCATGCTGGCTTCGGCGCTGCACTGGCTCAAACACTTCCACATCGACGGGCTGCGCGTGGATGCCGTGGCGTCCATGCTCTACCGCGACTATTCGCGCAAGGCCGGCGAGTGGGTGCCGAACCGCCATGGCGGCCGCGAGAACCTTGAAGCTATCGACTTCCTGCGCCATCTGAACGACGTGGTGGCCCAGGAAGCGCCGGGTGCGCTGGTGATTGCCGAGGAGTCCACCGCCTGGCCGGGCGTGAGCCAGCCGACCCAACAGGGCGGGTTGGGCTTCAACTACAAATGGAACATGGGCTGGATGCATGACTCCCTGCATTACATCCAGCAGGACCCGGTGTACCGTGCCCACCATCACAACGAACTGAGTTTCGGCCTGGTGTATGCCTGGTCCGAGCGGTTCATCCTGCCGATCTCCCACGATGAGGTGGTACACGGCAAGCACTCGCTGATCGACAAGATGCCAGGCGACCGCTGGCAGAAATTCGCCAACCTGCGTGCCTACCTCGCGTTCATGTGGATGCACCCTGGCAAGAAACTGCTGTTCATGGGCTGCGAGTTCGGCCAATGGCGCGAGTGGAACCACGATCAGCAATTGGACTGGTACTTGCTGCAGTATGCCGAACACAAAGGCGTGCAAAAGCTGGTTGGCGACTTGAACCGTCTATACCGCGAAGAGCCGGCGTTGCATGAACAGGACGATGCGCCCCAGGGCTTCCAGTGGCTGATCGGCGATGACGCGATCAACAGCGTCTATGCCTGGCTGCGCTGGAGCAAGGACGGTAAGCCGGTGCTGGTGGTGGCCAATTTCACCCCGGTGCCGCGTGAGGGTTATGCCGTCGGTGTTCCTTTTGCTGGACGCTGGAGCGAAGTGATCAACAGTGACGCCGATATGTACGCAGGTTCCAATTACGGTAACGGGGGCGAGGTATTTACCCAGGAAGAGCCCCGTCATGGGCAAGCGGCGTCACTGTCTTTGAATTTGCCGCCCCTGGGTGTGCTGATTCTGCGTCCGGAACCGCTTTAAAGGCTCTACCGTGCTGGATTCTGTTGTCCACGCTGCTGGCAGGGTGCCACAATGGCGCCTTTGTCGTAGCGGCTGAATCGGGCGAATTTCATGAATGGCCTTGGGCGTGGGCAGGACCAGGATTGCTTTATAGAAGAGCAGGTGCGTACTGATCGTTTGCACCAGCTGTTCCGACAGTCGTTTGCCGCCATCTTCGGCAGCTACCTGGGCGCCATGATGCTCTGCTGGCTCTGCTGGGACCGGTTCGACCACCAGATCATCGTGGTTTGGTTAGTCATGTTGGCAGCCTCGACGTTACTGCGGCTCAAGATGTTCATGGAGTGGTTTCGCTGCCCCAACGCCGAGCGCACCCCGGATCGCTGGGAGCGCCGCTACTGGATCACGCTGATGCTGTCGGCCGGCATCTGGGGCTTCGGCGCGCTGGCGGTGATGCCCACCGATGACCGACTGTCCCAGGCCCTGGTGATGCTGTTTACCGTGGGCATGTCGGTGAGCGCAGTGTCTTGCTATTCGGCGTACCGCTATATGACGCTGGGGTCCATGGGCCTGGTTTTGTTCCCGTGCACCCTCTGGCTGCTGTTCCAGCCTTCGCCGATGCAAGTCGGCGTGGCCATCGCGGTATTGGTGTTTTCCACCTTTGTGGTGAGTGCCACGCGCAAGCTGTCCGATGCCCTGGAAAAGGCCTTTCGCCTGACCCGGCAAATGGAACGTGCCCACAACATCTCCACCCGCGCCGCCCAGACCGATGAACTCACCGGCCTGATGAACCGCCGCGCCTTCTTCGAGCATGCCCAGGTGTTGTATGAACAATGCCGGCACAATCGTCAGCCGCTGTGTGCGCTGATGATGGACATGGACCACTTCAAGGAAATCAACGACACGTACGGCCACCAGGCCGGTGACCAGGTGTTGCGCCAGATTGGCGGAGTGATCAGCGCTTCGTTCCGCCAGGCCGATGTGTACGGGCGCCTGGGGGGGGAAGAGTTCGCGGTGTTGCTGCCCAACACTTCGCTGGAAACCGCACGGGCTATCGCCGAGCAGTTGATCAAGGCGATCTCCGGCCTGTCTTCCACGCCGGTGCATGGCTTGACCGCCAGCCTCGGTGTTGCCTCCACCCATGCCCAGGATCAAGACCTGCACGGCCTGATGAATACGGCCGACAAGGCGCTGTACCGGGCGAAAGCCCTGGGTCGTAATCAAGTGGCCGTGGCAGAGTAAGGTTTCAGGTCTCGCCTAGGGCATCGCCTTGGCCAATGCCCGGGCCACCTGGTCTGCGGAGTAGGGTTTGGCGAGGAACTCGAACCCTTCGTAGCCACTGTCGGCCAGTTCTTCGCTGTAGCCGGAGGTGAGCACCACCGGCAAGTCCGGGCGTCGCTGGCGCAGCACCTTGGCCATGGCCACACCGGTCATGCCGGGCATCACCACATCCGAGAACACCCCATCGAACCCCAGGGCATCGGCACCGGCCAGGGCGAGCGCCTGTTCGGCATCGGTGGCCCAGGTGGTGCGGTAGCCCAGGTCCTGGAGGATCTGGTTGGCGAAACGACCGACTTCCAGGTTGTCCTCTACGATGAGGATATGGCGCGGCGTCGCAGTGTGGACCGGTGCAAGCTCCTCTGGGCGCTGCGCGAGAGGCATCGCGGGTGGGGCCACTTCCGGCAGATACAAGGTAAACACCGTGCCCTGGCCCACGCGGCTGGACACATCGACGTTGCCGCCGGACTGCTTGGCAAACCCGAATACCTGGGACAAGCCCAGGCCAGTGCCTTTGCCCACGGCCTTGGTGGTGAAAAACGGCTCGAAAATGTGCTCGAAGGTGTCTCCCGCAATACCGCTGCCGGTGTCGGTCAGGGAAACGCTCACAAACCCTTCGTGCACCGCTGCGTCGCCGCGAATACGCGGCATTGCATCCACCGTGGCGACACGCAGGACCAGCGTGCCCTGGCCGTCCATGGCATCCCGGGCATTGAGTGCGATATTGATCAGCGCAGTTTCGAACTGGCTGGAGTCGACGCGCACATGGCAAGGGGCATCAGGCAGTTCTACTTGCACGTGGATGCGTGCGCCGGTGACGCTTTCTAGCATCTCGCCGATGTTCTTGACCCGTTGGCCCGCATCGAAGACTTCCGGGTTCAGCGGTTGGCGGCGGGCGAAGGCGAGCAGTTGACTGGTGAGTTTGCTGGCCCGCTCTACGGTATCGGACACCGCGCCCATGTAGCGTTGGCGCCGTTCTTCGGACAACCCCGGCTGACGCAGGAAGTCCACCGAGGAGCGAATGATGGTCAGCAGGTTGTTGAAGTCGTGGGCCACGCCGCCGGTCAATTGGCCGATGGCTTCGAGTTTCTGTGACTGGCGCAGTGCGGCCTCGGCCTGGGTGAGGGCAGCGGTGCGTTCCTGTACCCGTTGTTCCAGGGAGGCGTTCAGCTCGGTGAAGGCTGCCAGGCCTTCGCGTACGGCGGCGTCGGCGCGTACGCGCTCGATATGGGCCCAGGAGCGCTCGGTGACTTCTCCTACCAGCGCCAGGTCATAGGGCGACCAGACTCGGGCCTTTTTGTCATGCACGGCCATCAAGGCGGTGAGGCGGCCGTGCTTGATCAATGGGAAACACACAGTGGCCAACGCGCCCAGCGCCTGATAGCTCGCGGCGTCCTCGGGGGCGAACTCGATGCGATTGTCCTGCACCACCAACGGTTCGCCGGCGCGCAGGCGCTGCACCGCCATTGCGCCGAACGAGGCCAGGCTGTAGTGACCCACGATGCTCGGCGAGCCGGGCGCTGCCCAGTTGCCGCGAATGGTAAAGCCGTCTTCGTCGGTATCCATATCGGCATACGCGCAGTTGGACACCTGCATGTGCTGCGCCAGCAGGCGCGTGGTGGTGGCCATGATGTGTTCGGCATCGGTGGCGGTGGCGACCGCATTGCCGATCGTGTCCAGGGCCGCCAGGCGCTGGGTGAGAAATACGGTGGTGGTGGTTTCGGTGACCGTGTCGAGCATGCCGACGATCTTGCCATCGGGGTCGCGGATCGGGCTGTAGCAGAACGTGAAGTAGGCCTGCTCCGGCCCCGCACCACGCTCAATGACCAGGGGGAAATTCTCGATGTAGGTCGCGTGCCCCTCGAATGCCGCGTCGGCGATCGGGCTGACCTGGTCCCAGACTTCGTGCCAGATTTCGCTGAAAGGGCGGCCCAATGCGTCAGGTTTATCGCCCAGGATCGGAATAAACGCATCGTTGTAGAGCGTGATCAACTGCGGTCCCCAGATGATGGCCTGGGGGAAGCTTGAGGCGAAGCACAGTGCGGCCGTGGTCTTGAGCACATCCGGCCACTGTTCCAGCGGACCCAGGGGCGTACTCGCCCAATCATGCTGGCGAACCCGCTCAGCCATGTCGCTGCTACTCTGCAGCCAATTCATCATTGCAAGAACACCTTGTTTGCCGCGATCTGCGTAACGCCTTGAAGGGAGGGCCTGACAAGCAACAGACCGGAAACCCCGCTGGCAGTTCAGCGGGATTATCGCGGTGATAGCAATTTGATGCACTGTGCATTCGTGGCGATCTGCAAACCGGCTTATTGCGCGCCGAAAACCGCCGTCCAATAAATCCCCGCGTCACTCTTCGGGTCCATCGCATAGGCCGCGCCCAGCTCGCGGAACTGCGGGTTCATCAGGTTGGCGCAATGGCCCGGGCTGGCGAGCCAACCGTCGACCACCTTGCGCGGCGTGTCCAGGCCGGCGGCGATGTTTTCGCCGATGTTCTTCGCGATATACCCGGCCAGTTCCGCACGGTCGCCGGGGGTACGGCCGTCGTGGTCGAGGTGGTCGAAGAAATTGCCGTTGGCCATGTTTCGCGTGTGACTGTTGGCGGCGCCGGCCAGGTCGTCATTCCACGACAAGGGCGTGGTGGCGGTAAACGCCTGGGGGCCGCATTGCCTTGGCTGCGATCGCGCGGCGTTGATCAGGTTGAGCAGTTGCCTGCCTTCGGTCTGCCAATCGCCCAGGCCACTGGTCAGCAGCGGGCGGGCGAGCACGATGCGCCAGTCCTGGCCGCTGTTGCTCACGCCGATATCGACGAATTGCGGGTCCAGCACCACGCGGCAGAAGCTCTCGCGCACGGCCTTCATGGCCGCCTGGGCATCCTTGGGCCCGGACAGGCTGATGGCCTGCACGTTGACCATCGGGTACGCGGCGCGTGCCAGCGCTTGCTGCAAGTCGCCCACATTGGTGGCCGGCAGCACCAGCCGGGTGTCGCTGGCCAGCGGTGGCAGTTCCTGGGAACCCTGGTCGCCGCAACGTTGCACCTGGCTGCGGTATTGGTTGATCTGTTGTACCAACTGACTTTCTTCATTCGCCATCGCGCTGGCGCAGAACACCGTACTGGCGGCCAGCGTCGTGAGACCCATCATCAATGACAGAACGCGCATGGACGTTACCCTTGAGCTTGAAAGTGCCCATGATGCGCGATGTAACCCGGTCTGGCGCAACGCCTTTTTTGTTTTTTTGCCTCAATGGGTGTTCTGGAGGCTGTTACAAGCGCTGAAGCGGCGCCATGCCATCACACCGGCCAGCAGGATCAAACCCAGCGCCACGCTGAACGTTGGATGCAGGCCATAGGCCACGGATTGGGGCAGGGCGCGGGTCACGTCCGGGCTGGCCCAGGCAAACACTGCACCCAGTACGGACGTGCCGACGATCAACACACCACCCGTCAACGTGCAGGCCTGTAAAGCTTTGCCCTGCCACTGACGTTGCCGGGCTTTACCGTGGCGATGCTCTGGCATCCCCGGCAAGATGCCGACCTTGCCCACCGTTGGTCGCGCGGGTGTTTGCGTGAGGTATGCGCCGAACAGGTACAATCAGCGCTGCCTTGACGCTGAACCCCCAGGAATTTGCATGTACAGCCTTACCCGCTACACCACACCGTGCCCCGAGCCGATCAACAGCCAGATCCTGCAATTGGTGGTGGATAACCTCACTGACATCAGCAGCGTAGCGCTGCCGCCGAGCAACCTGCTGTACAACATCTACCAATATGCCACCGGCTTTGAAGTGCACCTGTACCTCGAAGCGCTCAACGGTGCCAAAGGCATTGCGGTCGAGTTGGTGGTGGCGATGGACGGGGACAAGCTGATTGGCTTTTGCCTGTACCTGCCCGTGAAGGATGATCCAGAGGCCTGCGGTGTTGCGTTCATGGCGGTGCAGGTCGGCTATCGGCGCCAGGGTGTGGCCCGCGCAATGATGCGTGACGTGTTGAGCCGTTATCCCCATGCTGAATTGGCCTGTTCGGTGGAGAAGGTGCCCGCCTTTGAGGGCATGGGCTTTCAAGTGCGTGGTGCGCGCGGTACCCAGGTGTTGATGAACACGCGGGACTACGGCACCGATGGCCTGATGGGCGTGCTGGATGTGGCGTCGATCTACCGCTCGCTGGAGGTGCGGCAGATTCATACGTACCTGCTGCAAAAGCATGGCAAGCGCGCCATGGTGGATGCGGAGAAGCAGCGTGACCGGCACCTCGATCAACTGGCGCGCAAGGTGCAGTTGTTTGTTGCCGGGCGTTGAGTGGATCTTTTTTGTGGCAAGCCCGCTCACTACCATGTGGCAATGTGAGCTGTCAGTTGCCGCCGCCGTGTAGGTTGTTGCATCGTCACCCAAAACTTTCTAGACGCGCCCACGATTGACCATCGCCAGGATGGTCGCCAGCAACTCCTGTTGCGCCTCTTCACGGCTGATCTCACCACTGGCCGCTGCCTGGGACAACGCTTCCGCAGCCCCCAGCATTGCCCTTAGACCCGGCTGGGAAATCCGGCCGAAGGGCGACAGCGCATCGCGGCATTTAGCGAGAAAGATTGCCTCGTACTGGCGCTTGAGCGTCTCCAGCTCCGGCGAGCTGCTGAGCGCGGCGATCACCCCCGGAATTTCCCGACCCTGCAACAGCACGCAGTCCACATAGGACGCGGCGATCACCCAGGCACGGTCCTCAAGCGTAGCGCTGCTGGCCTCGATGGCGTCGACAAACACCTGGTTCTGGCGCGCATCGAAGTCTTCATACAGCGCGGTCAACAACCCGGCGCGGGTGACAAAATGGTCGTAAACCACCGGCTTGGTGACGCCCGCCAGTTCCGCCAGGCGGCCGAGGGTCAGGGCGTCGGTGCCTTCATCGCGCACCAGTTGCCAGGCCACATCAAGTAGTTGGCGCAGGCGATCTTCACGGGACAGGCGACGGCGTGGGGCAGGGGATGCAGGGCTTGACATGCTTATATACCAAAAGTAACTTACTGATCGTAACTTAAGCCCAGCCTAACCCTGAAGGGGAGTTTTGTCATGCATGCGTTGATTGTTGTTGCCCATCACGACCCGCAATCCCTCACCCACAGCGTCGCCGCGCAGGTGGCCGTCGGCCTCGGCGCATCCGGCCACACATTCGAGATCGCCGACCTTGCCGCCGAAGGGTTTGACCCGCGCTACAACGCCGCCGACCATGCGGTACACCGCAGCCGCGCCACGCCCCCGGCCGACGTACTGGCCGAACAGGCCCGCCTCGACCGCGCCGACGCGCTGGTGCTGGCGTTCCCGATCTATTGGTGGTCGCTGCCGGGCTTGCTCAAGGGCTGGATCGACCGTGTATTCGTCAACGGCTGGGCCATCGAGTACGGCCCGGATACCCCGATGGTGAAAAAACTGCGGCACCTGCAGGTCCACCTGCTGGCCCTGGGCGCGGCGGATGACGATGCCTTTGATCGGCACGGCTATGCCAAGGCGATGCGCACGCAGATCGACTACGGGATTTTTGATTACTGTGGCGCGCAGGTGGTGACGTCCGAATTGTTGCTGGAGTCGGAAAGCGGTGGGGCGCAGGCGCATCTGGACAAGGCCAGGGCCGTTGGTCGGGGAGTGTTTGAAACCGAGGCGGTTGCCGGTTGATTCAAACGTCGCGAAACAAGTCGTGGGCATCCAGCAGGCGGTAGGCGATTTCCGGACGTTTTTCCATGCCTCGGCGGATCGCGGCCGGGATCGATTGGCGGGTCTTGCGACACATCCCTGGCAAATCGTCGATGACGATCTGGATCCCGCGCATGCTCTTGACCTCGGTATGGCCAGGGGCGATATGCACGCGGATGCCCAGTTGCTGGTACATCAGCTGTTGCATGCGCTCCAGGTCCTGCAGGCTCTTGAGGTCTTCAAGCCGGTCGAGCAGTTTCTTCTCTTCCTGGCGCGTGAGCCGGAGGATGCGCTGGTCGGCACCCGGCGTCTGCAACAGTTGTTCGCGGTCGCAGACGCAGGCGCCGGGTGGGCAGGGTTGGCGAATGGTCATGTGCAGAGCCTCCCCATTCCGACGCCGACGCCTTAATAGCTCAGCTGCACCCCGAGACTGCCCAGGGCCTTCCAGTACTCGGGATAGGTCTTGGCCACGCAATCCGGGTCCTGGATGCGAATACCCGAAACCTTCAGCCCGGCCAGGGCAAAGCACATGGCGATGCGGTGGTCGGCGTGGGTGTCGATCAGCGCGGTGCACGCGGTGCCGGCCAATGCGGGGTCGCTGGCTACCAGCAGGTCGTCGCCTTCGATGGTCGCCAGGCCCGGGCGGATTGCATTGAGGCCGTCATGCAGTGCCTGCACACGGTCGCACTCCTTGACCCGTAGGTTGGCCAACTCGGTGAAACGCACCGGCGTGTTGTTGAAAGCCGCGAGCACCGCCAGGGTCGGGATGGCGTCCTGCATCTGCGAGCCGACCACCGTGGCTTGCATATGCGGGAACTGCGCGATCACGGCCTGGGCCTTGGCGTCCGGTTGGGTGAAATCCTGCGCGGCCACGCCGATGTCGATGCGCCCCCCGGTCAACACTTCAGCGGCCCACAGGTAAGTGGCGGCGGAGGCGTCGGGTTCGATCAGGTAGTCGTGGGCGATGTAGCCGGTCGGGGCCACGCACCAGGTGGTGTCGTCAACGGCTTCAACCTGGGCACCGAAGGCGCGCATGCAGTCCAGGGTCAGGTCGACATAGCCACGGGCACCGATGTCCTTGCCGGTCAGCGCCACTTCAATCGGCGCTTCGCCGCAGGCCGCGAGCATCAGCAGCGCCGACACGTACTGGCTGGACAGGCCGCCGTCGATCTCGAAGCGCTTGGCCTTGATCTTGCCCACGCCATGCACGGTGACCGGCGGGCAACCGGTCGGGCTGTCGACCTGGATGCCGTTCTGGCCGAGGGTCGCCAGCAACGGGCCGATCGGGCGTTTTTGCATGTAGTCGTCGCCGGTCAGCACCACGGTGCCTTCGACCGTGGCCACCGCAGCCGTGAGAAAGCGCATGGCAGTACCGGCATTGCCGAGGAACAGCGGTTGCGACGGCAGGTGCAGTTTGCCGTTGCCGGTGACAACGAAGGTGGTGTCGTCCGGCTCATCGATGGTCACGCCCATTTGGCGCAGGGCCACCGACATATGGCGGGTGTCGTCGCTCTTGAGCGCGCCGCTGAGACGGCTGGTGCCCTTGGCCAAG
Source organism: Pseudomonas sp. NFR09 (assembly GCF_900111535.1). Lineage (NCBI taxonomy): Bacteria > Pseudomonadati > Pseudomonadota > Gammaproteobacteria > Pseudomonadales > Pseudomonadaceae > Pseudomonas > Pseudomonas sp. NFR09. The sequence goes on from NZ_FOIH01000014.1 coordinate 188,969, forward strand.
GCCGCCAGCAACAGGGCGCGGTTGGTAATGGATTTGGAGCCGGGGGGCGCGACCTTGCCATTGAGGGGGAAATTGGGCGGTGTAACGGTCACGGTTTTCTGCGAACTCAAGGGACAGGGCTCCTGATCAAGGCAAGGTGGCACGGAGTGGCCGACGGGCGGACTCGAATAATCGGGCATAGGTACAGTACTTGTCGAGCAGGGAACGCCGCCGGCCGGCATTTTCCGCAGGGTTGTCGATTATCGGGACGCGCTGTAGGTGGATTGCCCTTGGCAGGGTAGGCGTGCGCCCCAACAGGGGGCAGGACAAGCGCGTCCGATCAATGAAATGCAGGAGTTGTGTAACTTTTCATACGCGGCGCCTCGATGGACAAGCCGGGGCGATAGGGTAAGTTCAAAGCGCGTCCCATCCCCGGGGCGTTTTCAATCAAGGAGTGACTGAAATGAACAAACCCCAGACTCAACTCAGACATGGCCGCGTCGTGACCCCGGCCAGCCGTGGCTCGGTGGCTGTTGAACGCGGGCTGCTGGGCAACTGGCAAGTCAACGAAATGGAAGGCGGCAAGAACTTCCCGGCGCTGACTGCCGGGCCGTTCCCCGCACCCTATCAAACCGACGACCAGAGTGTGACGCCGCCGGCCGATGGGCATATCTTGAGCGGCGGCAAAACCGACGAGCGCGATTGCATCAACTACACCGATGAGGAAATGAGCAAAAAGCTCAACACGCCGTTTACCTGGCCACTGCTGAATGTGGAGGCCGGACAAGTCTTCAAGGTGCAGTGGGAATACACCGCCGCCCACGTTACCCGTGGTTACCGCTGGTTCATCACCAGGGATGGCTGGGACCCGAAACAGCGCATCAGTCGCGCTCAATTGGACACCCAGCCGTTCTTCGAGGATTTCTACACCCAGGTGCCGTACTACCAGCATGCCGACGAACTGAAAGCCAAGGTCGAGCATCAGGTGACATTGCCCAAGGGTAAGCAAGGCCGACATGTGGTGGTGCTGATGTGGATCGTGGCCAACACGGGCAACGCGTTCTACCAGGCGTTTGACCTGGACTTCAAATAAACTCCGGTCAACGCTTGCTCAACCAGTAATCATGTAGCGCCCGCGCAGCCGGTTCGATTTCGCTGACCCGCTGTTGATGGGCGTCTACATCCAGGTCGGCCGGCAATTCGAAGTTGTCCTGTTCGGCGCACCAGGAAATCTTCTCCAACTGCGCGGCCTGCTCGGCGGGCAATTCCGGCCAGTTACCGATGGCGGCGCCACGGATGTAGCCAAAGCACCATTCCTCGGCGAGGGTCACGGTGTGGCCCTGGTGTTCGGTATCGTCGAAGCGCGCCTTGAAACCCGTGGCGTCAGTGGCCAGTTGCCCGGCCAGGGTGTTGATATGGCGTACGCACAGTTCGAGGAAACTCTGCGCTTCATCCATGTTGTCCCATTCCGGGTTCTGGCCGCCCCAGATCGCCGGGAACCACTCGGCCACGTCCACCTGCACCGGGCTGGACACCAGCGCGGTGAAGTAGCCGTCGAGTTCGGCCAGGTTCAGCACCGAATGGTCATCGCCGTACTTGAGCAGGGTGTCTTCGATGAACTCGAATTCGGCGGCGGTGAGGGGTTGGGCGTGCATGGGCATATCCTTTAAACGTCGAGCGCCGCTGTCGGGGCGGCCTAAAGCGCGAAGGATGGCGCTTAGTCAGGCTTTTTTCCAGCAGTTTCCATGCGTTGGCACAGCTTGCCCACGCACACCGCGCCGACCACTGCGAGGATGATCGGCACCAGGAAGTCATGGTCGATGCGGGTGAATTCCGCCACCAGCACAATCGCGGTCAGGGGCATGTTCATGCTGGCGGCGAGGAACGCCGCCGCGCCGATGATTGCAAACGCTCCGAGGGGCACACCCGGCCACACCAGGCTCCAGGCGCCGCCGAGGATGATCGCCAGTAACGCGCCATTCGCCAGGCCGGGGGTGAGCAGGCCGCCTTCGGCCCCGGCGCGCAGGCTGCTGGTGGTGATCAGCACCTTGACCACCAGCAACAGTGCGGCCAGGCCGATGCTCAGCTCATTGTCGAAACCCAGTTGCGCCGGGCCTTTGCCGTTGCCGAGAATCTGCGGCAGCAACATTGCCAGCCCGCCGATGACGCTGAAGTTGATCAACGCCAATACCGGCAGGCGCCAGCCTCTGGCGGCGTTCGCCCGCGCAGCGCCGGTGAGGCGGGTGAAACCATAGGCGGCCAATCCAAACACTGGCCCACACACCACGGCCCAGGCGATCAGCACCGGGCTCAGCACAAAATGCGGCACCACGTATTGCGACTCCGCCCCCAGCCCGATCCACGCCACTGCTGCACCAATCGCCGAAGTTGCCAGCGCAATCAGCGCAGCCGGCCAACTGAATGCGCCCACCAGCACTTCCAGTACAAACACCGCGCCGCCCAACGGCACGTTGTACACCGCCGCCAGCCCGGCCCCCGCGCCGCAAGCCACGATCAGGCGGTGCATGGGCGGGTCGAGCCGGGCGCGTCGGGACAGCCAGGTGGCGGCCAGTGCACCGACCTCACGGGGCGCCACTTCACGCCCCAGCGGCGAGCCGAGAGCCACGGTGATGATCTGCAACAGCGCGTGGGCGAGGGTGGTCTTGGGCGGCATGATCGGCATCTGTTCCGACACCGCCCGCTTGATGCTCACCAGCGGGCGGCCGTAGCGATAGAGCGTCCACCAGCCCAACCCGGCAACCAGGCCGCATACCGCCAGCACCCGCAAACGACGCTCCGGCGCGGCGGCGGTCACGCCCCACAGAAAGGTTTCGTGGCTGACCAGGCTGTCGAGACTGTAACCGTACGCCAGGTGCTGAATACCGTGCAGCAGCAGGGCCAGGAGCATCCCGCCCAGGCCCGCGCCAACGCCGGTCAACACGACCACCAGGGCAAGAATCAGCGACGAACGCAACGTGGACGGCATAGACGGCTCCAGGCAAGGGCCCTGATTGTATAGCCGATAAGCCGGGCCTCCGGGATCAAATGTATCGGTGCTGCCTGAACCTTGCGCCCACAACATTCCATTACGTTTGCCCGTCCCGTTTTTGGCCGATGTGCCGTCACACACACTTGTTATAGTTCGGGCCTTATCACTCGCCAGTCAGGGATCACTGCCATGTCCGAATACCAAGCTTTCGTCGTCGAACTCACCGGCAACGTTGCCCATGTGCAGATCAACCGCCCGGAAAAGATCAACGCGATGAACGCCGCGTTCTGGACCGAAATCATCGACATCTTCCAGTGGGTCGAAGACACCGACGCCGTGCGCGCCGTGGTACTCAGCGGCGCTGGCAAGCATTTCTCCTCCGGCATCGACCTGATGATGCTGGCCTCGGTCGCCAATGACTTTGGCAAGGATGTCGGTCGCAACGCCCGCCTGCTGCGGCGCAAGATCCTCGAGCTGCAAGCCTCGTTCAACGCCGTCGACAACTGCCGCAAGCCGGTGCTGGCGGCGATCCAGGGTTATTGCATCGGCGGCGCCATCGACCTGATCAGCGCTTGTGACATGCGCTACGCCGCCGAAGGCGCGCAATTCTCGATCAAGGAAATCGACATCGGCATGGCCGCCGACGTCGGCACCCTGCAGCGTCTGCCGCGCATCATCGGCGACGGCATGCTGCGCGAGCTGGCCTACACCGGTCGCCAGTTCGGCGCCGAGGAGGCGCGCAGCATCGGCCTGGTCAATCGCGTCTACGCCGATCAGGACAGCCTGTTGGCCGGCGTGATGGAGATTGCCCATGAAATCGCCGGCAAATCGCCGATTGCGGTCACCGGCACCAAGGCCATGATCAGCTACATGCGTGACCATACAGTCAATGACGGCCTGGAATACGTTGCCACCTGGAACTCGGCTATGTTGCAATCCAACGACCTGCGCGTGGCCATCGCGGCCCATATGAGCAAGCAGAAACCCGAATTCGTGGATTGACTGACATGACCCCAGGCTGGATTACCACAACGCTGCTGGACAACGACGCCCCTGGCGGCTGGGCCGTCGCCCGCAGCCGCGACGGCTTTTTGCACGACACCAATGGCCCGCTGTTCCCGAGGGAATGGCTCAAGCGCCAGGACCTGTCGGTGTTCGCCGAGCATGGCATCGGACACCTCGATGGCGAGCCGGTGTACCTGCTGGAGCTCGAGTCGGCGGCTGAAGTGCCGGGCTGCAGTTGGCAGGGCCTGCGCGGCTTCATGCTGCAAGGCGATCACACCTTGTACAAAGTGCTGGGCTATGCGGCGCAGATCGGTACCTGGGCACGGGAGCACAGGTTCTGTGGCAGTTGCGGCCAGGCCATGGTCCAGGTGCCACGGGAACGCGCGATGTACTGCCAGGCCTGCGACCTGCGCAGCTATCCGCGGATCTCGCCGAGCATGATCGTGCTGGTGACCCGTGGCGACGAGATCCTACTGGCGCGTTCGCCACGCTTTGTCACGGGGGTCTACAGCACCCTGGCGGGGTTTGCCGAGCCGGGTGAGTCGGCCGAAGACTGCCTGGTCCGCGAGGTCCGCGAAGAGGTGCAGGTGGAGGTCAAGAACATCCAGTACATGGGCAGCCAGTGCTGGCCGTTCCCGCACTCGATGATGCTGGGCTTCCATGCCGAATACGCCGGTGGCGACATCGTGCCCCAGGCCGATGAGATCGAGGACGCGCAGTGGTTCAACATCCATGACCTGCCGCCATTGCCGGCGTCACGCTCGATTGCGCGTTACCTGATCGACCTGTACCTGGCCCGACGACTAGGCCACGCTGAACCAGTGTTGCCAGGCTAGGCGCACTGTCAGGCCGAGGACCACGGTGATAAACACCGGGCGAATGAATTTGGCGCCGCCGCTGATCGCGCTGCGTGCGCCAAAGAACGCGCCACACATCACCGAAACGCCCATGGCCAGGCCGACGATCCAGTCCACCGAACCATTGACGATGAACACCGTCAGCGCCGCTGCGTTGCTGACAAAGTTCATGCTGCGCGCCACGCCGCTGGCCTTGACCAGGTCGATGGGGTGCAACAGCATCGTGCTCACCGTCCAGAACGCCCCGGTGCCCGGGCCTGCCACGCCATCGTAGAAGCCCAGGCCGAAGCCCTGGGTGGCTTGCCATTTCTTCTTGATCGGCGCGTCGGCATCCAGCGGCGCCTTGGGCGTGCCGCCGAACAGCAGATACACGCCACAGGCGAACACAATCACTGGCAGCATCTTGTTCAGGGTTTCGGCCGGTAAATAATGGGCGACCACGGCGCCACTCAGTGCGCCGACCAGCGTACCGACGATGGCGTGCACCCACTGGCGCGGGTGGAACAGTTTGCGGCGATAGAAGGTGAAACTGGCGGTGGCCGAGCCGAAGGTGGAACTGAGCTTGTTGGTGCCCAATACCAAATGCGGTGGCATGCCGGCGGTGAGCAGGGCGGGTGTGGTCAGCAGGCCGCCGCCACCGGCAATGGCGTCGATAAAACCTGCGATGAAGGCAACCACCGCCAGGATGGCGAGGGTGGTGAGGTCTACGCTGAGTTCGAAGGGCATGGGCAGGGCTTATTCTTGGCAGGGCGCTATGCGAAAGGCCGCCATCTTACTCGCGGGGAGTCTGCAAATCCAAATGTGGGAGGGGGCTTGCCCCCGATTGCGGTGTTCCAGCTAACTCATCTGTAGCTGATCCACCGCTATCGGGGGCAAGCCCCCTCCCACATTGTTACTGCGTCGACTTACGATCGATGTGTTTCGATCCACTCCAACGCCGTGCGCCAGATACAAATCCCGAGGAAATACGCCGACATCACCGACCACAACCCAAACGTCCACGGGTTGGTATTCGGGTAATCCACCACCATCAAGAAGCTGCACAGCAACCAGATCGTGGTCACCGCGATGTTGATCGGCATGAACCGCTTCACCCGGAACGGGTGCAGGAACTTCATCGGCGTCACGGTCAGCAGCGCCAGGCCAATCACGGTGAGCAAGGTGACCCAGGCTTCCGGCTGGATGATATACACGCACAGCGCCACCACGTTCCAGGCGGCGGGGAAGCCGACGAAGTAGTTGTCCTTGCTCTTCATGTTGACGTTGCAGAAGCAGAACAGCGACGACACCAGGATCACCGACACCGTGAACAGGTGGGTAAAGTCCGGCAGGTCGATATAGCGGTAGATAAACAGTGCGGGAATGAACACATAGGTGAGGTAATCGATCACCAGGTCCAGCACCGAGCCGTCAAAGCTTGGCAATACCGTGCTGACATTCACCCGGCGCGCGAGCGAGCCATCGACCCCGTCCACCACCAATGCCAGGCCAAGCCACAGCAGGCATGCCTTCGGCGAGTTTTCCAGCAGCGCCAGGGTGGCCAGGAAGGCCAATACCACACCGGTGGCGGTGAAGCCGTGGGCGCCCCAGGCTTTGAGTCTGGCTACATGCAGGGTCGATATCACGGGCGGTTCTCCAAAAGGTGAAACGGGGCAGCCGACAACGTGACGCCGTCGAGTCTGGCCGGGGAATGCAGGTATCGACCGGGAAGGGGGTAAGAAGGTTCACCACCCCGGTGTATCACTTAGCGTAGCAAGCGTAAGACATTTCGGCATCAACCCTGGCGGAACACCAGTGCCTTCAGGCCACTTTGCGGGTCGATATCCGGAAACTCCGGCGGGTTTGCCAGGCGCTCCACAAAGTTCAGGCCCGGCGCTTCGCGGGTCACGCCGTCGATCAGGAAGTCTTCGCCGAAGGCCGGGTCGTTCATGCAGGCCAGCACGGTGCCCTGTGGCGTGAGTAAATCCGGCAGCCGGCGCAGCACACGTTGGTAGTCCTTGGTCAGCAGAAAGCTGCCTTTCTGGAACGAGGGCGGGTCGATGATCACCAGGTCGTAGGGGCCGCTGTTGGTAACCTTGGCCCAGGACTTGAACAGGTCATGGCCCAGGAAACTCACCTTGCTCAGGTCATGACCGTTGAGACGATGGTTGTCGCGGCCACGGCTCAAGGCGCCGCGGGCCATGTCCAGGTTCACCACATGCTCGGCGCCGCCTTCGATGGCCGCCACGGAAAACCCGCAGGTGTAGGCAAACAGGTTGAGCACACGCATGCCCCTGGCCTGTTCGCGCACCCAGTTGCGGCCATGACGCATGTCGAGGAACAGCCCGCTATTCTGTTTCTTGCCCAGGTCGATCAGGTAGCGCAGGCCGCCTTCGACGATGATCTGCTCTTCGACGGGCTCACCTACCAGCCATTCGGTGGTGCTTTGCGGCAGGTAGCGGTGTTGCAGGGCCACGGTATAACGGCCGAACTGGCTGCGCAGCAGCTGTTTCAGGGCGTCCAGTTGTGCCGCGTCGGGCTCCTTGAACAACGACACCAGCAATACGCCTTGCAACCAGTCCACCGTCAGTTGCTCCAGGCCCGGCCAGCAACGACCACGGCCGTGGAACAGGCGGCGGGTTTCGCTCGGCGGAGTCTGCAGGGCAGCGAGCAAATGAGCGTGCAGGGTGGCGAGTGCTTCTGGGTTCATCGTTAAACGTCATTGATTGAGCGGGCGGCATTTTAAACACAGTTGCAGGGTTGCGGGTGGCTTGAGCACAACGTGCTGCAAAAAAGTGAGTTGGCAGTGATTCATGCTCAAAATGCTGAAATCAGCGCTTGAGAACAGGCAAAAAATCCTTCGGTGCCGACATAAACTGGAAAAAAAGCCTGGAGGTGCCCATGAACGGTTTCACGACAGCGGTGATTGACCAGCAAGAGCTGGATGAATGGCGCGACGCCCTCGCCTCACTGGTGGCGAACGCCGGCCCGGCACGGGCGCGGCAGATCCTCGATGTGCTGGCCCAGGATGCCAGTGCCCCGCACATTGACTGGAAACCGCGCCACGGCACGCCCTACGTCAATAGCATCAGCGTCGAGCAGCAGCCGGCGTTTCCGGGCGATCTCGCCACCGAAGAACGCCTGGCTTCACTGGTGCGCTGGAACGCCCTGGCCATGGTGGTGCGCGCCAACCAGGCCTATGGCGAACTCGGCGGGCATATCGCCAGTTACGCCAGCGCGGCAGACTTGTTCGAGGTGGGTTTCAACCATTTCTTCCGTGCCCGCAGCGACAGCTTTGGCGGTGACCTGGTGTTCTATCAGCCGCATTCCGCGCCTGGCATTTATGCGCGGGCGTTCCTTGAAGGCCGCTTGAGTGAAGCCGACCTGGCCCACTATCGCCAGGAGATCGGCGGGCCCAAGGGAGGCGCACGCGGCCTGTCCAGCTATCCCCACCCCTGGCTGATGCCGGATTTCTGGCAGTTCCCCACCGGTTCCATGGGGATCGGCCCCATCAGTTCGATTTTCCAGGCGCGCTTCATGCGCTACTTGCAGCATCGCGGCTTGCTGGACACCACTGACCGCCACGTCTGGGGCGTGTTTGGCGACGGCGAGATGGACGAGCCGGAAAGCATGTCCGCCTTGACCCTGGCCGCCCGTGAAGGCCTGGACAACCTCACCTGGGTGGTCAATTGCAACCTGCAACGCCTCGACGGCCCGGTGCGCGGCAACGGGCGCATCATCGATGAACTGGAAGCCTTGTTTGCCGGCGCCGGTTGGAACGTGATCAAAGTGGTGTGGGGCTCGGACTGGGATGCGTTGTTGGCCAAGGATGCCGACGGTTCGCTGGTCAACACCTTGTCCAGTACGGTTGACGGCCAATTCCAGACCTTTGCCGCCAAGGACGGCGCCTACAACCGCGAACACTTCTTTGGCCAGAGTGAATCCCTGGCCCGGCTGGTCGAGGGCCTGAGCGACGAACAGATAGACCGCCTCAAGCGTGGCGGCCACGACATGGTCAAGATTCACGCGGCCTACCACGCGGCGCGGCAGGTCAAGGGCAAGCCCACGGTGATCCTGGCCCAGACCAAAAAGGGCTTCGGCATGGGCGAAGCCGGGCAGGGCAAGATGACCACCCACCAGCAGAAGAAACTCGACCGCGATGCGCTGATCGCCTTCCGCAATCGCTTCCAGTTGCCGCTGACCGATGAGCAGACCGAGTCCCTGAGCTTCTTCAAACCGGCAGACGACAGCGTCGAACTGCGCTACCTGCACCAGCGGCGCAATGCGTTGGGCGGCTACGTGCCCAGTCGCAGCCAGGCCGCCGCGCCTGTCGCCGTGCCGGCGGTATCGGGCTACGCCGGTTTTGCCACGGCCGCCGACGGCAAGGAAATGTCCACCACCATGGCATTCGTGCGCATGCTCACCAACCTGCTCAAGGACAAAGCCCTGGGCCCGCGCATCGTGCCCATCGTCGCCGATGAAGCGCGCACCTTCGGCATGGCCAACCTGTTCAAGCAGATCGGCATCTATTCCAGCGTCGGCCAGCGCTACGAGCCGGAAGACATCGGCTCGATCCTCAGCTACCGCGAAGCCACCGATGGGCAGATCCTGGAGGAGGGCATCAGCGAAGCCAGCGCCATCAGCTCCTGGGTTGCCGCGGCCACCAGTTATTCAGTCCATGGCCTGCGCATGTTGCCGTTCTACATCTATTACTCGATGTTCGGCTTCCAGCGCGTCGGCGACCTGATCTGGGCCGCGGCCGACCAGCGCGCCCGTGGCTTCCTGCTCGGCGCCACGGCCGGGCGCACCACCCTCGGTGGCGAGGGCTTGCAGCACCAGGATGGCAGCAGCCACCTCACGGCGGCCACCGTGCCCAACTGCCGCGCCTACGACCCGGCGTTTGCCGGTGAATTCGCGGTGATCCTCGACCACGGTATGCGCCAGATGCTGGAGCACGATGTGGACGAGTTCTACTACGTGACCCTGATGAACGAAAACTACCCGCAGCCGAGCCTCCCGGAAGGCGTGGAGACGGCGATCATCAAGGGCATGTATCGCTTGCAAGGTACGGTCGATGCCAAGGTGCGCCTGTTGGGTTCCGGCACGCTGGTGCGCGAGGCGCAAGCGGCGGCGCAGTTGCTGGCGCAGGATTGGCAGGTGGCGAGCGAGGTGTTCAGCGTGACCAGTTTCAGCGAACTGGCGCGGGAAGCGCGGGAGGTGGAACGCTGGAATCGCTTGCATCCGCAGCAGAAGGCACGTGTCAGCCACTTGGCTGAATGCTTGCCCAAGGGCGCGCCGGTGGTGGCTGTGTCCGACTACGTGCGGGCTGTGCCGCAGATGATCGGTTCATATCTGGATTCCAGCTACACCGTGCTCGGTACTGACGGATTCGGGCGCAGTGATACACGGGCGGCGTTGCGCGATTTCTTTGAGGTGGATCGCCATCATCTCGTGCTGGCAGCGTTGACGGCGTTGGTGGAGCAGGGGCATCTGCAAGCGCGGGTGTGCCAGGAGGCTATCGAGCGTTACAACGTGCAGACTGAGCGCGGAGCCTCCTGGAACGGCTGAGTTAAAAGCTGGCTATCAGTGGAGGCCCAAAAGCCTCCCTGATAAACCCCGGCGCGATATACCGCTCGTAATGCGCCTCGGACAACAGGAAAAACTCCCGGTCAATCGCATCGCGCAGATCCGCCAGGCTGCGCTCGCGAAACTCCGGCAGCAACCCCAACCCATACGCCTCCAGTCTGGAAATCACTCTAGCCCCCCGCGCAATCAGCTGGTACGCCCAGCAATAGGGCGATTGGTGCGGCACAAAGCGGATCTTGCGATTCTCCAGTTGCTGGCGCAGCAGGTGCGCGTCGAGCACCTGCAGCTTGCTGGCCATTACCTGCACCAGCAGTTGCTCCAGGCGCAGCCACACCGCCTGTTTTTCCTCGGCGTTGTAGCCGTTCCACTGGATCACTTCGTGGTGATAGCGTTTGCAGCCGCGGCAGACCAGGTCTCCGTAGACGGTGGAACACAGGCCGACGCAAGGGGTCTTGATGGTTTGATTGGGCATAAGAAGGCAATTTGCAAAGATTTATCGCGCACCGCAACCGATGTGGGAGGGGGCTTGCCCCCGATTGCGGTGCATCAGTCACTGAAGCTTGAGCTGAACGAACGTCATCGGGGGCAAGCCCCCTCCCACATGTGGAGTCAGTCCCAGCTCAGCGCGCCGCCAGTCTGGTACTCGATCACACGGGTCTCGAAGAAGTTTTTCTCTTTCTTCAAGTCCATGATCTCGCTCATCCACGGGAACGGATTCGTCGTCCCTGGATACTCTTCCTTCAACCCAATCTGCGACAAACGACGGTTAGCGATGAACTTGAGGTAATCCTCCATCATCGCCGCATTCATGCCCAACACCCCACGCGGCATGGTGTCACGCGCGTATTCGATCTCCAGCTGCGTCCCCTGCAGGATCATCTGGGTCGCTTCTTCCTTCATCTCGGCATCCCACAGGTGTGGGTTTTCGATTTTGATCTGGTTGATCACATCGATACCGAAGTTCAGGTGCATCGACTCGTCACGCAGGATGTACTGGAACTGCTCGGCCACACCGGTCATTTTGTTGCGACGGCCCATGGACAGGATCTGGGTGAAGCCGCAGTAGAAGAAGATGCCTTCCAGGACGCAGTAGTAAGCGACCAGGTTGCGCAGCAGTTCCTTGTCGGTTTCGACGGTGCCGGTTTCGAACTTCGGATCGGAGATCGAGCGGGTGTACTTCAGGCCCCAGGCGGCCTTTTTGGCGACCGATGGGATCTCGTGGTACATGTTGAAGATCTCGCCTTCATCCATGGCCAACGATTCGATGCAGTACTGGTAGGCGTGGGTGTGGATCGCTTCTTCGAAGGCCTGGCGCAGGATGTACTGGCGGCACTCCGGGTTGGTGATCAGGCGGTACACGGCCAGCACCAGGTTGTTGGCGACCAGGGAGTCGGCGGTGGAGAAGAAGCC